>NZ_JBXASK010000007.1:0-319797 GCF_058809215.1 Caulobacter sp. GW821-FHT10F06 | reverse complement strand
GGTGGAGCAGCCCGGTAGCTCGTCAGGCTCATAACCTGAAGGTCACAGGTTCAAATCCTGTCCCCGCACCCAAGACCTCGTCGCCCGCCGCCAATTTGGCCGGCGACGCGACTTTCACCGAATGGTGAACGGTCCGCGATCAGAGCTTAAGGTCGCGCCCAAAGCGAATTTTTCTGCGCTAACGGCCCTTATCCTCCAGAATCTCCGAGTCAAGCCCATGGCGCGATCCTTTGATTTGCGTCATGAGATGCTATGGAAGGACGCGGGTCGGCAACTGACCCAGCGGAATAGGTTTTGAGGATAAGATGGCGAACGGTGTCGTTAAGTGGTTCAACCCGTCCAAGGGCTTTGGTTTCATTCAGCCCGAGAACGGCGGCGAGGACGTGTTCGTCCACATCGCGGCCGTTGAACGGTCGGGTCTGTCGGGCCTGAACGAAGGCGACCTCGTCGCCTACGAACTCGAAGAAGATCGCCGCTCGGGCAAGACCTCGGCCGGCAACCTGCGCGTGACCGGTCAAGGCGCTGCTCCGTCGGCTCCGCGCCGTCCGGCCCGCAGCTTCGACGCTCCGCGCGGCGGCGGCTATGACGCTCCCCGTGGCGGCGGTTACGGCGGCGGCGGTGGCGGCGAAGCCGGCACGGGCGTCGTGAAGTGGTTCAACACCACCAAGGGCTTCGGCTTCATTCAGCCCGACAACGGCGGCGGCGATGTGTTCGTGCACATCTCGGCCGTTGAACGCGCCGGTCTGCGCGGCCTGAACGAAGGCCAGCAAGTCGGCTACGAACTGGAACAGGACCGCCGCTCGGGCAAGACCTCGGCCGGCAACCTGCGCATCCTCTAAGGATTGAAAAAGGGCGGCCGCGCATCGCGACCGCCCGACTTCTCCTGAAAATGGGCCCCGCCTGGAGCCGCTTCCGTCGCAGAGACGGTTGGCGGTTTCACGCGGGGCCTTTTCGCGTCTGGATCTTAGGCCCGCTTGGCCCTTTCGCTGGCCGCCTGATTGACGGCCAGGGCGGTCAGGTTGGCGATGCCGCGCGCGGTGACGCTGGGCGTCAGCACATGCAGCGGCTGGCTCATGCCCAGCAGGATCGGACCGACCAGCAGGCCTTCGGTGGCGGCGCTGAGCAGGGTCAGCGAGATGTTGGCCGCGTCCAGGGTCGGCATGACCAGGAGATTGGCCGAGCCCTTCAGGGCGCTGTCGTGCACCAGGCGGTCGCGCAGGGCCTGGGAGAGGGCGGCGTCGGCGTGCATCTCGCCGTCGACCTCAAGTTCGGGCGCCTTCTCGCGGACGATGGCCAGGGCGTCGCGCATCTTGCGGGCGGTCGGCGAGTTCGAGGCGCCGAAGCTGGAGTGCGACAGCAGCGCGGCTTTGGGCGTCAGGCCAAAGCGCCGCACGGACTCCGCCGCCAGCAAGGTCATCTCGGCCACCTGCTCGGCGGTCGGGTCGACATTAACGTGGGTGTCGCAGAAGAACAGCGTGCCGTTGTCGAGGATCAGGGCCGACAGGGCGTAGATCCGGCCGACGTTCTCGCGCTTGGGGATGATCGGCAGCACATAGGTCATGTGCTGCCACCAGTCGCCGGCCCCGCCCACCAGGGCGGCGTCGACATGGCCGGCCTGCAGCAGCATCGAGGCCGAGACGGTCCGGCGGTTGGTGACTCGGCGCTCGGCGGCCAGGGGCGGCACGCCCCGACGGCTGACCAGGCCTTGGTAGCGTTCGACCAGCGGCGCGAACAGCGCCTTGTCGGCGGCGGGGTCGAGGATCTCGACGGCGTTGTTGAAGTCCAGGCGCAGACCCATCTCCAACGCCTTGGCCATGATCGTCTCGCGCCGGCCGATCAGCACCGGCTTGGCCAGGCCTTCGTCGAGCACGGTCTGAACGGCGCGAAGCACGCGCTCGTCGTCCCCCTCGGCATAGGCCACGCGAATGCCTTCGGGCGAAGCCTTGGTCGCCTTGCGGGCGCGTTCGAACACCGGCCGCATCAGCTGGCCCGAGCGGTAGACGAACAGTTCCAGTTCGGCCTGGTAGGCGTCGAAATCGGCGATCGGCCGGGTGGCCACGCCACTGTCCATGGCCGCCTTGGCCACGGCCGGGGCGATCTGCAGGATCAAGCGCGGGTCGAAGGGCTTGGGGATGATGTATTGCGAGCCGAACACCGGCGCGACGCCGCCATAGGCCGAGGCCACGACTTCGGACGCCTCGGCGCGGGCCAGTTCGGCGATCGCCTCGACGGCGGCGACCTTCATCGCCTCGTTGATCTCGGAAGCCCCGACATCCAGCGCGCCCCGGAAGATGAAGGGGAAGCACAGGACGTTGTTGACCTGGTTGGCGTAGTCGCTGCGGCCGGTGGCCATGATGGCGTCGGGACGGGCGGCGGCGACCAGTTCGGGCAGGATTTCCGGCTCGGGATTGGCCATGGCCAGGATCAGCGGATTGGGCGCCAGCAGCGGCAGCCACTCGGCCTTGAACACGCGCGGGGCCGACAGGCCCAGGAAGATGTCGGCGCCGGCCACCACCTCGCCCAGGGTGCGGGCGTCGGTCTGGCGGGCGTAGCGCGCCATGTTGTCGAGCATGTCGTCATCGCGGCCGGCATAGACGACGCCCTTGATGTCGGTCAGCGTCACGTTCTCGACCGGCAGGCCCATCGAGACCAGCAGGTCCACGCAGGCCAGGGCGGCGGCGCCGGCCCCCGAGGTCACCAGCTTGACATCCTTGAGGGTCTTGCCCTGAACGAGCAGGGCGTTGCGGACGGCCGCGGCGCAGACGATGGCGGTGCCGTGCTGGTCGTCGTGGAACACCGGGATGTTCATCCGCTCGCGCAGCTTGCGCTCGATGACGAAGCACTCCGGGGCCTTGATGTCCTCGAGATTGATGCCGCCGAACGTGGGCTCCAGCGCCGCGACCACCTCGATGAAGCGATCAGGATCCTCGGCGTCGACCTCGATGTCGAACACGTCGATGCCGGCGAACTTCTTGAAGAGGACGGCCTTGCCCTCCATCACCGGCTTTGAGGCGAGGGGACCGATGTTGCCCAGGCCCAGCACGGCGGTGCCGTTGGAGATCACGGCCACCAGATTGCCGCGGGCGGTGTAGTCGCGGGCCTTGTCGGGGTCGGCGGCGATCGCCTCGCAGGGCGCGGCCACGCCCGGCGAATAGGCCAGGCCCAGGTCCCGCTGCGTCGCCATGCGCTTGGTGGCCTCGATAGCCAGTTTTCCGGGCCGCGGCAGACGGTGGTAGTCCAGGGCGGCTTTACGGAAATCCTCGTCCATCGTGTTCCTCTTTGAGCGTCTGCGCGGAGCATGTGGGCGCGACCCGTCTTCAGCGCGGGCCGTCGAGGTCTAGCTACCGGGGATGGGCGGGCAATGCCAACCCTATGCGGATGGTAGGGTAATTTTCTTTGGTAGCGGTCACATTGGTCGGGCCGATAAGGGGCTCTGGTAAGTAATAAATCTATTATATATTGCCTGCCGTTCGGGCGCCTGTCGCCCTGTTCGTCGGCGCGGACCCGACAGCCCATCCGTTGCCGTGCATGGCGCTGGACAGGTCGGGCGGGCGGGCCGAGCATCGACACACGGACTTTTGGAAAGGCGCGACATGAGCGGACTGACGACCCACATTCTCGACCAGGCGGTCGGGCGGCCGGCGGCCGGGGTCCTGGTGCGCGTGTCACGGCGCGACGGCGACCTGCTGTCGCCGGTGGCGGAATTCCGCACGGATGACGACGGCCGTGCGCGGTTGATCGCCGGCGAGGACATCGTGATCGGCGGCTATCGCCTGGAGTTCTCCATCGGCGAGCATTTCAGGGCCACGGGCGCAGCGGTGACCGACCCGCCGTTCATCGACGTGGTGGTGATCGATTTCGCCGTGTCGAACGTCGAGCAGCATTGGCACGTGCCGCTGTTGGTCTCGCCGTACGGCTATTCCACCTATCGGGGCAGCTGAATGGGCGAGACGATCCGCTTCCTGCTGGATGGCGAGGCGCACGAGGTGCGCGACGCCGATCCCACGCGCACCCTGCTGGAACATTTGCGCGGCGATCTGCGCCGGACGGGGACGAAGGAAGGCTGCGCGGAGGGCGACTGCGGATCCTGCACCGTGCTGGTCGGCGAGCCGGACGGCGAGGGCGTGGCTTGGCGCGCGGTGAACAGCTGCATCCAGTTCCTGCCCATGCTGCACGGCAAGGCGCTGATGACGGTCGAGAGCCTTGCCAAGGATGGCGCGCTGCATCCAGTGCAGCAGGCCATGGTCGACAAGCACGGCTCGCAATGCGGCTTCTGCACGCCGGGCATCGTCATGTCGCTCTACGCCAAGGCCGTGGCCGCCAAGGGGACCGACGCGCCACCGGCTGAGGTGCTGGCCGGCAACCTGTGTCGCTGCACCGGCTATGGCCCGATCATCGAGGTCGCCAAGGCCGTCGAGGCCGAGACTGCACCGGCGGTCGACCTGTCGGGCCTGGACGACGGGACGATGCTGGATGTCTCGCACCACGATCCGGTGCAGGGCCTGACCCGCCGCTGGCTGGCGCCGCGGTCGTTGGAGCAACTGGCCTTGGCCTATGCCGAGCATCCCGAGGCGACCATCGTCGCCGGGGCCACGGATGTGGGGCTGTGGGTCACCAAGCTGCGCAAGCCGCTGACGGTGCTGATCGACATCGGCCAGGTCGCCGAGCTGAAGACCATCGACACCGTCGAGGGCGGCGTCAGCATCGGCGCGGGCGTTCGCTATGTCGACGCCATGACAACGCTGACCGGGCTCTATCCGGAACTGGGCGCGATGATGCGGCGACTGGGGTCGACCCAGGTGCGCAACAGCGGCACCATCGGCGGCAATATCGCCAACGGCTCGCCGATCGGCGACATGCCGCCGGCTCTGATCGCGGCCGGCGCGACCCTGGTGCTGAACCGAGGCGGCGAGCGGCGCGAGCTGCCGCTAGAAGCCTTCTTCATCGACTACGGCAAGCAGGACCGCCGGCCCGGTGAGTTCGTCGAGGCCGTGATCGTCCCGACGCCGAAGCCGGACCTGATCTTCAAGGTCTTCAAGCTGAGTAAGCGCTTCGACCAGGACATCTCGGCCGTCTGCGGCGCCTTCGCCCTGACGCTGAAGGACGGCGTCGTGACCTCGGCGCGGATTGCGTTCGGCGGCATGACGGGAACGCCCAAGCGCGCGACGGCGTGCGAGAAGGCTTTGATCGGCCGGTCCTGGACCGAGGCTACGGTCGAAGCCGCCCAAGCGGCCATCGACGCCGACTACACCCCGCTCAGCGATATGCGCGCCTCGGCGGCCTATCGATCGCTGGCGGCCAGGAATATGCTGCGCAAGGTTTTCATCGAGACCACGTCGCCGAGCCTCTTGGCCCGCGTCGAACCGGAGAGCGCTCTTGGCTGACTCCTCCGCCACCGTTCCTGTCGCCACCGACGCTTTCCAGGGCGTCCACGCCTCGCTGCCGCATGACAGCGCCCCGCGCCATGTCGCGGGCTCGGCCGTCTATATCGACGACATGCCCGAGCCGGCCGGCATGCTGCATGTCCATTTCGGGCTCAGCACCAAGGCCCATGCGCGCATCACCGCGATGGACCTGTCGGCCGTCCGCGCCTCGCCCGGCGTCAAGCTGGTGCTGACCGCCGACGACATCCCCGGAGAGAACGACGTCAGCCCGGTGATCCACGACGATAAGCTGTTCGCCACCTACACCGTGACCTATGTCGGCCAGAGCCTGTTCGCGGTGGCCGCCACCTCGATCGCCGCCGCCCGCGCCGCCGCCGCCAAGGCGGTGATCGCCTATGCCGAGCTGCCGGCCGCCATCGACATCTCCGCCGCCCGCGACGCCGACCTGACCATTGAGAAGAGCCAGCGCATGGCGCGGGGCGACGCGGCCGCCGCGCTCGCCGCTTCCCCGAACCGCCTGCAAGGCCATCTGGCCATCGGCGGCCAGGATCACTTCTATCTCGAGGGCCAGGTGGCGCTGGCCATTCCGGGCGAGGGCGGCGACGTCCACGTCTGGTCGTCCACCCAGCACCCCAGCGAAGTGCAGCACCTGGTGGCCCGCGTGCTGGACCGTCCGCACACGGCCGTGACCATCGAGGTGCGCCGGATGGGCGGCGGGTTCGGCGGCAAGGAGACGCAGGCCTCGCTGTTCGCCGCCGGCGCCGCCCTGGTCGCCGTGAAGACCGGCCGCGCCGCCAAGTGCCGGCCCGATCGCGACGAGGACATGGTCATGACCGGCAAGCGGCATGACTTCGAGGTCGACTACGACGTCGGCTTCGACGACGCCGGCATACTGACCGGGATCGCCCTGACCCTGGCCTCGCGCTGCGGCGCGACGACGGACCTGTCGCCGGCCATCAACGACCGCGCGATGTTCCACGTCGACAACACCTATTTCCTGCCAGCGGTCGAGATTTTGTCCCACCGCTTCCGCACTCACACGGTGTCGAACACCGCGTTTCGGGGCTTTGGCGGACCGCAGGGCATGCTGGCGATCGAGCATGTGATGGACGCCGTCGCTCAGGCGGTCGGGATCGACCCGCTGGAGGTGCGCCGCCGCAACCTCTACGGCGGGCCAGGCCGCGACCTGACGCCCTATCACCAGACGGTCGAGGACAATGTCGCGCCGCAGCTGTTGGCCGAGCTGGCCGCCGCCTGCGACTACGAGGCCCGCCAGGCCGAGATCGACGCGTTCAATGCGGGAAGCCCGATCCTGAAGAAGGGCCTGGCGCTGACGCCGGTGAAGTTCGGCATCTCGTTCACGACCACGCATCTGAACCAGGCCGGAGCCCTGATCCATCTCTATGCCGACGGCTCGATCCTGCTGAACCATGGCGGCACCGAAATGGGGCAGGGCCTGTTCACCAAGGTCGCCCAGATCGTCGCCGAGGCCTTCCAGGTCGACGCCTCGCGGGTCAAGGCGACCGCGACGGTGACCGACAAGGTGCCCAACACCTCGGCTACCGCCGCCTCGTCGGGCACGGACTTGAACGGCATGGCGGCGCTGAATGCGGCCAACACCATCAAGGCGCGGCTCGTGGAGTTCGCGGCCAGGAAGTGGAACTGCGCCGAAGCCGACGTCGCCTTCACGCCCCAGGGGCTGAAGGCCGGCGACGAGCTGATCCCGTTCGAGATCCTGTGCCGCCAGGCGCATCTGGGCCGGGTGTCGCTGTCCTCGACCGGCTTCTACGCCACGCCCAAGATCCACTATGACCGCGCAACCCATTCGGGCCGGCCGTTCTACTACTTCGCCTATGGCGCGGCGGCGTCCGAGGTGCTGATCGACACCCTGACCGGCGAGATGAAGGTCACCCGGGCCGACATCCTGCACGATGTGGGCCGCTCGCTGAACCCGGCCATCGACCTGGGCCAGATCGAAGGCGGCTTCATCCAGGGCATGGGCTGGCTGACGACCGAGGAGCTGGTCTACGACGCGCAAGGACGCCTGCGCACCCACGCGCCCTCAACCTACAAGATCCCGACCATCGGCGACCGCCCGGCGCATCTGGACGTGCGCCTGTGGGAGGCCGGCCGAAATGTCGAGGCCACCGTTCATCGCTCGAAGGCCGTGGGCGAGCCGCCGCTAATGCTGGCGATCTCGGTGTTCTCGGCGATCACCCGGGCGGTGGCGAGCGTGGCCGATCACAAGGTCATGCCGCGCCTGAACGCGCCGGCGACGCCGGAGGCGATCCTGATGGCGGTCGAGGACGTGAAGGCGAGGGCCCGTGCTTAGCCCCCTCTCCCAGAGGGAGAGGGCGGGGCCCGCGCCGCAGGCGTGGGAGGGTGAGGGGTTACACCCTCAACCGGCGTGCCGGCACGCCGTCAGCCGCCTTAACCCCTCACCCTCCCATGCTGCGCATGGGCCCCTCCCTCTCCCTATGGGAGAGGGATCATGAGGAACTGGGCCCGCGCGGCCTTGGCGCGCATCGACCACAACGACACCGCCGCCCTGGTCACCGTCCTAGCCACCGAGGGCTCCGCCCCGCGCGAGGCCGGGACCAAGATGGTGGTCTGGGAAGGCGGCCAATCGGGCACCATCGGCGGCGGCAACCTGGAGTTCCGGGTCGCCAGCCAGGCGCGGCTGATGCTGACCAACTCGCAGGCCAGCTTCGCCATCCAGGACTATCCGCTGGGTCCGCTGCTGGCCCAGTGCTGCGGCGGTCGCGTGCGCCTGCTGATCGAGCGCGTCGAGGCCGCCAGCCGCGACTGGCTGACCGACGCCGCCCGGCGGATGGACGCTGATCAGCCCTTCGAGGTCCGCACCCGCTTCGATCCGGGCCTGCTGACCAAGACCATCGTCCCGATCCTGAGCGCCAGCCCCGACGCGCCGCCGGTCACCTTGGCCGGGGCGCAGGCGGCGGCGCGCGGGGCGCGCCCCGAGCTGGGCGACGAGCTGGTCGAGCGCACCGAGGCGCCGCGTCCGCCGCTGCTGGTGTTCGGGGCCGGCCATGTCGGCCAGGCGGTGGCGCGGGCCTTCGCGCCGTTGCCGTTCAAGCTGACCTGGTACGACAGCCGTCCCGAGACCGGCGAGATCCCCGGCGTCACGGTGGCCGAGCCCGCCGAGATGGCGGCCGCCGCCATGGGCGCGGGGGGCGACGCCTATGGCCTGATCTTCACCCACGACCACGGCCTGGACTACGCCCTGGCCTCGGCCGGGCTGGCGGGCGGCGGTTTCGCCTATCTCGGCCTGATCGGTTCGAAGACCAAGCGCGCCCGGTTCATGAGCCGGCTGCGCGACGACGGCTTCTCCGAGGCCGCCCTGACCCGCCTGACCTGCCCGATCGGCCTGCCTCATCTGAAGAGCAAGGCGCCCGAGGTGATCGCCGTGTCGGTGGCCGCCGACCTCTTGATGCGGCTGGAAGCGGCCCGAATTTCCAACGACGAGGACCTGGCCGTTGCAAGCCTATAGGGCGTCGATCCTCCACCTGCTGGATGATCCGACGAAGAACGGGGAAGCGGTGCGCTTCCACGCGGACGGGCTGCTGCTGGTCGAGGACGGCCATGTCGTGGCGTGCGGCGACTATGCCGAACTCGCGCCCCTGGCCGATGGCGTCGCGGTCGAGAACCTGACCGGCAAGCTGATCACGCCGGGCTTCATCGACACCCACATCCACTTCCCGCAGGTCGACATCATCGCCGCCCACGGCGCGCAGCTGCTGGACTGGCTGGAGCAGCACACCTTCCCGGCCGAGGCCGCCTTCGCCGATCCGGCCCACGCCGCCGAAGCGGCGAACTTCTTCGTCGACGAGTTGCTCCGCAACGGCACCACCACGGCTTTGGTGTTCGGTTCGGTCCACAAGGGTTCGGTCGAGGCGCTGTTCCGCGTCGCGCTGGAGCGCGACATGCGGCTGATCGCCGGCAAGGCGCTGATGGACCGCAACGCGCCCGACGGCCTGACCGACACCGTCGAGACCAGCCGCGCCGACATGGAAAGTCTGATCGCCGATTGGCACGGCAAGGGTCGCCTCGGCTACGCCGTGACCCCGCGCTTCGCCATCAGCTGCAGCGACGAACAGCTGGCCATGGCCGGCGAGGTGTTGGCCGCGCATCCGGGCGTCTGGATGCAGACCCACCTCTCGGAGAACCAGCGCGAGATCGACGAGACAGCGGCGCTGTTCCCGGCTGCGAAGGACTATCTCGATGTCTATGACCGCTTCGGCCTGCTGGGCGAGCGGTCGGTGTTCGCCCACTGCGTTCATTTGCAGGGGGACGCTTTTCAGCGTCTGGCGAAGGCAGGCGGGGCGGTGGCGTTCTGCCCGACTTCGAACCTGTTCCTTGGGTCTGGCCTGTTCCCGCTTGAAGAGGCCTGTTCGCACGGCGTGAAGGTCGGCATCGGCACCGATGTCGGGGCGGGCACGACCTTCTCGATCCTCCACACCCTGGGCGAGGCCTACAAGGTGGGGCAGTTGCGGGGCGCGGCGCTGGACCCGTTCCACGCGCTGTATCTGGCGACGCTGGGCGGCGCGCGGGCGCTGGATCTGGGCGACAGGATCGGCAACCTCGCGCCCGGTAAGGAGGCCGATTTCCTGGTGCTGGACCTGACCGCGACGTCGCTGCTGGCGCGGCGGATGACCGAGACGCGCAGCCTGGAGAATCGGCTGTTCGCGCTGACCGTGCTGGGGGACGACCGGGTTGTCGAGCGGACGTACCTGGCCGGAGTGCTGCGGCACACGCGGTAAAAGTTATCCACAGGGTAAGCCCAAAGCTCTCTTCCGCCTTGGGGAAGGGAAGACTTATCCCCGTTCTTTTCGCCGCTGACCTGAACGAAATCAAAGCCCTACACGAAAACGCACGTTTCTCATCCCCGACGCTCGGACCGGCCGCATCCTAGGGAGCATGACACAGATCTCTCCCGACACCTGGTGCGAACGCCTGCAGGCCCAGATGATGGCCGGGCTCGAGGCGGCTTGGGCGCTGGCTGAAACCACCGATGATCCCGCCGTGCTGCGCAAGGCGCGGGAAAAGGCCAGGCTGCGCGGGCAGATGGCCGCCACGGCGCGCAAAATCGTGCTGATGGTCCCTCGGCGGCCGGTGAGCCAGCCGGCCGCGGGCGTTCCGGTGGCGGTGGAGACCGAAGCGCCGCGTGCGGAACGGGGGATCGATCGGTTGAAGGGCGGTAGACGGGGACGATTGTAAGGTCTTGCGTCCTTCGAGGCCCTCTGCGCGGGCGCCTCAGGATGAGGAACTCAGAAAATCTTCCTCATCCTGAGGTGCGAGGCGGAGCCGAGCCTCGAAGGACGCACCGCGTCTCAGCCGACCGTCATCGTCTCGGCGTACAGCTTCAAAAGCCCCGCCTCGTCCACCGCCACGGTCGCGGCCTGGATCGGCATGTCGTCCCACGCCGACGGCCCAAATAGCTCGCCCTCGGCCTTCTGGCAGGTCTGGCCCAGGGCCACGCCCTCGGTGACCACGCGAACCGAACCACGACGGACCTCGAACAGCGACGGGTCGATCACGAACGCCACCGCCGCCGCGTCGTGGACGCAGCAGCCGACGATGCCGTCGCGGCCGCCGTAGAAGGCCGCATAGGGCTTGGAGATTTCGTTGAGGAACTGGCCCGCCGGCCCGGCCGAGGCCTCCAGCGCGTCCATATAGTCCGGCGACATCACCACCTGGGTGGTCACGTCCAGGCTGACGGCGGTCAGGTTCCAAGGGGCGGTGAAGACCTGGTCGGCGGCCTCCGGATCGTTCCAGATATTGGCCTCGGCGACGGGCGTGACATTGCCCGGTTTGCCGGCCACGCCGAACGCGCCGCCCATGATGACCACCGACTTCAGCAGGGTGGCGACCTCGGGATCGGCCTTCAGGGCGAGGGCCAGGTTGGTCAGCGGACCAACGGCGCACAGCACCACCTCGCCCGGATGCTGGCGGGCCAGATCAATGATCGCCTGGTGGGCCGGCTTGGCCTCGGGCTGGGCCGGGACCAGGCCGGTCAGTTCGACGTCGCCCAGGCCGTTCTCGCCGTGCACGAAGGTGGGCGAGGGGTTGCGCGGTCGGGTCAGCGGCTTGTCCGTCCCCTTGAACACCGGCGCTTTCAGGCCGAAGCGGTCCTTCAGATAGAGCGCGTTGCGCGTCGTCGTCTCGATGTCGGAATTGCCGAAGATGGTCGTGACCGCGATCAGGTCGAGCGCCGGGCTGGCCTCGATGAACAGCAGGGCCATGGCGTCGTCGATGCCGGGATCGGTGTCGAAAATGATCTTGGTCGGGGTCGTCATTGGAAGGCTCTAGCGCTTTTCGTCTTGGGTGGCGAGGCGCTGGTCGGCCCCGGCCTGCATCAGGGACACGTGGGCGGAGGCGACTTTCCAGCCCTCGGGGGTGCGGATCCAGGTCTGGCTCTGGCGGCCGGTCTTGCCGCTGTCGTCGCGCCGGAACTCGACATTGGCGACGGCGAAATCGGCCCCGAAGGTGACGATCTCGGTGCGTAGGCGGGTGCGGGGCGGCGAGCCGCCGGCCCGGCCGACGCGGAAGGCGGCGATCTCGGCGAAGCTCCACAGGTTCTCGGCCACGCCCAGGCGTACGGTGTGGGGTGAGTTCCAGAACGCCCCGTCCAGGGCCTGGACGTCGTTGTCCATCAGCGCCGTTTCATAGGCGTCGACGGCGGCGGTCACCTCGGCCAACACGGCGGGGTCGTTGAGGATCATTGCGCGCCCTCCTTCAAGAAGGTCTGGGGGACGTGGGCGGCGACGACGCCCATGCGTTGCAGCTTCAGGCCCGCGGCCAGGGCCAGGTCTTCGCGCCAAGCCGGGGCGATGATCTGCACGCCGATCGGCAGCTGGCCCGGCCGGTTCACCGGCGCGGCCAGCACCGGCAGGCCGATATAGCTGATCGGCTGGGTGAAGGCGCCCAGGTTCTTGCGGACGGAGACCTGCTGGCCCCCCATTTCCATGGTCGCCTGGCCAACGCCGGGGGCGGGGCAGACCGAGGCCGGGGCCAGCAGGATGTCGAACCGTTCGAAGGCCCGTCGGACCTCGTCGCGGAAATGGGGCCGATAGCGCTGGGCCGCCTCGGCCACGCCATGGGGCAAGAGGGCGCCGGCCAGCAGGCGGTCGCGGACGGCGGGGTCGTAGTCCATCGCCCGGGCCTTCAGGTCGGGCAGGTGTAGTTCGGCGGCCTCGACCGGGGTCAGGCAAAAGGCCGCGGCGCGGGCGGCCTGGGCGCCGGGGAGGATCACGCGGTCCTTGGCCTCCAGCGCCTGGGCCACCTGGTCCAGAGCCTCCAGCACCTCGGGAAAGGCGCCTTGCGCGAACCAGCCGCCCAGCACGCCGACGCGCAGGGGACCGTCGGCCAGGGCGGCGACACGGTCCGACACCGGCGCGGCCTCGCGCGTGCAGATCGCGTCGCCTTCGGGATCGGCGCCCTGCATCAAGTCATAGGCCAGGGCCAGGTCCTCGACCGAGCGGGCGAAGGCGCCAGCGTGGTCCAGGCTCTCGACGAACGGGAAGACGCCCTGGCGCGACAGGCGGCCATAGGTGGGCTTCAGGCCGAACACCCCGCACAGGCTGGCGGGGATGCGGATCGAGCCGTTGGTGTCCGAGCCCAGGGTCAGGGGCGCGAGGCCCGCCGCCACGGCCGCCGCCGAGCCGCCCGACGAGCCGCCGGCGATGCGGGTCAGGTCATGGGGATTGCGGGTCGGGCCGTCGTGGGCGTTCTCGGTGACGAAGCCATAGGCGAACTCGTCCATGTTCAGCGCGCCGACCAGGATGGCGCCGGCCGCCTCCAGGCGCTGCACCAGCGTCGCGTCGCGAGATGGCGGCGTCGCGCCCCGCCGGATCTTCGAGCCCGCCAGGGTGGACAGGCCCTCGATGTCGAACAGGTTCTTGACCGCGAACGGGACGCCGGCCAGCGGACCCACCGGCTGACCTGCGGCGAGGGCGGCGTCGATGGCGTCGGCCCGCGCCAGAGCGCGTTCGCCCAGCACGGCGGTGAAGGCGTTGATCGCGCCGTCGCGGCGGGCGATGCGCGACAGCGTCGCCTCGACCACGGCGCGGGCGGTGACGCGGCCCGCGCGGACCTCGCCGGCGATCTCGATCAGGCTGGGGAAGCTCACGGTTGAAACGCCTCGGGCGCGCCATCGCCGGCCTTGTCGGCCAGGGCCGCGACGAAGAGGGCGGTCTGACCCCGCAGCAGGGTCAGGTTCTCCAGCACCGCCGCCCGGGTCGGCTCGGGCAAGGTCAGGTCGATCTCGGCGGCGCGCGCGTCGGCATAGGCCGCGACATCGCCGTCGGACAGGTCGAGAAAGGCCTTGAGCGCCGGGTCGATCGCCATGCGGTGACGGTCTCCATAAGTAAGAAATTTATTCATATACCCGCGTCGCGCGGCTAGGCTAGTGCGGCCGCGCTTGCGGCCGCCGTCCGTGACGTCAGCCTGCGGGAGAGACAGTCGCGCCGCCAAACGCCCGTCCAGCGGGCGCCTGGCCGCGATCGCCTCGCCATCCGTCGGCCCCGCCTTGGACCGCGCCCCGGATCGGCGTCGAAGTGACTGCTGGTAATAGAAGGCTTACTTGATGCCCCATCACCGCCTGACCTCCACGCCGGAAACCATCCGTTTCGGCATGTTCGACGCCGCCTTCGACCCGGTGCTGATCATCAAGTCCGGGGACAGCGTCACCTTCGAATGCGTCTCGGGCGGGGTGGAGGTGATGCCGACGCCCGACAGCGGCCTGACGATCCCGCCGGCCTTGCAGGCGATCCACGACAGCAAGCCCGAGCGGATCGGCCCGCACATCCTGACCGGCCCCGTGGCAATCGCCGGCGCCGAGCCCGGCGACACGCTGGAGGTGCGGGTCGAAGAGGTCGAGCCCAACAACGACTGGGGCTATTGCGCCGTGCGCCCGCTGGCCGGAACCCTGCCGGAGGACTTCCCCGAGCGCTATGTCAGCCACATCGCCGTCGACAAGGCCAATGGGATCTGCAAGCCCAGCTGGGGACCGGAACTGCCGCTGCGGCCGTTCTTCGGCACCATGGGCGTGGCCCCGCCCGCCAAGTACGGACGCCTGTCCAGCCGCGAGCCGCGCGAGCATGGCGGGAACATG
Source organism: Caulobacter sp. GW821-FHT10F06 (assembly GCF_058809215.1). Taxonomy (NCBI): domain Bacteria; kingdom Pseudomonadati; phylum Pseudomonadota; class Alphaproteobacteria; order Caulobacterales; family Caulobacteraceae; genus Caulobacter; species Caulobacter sp. GW821-FHT10F06. The sequence continues at coordinate 305,283 of NZ_JBXASK010000007.1, read as the reverse complement.
GACAACAAGGAGCTGGGCGCTGGCGCGACCCTGTTCCTGCCGGTCTGGGTTCCGGGCGCCAACTTCTCGGTCGGTGACGGCCACGGCCGCCAGGGCGACGGCGAGGTCTGCGTCAATGCGCTGGAAATGGGCCTGACCGGGACCTTCACCTTCGTCCTGCACAAGGTCGCGGACCTCGGAACGGCGACCTGGCCCCGCGCCGAGACCCCGACCCACTACATCATCATGGGGTTCCACGAGGACCTCGACCTAGCCATGAAGCAGGCCCTGCGCGGCATGATCGACTTCATCGTCGCCCGCTCGACCCTGACCCGCGTGCAGGCCTACCAGTTCTGTTCCTTGGCCGTGGACTTCCGCGTCACCCAGACCGTCAACGGCGAGAAGGGCGTGCACGGCCTGCTGGAGAAGGGCGTGCTGTTCTAGGCGCTAGTCTCTCCGCCTCGCGGAGCTTCCGGCGCGATCGTCCATAAAGTTTCCCAAGCTTCACAATTATCTCTGGCTTTAAACCCGCCGCTCCCTAAACCTTGGCGTTCACTCTCTTGGGGCGAGTACGGGGCGGGCATGGTTCTCAACGGTAGCGAAGGTTCCGACTATCTCGTCGGAGCCGACGAAGACGATGTCTTCCAAGGGCTTGGGGGCAACGACACCCTGCTTGGCGGTCAAGGGAATGACACCCTGGCCGGAGGAACCGGCGGCGACTACCTGCACGGCAACCAGGGCAACGACTCGCTGGAGGGCGGCGTGGGCGCCGACACCCTGCTGGGCGGCCAGAACGAAGACACCATCGTCGCGGGCGACGGCGACGACTACCTGCACGGCAATCTGGGCTGGGACAGCCTGCTGGCCGGCGCCGGGGCGGACACCGTGCTGGGCGGCCAGGGCGGCGACACGATCTTCGCCGGCTCCGGCGGCGACCTGGTTTTCGGCGACATGGGTCCCGACACGATCTGGGCCGAGGACGGCGACGACACCGTCTATGGCGGCGGCGATCGGGACAGCATCAGCGCCGGCGACGGCGCCGACACCGTCTTCGGCGACGCCGGCGACGACCGGATCCTCGGCGGCTTCGGCAACGACAACCTGATGGGCGGCGTCGACGCCGACCTGGTCCTGGGCGAGGAGGGAAACGACACCCTGTCCGGCGGCGAAGATCAGGACACCGTCTATGGCGGCGTGGGCAATGACCTCGTCATCGGCGACGGCGGCACGGACTTCCTCTTCGGCGACGAGGGCAATGACACCGTGTCCGGCGGCAACGGCACCGACGAGGCCCACGGCGGCGCGGGCGACGACCTGCTGGACGGCGGCGAGGACAACGACCTGCTCCTCGGCGAGACGGGCGCCGACACCATCGCCGCCGGCTCGGGCGATGACAGCCTCTATGGCGGCGACGGCGACGACTACCTGTCGGGCGGCGCGGGCGACGACGTCATCGAAGGCGGCGACGGCTTCGACTTCGTCAGCTTCCTGAACGACGGTGTGACGACTGGCGTGACCCTGCAACTGGGTCAATCAGGCCAGAGCATCTCCACCAACCGCGGCCTCGACACCTACTATTCGATTGAGGGCGTCGTGGGCTCGGCCTTCAGCGACTACATCCAGGGCAACGCCGGAAACAACATCCTGCGCGGCGGAGACGGCGACGACACGCTGCTCGGGCGCGGCGGGGCGGACACGCTCGATGGCGGCGCGGGCGATGACTATCTCGTCGCCTTCGTGTCCGGCGACACCTCGGCATCCTCGACCGGCACGCTGATGCTCGGCGGCGCCGGCGATGACGATTTCGACCTCGGCTATGGCGACAACCGCGCCGAAGGCGGCGTCGGCGAAGACTGGTTCATCATCGAAAGCCAGCCGGGCACGAAGACGATCGACGGCGGCGACGGTGTGGACACCCTGCAGTTCCGATCCACGGTCACGTTCGTCAACGGCGTCACCGTCGACCTGAGCAACACCGCCAGCCAACGCGTGGCCGACGAAGTCTTCCTGATCCAGAGCTCGATCGAGAACCTGCTGGGCACCGTCGTCAACGACACCCTCACGGGCAACGCCAGCGCCAACATCATCAACGGCCAGGCCGGAAACGACCTGATCTCCGGCGGCGGCGGCGCGGACACCCTCTACGGCAGCGGCGGCGACGACACGCTGTCAGGCGGCGACGGCGATGACAGCCTGTACGGCGGCGGCGGCGTCGATGCCCTGACCGGCGGGGCCGGACGCGACAGCTTCATCTTCTATTCGCGCGAGTCCTATCCCGTTTACGTCGGGGCCGGCTTCGACACGATCAAGGACTTCCAGGCCAACGACAAACTGGTCTTCGTCGACCGCACCCAGCCCATCACCTACGGCGAATACACCGCCGCGACCTATGACGCCGCCCTGGCCATGGCCCAGCAGCTGGTCAAGCCGGGCCTGTACACCGTGATCCAGGTGCTGGGGGACGTCTATGTGTTCTCGGGCGCCGCCAGCGGGTCGACGGTGTACATGGAAAACATCATCAAGCTGGAAGGCGCGAACCTGGACAGCATCAGCGTCGACAACTTCTTCTAGGGCCGACCTCCGCCGACGCCGGCTCGTCCTGAGCGAGCCGGCAACTCGGACCCGTCCTCGACGTTGATCTTGCAGACGCTTCAGGGCCTATGGACGACGACGTCCGGGGTTCGCGGCGGTCATGGGAGAAAACGATGAAGTTGGTCCTGCCCGTCGTCGCGTTGCTGGCCCTGGCGGCCTGTTCTCCCAAGCCCGGCGCGGATGCGCCCGAAGCCCCCAAGCAGGCGGCCCCGACGGCCGCCGCCAAGCCCGCGCCGGTCAATGTGCCCGCCGGGGCCTACGTGATCGACAAGAGCCATTCGACCCTGGTGTTCCGGCTCAGCCACCTGGGCTTTTCCAACTACACCGCCGCCTTTGCCGACTTCGACATCAAGTTGAACTTCGACCCGGCCAACGCCGGCGCCAGCACGCTGGAAGCGACCATCGATCCCAAGTCGCTGACCCTGCCGCATCCGCCGGCCGGGTTCCTGGAAGAGCTGACCGGCCCGCAGTGGCTGAACGCGGCGCAATATCCGGCCATCACCTTCAAGTCGACCAAGGTCGAGGTGACCGGTCCCGACACCGGCAAGGTGACGGGCGACTTCACCCTGCATGGGGTGACCAAGCCGCTGGTCCTGGATGTGAAGTTCAACGGCGGCTATGCGGGCCATCCGATGGACCCGCACGCCCGCATCGGCTTCTCGGCGACCGGGACGTTCAAGCGCTCGGACTTCGGCATCGCCTTCGGCGTTCCGGCCCCGGGCACGACCATGGGCGTCAGCGACGAGGTCGCCGTGGCCATCGAGACCGAGCTCAGCGGTCCGCCGCTCGCCAAGGCGCCGGCGACGGTGCAATAGGATTGGTTGTAATCCCGGAAGCCTCGCAGAGGCTATCCGGGACCGCGGCAAGCGCCGAGCATCCGGTGGTCCCGGCTCTGCGGCCGGGATGACAGGTCTGGAAGCTACCGCTTGCCCGCCGTCAGATAGCCTTCCAGCAGCGCCAGCGAATGGGCCAGGCGGGCCTTGCGCCACTCGGTGGTGGTCATGTCGGTGTCCAGCGTCGCCGACAGCGAATAGCCGTTGGCCAGGTGGAAGCGGCTCATGGCGGCGATGGTGACGTAGAGCTGGACGGGGTCGAGGTCTGACCGAAACAGGCCCTGGCGCTGGCCGCTCTCGATCAGGCGCTCGATGGTCCGGCGAAGGGGAAACGCGGTCTCGGTCACGACGCGCGACTGCGCCGCGAACTTGCCGTGCATCAGGTTCTCGTTGCGCAGCAGCCCCTCGAAACGCGGGTTCTTCTCGAAGTAATTGAAGGTGAAGCGCTGCAGCTCCAGCAGGCCTTCCAGCGGCTTGTCGAAGTCGATCTTCAGCTCGGCCTCGCGGGCCCGGAGGTCGACATAGGCGCCTTCGAGGACGGCCAGGTACAGGCCCTTCTTGTCGCCGAAGTAGTGGTACAGCATCCGGATGTTGCACTTGGCGGCCTTGACGATCTTCTCGATCCGGGCCCCGGCGAAACCGGCTTGCGAGAACTCCTTCAGGGCCGCGGCGAGGATCGCCTTGCGGGTGCGTTCGGCGTCGCGCTTGCGCGGCGCGGGGGCGTCGTCGGAGGTTTCCGAAGGCGCGGCGGGCGCGTCCAGTACGGCGGCGTCGGTCACGGGATCTTGGCTCCCTGCTTGATCCACGCGCCCAGCTGGGCGCGCTCGGCGTCGGTCATGCCGGTCTCGTTGCCGAGCGGCATGCTCTTCGTGGCTACCGCGCGTTCGTGAATTTTCGGCGCATATTTCTGAAGGTTCGCCGCGCTATCGAACGTGGCGCCCAAAGGCGGGGCGGCGAAGCCCTTGTGAGTGGGCGTGGCGCTGTGACAGGTGACGCAGTGCTTCTGGACGATCGCCTGAGCGGTCGAGAACGGCACGGGCGAGGTCACGACGATCTCGGTCTTGGGCTTGCTGCTGGCGATGACGCTGACCGAGAAGATCAGCAGCGCGCCATAGGCCAGGAAGTCGTGCCGGATGATCCCGTGGTGTTTGAGGATGAAAAAGTAGCGGATCGACACGCCGCCAGCGCTGATCAGGGCCAGCAGCAGCCAGGCCAGCGGATGGCCCGTCACCACCGGATAGTGGTTGCTGATCATGATGAAGATGACCGGCAGGGTCATGTGGGTGTTGTGCACCGAGCGCTGCTTGCCCATCGCCCCCAGGCGCGGATCGACGGGGCGGCCGGCCAGCATGTCGGCGACGATCTTGCGTTGGTTGGGGATGATGATCAGGAAGACGTTGCCGACCATGCAGGTGCCGATGATCGCGCCCACATGGATGAAGGCGCCCCGGTCGGTGAAGAGTTGGGTCAGGGCCCAGGTCGCCGCCGTCAGGCTCAGGAACCAGACGATCCCGAACAGGCGCGGGCGCTCGCCCAGCGGCGAACGACACAGCAGCTCGTAGACGGCCAGGCCGCCGAAGATGAAGGCCAGGCCGGTGGCGATGGCCTGGGGTTGGGTGAAGGCGTGCTTGGCGGTGTCGATCAGATAGACCGGTGCGCCCACGTAGTAGAGCACCGTCAGCAGCGCGAAGCCTGACAGCCAGGTGGTGTAGGCCTCCCATTTGAACCAGTGCAGATGGTCGGGCATGTGCGGCGGAGCCGTCATGTACTTCTGCGAGTGATAGAACCCGCCGCCGTGCACGGCCCACAGTTCGCCCTTCACGCCCTCCTTTTCGGGCTCGGGCGCGCGCAGGTTGTTGTCCAGCCAGACGAAGTAGAACGACGCGCCGATCCAGGCCACGCCGGCGATCACGTGCAGCCAACGCAGGACCAGGCTGCCCCAGGTGGCGAAATCGTAGTCCATCAGGCGGTCACCGCGTCGAGAAGGCGTAGTCTGGAGATGTGGCCGATCTGGGCGATCGCCTCGGCGATCTCCTGGGCCTCGTCGTTCGAAAGCCGCCGCTGCATCGCCGCCAGGATCGAGGCCTTGTCGTTCAGGCGCACGGCGATGATGAACGGGAAGCCGAAGCGCGCGCCGTAGGCGGCGTTCAGGTCGTGGAAGCGCGCGAATTCTTCCGGCGTCAGCCGGTCCAGCCCGGCGCTGGCCTGCTCGGCGTTGCTTTCGGCGGTCAGGGTCTTGGCGATGGCGGCCTTGCCGGCCAGTTCCGGGTGGGCGCGGATCAGCGCCAGCTTGTCGGCTGTGGTCGCAGCGTCCAGCACGGCCATCATGGCCGCGTGCATGGCCTCGACGCTGGCGAACGGTCGCTCGTCCCAGGCGCGCTCGACCACCCATGGCGACAGCTCGAACGCGAAGCTCAGCGCGGTGGTGAAGCCGGTCTGGTTCATGATGTTGAGCAGCTTCAGGGACAGGGGCGGGGCTGAGCTCATCTGATCGCTCCTCTCCCTTCCCCCTTGATGGGGGAAGGGCCGGGGATGGGGGTGAACGCGAAGCGTTCAGCGGCGTGCGAGGGCTGGAGGAGGCGTGAGCGGTTGACACGCCGCGTCACCCCCATCCCAACCCTTCCCCCATCAAGGGGGAAGGGCTTCATGATTGGGCCCCATACGGATGCGTCGCCAGCCAATGCCGCGCGATGTCGATGCGCCGCGCGACCCAGACCTTGTCGTGGGCCATGACGTGCTCGATGAAGCGCTTGAGGCCCAGGATGCGGCCGGGCTTGCCGACCACGCGGCAGTGCAGGCCGATGCTCATCATCTTCGGCGCGGTCTCACCTTCGGCGTAGAGAGCGTCGAAGGCGTCGCGCAGATAGGTGAAGAAGTGCTCGCCGGTGTTGAAGCCCTGGGCCGCCGTGAAGCGCATGTCGTTGGCTTCCAGCGTGTAGGGCACGATCAGCTGCGGGCGGCCGTGCTGGTCGTCGTAATAGGGCAGGTCGTCGGCATAGCTGTCGGCGTCGTAGACGAAGCCGCCTTCCTCCGCGATCAGGCGAGCGGTGTTGGGGCTGGTGCGGCCCTGGTACCAGCCCAGAGGGCGCTCGCCGGTCAGGCGGGCCTGGACCTCGATGGCCTTCTGGATGTGCTCCAGCTCCTGCTCGGGCGTGAAGTGCTGGTAGTCGATCCAGCGATAGCCATGGCTGGCGATCTCCCAGCCGGACTCCATCATCGCCTCGACGGCGTCGGGATGGCGCTCCATGGCCTGGGCGACGCCGAACACGGTCAAGGGCAGGCCCAGCTCGTCGAACAGCCGGCGGATGCGCCAGAACCCGGCGCGCGAGCCGTATTCGTAGAGGCTCTCCATCGACATGTTGCGCATGCCCTGGATGGGCTGGGCGCCGACCATCTCCGACAGGAAGAACTCGCTGACGGGGTCGCCATGCAGGATCGAGCGTTCGGCGCCTTCCTCGTAGTTCAGGACGAACTGCACGGCGATGCGGGCGCCGTTGGGCCAGGCGGCGTGGGGCGGGTGCTGGCCGTAGCCGATGAGGTCGCGAGGGTAAGTCATGCGCGGACCCCCTCAGTCGCTCCGCGACAGCTCCCCCAGAGGGGGAGCATCTTCTGGGCGAGGCGTTCAAAGATCCTCCCCCTCTGGGGGAGGTGGCCCGGAGGGCCGGAGGGGGTCAGCACGGCGTCCATCATCCGAACACCTTCGCCGCCGCATCGACGCCAGCCCCCGGCGTCGCCGAGAACCCTTCCCAACGCAGCACCGCCTCCAGCGCCGCCAGCGTCGTCAGAACCGCGTGCTTGCGCGCGTTGACCCCCATCGCCCCGATCCGCCAGATCTTGCCGGTCAGCGGCCCGAACGCCGTGCCGATCTCGATCTCGAACTCGGTGCGCATCCGGGCCCGGACGCGGTCGCCGTCGACGCCGTCGGGGATCCAGATGCCGGTGACGTTGGTCATCTTGTGGGCCTGGTCGCCATAGACCTTCAGGCCCAGGGCTTCCGCGCCGGCGACCACGGCCGCGCCGGCGGCGGCGTGGCGCGCGAAGCGAGCGTCCAGCCCTTCCTCCAGCGTCACGCGGGCGCATTCGCGGGCCGCGTACAGCATGCTGGCCGCCTCGGTGTGGTGGTTCAGGCGCTTGTCGGACCAGTAGTCCATGATCATCGCCAGGTCGAAATAGTTGGAGGCGATGCGGCGGCCATTGCCGCTGACCGACCCCGCCGTGGCGATGCCGCGCTCGACATGCTTGCGGCCGGCGATGTGGTCGGCGGCGCGGTCGCTGATGGTGATCGGGGCCGAGCCCGAGGGGCCGCCCAGGCACTTCTGCAGGCCGGCGGTGACGATGTCGGCCTGCCACTTGTCCACAGGCACGCTCATGCCGGCCAAGGTGGCGGTGGCGTCGACATAAAGCAGGGCGTCGTGGCGACGGCAGATCTCGCCGATGGCCTCGATCGGCTGGGCGATGGTGGTCGAGGTGTCGCCGTGCACGCAGGCGACCAGGCGCGGCTTGACCCGGGCGACGGCGTCCTCGACGGCTTGAGGATCGACGACCTTGCCCCACTCGCCCTCGACCAGGGTGACCTTGGCGTCGCAGCGCTCGGCGATCTCGGACAGCAGCAGGCCAAAGCGGCCGGCGTTGACGATCACCACGTCGTCGCCCGGCGCCAGCACCGAAACCAGCGCCGCCTCGATCCCGGCCCGCGAGGTGCCGTCGATCAGGAAGGTCCAGCGGTTCTGCGTCTGGAAGACCTGGCGGTACAGCGCCATGGTCTCGTTCATGTAGCCGGTGAACTCCGGATCGAACTGGCCCAGCAGCTGCACCGACATGGCGCGCAGCACGCGGGGGTGCACGTTGATCGGGCCGGGGCCCATCAGCAGGCGGGCGGGGTGGTCGAGTTCTTTGAAGGTGTCGGTCATGTCGTCTTCGTTCTTGGGCCGCCCTCGTCCTTCGACAGGCTCAGGATGAGGGCTACTGACAGGTCTTTGAGGCGGGTCATTCGAGAACCTCACCCTGAGCTTGTCGAAGGGCGAGGGTCTCGGGCCGCCAGCTTGTCAACGAACCCCAGCATGGCCTGCGCCGCCAAGGCGCAATCGGCCTCGGTGACGGACTCGGCCGGGTTGTGGCTGATCCCGCCCTCGCAGCGGATGAACAGCATGGCGGTGGGACACAGGACGGCCATCACCATGGCGTCGTGACCCGCGCCCGAGGGCAGGCGGCGAGGCGGCAGGCCCAGCTCGCCGACGGCCTCTTCCAGCAGGGCGGTGAGCGCCGGATCGCAGGGGCTCTCATCCAGCGCCTGCATCAGGGTGACCGACGCCGTGAGGCCGCGCCGCGCGGCGATGGCGTGGATTTCGGCGGTGACGGCTTCCACCGCCGCGTCGCGGGTCGCCGAGGTCTCGGCGCGGATGTCCATGGAGAACTCGACCGCGCCGGGGATGACGTTGAAGGCGCCGGGCAGGGCGGTCATGCGGCCGACTGTGCCGACCAGGTTGTCGGTTCCGGCCTGGCAGATGCGCTCCAGGGCCAGCATGCACTCGGCGGCGGCGGGGCCGGGATCCTTGCGCAGGGTCATCGGCGTGGTGCCGGCGTGGCCGGCCATGCCGGTGATCCGCACCATCAGCCGCTTCTGCGCGGCGATGGCGGTGACGACGCCCAGGGCCAGGCCCTCGGCTTCGAGGACGGGGCCCTGCTCGATGTGGGCTTCGAGGAAGGCGATGGCCTCGGACGGCCTGCGCGCCGCGTCCGTGATCTTCGCGGGATCCAGGCCAAAGGCGCTGAAGGCGTCGGCCAGGGTCACGCCCTCGGCGTCCGTCATGCCCAGCACGGCGGCCGGATCCAGCGTGCCGGCGATGGCCCGGCTGCAGCTCATCGAGGCCGAGAACCGCGAGCCTTCCTCGTCGCCGAACGCGATCACCTCGACGGCGAAGGGCAGGCGACGGCCGGCGTCGCGCAACGCCTCGACCACGTCGATGCCCAGCATGATCCCCAGCGGACCGTCATAGCGCCCGCCGTTGCGGACGCTGTCGATGTGCGAGCCAATCAGCAGGGCCGGCGCATCCAGCGTCTCGCCCTCGTAGCGGCCGACCAGGCTGCCGGCGGCGTCGCGGCGGACGCTCATGCCCGCGTCGGTCATCCAGCCGGTCAGGGTCCGCAGCGCCGCCTCATGAGCCGGCGTGAGAAAACGACGCGTCAGCTGGCCCTCGACCTCGCTATAGGGCGACACGCCCAGCAGGTCGCACCGAGCCTTGGCCCTCGCGCCGATCTCCAACTCGCTCACCCCGTCCTGGCTCCGATAGCGCCCCTGCCGGCCGTGGCCTCTTGGTAGCAGGCCGCGCCGCGGCGCTCCGCCGTCCAAGTCTTCGCGCGCGTCGATCCGCGCGTCGATGCCTCGACAAGCGCCAGCGTTAGAGCCCGGCGCCTGCGAATAAGTCATAAACTACTTACTTAAGCAGCGCGAGCCTGTTGCCGAACCGGGGTTTGTGACGGGCCAAGCGGCTGATAGGTCTGGCGCAGCCCTGAAGCGAGTATCGCGTGAACCGGTCGATCGCCGCGAGAATATTGCGAGTGAACCATGGCGGCGAGCACGGCGCCATCAGGATCTATCGCGCCCAGATCGCGTTGGCCAAGCTTCGCGCGCCCGACCTGCTGCCGTTCCTGCGCGGTACGCTGGAGCACGAGCGTGAGCACCTGATCCGCTTCCGGGCCTTGATGCCGACGCGGGCCGCCAAGCCCTGTCGCCTGATGTGGATCTGGTCGGTCGGCGGGGTGGTGCTGGGCAGCGTCACGGGACTGTTCGGACGCAAGGCTATCCTTGTCTGCACCGAGGCGGTCGAGCGGACCGTGCACCGACACCTGGAGGATCAGCTGGCCTGGCTGGGCGAGCGCGACGTCGAGATGTCGGCCGTGATCCGCGAAATCCAGCAGCAGGAGCTGGGCCACATGCGCTTCGCCGAACGGACCATGGGGTCGGCCAATCCGTTCACGCGAGGGCTTCGCCTGGTCATCGCCCTGGCGACCGAAAGCCTGATCTGGCTTTCGACCCGAGGCGACTCCCTTCGTCTGGCCCGCGAGCTGCGGCGCGCCTAGGCCTTCACGAACTTGCCCGCCGCGCGGACCGAGCCGGTGGGATCGCCCGACGGCGAGCCGCCCAGGGGTTCGTCGGTGACGGCCAGGGTGGCGGTGTAGGCGCCCAGGCCCTTCAGGCCGGCGGGCACGGCGATGCGGGCCGGGGCGTCCTGCGGGATCACGCCTAGCGAGATCGGCTTCTGGCCTTCGGGGATGATCCACAGTTCGGCGTCGCGCTGGGCCGGCATCTTCATCGACACCGGCGTCAGGATCAGCTTGTCGGTCGCATGGTCGAGCGTGGCGACCAGGGCCGGCTTGCTGGTGGTCGGGTCGGTGATGACGGCCACCTCGGCGGCGGCCGGCGGCGCGACGGGAGCGACGATCGGCGGCGGGGCCGGCCGCGGCGTCAGCACCAGGGCGACGACGCTGGCGGCGGCCAAGGCCAGGGCCCCGACGGAGGCGCCTTGCCAGACGCGGACATTGCTCCAGAGGCTCGGCTTGGCGGTCTCGCCGATCAGGTTGGCGATGCGGGGCCACAGGCCGGCCGAGGGCTCGACCGCGCGGATGTCGGCGGCCAGCGGGGTCAGGTGGTTCTCCCACCACTGCACGGCGCGGGCGAAGCCCGGCTCGGCGGCGATGCGGCGACGGGCCTCGGCGCGCTCGTCGGCGTCCAGGACGCCCAGCACATATTCGCCGGCCAGCGGACGCTCTTCGTCGGGAACGGTCACGTCGGTCATGCTTCGAGACACGCGCGAAGGCTGATCAGGCTGCGCCGGATCCAGCTTTTGACCGTGCCCAGCGGGGCGCCGATCCTTTGGGCCAGGGCGTCATAGGTGACGCCCTCGAAGAAGGCCGTGCGCACCGCGCCGGCGTGCTTGGGGTCCAGTTGGTCCAGGCACCCGTCCAGGCGCTGGCGGTCCTCGTCGGTCTCGACCAGGGTTGACGCCAGCGGCGCGGCGTCGGGCACCGTCTCGGCCTCCTCGACCCCGGCCATCACCCGGCCGCCGCGCGAGCGCAGCTTGTCGATCGACCGGTTGCGGGCCATGGCGACCAGCCAGGTGATCGGGCTGGCCTTTTCCGGATCGAAGCGGTCGGCCTTGTTCCAAACGTTGAGATAGACATCCTGCAACACGTCTTCCGCCTCCTCGCGGTCATTCAAGATACGGAGGCAGACGCCGAACAGTTTCGCGGACGTGTGGCGATAGACGTATTTGAGGGCGTCCGAATCCCGGTTGGCGACCCGGGCTATGGCGCGCGAAAGCAAGGCCCGGCTGGTGTCGGCATCCATCGATCAGGGGTCCCCGCGACATTCGGTCACGCAACGGTGGCACGCCGTCCGGAGGGTGGCAATGGGGCGCGCTCAGGGAGTCGCCTGTCGGGCGCCAGGCCTCGCAGGATACAAGGCGTGTCGGTCGCTACTTCACCGCCCGCAACGCCGCGAAGCCGGCGCTGGCCGCCACGGTGGTCAGGAACGTGCCCCAGGCCATGTCGGCCAGGGTGATGGTGGTCGACCAAGTCTTCAGCGTCGCCTGGTTGGTCAGGTCATAGGTGGCGTAGGCGCAGAAGCCGAACACGGCGGCGTTGAAGACCAGGCGCTTCCAGCTGTCTTCGCGGGCGGCGGGCAGGATGGCCAGCAGCATGATCGCGGTCAGATAGATCAGGTAGAACGCCGCCGCCGGCGCCAGGGCGGGCTTGGCGGCCATCAGCTCGCCGATTCGCGGCTGGTAGAGGCGCGGGGCCATCAGGGTCAGCCAGACGGCGTCCAGCGCCAGCATGGCGCCGCCGGTGGCCAGATAGCCGAGGATGTATCGCATCATGGGACATTCGCCGTTTCGATGACGGGCCGCAGGCGATAGTGGCTGACGCCCCATTCCTCGCCGTCGCGGTGACCAAAGAGGCCGGAAGTGGCCATGAAGAACAGTCGCCAACGCCGCCGCCAGACGGTGGCGTTCGGGCCGTAGACGTCGCTGAGGATCGGATCGATCGTCGCGCGGTTGGCGTCGAAATTCTCCAGCCACTGCTCGGCGGTGCGGGCGTAGTGCTCGCCGCTCCAGCGCCAGTCGGCCTCGACCTGGAAGAGGTCGGGGAACTGTCGGGGCAGGTCGTGGCTGGGCATGACGCCGCCGGTGAAGAAGTACTGGGCGATCCAGTCGGCCGGGTCGTCGACGTCGAAGCGGTAGGGCGCGTTCTTGTGCGTGAAGACGTGCAGGAACAGCAGGCCGTCGGGCTTGAGCCAGCCCTTCACCCGGGTCAGCAGGGCCCGCCAGTTGGACATGTGCTCGAACATCTCCACCGAGACCACGCGGTCGAAGCGCTGGTTGGTCTGGAAATCGTTCATGTCGGCGGTGACGACGGTCAGGTTGGCCAGGCCCCGCTCGGCGGCGCGGGCCTCGATGAAGGCGCGCTGCGAGGCGGAGTTCGACACCGAGGTAATTCGGGCGTTGGGAAAGCGGTCGGCCATCCACAGCGACAGCGAACCCCAACCGCAGCCCAACTCGAGGATCTGTTGGCCGTCGCGCAGGTCGGCGTGGGCGGCGGTCTCGCGCAGGGCCTCGGCCTCGCCCAGGGCCAGGTCGCCGCGGCCGTTGGGGTAAAGGCCGCTGGAATATTTCAGGTTGGGGCCCAGCACGACCTCGAAGAAGGCGGCGGGCAGTTCGTAGTGCTGGGCGTTGGCCGCGTCGGTGTGCTCGGCGATCGGCCGGGCGGCCATGTCGCGTGCGAAGTCGGCGGCCGCGTCGGCGGGGGCGCCGGTCAGCCGGCGGCGGGCGTCGCCGACCAGGAAGCGGATCGCGGCGCGCGAGACGGCGTCGGGCAGCGGCGCGTCTTCAAAGGCGTGGATGGCGGCCTTGACCAGGCTCATGGGAACTCCTCGCTGCAGGTTGGCCGACCCTCGCGGGCGCAACGATCACAGCTACGCGGCAAACCGCCTGTCGGATGCGGCGCGCGTCCAAACCCTTATCGCTTCCGTAGCTGAGATTGTCGCGTCGCTGCGACGTGCAGAAGGGGGATCCCACTTGGCCGCGTCTCGTCCTACCCAGCGTCTGAACATCGCCGTGATCGGCGCAGGGATTTCCGGCCTCTCGGCCGCCTGGCTGTTGTCCAGGTCTCACGATGTCACCCTCTACGAGGCCGACGATCGGCTGGGCGGCCACGCCAATACGGTCGAGGTCGATGGCGTGCCGGTCGACACCGGCTTCATCGTCTATAACGAGCCCAACTACCCCAACCTGACGGCGCTGTTCCGGCATCTGGACGTGCCGACGGTCGACAGCGACATGTCGTTCGGCGTCTCGCTGGACAACGGCGCGCTGGAATACAGCAGCAACAACCTGCTGGCCCAGAAGAGCAACGTCCTGAACCTGCGCTTCCTGAAGATGCTGCTGGACGTCACCCGGTTCTATCGCAACGGCGCGCGCGACGTGCTGGCGCTGGAGGAGGGCGGGCTGTGCCGGCTGGACGACTATCTGCGCCAGCAGGGGTTCGGCCGCGCCTTCGCCGAGGATCACCTGCTGCCCCAGGCCGCCGCCATCTGGTCGGCCTCGATGCGCGACATCCGCGAGTTTCCCGCCGCCGCCCTGCTGCGCTTCTTCGACAATCACGGCCTGATGCTGCCGATCGACAAGCGCCCGACCTGGCGCACGGTGGTCGGCGGCAGCCGTGCCTATGTCTCGCGCCTGGTCGCCGACTTCCAGGGCGAGATCCTGACCCACCGGCCCGTGAAGCACATCCTGCGCGGCCCAGACGGCGTCACGATCGAGGACGCGACAGGGCAGACGCGTCGGTTCGACCAGGTCGTCATCGGCGCCCACGCCGACCAGGCGCTGCGGATGCTGGCCGCGCCCTCGGCCGAGGAGACCGAGATCCTCGGCGCCTTCCGCTACAGCCGCAACCGCGCGGTGCTGCACAAGGACAAGGCCCTGATGCCGCGCCGCCCAGCCGCCTGGGCCAGCTGGAACCATCTGGGGCGTCGCGGCGAAAGCGGCGAGGGCGGCGTCACCTACTGGATGAACAAGCTGCAGCCGCTCGATGGCGCCGATCCGCTGTTTCTGTCGCTGAACCCGGAACACGCGCCGCGCGCCGACAGCCTGCTGGTCGACCAGATGTACGAGCACCCGCTGTTCGACGGCCCGGCCATGCTGGCCCAGCGGCGGCTGTGGTCGCTGCAGGGTCGTGACCGGGTGTGGTTCTGCGGGGCCTATTTCGGCTCGGGCTTCCATGAGGACGGCCTGCAGGCGGGCCTGGCCGTGGCCGAGCAGCTGGGCGGCGTCCATCGCCCGTGGCTGACGCCCGATCCGTCGGGCCGGATCTATGTCGACGCCGTGGCGCCGGCCGACAGCGAGGAAATGGTCGCGTGACCTCGGGGGCGGAGACGGGCTCGGCGCTCTATGTCGGCAAGGTCGCCCACGACCGGTCGCGGCCCAAGCGCCACCGGCTGCGCTACGGCGTCTTCATGCTGCTGCTGGACCTCGACGAACTGGAGGCGCTGGACCGGCGGCTGAAGCGCTTCTCGCTCAATCGCTTCAACCTGCTGTCCTTCCACGAGCGGGACCACGCCACCGATGGCCCCTCGACGGCCAAGGCCTCGGTGCTGGCCAAGCTGGCGGCGCGGGGCATCGTGCTGGACGATCCGAAGATCACCCTGCTGTGCATGCCGCGCGTGCTGGGCCACGCCTTCAACCCGCTCAGCGTCTATTTCTGCCGCGACGGCGATGGGACGCTGAAGGCCATCGTCTATGCGGTGCGCAACACCTTCGGCCAGCGCCACGACTACATCCTGCCGGTGCGGCGTGAACGGGCCGGCTGGGTGGAGCAGGGCGCGACCAAGACCTTCCACGTCTCGCCGTTCATGCCGATGAACCTGCGCTACTCCTTCGACATCGCCGCACCCGACGAGACCGTCCATATCGGCGTCGACGTGTTCGACGAGGCGGGCCTGATGCTGACCGCCACCTTCGCCGGCGAGCGGCGCGAACTGACCGACGGGGCGCTGGTCCGCGCCATGCTGGGCCATCCCTGGCAGGTGGTCGGGATCATGGCGGCTATTGTCTGGGAGGCCGTCAAGATCGCCCTGAAGGGTTTCAAGACCTATCCCGACCCCACGGCCGCCACGCGCGAACCAGCGCTGAGCGAAGCGCAAGAAAAAGGCGGCGCTGGATGACCAGCGCCGCCGAAAGTTGATCTCTTCGGGGAGGAAGAAACTTGAAGAGGCCTAGTAGACCATCCGGAAGCCGACGAAGAACTGGCGGCCCGGCGCGGAATACTGCGTGACGACGGGGTCGTCGGCGTAGCCGAAGCGGTTGCTGGTTTCCTCGGTCAGATTCAGCGCTTCGATGCTCAGCGAGATGTTCTTGTTGAACTTGTAGCTGAACGAGGCGTCGACGTTGGTGGTGGCCGTGCTGCCCAGGAAGTCGTTGACCAGCGGGGAGTCGCAGTAACCGGGGTTACAGGTGCCCGACGCGATCGGATACTGGGTGTAGTACTTGGCGCGATAGGCGGTCGACACGCGGGCCGTCCACTTCTCGGCGTCGTAATAGACCGTGAAGTTGAAGGCGTCCGGCGAGGCGCCCGTGAACGGACCCGGCGCGACGACCTGGGCGCGGCCCGGGGTGGTGACGACGCCGGCGGCGTTCTTCACTTCCAGCTGGCCCGGGTCGATGATGTAGCTCAGCTCGGATTCCAGGTGGGTGTAGTTGGCCTGGATGCCGAACTTGTCGAGGAAGCCCGGCAGGAACGTCAGGTTCTGCTGATAGCCGATCTCGAAGCCGCGGATGTAGCCGCCCGGCGCATCGCGATACTGACGGATGTCGAACGACTGGGTGTTGATGTAGTTGGTCACGGCGGCGATCTGGGCCGCAGTGCCCGTGGTCGTCGCGCCGGTGATCAGGTCCTGGATCGCGCCCGCCGACAGGATGGTGTCCAGCGTGCCCGAGTTGACGACGGTCTGCGGGAAGCTGCGGACGTCCTTGTCGAACACGGCGATCGAGATCAGCGAACCCTGGCCGAAGTACCACTCCAGGCTCAGGTCGAGGTTGATGGCCCGGAAGGGCTCCAGCTTCGGGTTGCCGATGGTGATCGTGCCGCCGGTGGTCACGCCCGAGGTGTTGGGCGCGCTGAAGGCGGTGATCGACGGCGCCAGATTGCCCAGCAGCGGACGGGCCATGACCTTGGCCGCGCCGAAGCGCAGCAGCATGTTGTCGGCCACCTCGTAGGACATGTTCAGCGACGGCAGGATGTCGGTGTACTTGTTCTCGCCGTAGATCGGGCGCGAGGTGTTGGTCAGGCCGTTGGAGTCGACCTCGGTGATGGCGTAGCGCGTGCCGAAGTTGCCGCGCAGTTCGCGGTCGAACACCGAGGTGTTGAAGTCGAACTGCACGAACGCGCCGGTGTCGACTTCATCGACGCCGAAGGTGTTGGCCGGGTTCGACAGGGCCGAAGTGCGCCAGTCGCCCCACTTGTTGATGCAGTTGCAGTTGAAGTCGAACAGGGCCGTGAACTTGTCCAGGTCCGGGGCCAGGAAGGCGGTGGTGGTGCCGGCCGGCACGTCCAGGCCGCGACCCCAGTTGATCAGGCGGCTGGTGGCGGCCACCGAGCTGCCGGCTTCCTTCAGCGACGGGATCAGGGTCTCGCCCGACGAACCGCCGGCGCGGCCTTCGCGCGTGGTGGCGAACGAGTACTTGCGGCGCGACACGCCCCACTTGATCGTCAGGTTGTCGTCGGCGTCGTAGCTGAAGTCGACGCGGCCGCCTTCGTAGCGGTTGTCGGCCGTGGTGCGGTAGACGCGCAGCGACGAGTA
Source organism: Caulobacter sp. GW821-FHT10F06 (assembly GCF_058809215.1). Classification (NCBI taxonomy): domain Bacteria; kingdom Pseudomonadati; phylum Pseudomonadota; class Alphaproteobacteria; order Caulobacterales; family Caulobacteraceae; genus Caulobacter; species Caulobacter sp. GW821-FHT10F06. Next base: position 288,027 of record NZ_JBXASK010000007.1, on the reverse strand, counting down.
GCCCTTGATCAGGTCCCAGTTGGCCGGGTTGGTCGCGTCGAAGCCGAAGTTGACCAGCGGCATCGAGCCGCCGCCGCGCTCGTCATAGACGAAGTAGTCGTTGCCGGCCGTGCCGTTGCCCGAGTCCAGCTTCAGGTAGTCGGCCAGCAGGCCGGTGCCCTTGTTGTACGAGCGCGACTGGCCCCAGATCGCCGTCATCTTCAGGCGGTCGCTGAACTCGTGCTCGAGGTTCAGCGAGCCCTGCTGGAAGAAGGTCGTGTAGTACTGCTGGTCGGCGGCCGAGCGCATGTCGACATTGCCCAGCTTCAGGTAGCTGGCGTTGGCGCCGCTTTCGCTGAGGGCGGCGTCGATCAGCTTGACCGAGGGGCGGCCGATGAACTTGTCGCGCATCGCCAGGCCGTCGGCGCTGGCCACGTAACCCACCGACAGCGGGTTGTTGTAGTACTCGTACGGATCCAGGTTGTTGGGGTTGTAGCTGTAGGTGTAGCCCGCCACCGGGGTCGTGCCGTACAGCGACTGGCCGCAGTCGACCGGCTGCACGATGGCGCTGCCGGCGGCGTAGTTACAGCCGTTGTACAGGGCGCGCTTGGTGGCCGTCGCGGTGGTCGCGCCGGCGGTGTTGTAGTTGGCGGTGGTGTTGTTGCGGTTCAGGCCGACGGCGCTGATCTGATAGTTGATCGAGTTGTTGTAGAAGCGCGAATAGACGCCGTCGAAGGTGATCTTGGTGCGGTCGGTCGGCTTCCACTGCAGCGAGCCGGTGATGCCCAGGCGCTCCTGCTCCAGCTCCTGCTGGTTGATGGTCGGCAGGGCGGGGATGCGGACCAGCGAGCCCGGCGCCGTCGTGGTGGTGATGCCGTTGGCGCGCGTCAGCGTCGAGCCGATCGGGTTGTTGACCAGGGCGTAGGCCGTCGGGTTCGAACCCGTCAGGGCCGAGCACAGGGCGGCGTTGGTGATGTTGACGCCCGGGACCACCGAGCCGTTGCACGAGGTGCCGGTCGGGGCGGCGAAGCCCTGGCGCTGCAGGATCGACGTGCCGTTGGTGGTCAGGGTCGTGCCGGCGAAGGTGGCGCCGCGATAGGCGTAGTCCGACTGGCCGGCCTGGCGGCCATAGCTGTCGATGGTGCTGTTGCGCTCGTTATAGGCCAGCGAGAACAGGGCGCCGAACTGGCCCCACTTGGTGTCCCAGCGGTCCGAATAGAGGGCGGCGACGCGCGGGTTGTTGTGCTTGCCGGCTTCGTAATAGGCGTCCTGCAGCGACAGGGCCATGCGGCGGCCCTTGTAGTCCAGCGGACGGCCGGTCACGAGGTCGACGGTCGCGCCCAGCGAGCCTTCGTCGGTCTCGGCCGAGGCGGTCTTCTGGACGCGCAGCGAGCTGAACAGCTCCGATGCGAACACGCTGAAGTCGAAGCCGCGGGTGCGGTTGCCGCTGGTGCCGCTGTCGTTGGCGCCGGCGGTGGACAGGGCTTCCAGGCCGTTCAGGCGGACGCGGGTGAAGTCGGCGCCCAGGCCCCGGACGGTGATGGTGCGGCCTTCGCCGTTGTCGCGGTCGATCGACACGCCCGGCAGGCGTTGCAGGGACTCGGCGAGGTTGGCGTCGGGGAAGTCGGCGATGTCCTCGGCGTTGATGGCGTCGACCATCACGTTCGAGTTGCGCTTCAGCGACAGCGCGCTTTGCAGCGCGGCGCGATAGCCGGTGACGACGACGGCTTCGACTTCTTCGGGTTCTGCGGCGGGGGCGGCCGGCGGGGCGGCGTCCTGGGCGAAGGCGACGCCCGAAATAGCCAGAGTCGAGGCGACGACCAGGGCGCCCAGCGAGGCCTGGTTTAGAAGCGCGCGCACGCGCCGTTGCGTTGAGTGATCCTGCATGTGTTCCCTCCCGGAAAAGTTCAAAGAGGCGCAACTCTTCTAGGTCGGTCACGCCTTGCAATAAGTTGGGTACCGCTAACGGGAACCGGTGTCATTTGCAACAGAAACCGGTGTCATGTGTGAAAAACGCCGTTATTCAGTAATAAACCCGGTTTTGACGCGTGTGATAAAACGGCTGATTTCTAACTGTAGCTTGGCTGCAACTGCGCGTTGCGCTCGTTACCTGCGCGACGGCGGCCGTTCTTCTCCTCACCCGTGCAAACCGGGGAGGTTGTTGCGCTCGCTCTGCGTCCTTCGAGACCCGCTGCGCGGGCGCCTCAGGATGAGGCGTTTTGTACTGCTATGAATTCCTCATCCTGAGGCGCTCGCCTTTAGGCGAGCCTCCAAGGACGCAATGCGCCTAGCCCGCCAGCCAGGCGTCCAGGTCGGTCAGGGCCCGCAGGCTCATCAGGCGCTTCTTGGCGCGGCCGCGTTCCTTCAGCGGGATCTTCACGCCGTCCTCGCCGGTCTTGGGCGGCTCCATCGGCGGCAGCAGGCCGTAATTGATGTTCATCGGCTGGAACGAGCCGCCGGCCTCAAGGTGGCCGCCGGTGACATGGTCGACCAGGGCGCCCAGGGCGGTGGTGGCCGGCGGGGCCTCCAGCGTCCGGCCCAGCCGTTCGGCGGCGGCGAAGCGGCCGGCAAGCAGGCCGGTGGCCGCGCTCTCGACATAGCCCTCGACCCCGGTGACCTGGCCGGCGAAGCGCAGGCGCGGCTGGACCTTCATCCGCAGGGACCGATCCAGCAGGCGCGGGCTGTTGATGAAGGTGTTGCGGTGCAGGCCGCCCAGGCGGGCGAACTGGGCGTCCTTCAGGCCCGGGATCATCCGGAACACTTCGGCCTGGGCGCCATGCTTCAGCTTGGTCTGGAAGCCCACCATGTTCCACAGCGTGCCCAGGGCGTTGTCCTGGCGCAGCTGGACGATGGCGTAGGACTTCACGGTCGGATCGCGCGGATTGGTCAGGCCGACGGGCTTCATCGGGCCGTGGCGCAGGGTCTCGCGGCCGCGCTCGGCCATCACCTCGATCGGCAGGCAGCCATCGAAATAGGGGACGTGCTCCCACTCCTTGAACTCGGCCTTGGGGCCTTCGATCAGGGCGTCGATGAAGGCCTCGTACTCGGCCTTGTTCATGGGCAGGTTGATATAGGCCGCCGCGTCGCCGCCGGGGCCTTCCTTGTCGTAGCGCGACTGGCGCCAGGCCACATCCATGTCGATGGACTCAAGGTGGATGATCGGCGCGATGGCGTCGAAGAAGCTCAGCTGGCCTTCGCCCGACAGCTCCAGGATCGCGTCGGCCAGGGCCGGCGAGGTGAGGGGGCCGGTGGCCACCACGACGCTGTCCCAGTCTGCGGGCGGCAGGCCGGCGATCTCCTCGCGGACGATCGTCACCAGCGGATGGGCCTCCAGGCGGCGGGTGACCTCGGCCGAGAAGCCGTCGCGGTCGACGGCCAGCGCGCCGCCGGCGGGCACCTGGTGCTGGTCCGCGGCCGACATGATCAGGCTGTCGCAGCGGCGCATCTCGGCGTGCAGCAGGCCCACGGCGTTGAACTGCCAGTCGTCGGAGCGGAACGAGTTGGAGCACACCATCTCGGCCAGGCCGTCGGTGTGGTGGGCGTCGGTGGTGACCTTGCCGGTGGCGTCGTCCTTGCGCATCTCGTGCAGCACGACGGGAACGCCGGCCTGGGCGATCTGCCAGGCGGCCTCGGAACCGGCCAGGCCGCCGCCGATGACGTGGACGGGCGCGACGGAAGAAAGGGAAGTGCTCATGGGCGCCCTCTTACCTCCGGCTGTCGCCCGGCGAAACCCGAGTGTAGGCTGACGCGAAATCGAGCGCGTCGCGCGCTCGGCGAGCATGGGGGAAGCGGATGACCAGGATCTCGGTGGGCGGTTCGGCGACGGCGGGCCTGGCCCTGATCGCGCGAGAGCCGACGGCGATCGTCGTGTGGGGCCTGACCCTTCTGGTTCTGGCGATGATCCCGACCCTCGCCTTGCTCGTCGCCCTGGGTCCGGAACTGGTCCAGATGATCGGCGCGATCATGGCCAACAAGAGCGCAGAGCCGGATCCGGCGGTCGTGCAGCGCCTTATGCGGCTGCAGTCGGGAATGATGCTGTTCAATCTCGGCGCGTGGATCTGGGGCACGTTCGTCAAGGCGGTGATCTGCTCGGCGGTGTTCCGTGCGGTGCTGGAGCCTGGGCAGCGCGGCTTCGCCTATCTGCGGCTGGGCGCCCAGGAGCTTTGGCTGACCCTGCTGTTCCTGGTCGAAAGCGTGCTGGCCTATATCGTCGTCGTCATCGCCACCCTGATGGTGGTGTTTCCGGCGGTCATCGTCGGCGTCGCGGGTCGGCATGACGGCCAGGGCGCGGCCGGCGCGGTGCTTACCGCGTGCGCGCTGGGCTTCGCGGCGGCCGCCGTCCTGATCTGGATCGCCCTGCGCCTGTCGATGGCCGCGGCCATGACCTTCGCTGATCGCCAGTTCCGGCTGTTCGAATCCTGGAGCCTGACGCGCGGCGCAAGTGTCCGCTTGCTGGGCGTCGGCGTTCTGACCGTGCTGATCGTCCTGGTTCTGGAGCTGCTGGTCTGCGGCCTGGTGCTGGCGGCGTTCTTCGCGTCGGGCGGTCCGCCGTCCTGGGCGCACGACGCCCAATCCATCGAAGCGTTCGTCTCCCAGCCGCCGCTGGACCTGCTGCGCAAGCTGTGGCCGTGGCTCGCCGCCGGCGGCCTGGTCTGGACCCTGCTGGCCTCGGGCCTGTTCACGGTGTTCTGCGCCCCGTGGGCGGCGGCCTACAAGGATCTCACCCGTCCGGCCTGACCCAAAGGCCAGGGCGGCGCCCGCGCAACGGCGGACGGAAATCGCTCCCGCGCCGGGTGCGACGCGTCGCTTGCGCGGGTCTCGCGTCGTAATGTCCGGCGAGGCGACTCGGATGGGAGCGAGAGGGACTTGGCGATGACGGACAGATCGGTCGCGATCCTGACGCCCATTGGCGCGACCGTCCGCGCGGGCCTTTCGGGCCTGGCCCCGTCGGTGCGCGCCTGCTGGGCGGCGCTGCTGGCCGCCGTGCTGATCAGCGCCCTGTCGCGCATCCTGCCGCCGCCCGTCTCGGCCCTGGCCCTGCCGATCGAGATCGCCGCCGCCGTCGTCGCCTGGGGCGCGCTCTACCGCCGCGCCTTCGGTCGCGCGAGCGGCGTGGCCGGCCTGCGCTGGGGCATGGACGAGTGGCGGCTGCTGAGCGCTCAGGCGCTCACGGCGCTCCTGCTGTTCGTGGTCCTGGCCGTGCTGGCCACGGTGGTCGGGGCCGTGGCCCTGGGCGTGGCCCGCGCCGCCGCGCCGGGCTTCGACGCCACCTCGTCCGACGCCTGGCGCGACGCCCTGTCCCGGACGGGCCTTGGCGCGACGGTGGCCGGCGCCGCGCCGCTGCTGAGCTTCAGCCTGCTGGTCTGGCTGGCCGCGCGCCTGTCCCTGGCCGCGCCCGCCTCGGTCGACCAGGCCAAGGTGCGGGTGTTGAGCGCCTTTCCGCTGACCAAGGGCGTGACCTTGCAGGTGCTGGCCTCCGCCGCGGTCCTGGCCGCGCCGGTCGTGGCGCTGCTGGCGGTCTCGGGCCTGGTCGGACGCTGGGCTGGACCGGGGATCAATGGCCTGCTGGCCGTGATCGGCGCGGCCTTTCTCTATCTCTATCTGGCGCCCGTCTGGACCGGCGCGCTGGTTCACGTCTACAGACACCGGCAGACGCCGGACGGGACGCCGCTTTGATGACCTTGCTTTCGCCTCTCGACGCGGCCCTGGAAGGGCCCCGGATCATGCGCCGTCACCCCGTGGTGGTGCTGTGCTGGGCGGCGTTCTCGCTGGTCATGCTGCCGCTGCTGGGCCTGCTGGCCAAGATGGTGCTGAACGAGCAGGACCGTCTGGCCCTGACCCAGCGCCAGTCGTCCTCGGCCGACCCGCGCGAGATCCTCGACACGGTGTCCCAGCTGGGCGGGGTGATGGTGCTGCTGATCATGCTGGCCCTGGTGCTGGGCGCGATCCTGGCGGGCGCGATCATGCGCGCGGTGCTGCATCCCGAAGAGCGCCGCATGGCCTATCTGCGGCTGGGCCGCGACGAGTTCCGGCTGTTCGTGGTGTCGTTGATCGCCTGGGCCGCCGCCCTGATGGTCACCATCATTCCAGGCGGCGTGGTCGCCCTGGGCACGGCCTTGCTGGGCGGCGCGACCCCGGTCGGCGGCTGGTTCGCCTTCCTGGGCGGCTTGACCGTGCTGGGCCTGTCGACCTGGGTGGCGGTGCGGCTGTCGATGCTGGCGCCCTACGCCTTCATGACCGGCCACATCGACCCGCGCGCGGCCTGGCTGCTGACCCACGGCCAGTTCTGGCGGTTGCTGGCGCTGTTCGTGGTGCTGATCATCTCATGCGTGATCGTGTCGATCCTGGGCACGACGATCTCGAGCATCGTCGGGGCGGTGATCGCCGGAGGGCTGGAGACCGGCGCGGTGGGCAGCCACCCGCGGGTGATCCTGGCCCTGCTGTCGAACCTGCTGCTGGCCCCGATCTTCCTGACCCTGCAGGCGGTGATCGCCACCGCCGGCCCGGCGGCGGCGTTCCGCCAGCTGTCGGCGAGCCAGACGGTCTAGGCGGCCGCGCTCGGCCGCGACCCCACCCGCTCGCGCCACGCCGCCAGATGCGGCGTCTCCTCGGGCGGCTCCAGGCCGATGAAACCGGCGAAGTCGATGGTGGTCTGGGCCACGATGTCGGCGATCGAATAGGTCTCGCCGGCGATGAAGGCGCGGCCGTCGGCCAGCTCGCGATCCAGCCACTTCAGGGCCCGCGCCACGGTCTCGCGGTTGGATTCGCCGAAGTCCTTGTACTGGGTCAGCAGGGCGGCGGTCAGCGGATGGGCGTGGCGCCAATACATGCCGGTGGGGATCAGCAGCTGGAACTCCACTCGGCGCAGCCACATGTCGATCTGCGCCTGCTCCAGCGGCGTGGTCCCGAACAGCGGCGGCTCGGGATACAGCCCTTCCAGATAGCGGCAGATCGAGACGCTCTCGCTGATCATCGTGCCGTCGTCGAGCTCCAGGGTCGGGACCTGGCCCAGGCTGTTGCGGGCCTTGTGTTCCGGCGACTTGTGGCCGCCCTGGCGCATGCCGATCTTGATCTCCGGCAGGTCGACGCCCTTCTCGGCCAGGAAGATGCGCACCCGGCGCGGATTGGGCGCGGGGTTGGCTTCGCCATAGAGCTTCATCGATCTTTCTCCCGGTCGCGACGCTGACGGCCGCTTTTCAAACAGATGTTAGAGGTCGCGTCGCGCGGACCGCAAGCGTCATTCTTCGGCCCGGGGGCTCAGGGAACGATTTCCACGCTGGCGCTCTGTCGAAGCGCCCCGAACCTTGTTAGGCGTAGGGCTCGTTCCGTTTCGCTACTCGAGGGCCGCATGTCCAAGTTCTCCGCCTCAGACGCCGCCTTCGTCGGCTTCAGGCTGGTCCGGGAGCATCCCAAGACCGTGGCGATCTGGGCCGTGCTGATGACCGTGCTGTCGCTGGTCACCACGGCCCTGACGATCCAGCTGGCCGGACCCAAGCTGGCCGAGTTCATGGCGCTCAGCGCCGCCGACGACGCCTCGCCCCAGGAGATGCTGGGCGTGATGGGCGGTCTGGCGCCGCTGATGGCAGTGTCGCTGGTCTACAGCCTGGCGCTCTATTCGGTCATGCTGGCGGCGGTGAACCGGATGGTGCTGCGGCCCTCCGACAACCGCTCGGCCTATCTGCGCCTGGGCGCGGACGAGCTTCGCCAGGCCGGCATGCTGTTCCTGGTCAACCTGCTGATGCTGGGCGTCTATTTCGCCGTGGTCCTGGTCTCGGCCATCCTGGTCGGGATCGGCGTCGCCGTCGGCGGGCCGCTGGCGGCCGTGACCGGACTGATCGCCTTCGTGGCGGTGTGCTGCGTGATGATCTTCGTGGCCGTGCGGCTGTCGTTCGCCTCGGCCATCACCTTCGACACCGGCAAGGTGTCGGTGACCAAGTCCTGGGCCATGACCAAGGGCCATGTCGGGTCGCTGCTGGGCGCCTATCTGCTGGCGGTGGTGATGGGGGTGATCGTCTACTTCCTGATCATGACCATCGTCGCGGCCGTCGCCGCCATCGTCGCCGGCGGCATCACGGGCCTGGGCGGCCTGTTCGAGCCGGACATGACTTCGCTGGAGGCCTTCTTCACGCCGGTCGGCATGGTGCGGGCGGTGTTCGCCGGCCTGATCTCGGTGCTGACCACCTTGATCATCTTCTCGCCGGCCCCGACGGTTTACCAGATCCTTCGGGATGGCGGGGCGGTCGAGCCGGTTCTCTCTCCCACCGAATAAAAGCTTGTCATCCCGGCCGCAGCGAAGCGGAGAGTCGGGACCCAGGGGCAAACGCGATGCGCCGGCCCCCGGGTCCCGGACAAGCGCTTCGCGCTTTCCGGGATGATAAGTTTTGATGACTTTGAAGAGCGCGCCTAGGCGCTCTTCTTGCTCTTCTTCAGCTCCGCCACCCGCGCCTTGCGGCGTTCCTCGTGGCGGTCGAGCACGTCTTTCAGATACCGCCCCGTCCACGACGCCTCGACCTTGGCGACGTCCTGGGGCGAGCCCACGGCGACGATCTCGCCGCCGCCGTCGCCGCCTTCAGGACCGAAGTCCAGCAGCCAGTCGGCGGTCTTCACCACGTCCAGGTTATGCTCGATGACAACCACGGTGTTGCCCTGGTCGACCAGCTCGTGGAGCACTTCCAGCAGCTTCTTGGTGTCCTCGAAGTGCAGGCCAGTGGTCGGCTCGTCTAGGATGTAGAGCGTGCGGCCGGTGGCGCGCTTGGAAAGCTCCTTGGACAGCTTCACCCGCTGGGCCTCGCCGCCCGACAGCGTCGTCGCCTGCTGGCCCACCTTGATGTAGCTGAGGCCCACCCGCTTGAGGGTCTCCATCTTGTCGCGGATCGGCGGCACGGCCTTGAAGAAGTCGGCCGCCTCCTCGACAGTCATATCGAGCACGTCGGCGATGGTCTTGCCCTTGAACAGCACGTCCAGGGTCTCGCGGTTGTAGCGCTTGCCCTTGCAGATATCGCAGGTGACGTAGACGTCGGGCAGGAAGTGCATCTCGATCTTGATGACGCCGTCGCCCTGGCAGGCCTCGCAGCGGCCGCCCTTGACGTTGAAGCTGAAGCGGCCGGGGCCATAGCCGCGCGCCTTGCTCTCCGGCAGGCCGGCGAACCAGTCGCGGATCGGCCCGAACGCGCCGGTATAGGTCGCCGGGTTCGAGCGCGGGGTGCGGCCGATCGGGCTCTGGTCGATGTCGATGACCTTGTCGAAGTTCTCCAGACCCTCGATCCGCTCGTGGCTCGCGGGGGCGTCCGACGCGTTGTTCAGGCGACGGGCGGCGGCCTTGTAGAGGGTCTCGATCGTGAAGGTCGACTTGCCGCCGCCGCTGACGCCGGTGATGCAGGTGAAGGTGCCGACCGGGATCTCGCCGGTCACGCTCTTGAGGTTGTTGCCGGTGGCGCCGATCACCCGCAGCATCTTTTTCTTGCTGATCGGGCGACGCTCTTCGGGCACCTCGATCTCGCGCACGCCGGTCAGGTACTGGCCCGTGATGCTGTTGGGGTTGGCCATGATGTCGGCCGGCTTGCCTTCGGCGATGATCTGGCCGCCATGCACGCCGGCGGCCGGACCCATGTCGATGACATAGTCGGCGGTCAGGATGGCCTCCTCGTCGTGCTCGACGACGAGCACCGAGTTGCCCAGGTCGCGCAGGCCCTGCAGCGAGGTCAGCAGGCGGGTGTTGTCCCGCTGGTGCAGGCCGATCGACGGCTCGTCCAGCACATAGAGCACGCCGGTCAGGCCCGAGCCGATCTGACTGGCCAGGCGGATGCGCTGGCTCTCGCCGCCCGACAGGGTGCCCGAGCCGCGCGAGAGATTGAGGTAGTCCAGACCGACATCGACCAGGAACCGCAGGCGGTCGTTGATCTCCTTCAGAATCCGCCGGGCGATCTCCATCTGCTTGTCGGAGAGCTGGCCCTCCAGGCCGGCGAACCAGTCCTTGGCCGGACGGATGGCCAGCATCGAGACAGCCGAGATGTCCATGCCGGCGATCTTCACCGCCAGGGCCTCGGGCTTCAGGCGCTTGCCGTGGCAGACCTCGCAGGGGGTGTCGGACTGGTAGCGGCCCAGTTCCTCGCGGACCCATGAGCTGTCAGTCTCGCGCCAGCGGCGCTCCAGGTTCGGCAGCACGCCCTCGAAGGGCTTGGCGACCTCGTATTTGCGGGCGTTGTCGTCGTAGGTGAACTTGATCTTCTCGCCCTTGGAGCCTTGCAGGACGATGTCGCGGGCCGAGGCCGGCAGCTTGTGCCAGGGATCGTCCATCGAGAAGCCATAGTGGCGGGCCAGGGCCTGCAGGGTCTGGGTGTAGAGCGGCGAAGGACCCTTGGCCCACGGGGCGACCGCGCCCTTGTGCAGGCTCTTGTCCTTGTCGGGAATGACCAGGTCGGCGTCGAAGGCCAGCTTGGCGCCCAGGCCGTCACAGGCCGGGCAGGCGCCCGCCGGATTGTTGAACGAGAACAGGCGCGGCTCGATCTCGGCGATCGTGAAGCCGCTGACCGGACAGGCGAAGCGTTCCGAGAACAACAGCCGCTTGGGCTCTTTCTCGCCTTCCTCGATCGTCGCCCATTCGGCCACGGCCAGGCCGTCGGCCAGGCGCAGGGCCTGCTCGATGGAGTCGGCCAGGCGCTGCTCCATGTCGGGCTTGGTCACCACGCGGTCCACGACCACATCGATGTCGTGCTTGAACTTCTTGTCGAGGGCCGGGGCGTCCTCGATCGGATAGAACTCGCCGTCGATCTTCAGCCGCTGGAAGCCGGCCTTCTGCCACTCGGCGATCTCCTTCTTGTACTCGCCCTTGCGGTCGCGAACGACGGGGGCCAGCAGGTAGAGACGCGTGCCCTCGGGCAGGGCGGTGATCTTGTCGACCATCTGGCTGATGGTCTGGCTCTCGATCGGCAGGCCGGTGGCCGGCGAATAGGGGACCCCGACCCGCGCCCACAGCAGGCGCATGTAGTCGTGAATCTCGGTGACCGTGCCGACGGTCGAGCGCGGGTTGCGGCTGGTGGTCTTCTGCTCGATCGAGATCGCGGGCGACAGGCCCTCGATCAGGTCGACGTCCGGCTTGCTCATCAGCTCCAGGAACTGACGGGCATAGGCCGACAGGCTTTCGACGTAGCGACGCTGGCCCTCGGCGTAGATGGTGTCGAACGCCAGGGAGCTCTTGCCCGACCCCGACAGGCCGGTCAGCACGACCAGCTCGCCGCGCGGGATGTCGACGCTGACGTCCTTGAGATTATGCTCACGGGCGCCGCGCACGCGGATGAAATTCAGTTGTTCAGCCATGTTTTCCGGAACGCATGGCGCTGCCGGGAGGGTGCAGCGCGACGGCTATATGTAGGGCTCGAACCAGGAATTAACACAAGAACAAGATGCGAACAAATGTCGCGGTCGATCCGGACGACCAGCTACTGACAGTAAGTGTCAGCAGGACGGCGGCGCTGGCTTCAAGCTTCACCGTTGCGTGATCGCCGCGGATAGCCCTACGGTTGCGTCCATGATGCGTCTTAGCCGATCCCTCGCCCGCCTGGCCGCCGTCGCGGCGCTGGCCTTCGCCTCGTCCGGCCACGCGGCCGAGAACGTGCTGAATCCGCTCGACATCAATCGCCTGGACAACTGGGCCGACGCCTTGGCGGCCTGCGACATGACCAGCTTCCTGATGTCGGATCCCGACTTGGAGGCGGGCACGATCATCGCCCCCGGCGTCGGCAGCGGCCGCATCCTGTATCGCCCGCTGTTCATCCCGCCGAACATCTTCTACGCGCCGTCGCTGCTGCAGGCATTCGAGGTGCTGCAGGCCGGCGGCGAGGTCGAGCGCAAGAGCGTCGTCGACGCCCGCTACAAGTTCGCCTCGACGATCCTCCCGAAATTCCACAAGGCCAGCGACGCGGACAAGGCCTTCCTGGTCGACCAGATGAAGCTCTGCAACGTCCTGACGGACGGGGTCATGGCCAAGGGCAAGCCCAAGGCCAAGTAGACCTGGCCGGCGCGTTGCCGAACGGCGCCGCTTGAACACTTCACGGACATGAAAAGACCGCGAGCGAAACGCGACCTTGGGTGGTGCTTAACCTGAGGTGGCGAGGCGATGGGGCGGGCGAGGCGGACGCGGCTGTGGATCGCCTTGCCGGGCGGGATCGCGATCAACGGTCTGCTGCTGGTCGGCCTGATCCTGTTCGAGCGGCCAACGCCGATGGCGGAGGATCCGCCGGTCGTGACGCTGTCCTTGGAGCGGCCGGAGGCTCGCCGCAGGACTTCCGCCGCGCCCCGGGCACCACAACAGTCCGCCCCGCCGCCGAAGGTAAGTGGCCCGCCGAGACCCGATTTCACGACGAGGGTTCCTGCAGAGATCCTTCCGACCACGCCGCCGCCGCTAGTCGTCGATCCGGCCTGGGCCGTCGATGGCGGGGCATGGGTCGATCCCGCCCGCCGCGCCCAGGCCCTGGCGCGCTGGAAGCTGGTCGAAGGCGGGCCGTTCCACAAGGGGCGGTTCGGGCGCGCCTGCGCCGGCCTCTCCAACGAGCACATGACCGACGAGGAAAAGGACCGCTGCTACGGCGGTTGGCGCGAAGCCGAAAAGCGGATGGGGGCGCGCTTCGGCGACGCCTTGGCCAAGCCGCCGCCCTCCCGCTACGCTCGCGACGCCGCGCACCAGGAGCGGTGCCGCGCCTATCGCTCCAAGCGGACGCCGGGCAATACGACCAGCGGCTCGTCGCTGCACTTCCCCGGTGTGTCTGACGGCGTACCGTTGTCCCAGGGCGCCTGCTTCTGACGACAAAGAAAAAGCCCCGGTTTTCACCGGGGCCTGAAGTTGGAGGGGAGTGGAAAAAGGGGATTAGAACGAAGCAGACAAAGTCACGAAGTACTGACGCGGCGCGATCGGGAACGTGTTGTAGGTCCCGGACGCAGCCCCCACGACGAGCGTGGAAACACCCTTCTCGTCGTTCAGGTTCGTGACGTTAACGCTCAACTTGGCCGCTTTGATCCCATGCACCGGTTCGACGATCGGGAAGCGATACGAGGCCTGCAGCCCCAGCTGGAAATAGCTGTCGACCTTCAGGTCGTTGGTGTAGGTCGCGTAGCGCTCGCCGACGAAGTCGCCGACCAGCTGGCCTTCGAAGTCGCCGAAGTTCACGGCGGCCACGAACTTGTTCAGCCAGGCCGGGCTGCCCGGGACGTTCTTGCCGGCGGTGCGCACGACGGTGTTGGCGGCGCCGGTGGTGTAGTTGTCCTGATATTGCGAGCGGTTGTACGACAGCGCGTCGTAGAACGAGACATGGTCGCCGAAGTGGACGGTGGCGGCCAGGTCGACGCCGTCGGTCTTGACGCTGCCGACATTGGCCAGGATCGCCGCGCCGGCCACCAGCGACGAGATCACCGGGGTCGAGCTGATCTGCAGCAGGCGGTCGGAGAAGTCGACGTGATAGAGGCTCACCTGGGCCTCGACGCCCGTGATCGGACCCAGCGCGAGGTCGCGATGGCTGCGCAGGCCCAGTTCGTAGGTCAGGGCGGTCTCGGGATTGACGTTCTTCTTGAACAGGTCGAACGCCGCCTGGCTGCCCAGGCTCCAGGGCGACAGGCCGCCGGCGCCATAGGTCACGAACTGACGCAGGTTCTTCTGCACGTTGACGAACACCTGCTCGCTGTCGGTCACGTCCCAGACGCCGCCGACCTGGGGCAGGAACCATTCCTTGGTGGTGATCTTGCCGGTGGGCAGCAGGGTCGGGTTGGTGCTGGTGGCCAGGTTCTTCTGCTGGATCGGCACCGTGCCTTCGGCGAACTGCAGGCTGGACTTGAAGCCGCCCGTCAGGCGCAGATTCGGACGCAGCTGCCATTCGTCCTGCACGTGCAGCTGGACGACGTCATTGTTGATGTTGCTGGCGTACTGCGTGAAGTTCTTGTTGGTCGGGATATCGTAGGGCGTCAGGTCGGTCGAGCTGGCCGAGAAGGGGTACCAGGCGCGCTGGGTCCCCGAATTGTTGTGCTCGTACCAGGCGCCGAAGCCGATGTGGTGGTCGCCCAAGGTCCAGTCGACGTTCGAGACCAGGCCGCCGCGATTGATCATGTATTCGGTGGTGCGCACGGCGTAGCCGGTGCCGCCGAAGATCGTCCTCAGATCCTGGCCCGGATAGTAGATCGCGAACAGGGCGGGCAGGCCGGCCTGGTTGATCGGACCGGCCACGACGCCGCGGCCCTCGTCATGGTGGAAATAGACCTGGTTGGACCAGGTGACGTCGGCGTTCAGCTTGGCGTCGTACTTGACGTAGGCCAGCGCATCCATCCGCTGGGCGGCGCTGTGATAGTTGCGGAAGTTGCTGCCCGCCGAGGCCGGCGGCGCGCCGGCGGCGTTCAGGTACGACAGCGCCGCGTCATAGTCGGGATAGAGGAACGGGCGGGTGTAGGGCGCGCTGGTCTCGCCGGCCACGTGGACGATGCTGTCCTCGTTGGGTTCGATCTTGTCGGAATAGTCGGCGAAGATCGTCAGCTTGCCGTCTTCCTTCTCGCGCACCCACTTGATGTTGACCTGGTCGCCGCCCTGGTGGCCGCGGAAGTCCCAGGCGCGGGCGTCCTGGTGCACGTAGCTGATATAGGCCGTGTTGCCGCGCCACTCGCCGGTGTCCAGACGCAGGAAGGTGCGGGTGGCCGAATAGCTGCCCAGGGTCTGCTGGACGTTCCAGCCGTGCTCGGGGCGCGGGTCGCTGGTGAAGGTCTCGATCGCGCCGCCCAGGTTGCTGGTCGAGGCGGTGGCCAGATCGCCGGTGCCGGCCGAGAACACGACCTTCGACACGTTCTCGCTGATCACGGCGCGCTGCGGCGAGAGGCCGTTGTAGTTGCCGTACTGCTGGTCGCCCAGCGGCACGCCGTCCAAGGTGTAGCCCAGCTGCTGGCTGGAGAAGCCGTGGACGTACAGGGTGATGTTCTGCTCGTTGTTCCCCCACGGATCGGCGGTCTGGTAGTTGACGCCGGGCAGGGTCTGCAGGGCCTTCAGCGGGTTCACGCCGGGCAGCAGCTTCTGCATTTCGTCGCCGCCCAGGGCGACGGCCGAGCGGGTGGTCTTGGCCAGGCTGACGACGACGGAGTCGACGGCGGTGCTGTCGGCGTCGGCCGGCTCGGCCGGCGCGGTGGCGACCGCAGCTTCGGCGGCGGGCGCGGGCAGGTCGGCGGCGTGAGCGATGCCGCCGAACGCGCAGAGCGCGGTCGTAGCCAGCAGGCCGACGCGCAGTTTCCAAATGATGGTCATGAGATCCCCCTCGACGTCGCGACCGACCGCAGCGTCGAGGCGGGGGATAACGGTGGTCTTCGGCGGATTTGCTACGATCGTCGGACGGTTTCGTGACAGCGCAAACCTTGCGGCGATCGTGGTTGAGGCGGCTTAACCGTGCTTGGAAGCGCGGTTTTCAGATCTGGCTGTTTCAATGCTCTCGAACGGAGAGCCCGATGAGCAAGGCCGCCAAGCCCGCCAAGACCGAAAAAGAAGAGAAGGGCGCCAAGGCCATTCGCGACGCGAGGGGGCCCAAGCCTCGCTCGGCCGAACGCGACTTCTGGGTCTTCGCCGGCGGGGTCGGATCGCTCATCTACGTGCTGGTGACGATGGTTCCGAACTAGGTTCGGCTCCGGTCGTAGACGCCCCCTCCGTCACGTCGCCTATCGGCGCCGCGCCACCTCCCCCGTTTCGCATGGGAGGAGGAAGCGCGCCGAACTCCTCCTCCCCTGTGAAACGGGGGAGGTGGCGCGATGCGAATACGCATCGTGACGGAGGGGGCGTCCGACGTCGGCCGCGACAGTCTGATGGTCGCGGCCCAGCTTGCGAACCTGAACTCGCGGGCGTAAATCCATCGCCTCACCCCGTGATGGAGGCTCCCATGATCAGCGCGACGGAAGACCTGTTCGTCCTTCCCGTTCCCCTGACCGTGAGCTTCCATGTCCTTCATCACGCTGGACTCCGTCGCCGCCGCCACGCCTGACGGCCGCCGACTCTTCGAAAACCTGACCCTCTCGATCGGGGCCGAACGCATCGGCCTCGTCGGGCGCAATGGCGTGGGCAAGTCCAGCCTGCTGGCCATCCTGGCCGGAACACGCGCGCCGGCCGCTGGAAGCGTGGCGGGGGCGGGGACGGTCGCCGTGCTCGACCAAACGCCTGACCTGTCGATCGACGACCGCCTTGTCGCCCTGCTGGGCGTCGCCGCCGCGTGGGGTCGCCTCAGCCGCATCGAGCGCGGGGAGGGCGACGAGACCGACCTCTCCGACGCCGACTGGGACCTGCCGGGCCGCCTCGCCCAGGCCTTGGCCGATGTCGGGCTCGGGGAGCTGGATCCCGAGCGGCCATCACGGTCGCTCTCGGGCGGCCAGGCGACCCGCGCGGCGCTGGCCCGCCTGCTGATCGCCGCGCCCGACGTGCTGCTGCTGGACGAGCCGACCAACAACCTCGACGCCGAGGCGCGGGAGCTGGTGGCCCGCGTGCTCTCTCGCTGGAAGGGCGGCGCGGTGGTGGTCAGTCACGACCGGAGCCTGCTGCGTGGCATGGACCGCATCGTCGAGCTGTCGAACCTGGGCGCGCGGTCCTATGGCGGCGGCTACGACCTTTATGTCGAGCGCAAGGCGCAGGAGGCCGAGGCCGCCGAACGCGACCTCGACCACGCCGAACGCGAGACCCGGCGCGTGGCGCGTGAAACACAGCAGGCCCGCGAGCGCAAGGACCGCCGCGACGCCGCCGGCCGCAAGTTCGCGGCCAAGGGCGGTACGCCGAAGATCGTGCTGGGCATGATGGCCGAGCGAGCCGAGCTCAGCGGCGCGCGCGAAGGTAAGCTGGCCCAGCGTCTGGCCGCCGACGCGGCCGACGCCAAGGCGCAGGCGGAAGCCAAGGTCGAGCGGCTGAAGACCCTGGCATTCGACCTGCCGCCCTCGCAACTGCCGGCCGGCAAGACGGTGCTGGACTTCGACGCCGTGTCCTTCGCCTGGCCGGACGGGACGCCGGTGATCGCCGACCTTTCGTTCCAGATCATCGGGCCCGAACGCGTCGCCACCATCGGCCCCAACGGCGCGGGCAAGACCACGTTGATCCGATTGGCGACGGGCGACCTGGCGCCGACGCGGGGCGAGATCCGGCGCGGCGTTCCGGCGGCCCTGCTCGACCAGCGCGCGGCCTTGCTGGACGACGGCCAGACGATCCTGGAGAACTTTCGCCGGCTGAACCCGGAGGCCACCGTCAATGACGCCCACGCCGCCCTGGCCCGGTTCCTGTTCCGCAACGCCGCCGCCCATCAGTCAGCCGGCACGCTGAGCGGCGGCGAGCGACTGCGCGCAGCCTTGGCCTGCGTGTTGTGCGGGGCCGCGCCGCCGCAGTTGCTGATCCTGGACGAGCCGACCAACCACCTGGACCTCGCCTCGATCGAGGCCGTCGAGGCGGCGCTGTCCGGCTATGACGGCGCGCTGCTGGCGGTCAGCCACGACGCCGATTTCCTTGACGCAGTCGGAGTCGAGCGCCGTATCCGGCTCGGTTGCAGATTTTGACCGACAGGCGATCAGGAGAACTGCGAGGCTGTGGCGGTTGTTTTGCTGCGGCGCGGCGCCACATGGGGTGCACGCGCCGCTCGGCGGCGAACCCCATCTAGGACGGCTGCTTCATGCCCACGCTTTTCGACCCTATCCGCCTTGGCGACCTGGACCTGCCCAACCGCGTCGTGATGGCGCCGCTGACTCGTCTGCGGGCCGGTCCGACCGCCATCCCCAACGCGTTGATGGCCGAGTACTACCGCCAGCGCGCCACCGCCGGCCTGATCATCACCGAGGGCACCCCCGTCTCGCCGCAGGGCGTCGGCTATGCCGGCGTGCCGGGCATCTGGTCGCAAGAGCAGGTCGAGGGCTGGAAGCAGGTCACCCGCGCCGTCCACGCCGAAGGCGGCCGCATCTTTATGCAGATCTGGCACGTCGGCCGGATCTCCGACCCCAGTCTGCTGAACGGCGAGCTTCCGGTCGCCCCCAGCGCCATCGCCGCCAAGGGCCATGTCAGCCTGCTGCGTCCCGAGCGCGACTATGTCGTTCCCCGCGCGCTGACCACCGAAGAGGTCAAGGGCGTGGTCGAGGACTTCCGCAAGGGCGCTGAAAACGCCAAGGCCGCCGGCTTCGACGGCGTCGAGTTGCACGGCGCCAATGGCTACCTGCTCGACCAGTTCCTGCAGGACAGCACGAACCAGCGCACCGACGAGTACGGCGGTCCGATCGAAAATCGCGCCCGCCTCTTGCTCGAAGCCACGGACGCGGCGATCTCGGTGTTCGGTCCCGGCCGCGTGGGCGTCCACCTGGCCCCGCGCGCCGATAGCCACGACATCGGCGACAGCGACCTGGCCGCCACCTTCGGCTATGTGGCCACGGAGCTGGGCAAGCGCGGCATCGCCTTCATCGCCGCGCGTGAATACCAGGCCGAAGACAGCCTGGGCGCGGATCTGAAAAAGGCCTTCGGCGGCGTCTATATCGCCAACGAGAAGTTCACGGCCGAGACCGCCAACGCGGCCTTGGAAGCCGGATCGTTCGACGCCGTCGCCTTCGGCAAGGACTTCATCTCCAACCCCGACCTGCCCAAGCGCCTGCGCATCGGCGCCGAGCTGAACCCCTGGAATCCCGCGACCTTCTATGGGCCGGACGAGAAGGGCTACACCGACTACCCGTTCCTCGAAGCCGTTCCGGCCTAGATTGCTGGCCCTTCTCCCCTTGTGGGAGAAGGGTTACGCTCCCCCATGATCTCCGTCGAAGTCTATCTCTCCGCGCTGGACCCGGCCGTTCGCGCCGACGTCGACGCGCTGCGCACGCTGGTCCTGAACGCCGATCCGAGGCTGGTCGAAGAGATCAAGTGGAACGCGCCCAGCTTTGCCCATGAAGGCCGGGACCGGGTGACCCTGGGGCTGAACCCCAAGGGCGGCTATCGCATCGTGCTCCATCGCGGCGCCAAGCCGCTGGAGGCCGAGGGCTTCAAATTCGTCGACGAGGCGAAGCTCGCCAAATGGCCGGCGCCCGACCGGGGCGTCATCGCCCTGAAGGACGGGGCCGAGATCGAGGCCAGGGGGGCGGCGATCAAGGCGCTGGTCGGCCGCTGGATCGCGGCGACCGCCTAGGCCTTCTTGTTCAGCGTGATGGCGGTGCCGCTGGACACCGGATTGTTCATCTGGCCGCCCTTGCCATAGCCGGACGCCGGCGCGCGCTGGTTGGAGATTTCCTCGGCCACAGCCTTCACCAAGCCCTCGGTGACCGTCTTGGCGGCGTTCAGCGCGCGGGCCTGGCGGGCCAGCACGGCGTCGAAGGCCTCGGTGGCGCGGATCAGGCGCTGGCGCAGGGCCGGATCGGCGCCGGAGATCAGGGCGATGTTGGCGCGCACGCGAGCGGACTCGTGGCGATAGAGATTGGCCAGCCGGGCCGTCTCTTCGACGTACTGGGCGGCGTCCTGCGGACGGCGGTTCTCGAAGGCCGTGGCCTCCTTGGCGATGAGGTCGGTCAGGCGCTCGGTCAGGATGACCAGCTGGTCGACGCGATCGTCGGGACCGGATGCGGCGAGGGCCATGGCTACTTCAACCCTTGAAGCTTGAGCATTTCATGTTGGACGGTCGAGGCCAGGCCGACGCCGCCGGACTTGGTGACTTCCTTGGCCATGGCCTCGGTCAGCAGGGACTTGAACATGTCCTCGCCCTGGCCGCCGCCGAACGGCTCGGAGGTCTTCACCCCCTCGAACATCGACTGCATCATCACCGACAGGAACGAGGCCTCGAACTTCTGGGCCGTTTCCTTGATCTGGCCGCGCTTGGCCAGTTCCTTGGCCGAAGAGGCCGTGGCGCCGGCCAGGGTGTCGACCTGCGTCGCGAGGGCGGAAAGCGCGCTCATCCGATCACCTCGATGTCGGCTTGCAGGGCGCCGGCGGCCTTCACGGCCTGCAGGATCGAGATCATGTCGCGGGGCGTGACGCCCAGGGCGTTGAGGCCGCCGATCAGGGTCTTCAGCGACGAGGCGCCGCCCAGGGTGATCAGCTTCTTGCCCTTCTCCTCGTCGACGCTGACGGTCGATTGCGGGATGACCTTGGTCTGGCCCTGGCTGAAGGGGGCGGGCTGGCTGACGGCCGGGGTTTCCTGGACCGAGATGGTCAGGTTGCCCTGGGCGATGGCCACCTGGCTGATGCGGACGTCGTCGCCCATGACGATGACGCCGGCCACTTCGTCGATCACCACCTTGGCCGGGCCGTCGGGCTCGACTTCCAGGTTCTCGATGGCGGTCATGAAGCTGATCATGTCCATGCCGGCGGGCGGGCGCGTGGCGATGACGGTGGGGTTCTGGGCCTGGGCGCAGCCGGGGAACTTGCCGTTGATGGCGTCGGAGATGCGGCGCGAGGTGGTGAAGTCGGGATTGCGCAGGGTCAGGCGCATGATGTCCATGTTGACCATCTGGAAGCCTGTCTCGCGTTCGATGACGCCGCCGCTGGCGATGCGGCCGGCCGTCGGCACGCCCTTGGTGATCGAACTGCCCGAGGCGCCGCCGGCCGAGACCGAACCGGTCTGGACGGTGCCTTGCGCCACGGCATAGGTCTGGCCGTCCGCGCCTTGCAGGCTGGTGACCAGCAGGGTGCCGCCCAGCAGGCTCTTGGCGTCGCCCAGGCTGGAGACGGTGATGTCGATCTTCGAACCGGCGGCCGAGAACGGCGGCAGGTTGGCGGTGACCATGACCGTGGCTGTGTTCTTGGTGTTGAGGTTGGCGTCGCGGACATTGACGCCCTGCCGCTCCAGCATCGCCTCGAGGCTCTGCTTGGTCATCGGCGCGTTGCGCAGGCTGTCGCCCGAGCCGTTCAGGCCCACGACGACGCCGTAGCCGATCAGCTGGTTCTCGCGCACGCCCTCGAACGAGACGATGTCCTTGATGCGCGATTTGGCGAAGGCCGGGCCCGAGATCAGGGCGCAGGCCGTCACGGCGACGGCGAGAACGGTGCGTAGAAGTGAACGCGACATGGCAATCCTGCTGCGGGGAGACGTCCCCACGCCG
Organism: Caulobacter sp. GW821-FHT10F06; assembly: GCF_058809215.1. Taxonomy (NCBI): domain Bacteria; kingdom Pseudomonadati; phylum Pseudomonadota; class Alphaproteobacteria; order Caulobacterales; family Caulobacteraceae; genus Caulobacter; species Caulobacter sp. GW821-FHT10F06. Next base: position 267,006 of record NZ_JBXASK010000007.1, on the reverse strand, counting down.
CCTCTTGCCAAAAGCGGGCCAATCTCAAAGGCTTGAGTCGTAAGGGATTGTGCGGAATGACGCAGGCCAGCCGGCGCCCTTCGGCAGATTCTGCCCGGCATTAACCATACCGCAAGCGGCCGGGAGGATTATGATGAGGCGGTGAGGGAAGTGACTCGCCCGTGCGTAAGCGTGGCGGCCGAAGGCGTAAGCGGTTCGGCGCCCGCCGCGCTCAAGTTGGAAGCGTTGGAGCAACGTTGTCATGAAGGTTTCGAGCACGGGGGGCGTAGGCGCGAGCGGCGCATCGCGGGCCAAGGCCTCGAGCAGCGGCTCCAGCTTTTCCCTGCCTTCGGTGAACGCGGCCAGCGGCGCGGCCAGCACGGCCTCGGTCGGCGGCCTGGCGGGCATCGGCTCTCTGGACGCCCTGCTGGCCCTGCAGGCCAACGGCGACCCGCTGGAGCGCCGGCGCAAGCAGGTCAAGCGGGCCGACAACATCCTCGACATCCTGGGCGAGGTGAAGATCGCCCTTCTGGACGGCGACGTCTCGACCGGCACGCTCGACAAGCTGACCCGCGCCATCCGCGAGCAGCGCGAATCGACGGACGACCCCCGGCTGGACGGGGTGCTCAACGAGATCGAAACCCGGGCGGCGGTCGAAAAGGCCAAGCTCGAGCAGGCGCGGGGCGCCTGATGCGCGCGGCGACGACCACGGACGATGTCCTGGCGATCGCCCTCAGCGAAATCAACATGTTGCGCGCGCGGGCTTCGCGCGTTTCTACCTATGTCGCGGGCCGCGCCCGAGGCGGATATCGCGGGTGGAGCGAGCGTGAACGCGCCGCTCACGCGAGGTTCATTGAACGCGGCTATTGTTTTGGTATAAGCACCCGGCCCGTCGAGGGCTGAGTTCATCGGGGCGTGAGGCGTTAATGCAAACGGCCACTGTTCTAGTCGATACGAAGACTTATCGTCCTTCCGAGGGCGAAGAGTTCATGAACGAACGGCAGCTTGAGTATTTCAAGCAGAAGCTGCTGGAATGGAAAGAAGAGATCCTCCGCGAATCTCGCGAGACGGTCGCTCATCTCCAGAAGGAAACCGAGAACCACGCCGATCTGGCCGATCGCGCGTCCTCGGAAACCGATCGGGCGCTTGAACTGCGCACCCGCGATCGCCAACGGAAGCTGATCTCCAAGATCGACCAGGCCCTGCGCCGCGTCGAGGACGGCTCCTACGGCTATTGCGAGGAAACCGGCGAACCCATCGGCCTGGCCCGGCTGGAAGCCCGCCCCACGGCGACGCTCAGCCTGGAAGCCCAGGAGCGCCACGAGCGCCGCGAACGCGTCCACCGCGACGACTAAGCGACGTTTTGAGGCCTATGTGTTTTCGAGCGGCCCTGGGGGAGACCCCGGGGCCGCTTTCGTTTGCGGGCCTGCGTCGCCCGCCCGTCACCACATCGTCTTGGCGGCCCGCTCGGGCCACTCGCGGTCATAGACCTCGCCGCCCACCTGGCCGGCCGACAGGCTCGCCAGGATCGCGCCGGGCGTGGGCAGGGACCTCGGATCGACCTGGGCCTCCGTCGACCACAGCCCCGAGCGGACGATGGCTCGCGCGCACTGGAAATAGGCCTCGTCGACGGTGATGACCAAGGCCGTGCGCGGCGCCTTGCCGTCCATGACGAAGCTGTCCAGCAGCTCGGGATCGACGCTGATCACGGCCCGGCCATTGACCCGGAAGGTGGCGCCCGAGCCGGGGATCAGGAACAGCAGCGCCACGCGCGGGTCGCGGACCACGTTGCGCAGGCTGTCGATGCGGTTGTTGCCCCGCCGGTCGGGCAGGATCAGCGTGCGGGGATCGGCGACGCGGACGAAGCCCGGCTTGTCGCCTCGCGGGCTGCAGTCCAGGCCTTCGGGGCCGATGGTGGCCAGAGCGGCGAAGGGCGAGGCTTCGATCAGCCGCCGATAGTCCGGCGTGATGTGGTCGGTCACCTTGACCGTGGAGGCCGGGACGGGCGCGGGCGCGTAGATCGCCTCCAGCGCTTCGAGCGTGGTGATGGTGGTCATCGTCCCTCCCTGTGCCCCGCGCAGGTTAGGCGCAACTTGACCGTGATTCCAGACGTCGACGGCGGCTAGGCGCAGGCCCTGGCGCAGGCCTCCGCCAGACGACCCGGCGAGATCGGCTTGCCGACCACCGGCGGCTTGCGGCCCAGCAGCAGATCGGAATTGCCGGTCACATAGACCACGGGGATCTCGCCCAGGCGGTCATGGATGGCCTCGACGGCCTCAACGCCGGTGCCGCCCACGATCCGATAATCGGCGGTGATCAGGTCGGGCTTGTGGGCAAGGGCCAAGGCGAGGGCGTCTTGCGGAGAGTCCGCAATGTCAAAACTCGTAAAGCCCTGCTCGGCCAGGAGAGCCTCTACTTCGAAGGCGATCAGAATCTCGTCTTCGATAATCAGCACATGGCGGGCCTTGGTGTGCACGGTCATTCGCCGCTGCCTTCTTTATCGTCCCACGATGACTTCAACGCGTGGGCGAGCTGACGCGCTAATCGCGTTTTCGTGATCTGCGCGCCTGCACGCAAAACGCGAGCCGCCGAAAAATCGACGGTCATGGAAAAAACTGCGATTTCAGACGTTTGATCCCCAGGACGGCGCCGCGACCGGCGCAAGCAGAGCTGGAGGATATCATGCGTGGCTTTTCCGTTTTTCTGTCCGCGACCTCGGCCGCGGCCCTGTTGGCGACCGCGTCGATGGCCAGCGCCCAGGTGCTGGGCGGCGGCGGCGGCCTGACCGGCAGCCTGGGCGGCCAGGTCGGCGGCGTCACCGGCTCGGCCGGTGGAACGGTCAGCGGCGGGGGCCGCCTCTCGCCGGACCTCGGCGGGACGACATCGCGGGTCCAAGGCACGACCGACGACGTCTATCACCGGGCGTCCAGGGCCAAGGCCCGCACCACGTCGACCGCGCGCAGCGCCGCCGACGCCGCGACCGACACCGCCGGCAGCGCCAGCCTGAACTCTTATGGATCGGGTTCGATCTCCGACCAGGGCGTCTCGACCGGCGCGGGCGCGGGCGGCGGCGGCTTGATCACCACCCGCAAGGGCAAGTCCAACGCTTCCGGATCGGCCGGCGCGTCGGCCAACGTCAGTCGTGACGGCGCGGCCGTGTCGACCAACGGTTCGGCCTCAGGCGCGGTTCGTCGCGACTAGGTCGATAGGCGCATGGGCTCCTGTTGCTGGATGGCGGGAGCCCATGCGCTGCCGATCTTCGCGTCCGAAGGTCGATGAGGGCCCACGGCAGGCGACGTGACGGGGCGAACCGCGCTATGCAGGCGGAAAACAAGCCCGCAGGAGCGCCCGCCCGATGTCGCAAGACCTGATCCTGACCGAGAAGCGCGGTCACATCGCCATCCTCACCCTGAACCGTCCGGACGCCATGAACGCCCTGGGCGCGCCGGGCGACGGCGACCAGGTGGCGGCGGCCTGCGAGGCGATCAACGACGACCAGGACATCCGCTGCGTGATCCTGACGGGCGCGGGCCGGGCCTTCTCGGCCGGCGGCGACGTCAAGGCAATGAAGGCCCGCGAGGGCGCGTTCGGCGGCAACGGCGTCAAGGTCCGCGACGGCTATCGCAAGAACATCCACCGCATCGTCCGGGCCATCTACGGCCTGGAAGTCCCGTCGATCGCGGCGGTGAATGGCGCGGCCATCGGCCTGGGCTGCGACGTGGCCTGCATGACCGACATCCGCATCGGCGCCGACACCGCCAAGTTCGGCGTCACCTTCCTGAAGCTGGGTCTGATCCCCGGCGACGGCGGCGCCTGGCTGATGCCGCGCACTGTCGGCATGAGCCGCGCGGCGGAGCTGCTGTTCACCGGCGACGTCATCGACGCGCAGAAGGCCGCCGACTGGGGCCTGATCAGCAAGGCCGTGCCGGCCGACGCCCTGATGGACGAGGCCCTGGCCCTGGCCACGCGGATCGCCCAGCAGCCGCCGCACGCCCTGCGCATGGCCAAGAGCCTGCTCAAGCACGGCACGACCGCCAGCTACGACACGCTGATGGAAATGAGCGCGGCCGCCCAGGCCATCGCCCACCACACCGAGGATCACATGGAAGGCGTCGACGCGATCCTCGAAAAGCGCGCCCCGGTGTTCAAGGGAGCCTGAGGATGGGCAAGGAACTGAGCGGCGTCTGGGGCCAGCTGTCAGACGGCGAGAGCGACGGCAAGCTGCTGTGGGAGCCGCCCAAGCTGATCTTCCGCGGGGCCTATCGCGGCATCTACCAGGGCCACGCCCTGCGCGACATTCGCGTCGAGGGCGACGACCTCGTGCTGAGCGACGGCACGCGCTTCTCGCTGCCGCCGGGCCAGGCCGACAAGTGGCTGCACGCCATCCTCAATCCGCCGGGTCGCCTGGACAAGCTGGGCGTCAAGGCCGGCCAGACGATCGTGATCGACGGCGTCGACGATGAGGATTTCCTGGCCGAACTGTCGACCCGGGTCGAACCTGTCGAGGCCGACGAGGACATCGACATCCTGTTCCTGGCCGCCGACGACCTGGCCGATCTGGACCGCCTGGAAGACCTGATGGGCGGCCTGGCCGAGAAGGGCGCGATCTGGATCGTCTCCCAGAAGGGCAAGGGTGCGCCGCTGAAGGACACCGACGTGCTAAGCGCGGCGCGGGGCTTTGGCCTGTCCGATACGAAGGTCTGCTCGTTCTCCAAGACCCACACGGCCCTGCGCTTCGTCAAACGCAAGACGCCCAAGGCCGTGGCCAAGCCGGTCGACGAGGACGAGGGGTTCGACGACGAGGTGTGAGGGCGGGGACGCGGGACGCCCCCTCCGTCACGTCGCCTATCGGCGCCGCGCCACCTCCCCCGCTTCACAGGGGAAGGAGGAATGGCGCGATCTTCTCCTCACCCGTGCAACGGGAGGTGGCGCGATGCGAATACGCATACGCATCGTGACGGAGGGGGCGTCCGGCGCTGGCCGCCTACTTCTTGGCGTCCTTGATGGCGTCGCCCAGCTCGCCCTGTTTGACGTTGCCGGCCACCTTGTCCTTCTTGCCTTCGCTCTTGAGGTCCTTGTCGCCGATCACCTTGCCGACGCCGGACTCGACCTTGCCCACGGTCTCCTGCTTGCGGCCCGCTTCCCGGTCGCAGGCGCTCAGGCCCGCCACGGTCAGGGCCAGCGTCAGGGCGAGAAGGGCGGGGGATCGGTTCATGGTCGGGGCTCCAAACGGCTAAGATTGCGCGGTTAGAACGCAAGCGGAGCCATTGCGATCCACCAGCCTTAGGACGCCTGCGGCAGGGCTCCGTCATCGGGCCTCGGCGACAGGGTCGCCAGCAGGCGCTGCTGCTCCGCCGGCTTGCGGTAGAGGAAGTCCGCCGGCAGGCCCAGGCGGACGCTGGCCTGGCTGGGCGGCGAGTTCGGCACGGGGATGCGGTCGGCCAGCTTGCCGGCGGCCTTCAGGGCGAACCGGTCGAAGGCCGAGAGGTCGTATTCGCGACCGAGCGCCAGCTTTTCGCGCACGATCGGCGGCAGCAGCGACACCGAACCGCGCGCCAGCGCTCGGTGCAGGAACTTCGGCGCATTGGGCGCGGCCTTGCCCGACTGGATGATGTCCAGGAACTCGCCGACGATCGGATGCGGCTCGAAGCGCGGGGCCAGCTTGTCCATCATCGCCAGGAAGTCGGCGGTCGAGCCCGGCGAATAGCGTACGCCGTACAACGAGGCGATCGGACCGGCCTCGGCGTAGAAGCGGGTCTTGTCGGCCTCCGAGACCGGCGAGACGAAGCGGTCATAGGCGTTCAGGAAGCCATAGCCGGCGGTGGCGCTGACCCAGTCCAGAAGTTCGACGTCCAGCGCCTTGTAGCCCTCGCCGGACGGCGTCTGGCCCACGACGCGGGTGTGCATGTTGGTCACCCCCTGGATCACCCGCCGGGCGGCGCTCTGCGGGCCATAGACCCCGACCATGGCGGCGATGCCGGTGCGCTTGGAGCGGCCGATCGGGTCGACCTTGTAGGTGGAGTGGTCCCAGACCCCCGAGCGGATGCGGGCGTCGGCGAACTCCAGCAGCACGGCGGCCACCCCGCCGATCGCCAGGGCGATGGGGTTCTTGTAGACGCGCCAGTGCACCGAGCCAGGATGCAGATAGGCCGGCTCGCCCGGCGGATTGGCGTAGTCGATCTTCCAGCCCAGGTACGAGGACGGTTGGGTCATGGCGGGTCTCCTGTCTCGCAGAAAAGTCGGGTCGCGGAGCGGACGTCGCAAGCTATCGTTTCTGATAGGGCGCCCCAGCGGAAGCCAGGCGGGGCAAGGCTTCGCGCGACAATCCCGACACGTTTCGCAAGCCCGCCTCAACGTCTGCAAACATTCGCGACACCGGTGTCATTTAGCGACGTGACCTCAGAGGGCGCGAGCTGTCGCGCCTCGAATTGAAGCCGGCCACCAACAAGCCGGCGATGTTGAGGGGAAACCGACATGCTCACGTCATCGTCGCGCCGTCGTGCGCTGAAGGCCCATGTTTCGGCCGGGGCCCTGCTGGTCGCCGTCGGCTTCGCCGGCGTCGCGCAGGCGCAACAAGCGCCCGCCGAGGACACCGCCGTGGAAGAGGTGATCGTCACCGGCTTCCGCTCCAGCCTGGCCAAGGCCCTGAACGCCAAGCGCGAAGAGGCCGCCGCCGTCGACTCCATCCTCGCCGAGGACATCGGCAAGTTCCCCGACCTGAACCTGTCGGAATCCATCCAGCGCATCCCCGGCGTCTCGATCGCCCGCGACGGCGGCGAGGGTCGTCAGATCTCGGTGCGGGGCCTGGGTCCGCAGTTCACCCGCGTGCGCATCAACGGCATGGAGGCCCTGACCACGGCCGGCGGGTCGGACTCGTCGGGCGGCACCAATCGCGGCCGCAGCTTCGACTTCAACATCTTCGCCTCGGACCTGTTCAACAGCATCACCGTGCGCAAGACCGCGGAAGCCTCGACGGAAGAGGGCTCGCTGGGCGCGACGGTCGATCTGCGCGCCGCCCGGCCGTTCGACTACAAGGGCTTCGCCATGGCCGCCTCGGCCCAGGCCAGCTACAACGACCTGGCCAGCACGACGAGCCCGCGCGCGGCCTTTATGATCTCCAACACCTGGAAGGACGACACCTTCGGGGCGCTGTTCTCCTTCGCCTATTCCAAGCGCAAGCTGGTGGAAGAGGGCAACAGCACGGTGCGCTGGGCCAAGGGCGGCTTCGGCTCTGAATCCGACAGCGCCCTGACCCTGGCCCAGATCAACGCGGCCTATCACCCGCGCATTCCGCGCTACGACCTCTACAAGTCCGAGAACGAGCGGTTCGGCGCGACCCTGGCCCTGCAATGGGCGCCGTCCGACAAGACCCTGGTCTCGTTCGACGGCCTCTATGCCGACCTGCGCTCGACCCGCGAGGAGTTGTATGTTGAGGCCGTCGGCTTCAGCGTCAGCGGCGCCACCGGCATCGGCGGCACGGAAGTGACCTCGGCGACGATCAACAACGGCGTCATCACCAAGGGCACGTTCAACAATGTCGACCTGCGGGTCGAAGACCGCTTCGACAAGCTGCGCACCAAGTTCACCCAAGGCTCGCTGACCGCCGAGCACAGCTTCACCGACAGGTTCAAGGTCGACGCCCTGGTCGGCAGCTCGGAGTCGGAGCACTCCAACCCGGTCCAGACCACCTTGACCTTCGACCAGAACGACGTCGACGGCTACAGCTACGATTACACCGACAGCACCAACCCGACCTTCAACTGGGGCACGGCCAACCTGACCAGCGCCTCGGGTTGGACCCTGTCGCAGATCCGCGAGCGGCCGCAGACGGCGACCAACACCTATGACACCGCCCAGGCCAACGCCCATTACACGTTCGCCGACGGCTTCAAGTTGCACGGCGGCGTCGATCTGAAGAAATACGAATTCGCCTCGACCGAGCTGCGCCGCACCGTCGGCACCAGCACCAACCAGGAAGGCGTGATCCCCTCGGCCATCGCCGCGATGTCGATCGCCAGCTACAGCAAGGTGGTCAATATCGGCAGCGTGTCGGTGCTGGTGCCGGACCTGGAGAAGGCCACCAGCCTGCTGCATCTGTACGACCAGACCGCCTATGGCGGTGCGTTCAAACTGGGCGCTCAGCCGGCACTCGGCAACAACCGCGGCGTCGAGGAAAAGGACAGCGGCGGTTACGTCCAGGCGGACTTCTCGACCACGCTGTTCGATCTGCCCGTGCGCGGCAATGTCGGTGTGCGCTACGTCAAGACCGACCAGACCTCGTCAGGCTACACCTATGTCAGCGGCTCGCCGGTGGCCCTGTCGACCTCGCGATCGTACGAGGACACCCTGCCGTCGTTGAACCTGGTGGTCGAGCCGCGCGACAACTTCCTGGTCCGCTTCGGCGCGGCCAAGGTGATGTCGCGGCCGGACCTGGGCAGCCTGACGCCGGGCGCGACGGTCAGCGTCTCGGGCTCGACCCGCACGGTCAGCGTCGGCAACCCCAACCTCGATCCGTTCCGGGCCAACGCCTATGACGTGTCGCTGGAATGGTACTTCCAGCCGGGCTCGCTGCTGGGCGTGGCGGTGTTCCGCAAGGACGTCGGCAGCTTCGTCCAGACCCTGAGCGAGAGCCGCGCCTTCACGGGCAACAGCTATGGCCTGCCCGACAGCGTCGCCACCGCCGCCTGCGGCACGACAACCAGCTGCTCAGCCTCGACGCTGTGGACCTTCAGCCGGCCGGTCAACACCGAGGGCGGCAAGCTGACGGGCGTGGAGATCAATTACCAGCAGGCCTTCAAGTTCCTGCCCGGCCTCCTGGCCAACACCGGCGCGCTGCTGAACTACACCTACGTCAAATCCGAGATGAACTACCTGGACAGCACCGGGGCGGTGGTCGCCACGACCGACCTGACCGGCCTGTCGCGCAACGCCTACAACGCCACTTTCTACTATGAGGACGCCCGGTGGAGCGCCCGCGTCTCGGCCGCCTATCGCGACCGCTACTACACCAAGGTGCCGGGCGCGGAGACAGCCTCGGGCACGGCCTATGACGGCACCAACTCGACGCTCAATATCGACGCGTCGCTGCAGTACACGGTGAACCGGAACTTCAAGCTGACGCTCGAGGGCGTGAACCTCACCGACGAGTATCAGTACCAGTTCAACGGCGTGGAAAACATGACCACGACCTATCACCACACCGGCCGCGAAGTGCTGCTGGGCGTGCGCTACAACTTCTGATCCGAGGGCGGCTCTTCCTCGTTCGGGGGAGGGCCGCCAGCGGTCTCAGGCGCGGTAGAGGTCGGTGTCGGGGTCGTCCTCGCCGCGGATCTGGGCCGCCACGATCTGCGAGGCGATCACCGAATAGGTGATGCCGTTGCCGCCGAAGCCCATCACCGCCCAGGTGTGGTCCATGCCCGGGACGGGGCCGATGCTGGGCAGGCCCGTGGCGCTCGATCCGAACGCCCCGGCCCAGCCGTAGTCGATCTCGAAGTCCACCTCGGGCAACAACGCCTTCAGCTTGCCGGCGATGGTCCGGCATTTGCGCTCCAGCTTGGCCTTGTCCTCGTGGGCGACCGGAGAGGCCTCGTCCTCGCCGCCGACGATCAGCCGTCCGTCGCCGCCCATGCGGAAATAGAGGTACGGATCCGAGGCCTCCCAGACCAGGGTGTCGCGCAGCCAGGCCGGGCAGCGCTGGCGCGGCTTGGACGCCATGGCCCAGGTCGAGATCACCTGCGCGCCAGGTGTCGGCACGCCCTTGGGGAATTCGTAGCCGCAGCAAAAGACCACCGATTTGGCCCGCACCGCGTGGCCGGCGTCGGTGAGCAGGGTCACGCCGTCCGGATCGCTGAGCGCTTGCAGCACCTCGACCTTCGACCAGACCTTCGCGCCCCGCGCCTGGGCTCGCCGCAGCAGGCCGGCGGCCAGCCGGGCCGGATCGCCGCTGGCCGAGCCGCTGGAGACGATGGCCCCGGTGCGATCGATCCCGAACCGCTCGCGCAGTTGGCTTGGACCGACATAGACGCTGTCCAGCCCGATCGCCGCACGCGCCTCGGCCTCGGCTTCCAGGGCGCGATGGCCGTGTTCGTCGCCGGCCAAGTAGAGCGAGCCCTTGTCCTTCAGGCCGCAGACGATGCGCTCCTCGGCCACGATCTGCTTCAGCGCGTCTACGGCCGAGCGCGATCGCAGGTAGGCCCGCCTGGCCTTGTCCGGGCCGATCGCCTTGGCCAGGGTGGTCAGCGGCAGGTCGATCTCCCACTGCAGCAGGGCGGTGGAGGCCATGGTCGATCCCATCAGGGGCGGGCGGCGGTCCAGCACCGCGACCGAGCGGTCCTTCGACAGTTCGTGGGCCATGAAGGCGCCGCTGATTCCGGCCCCGACGATGGCGACGTCGACGCTGATTGCCGCCGTCAGCGGCCGGACGGGCACGCCCAGGCCGGGGCTGTCCGCCCACAGCGACCGGCCGGTCCGCAAATCGCGCTTGATCGTGGCTCCGGTCATAGCAACTCCCTGTAAGCCGAGCCTTAGCTCTCCAGCGTCATGGCGGTTCCACGGCTGCGCCGATGCTCTGCAATGCGGGCTCAAGATTCATATCGTTTGACAGAAAGTTTTTTATAATTGAGCTTGGCGTCATGAAGGAGCGCCATGGCCACGGTCGTGCAGTTGAAACGTCCCGTCCGCCCGAGAGCGCCGCCCATCGCCGGGTGCGGATCGGCAGCGGCTGGATCGCCGGCCTGTTCACCCGCCTGTTCGCGCTGTCGGCGGCCATCCTGGTCACGGCCATCGCGACGATGTTGTTCTATCGCGGGGACCTGGTGAAGATCGGGCCCGACAACTGCTACATCGGCGACGCGCCGGCCAACGCCGTGGCCTTCAGCTCACTGCCGCCAGTCCACCGCCTGGTCTATGTGCTGGTCGGGATCGTGCGGGCTGCGCCGATCCTGATGCTGTTCTGGAGCTTGCGCGACCTCTTCCGGCACTACGCCGATGGCGAGGTGTTCTCCCGCGCGGTCGCCGTGCGGTTCAAGCGGATCGGCCTGTGGCTGTGCGCCTACGCCGTCTCGCCGTTCCTGTGCCACCTGGCCCTGGCCGCCACCGGCTACGAGATCGACAGGAGCTGGGCCCACATGGCCAGCCTGCAGGCCTTCGTGCTGGGCCTTCTGGTGCTGGTGATCGGCCAGGTCATGCAGGTCGGCCGCGAGATCGAGGAAGACCGCGAGGCGTTCGTCTGATGCCCATCGTCCTTCGCCTCGACGTCATGCTGGCCCGCCGCAAGGTCCGCTCCAACGTGCTGGCCCGCGCCATCGGCATCACCGACGCCAACCTGTCCCTGCTGAAATCGGGCAAGGTGAAAGGGGTCAAGTTCGAGACCCTGGAAGCGATCTGCGCGTACCTGCGCTGCCAGCCCGGCGACATCCTGGAATACCAGGCCGAGCAACCGCCCGACGCGCAAGACGACGAGCTGAAACGCGCCGGCTGACGGCGCCCAACCCCGGAGACCTCCGATGAGATTTTCAACGCCCGTCGCGGCTGCCTGCTGCTCTGCGTCGGCGTCGCGAGCGCCGCCCAGAAGACTCTCGACGTCGACGGCGGCAAGATCGTTTACGAGACCTGCGGCTCGGGCGGCCAGACCGTGGTGCTGCTGCACGACGGCATCCTGCACTCGGCCGCCTATGACGACATCTGGCCGCTGCTGTGCCAGCGCTACCGGGTGGTGCGCTACAACCGGCGCGGCTATGGCGCCTCGCCGCCGGCGATCGCGCCCTACAAGCCCGCCCACGACCTGGCCGCCCTGATGAAGGCGCTCGACATCCCGCACGCGACGCTGATCGGCTCGTCGTCGGGCAGCGGCGTGGCGGTCGATTTCGCCTTGGCCCATCCCGAGGCCGTGGATCGGCTGGTGCTGGTCGGCCCCTGGATCAGCGGCTTCGACGCCTCGTACGGCTTCATCGCCCGGAGCCTGAAACTGCTCATCCTGTTCAAGCTGGGCGCGGTCAACAGCGCCGTGAAGGACCCCTACATCCTGACCCGCAACGCCGCGCCCGAGCGCAGGCGCGTCGCCGACCTGCTGCGCGCCCATCCCGGCAATGTCGCCGCCGGCATGCAGGAGCGATCCCTGGGAGCCGCAAAGCCGCGCCTGGGCGAGATCCGCGTCCCGACCCTGATCCTGGTCGGCGCGGTCGACATCAAGGACGTGCGGGAGCAAGCCAAGGCGCTGGAGGCCGCCATCCCCGGCGCCCGCCGCGTGGTCGTCCCCGACAGCGGCCACCTGATGTACCTGGAGCGGCCCAAGGCGTTCGCCGGCGAGGTCATCGACTTCATCGACGGGCGGGGGAGGTGAGGGGGAGCCTCCCCCGCCGCGACCGGGATCAGGGCTTGGGCTTCAGCATCCCGTGCATGCCGATCCATCGGACATAGGCGTCGAACCAGCCGGTGCTGGTGGTGGTCTTCTGGTACATCCCGAACCCATGCCCGCCCTGTTCGTAGAGGTGGAACTCGACCGGGCGCTTGGCCGCCCGCCAGCTGTCGATCAGTCCCGAACCGCTGTTGGCGAAGAAGGGATCGTCGGCGGCCAGGGCCACGAACAGCGGCGGGGCGTCGGCGGGGACGGTCACGGGCGTGATCGGGCCGTAGATCAGGCCGATGAAGGCGGGCTTGGCGTCGTCCCCCGACAGGGTCGTGGCCAGGGTCAGCATCGCGCCGGCGGAAAAGCCGACCATGCCGACGCGGTCGGGATCGACCTTCCATTCGGCCGACCGTTTTCGGACCAGGGCGAACGCCGCGCGCGCATCGGCGATCTGCGGAGCCAGGCCCGCGATCGCGGCCTGCGGATCGGGTCGAGGCCGCTGTGCGGTGGTCGAGAACAGCTCGTTCATCGAGCGCTCGAAGCCCGGCATGTCCGGCGGCGTCGGGTTCAGCCGGTATTTGAGCACGAAGGCGGCCACGCCCTTGTCGGCCAGCGCCCGGGCGACGTTCCAGCCTTCGTTCTCCATCGACAGGGTGCGAAAGCCGCCGCCGGGCGCGACGATGACCGCCGCGCCCGTCGCCTTGGCCGGGTCCGGCAGGAAGGGCGTCAGCGTCGCCACCGTGACATTGCGGGCGAAGGTGCTGCCGTACTGACTGTGCCAGGCCTCCGGCGAGGTCGCGCCCGGCAGGGCTCCGGTGTCCAGCGTGATCGCGTTCGGCTGGGCCGGGACGGCCATGGGCGTCATCTTGTCGTTCTGCGCCTGGACCCCGCTGGCCAGGGCGAGCGCCAGGGTCAAGCCGGCGAGGCCGGCGCGAAGGCGCCGGTTTGGGCGTGCGGACCACGCGAGATCATGGTGTCTCAAGGCGTTTCTCCCTTTTTGCTCTTCTTGTCGTGACGATGAGGCGTTGGGCGAGCCCGTCCGGGCCTGCGATCAAGGGTCTCATGTCTGAGGAATGGTAGCGCTAACGAAACCGTTCTCGCAATAGCGATCGGAGAGCGCATATTCGTGTTTCACGCCGTGTTGTCTGGGCGACAGGCAGCGCTGGGGCCGTGAGCGCCGTATTGGCCGGGACAGCGTCGCGAACGGATCGAACGATTGACGACCGGTTTTGTCTGAGTAAATCTCCAGCCGTTCTGGGAGGAGCACGACGATGGGTTTGGGTTGGATGGCGCTTGCGCTGGCCGCGACGTTGTCCGTCGCTTCACCGTCCGAGCCGAGCGACGGCGTGGGCGTCGCGCCGGGGTCGAACCCCCTGTTTCGAGACAGGTTCACAGCGGATCCCGCCCCGCTGGTCGTCGGCGATCGCCTGTTCCTCTATGTCGGCCACGACGAGGCTCAGCGCGACGAGATGTTCAACATGCGCGAGTGGCTGGTCTATTCCACGACGGACATGAAGACCTGGACGGCCTATCCGCCGATCATGAAGGCGACGGACTTCAAGTGGGCCAAGAAGGACGCCTGGGCGTCGCAAGCCATCCAGAAGAACGGCAAGTTCTACTTCTACGCCGCCGTCGAGCACGACGCCACGCACCCCGGCAAGGCCATCGGCGTGGCGGTGTCGGACCGACCGACCGGGCCGTTTGTCGACGCGCGCGGGTCGGCCCTGATCACCAACGAGATGACGCCCAAGGGGACGCATAGCTGGGAGGACATCGATCCCACCGTCTTCACCGACGACGACGGGACGACCTGGATCGCCTGGGGCAATCGCCAAGCCTATATCGCCAAGCTCAAGCCGAATATGATCGAGATCGACGGTCCGATCACGGAGATCACGCCTCCGCATTTCGAGGAGGGGCCCTGGCTGCACAAGCGCGGCGGCCTCTACTATCTGACCTACGCCTCGCTCGACCGCTCCACCCAGCGCGACGAGCACGTTTCCTACGCGACTGCGCCGGCCATCACCGGTCCATGGACCTATCGCGGAGAGCTGACCGGGGCTGGCAAGTACAGCTTCACCATCCACCCGGGCATCGCCGAGTTCAAAGGCGAGTGGTACATCTTCCTGCACAACGCGGCGCTGGCGGTCGGCGATCAGAACGGCGCGATCGGGCGTCGGGCGGTGACGGTCGAGCGCCTGCGCTACAACGCTGACGGTTCGCTGCAGCCGGTCGTGCAGACCGAGGCCGGCGTTTCCGCGCCGAGGCCCTGACGAAGGCCAGCCTCGGGAAGGTCTGCTTCAGGCCGCCGCCTTGTCCTTCTTGCGGCTGAACGTCATCGCGCCATCGTCCACGCGGCCCAGCTTCAGGGCCATCAGGTCCAGGGCGTAGTTCTGATAGGCCTTCCAGGGCTTCTTCTTGCCCTGCTTGGGGAACTTCTCCATGGCCCGCTGGACGTAGCCGGAGGTGAAGTCCAGCCAGGGCTCGATCTCCATGCCGGCCGCGTCGACGCGGGGCACGCAATAGGCCAGGCCGTTGCGGTCCATGTGGTTGAGCAGCTTGCAGACGTACTCGCTGGTCAGGTCGGCCTTCAGCGTCCACGAGGCGTTGGTGTAGCCGAACGCCGAGGCCAGGTTCGGCACGTCGCTGAACATCATGCCCTTGTAGCTCATCGACTGGGAGAGGTCGGCGACGACGCCGTCGACCACAACCTCCATGCCGCTGAGCAGCTGCATGTTCAGGCCCGTGGCGGTGACGACGATGTCGGCGTCCAGGGTCTTGCCGGACTTCAGCGTCAGGCCCGTCGGCGTGAAGGTCTCGATATGGTCGGTGACCACCGAGGCCGAGCCGGCCTTCAGCGCGGCGAAGAGGTCGGCGTCGGGCACCAGGCACAGGCGCTGATCCCAGGGATTGTAGCGGGGCGTGAAGTGGGTCTCGACGTCGTAGTCGGGGCCCAGCTGCTCGCGCACCAGGCCGATCAGGCGCTCCTTGGTCTTCTCGGGCTTCTTGCGGGCGATGTTGAAGAACAGCATCGTCAGCAGCACGTTCTTCCAGCGGGTGATCCCATAGGCGGTCATGGCCGGCAGCTTGGCGCGCAGCCAGTTGGCGACGGGATCCTCGGCCGGGCGCGAGACCACATAGGTCGGCGAGCGCTGCAGCATGGTGACGTGGGCGGCGGTGCGGGCCATTTCCGGCACCAGGGTCACGGCGGTGGCGCCGCTGCCGATCACCACCACGCGCTTGCCCGCGTAGTCGAGGTTTTCGGGCCAGTGCTGGGGGTGGACCAGCTTGCCGCCGAAGCTTTCGACGCCCGGAAAGTCGGGCGTATAGCCGGCCGCGTAATTGTAGTAGCCGGCGCACATGTAGAGGAAATTGCAGGTGTAGGCTGCGGTCTCGCCGGTTTCGCCGCGTTCCACCTCGACCGTCCAGGCGACGGTTTCGCTGGACCAGCTGGCGCGTTTGACTTGGTGGCGGTAGCGGATGTGTCGGTCGATCCCGTGCTCGGCGGCGGTCTCGCGGACGTATTTCAGGATCGACGGGCCGTCTGCGATGGCCTTGGCCTCGCGCCACGGCTTGAACGAATAGCCCAGAGTGTACATGTCGCTGTCCGACCGGATGCCCGGATAGCGGAACAGGTCCCAGGTGCCGCCGATGGCCTCGCGGCCCTCGAGGATCGCGTAGGTCTTGCCCGGACAGTTTGCCTGCAGGTGGTAGCCCGCGCCGATGCCCGAGAGGCCCGCGCCCACGATCAGAACGTCGAAATGCTCAGGTGTCGCCATGCCGTTTCCGCCCCAGAGGATCGGATCCGGCTGTCCCGGATCTCGTGTATCTGATCAATGTTCACCAACAAACGACCGTTTAGACCTAGCGTCAACCTGCTCCAGACTCACCGCGTCGGTTTTCATTGGCGACGCGGCGCGAGACGCGTATGCGGGGGGCCATGTCCCTGCGCGATTTCGGCGTGCTGGTCCTGATCTGCCTGGTCTGGGCCGGCAACAACATCATCTCCAAGATCGTGGTCGCCCACTGGGGCGTGCCGCCGCTGTTCTATGCGTCGGTGCGGTTCGCGCTGGTCGCCCTGGCGACCTTGCCCTGGCTGCTGCCGGCGCCGCGCCCGACCTGGCGGATCGTGGCGGTGGCGCTGCTGATGGGCGCGGGGAACTTCGCCCTGCTGTTCATGGGTTTCAAGACCGCCTCGCCGTCGGCGGCCTCGGTGATCATCCAGCTGGGCGTGCCCTTCACCACCATCCTGTCGATGCTGATGCTGGGCGAGCGCATCCGCTGGAAGCGCGGTCTAGGCATCGCCCTGACCCTGGCCGGGGCGGTGACGGTGATGTGGAGCCCGCATGGCCTGCAGCTGTCGGCCGGCCTGTGGCTGATCGCGGCGGCGGCCCTGGCCGGCTCGCTGGGCGCGGTGATGATGAAACAGGTCGAGGGCGTCAGACCCCTGCAGTTCCAGGCCTGGGTCGGGTTCTGCTCGGTCTGGCCGTTGGCCGGCCTGAGCGCCGTTAGCGAGCCGGGCGGTTTCGGCCTGGCCGTCCACGCCGGCTGGCCGTTCGTGGCGGCGGTGCTGTTTTCGGCCCTGGTGGTTTCGGTGGTCGCCCACACCGCCTATTACGGCCTGATCCAGCGCTACGAGGCCAATCTGATCGCGCCGCTCACCCTGATGACCCCGCTGATGACCATCGGTCTGGGCGTGCTGGTCACCCACGACCATGTCGACCTGAAGATGGGCGTCGGCGCGGCCCTGGCCCTGATCGGCGTGCTGATCATCGCCCTGCGCAAGAACCAGGTCATGCCGCTGCTGCTTCTGATGAGGAACCGATCCCAATGACCCTGTCCCTCATCGAGACCCCGTCGCCCAATTTCGACGCCCGCAAGGCCGTGCCCGACTGCGTGATCCTGCACTATACCGGCATGGAGACGGGCGAGGGCGCCATCGAGCGCCTGCGCGACCCCGAGGCCAAGGTCTCGGCCCACTATGTCGTCGAGGAAGACGGCCGCATCTTCCGCCTGGTGGCCGAAGAGCGCCGCGCCTGGCACGCCGGGGCCGCGTTCTGGAAGGGCGTCAAGGACATCAACTCGGCCTCGATCGGCATCGAGATCGTCAATCCCGGCCACGAGTTCGGCTATCGCGCCTTTCCCGACGCCCAGATCGCCTCGGTGATCAACCTGCTGGCCGACGTGCGCTCGCGCTGGATGATCTCCGACAGCCGCATCCTGGGCCATTCCGACATTGCGCCCGCCCGCAAGATCGATCCGGGCGAGCTGTTCCCCTGGAAGCGCCTGGCCGAAAGCGGTCACGGCCTGTGGATCGAGCCGCCCCCGTCGCCAGGCGCGCCGTTGGGCGAGGGCGAAGAGGGCACGGGCGTCTTCGCGCTTCAGGCCGGTCTGACTCGCCTGGGCTACGACTGCGCCCCCTCGGGCAAGTACGACGCCTGGACCACGACGGTGGTCTCGGCCTTCCAGCGCCACTGGCTGCAGAGCCGCTTCGACGGCATCGCCGACGGCGAGACCCGCGCCCGGCTGGTGGGCCTGCTGCGGGCCGGCGACTGATGCATCCGGCCCGGTCGTTCCATGTCGAGGATCGCGCGCGGCTGATCGCCTTCCTGCGCGAGCACCCGTTCATGACCCTGGCCGCCAGCGTCGGTGGTCGGCCGATGGTGGCCCAGGCTCCGGCGGTGGTCCGCGAGATGCACGACGAGCTGGTCGTCGACTTCCACCTGTCGCGTGGCAACACCCTGGCTCCGCACCTGGTGCAGGGCTTCCGCGCCGTGCTGCTGGCCACGGGGCCCGACGCCTATGTCAGCCCCGACTGGTACGAGAGCGCCGACCAGGTGCCGACCTGGAACTACCTCTCGGTCGAGGCCGAGGGCTCTGTCGCCGTGCTGGACGAGGCCGAGCTGATTGAGCAGCTCGACAGCCTGTCCGAACAGGAAGAGGCGCGTCTGGCGCCCAAGCCCGCCTGGACCCGCCACAAGATGGCGGCGGGCAGGTTCGAGGCGCTGCTGCGCGGCATCGTCGGCGGGCGGCTTTACGTCGATCGCCTGGAGGGAACCTTCAAGCTGTCGCAGAACAAGAAGGACGCCGACCGCCTAGGCGCGGCCGCCGGTCTGGGCGATCACCCGCTGGCCGCGCTGATGCGCCAGGACTCGGCTCTCGCGTAAGAGGCGAGCAGCCGGGCGTCCTTTGTGCCCTTGTCGCAACCAGTCACGAAATGTGGTTAACAGGTATGACGATTGCGGAAGCCAAGCTGCCGCCATTGAGTCATGTTCTCGACGTCAACCAGAACTAGTCTGGCCGTGGGGGCGGATCGAGGCGTGGTAATGATGACGACGACACCGAAGCGAATCTTCCAGACCCGCTCCAGCTCGCCCAGCCCCCGACGCGCGCGTCTTGAGGCCAGCGAAGCGCACTTGCGCGGCCTGCGGCTGCCGCCGGGCCATCCTTATGAGTTCTTTCCGGTCGGTACGCCGTTCTGGATCGCGCGTCCGCTGGCGCTGCTGTTGTCGGTCGGGCGCAAGAGCCCGGCTTGACCCACCGGCCTTTGGCCGTCATTGAACCGCTCGGACCAGATGGTCGGGCGGTCGCGGTCCTCGCAAGAGGGTCGAGGAAAGTCCGGGCTCCACGGTGACAAGGCGGCGGGTAACGCCCGCCGGGAGCGATCCCAGGGATAGCGCCACAGAAAGCAAACCTCCTCCCTTTCGAGGGCGGGAAGGGTGAAAGGGTGGGGTAAGAGCCCACCGCGGACCTGGCGACAGGGACGGCATGGCAAGCCCCGCCTGGAGCAAGACCGAATAGGGACCCCGCGCCGGCCTCGCGTCGGATAGGCCGTCACTGGCTGAGAGGGTTCGGGTAGGTCGCGAGAACCGTCCAGCAATGGGCGGTCCAGAGGAATGATCGTCGCGCTCTCGCCCTTCGGGTCGAGGGTGGCACAGAACCCGGCTTATAGACCGTCTGGTCCGTCTCTCCCCGTCTTGAATGTGGCGGGGAGGTGGCGGGTGTCCCCAATCCCAGCCCAATCCCAGCTTGTCGAACGCGGGTTCCTTTACGGAGCAAGCCTTTGCGCGCCCTCAACACTTAATAGTTCTGTGTATGTTCTGTTGATAGCTTGCGACCGCCTGTCGTTAACCGGTGCGACATCTTTGTTTTCACGGCGAAACGGCCGTTGGTGTCATTGTTTCCCAATTCATCCCATGTTAACCCAGTTGGGTCGGACGCACTGGGAATTTGCGATCCGGCCGGGGCTTGGCAGGGGTAGGGCGTGTTCCTCTCGACGTTCGAGAAGCAGGTGGACAGCAAGCGGCGCATCGTTGTGCCGCAGGACTTCCGCGCCGCTGTCTCGGGTCCCTTCGACGGCGTGTTCTGCTTTCCCTCGATCGAGGCCGATTGCCTGGAAGGTGGCGGAAAAGCCTTGTTCGACCGTTACCTGGGCGTGATCGAGGAGCTGGAGTTCGGCGATCCGGTCCGCACCGCGCTGGAGACCAGCGTGCTGGGCGGCATGGCCAAGCTTTCCTTTGATACAGCTGGTCGCATTACGCTTCCCGACCACCTGTGCGAGATGTTCGGTCTTAGTGATTGGGTGACCGTCGTCGGCATGGGCGAGCGTTTTCAGATTTGGTCGCGCGAGGCCTTCCAGGCCCATCGCGCGGCGCAGCGCGAGCTGGCCCGCGAGGGCCTGGCGGCGATGCGCGTTCAGCAGCGCACGGCGCGATTGGCCGGCGCATGACCGAAGCGGCTCCGCATATCTCCGTCCTGCTGGACGAGGTCGTCGAGGCCCTGGCCGCCAAGCCGGGCGACGTCATCATCGACGGCACCTTCGGGGCGGGCGGCTACACCCGCGCGATCCTGGCGACCGGCGCCAGCGTGGTCGGCTTCGACCGCGACCCGACCGTCCAGCGCTTCACCGAAGGCCTGCCGGGCGACCGCTTCCGCCTGGTGCAGGACCGCTTCTCGCGGATGGCCGAGCATTTCGAGCCGCAGTCGGTCGACGGCGTGGTGCTGGATATCGGCGTGTCGTCCATGCAGCTGGACGAGGCCGAGCGCGGCTTTTCGTTCATGCGCGACGGCCCGCTGGACATGCGGATGGCCGACACCGGTCCGACCGCCGCCGACCTCGTCAATGAGCTGGACCAGGTTGAGCTGGCCCGCATCCTCTATGTCTATGGCGAGGAGCACGCCTCGCGCCGCATCGCCAGCTTCATCGTCCGCCGTCGCGAGGAGCGGAAGTTCGAGCGCACGCTGGACCTGGCCCACGTGATCGAGCGCGCCCTGGGCGGCCGCAAGGGCGCCAAGGTCCATCCTGCCACCCGCTCGTTCCAGGGGCTGCGCATCGCGGTCAATGACGAGTTGGGCGAGCTGGAAGCCGGCCTCGCGGCCGCCGAGCGCATCCTCAAGCCGGGCGGCCGCCTTGCGGTGGTGACCTTCCATTCGCTGGAAGACCGCATCGTGAAGAACTACCTGGCCGAGCGGGCGGGGCGCACGCCGGGCGGGTCGCGCCACCTGCCGCCGGTCCAGGCCGGCGCGCCGGCCAGCTTCCAGCTGATCGCCAACAAGGCCATCGCGCCGGGCGAGGCCGAGCTGGCCGCCAATCCGCGCGCCCGCTCATCGAAGCTGCGCGCCGCCGTGCGCACGACGGCCCCCGTGTGGGAGGCCGCCGCATGAGCGTGTCCCAGTTGTTCAATCGCCGCGTCCGCGGCTTCCGGGTCGTCGAGGTGGTCGGCCTGGGCATCCTGCTCACCCTGGTCACCAGCGTCTACCTGGCCAAGACCGTGGCCGGCCGCGAGCGCAACGAGATCACCCGCATCGAGGCGCAGATCGAGGACGAGAAGACCCGCACGCGCCTGCTTCAGGCCGAGGTCGCCTTCCTGGAGCAGCCGCGCCGCATCGAGCAGCTGGCCGTGGCCATGGGCCTCCAGCCGATCGCCGCCAGCCACGAGGTCACCGAGGACGCGCTGATCGACGTTGCGCGCCATCACGAGCCCGCCAAGCCGGTCCAGCTGCCGACCGCGCCGGTCGCGGCCTCGGACCTGGCCTCCGACGCGCCCGAGCCGACACCGGATGCGCCGCCCCAGCCGGAGGTTCTGCATTGAGCCTCGCCAACCTGGGTCCGCAAGGTTTTCAGCCCGGCGCCTGGCGCTGGCTGATCGAGCGCGTCTGGCGCCTGGAGCACGCCTTCGAGCGCTCTCGCGCCGCGGCCAAGCCCGAAGACGACACCCGCATCCGCATCTTCTTCGTGGGCGCCTTCTTCGGTCTGTGCTTCGTCGGCCTGGGCCTGGGCGCCAGCTACTCGGCCCTGTTCTCCGATGTCGGCAAGGGCAATGGCTTCCTGGCCTCGACCGAGGGCGCGCGCGGCGATCTGGTCGACCGCGACGGCCGCCTGCTGGCCGTCGACCTGACCCACTACGCCCTCTATGTCGATCCGCGCGAGGTCTGGGACAAACAGGAGGCCCGCCGTTCGCTGGGCCACGCCCTGCCGCAGGTTCCGGCCAAGCGCCTGGACAAGGTGGTGTTCGGCGACCGCCGCACCTTCCTGGTCGGCGGCCTGACCCCCGACGAGAAGGACGCCATCTTCAATCTGGGCCTGCCGGGCATCTCGTTCGAGGACCAGGGCCGGCGGATGTATCCGCTGGGCGCTACGGCCGCGCACCTGATCGGCTTCGTCGACAGCGGCGGCAAGGGCCTGGCCGGCGCCGAGCGCGCCCTGGACAAGCCGATCCGCGGCGCCGCCGGCGGAGGCGGTCCCACGACCCTGTCGATCGATGTGCGGGTGCAGGCCGCTCTGGAGGACGAGCTGCGCAAGGCGGCGCTGGAGTTCCAGCCCAAGGGCGCGGTCGGCATCGTCACCAACGTCCACACCGGCGAAATCCTGGGCCTGGCCAGCTATCCCGACTTCGACCCCAACAAGGCTGGCGACGCCACCGACGACCAGAAGCTGAACCGCGCGGCGGCCTCGGTCTACGAGATGGGCTCGACCTTCAAGGCCTTCACCGTGGCCATCGGCCTGGACACCGGCGTGGCCACGCCCAACTCGACCTTCGACGCCCGCGAGCCCTTCAAGCTGGGCTACCGGACGATCCACGACTTCCACGCCAAGCATAAGATCCTGACCCTGATCGAGGTGTTCCAGGTCTCGTCCAACATCGGCACCGCCAAGCTGGCCGAAGCCATCGGCGGCCAGCGCCTGAGCCAGTACTTCGCCAGCCTGGGCCTGACCAAGCCGGCCAAGATCGAGCTGGCGGAGTCGGCCTATCCGCTGACCCCCAAGGTCTGGAACGTCGACGCGGTGGCCTCCACCTCGTTCGGCCACGGCATGAACGTCAGCCCCCTGGCCCTGACCCGGGCGATGGGCGCGCTGTTGAACGGCGGCACGATCCTGCCCCTGACCATCAAGAAGATGGCCCCCGGGGTCCGCCCCGAGGGGCAGCGCGTGCTGAGCGAGGAAACCTCGGCCGAGATGCTGAAGATCATGCGCGCCAACGTCGTGCCGGGTCTGGGCGGCAGCGGCGGCAAGGCCGACGTGCCCGGCCTGTCGGTGGGCGGCAAGACCGGCACCGGCGAAAAGTACGATCCGACGATCAAGGGCTACAACCACCAGAAGCAGGTCTCGTCCTTCGCCTCGACCTTCCCGACCGAGGGCGGGGTGGAGGCCGACCGCTACTTCGTGCTGATCCTGCTGGACGAGCCGCATGGCAGCCCGGGCTCGGGCGGCCAGTCGACCGGCGGCTGGGTCGCCGCGCCGGCGGCCGGCCGGGTGATCGCCCGCATCGCGCCGTTCCTCGGCGTGCATCGCCGGCCCGAGATCGTGACGACCGCTTCCTCGACGACCGCCAACCCCGGGACTGGCCTGTGACCAAGACGCTTTCCGCCCTTCTGCAGCGCGAGCTTGACGCCGACCCGGTGATCAACGGTGTGACGGCCGACAGCCGCAAGGTCGGCCCGGGCACGCTGTTCGCGGCCCTGCCGGGCACGAAGGTCGACGGCGCCAGCTTCGCGCCAGGCGCCATCGCCGCCGGCGCGGCCGCCGTGCTGGGTCCTGTGGGCATGGACGACTTCTCGGTCCCGACCGTGAAGGTCGAGGATCCCCGCCGCGCCTACGCCCTGGCCTCGGCCGCCTTCTGGGGCGCGCAGCCGGCGGTTTGCGTGGCGATCACCGGCACCAACGGCAAGACCTCGGTGGCCGGCTTCTGTCGTCAGATCTTCGCCAAGCTGGGCCACAAGGCCGCCAGCATGGGGACCCTGGGCGTCGTGGTCAGCGGCCCCGGCGCTGCGGACCAGCAACTGACCCCGCCGGGCCTGACCACCCCTGACGCCGCCGATGTCGCCGAGATGATGGCCAGGCTGGCCGGCATGGGCGTGACCCACCTGGCGGTCGAGGCCTCGTCGCACGGCGTCGACCAGCGCCGCCTGGACGGGGTCAAGCTGACCGCCGCCGGCTTCACCAACTTCACCCAGGACCACCTGGACTATCACGGCTCGATGGAGGCCTATCGCGCCGCCAAGCTGCGCCTGTTCGACACCCTGCTGCCGATGGGGACGACCGCCGTCCTCAACAGCGACAGCGACGCCTTTCCGATCTTCGCCGCCAGCGCGGTGACCTCGGGCCAGAGCGTGTTCTCGGTCGGCGACGAAGGGCAGGGGCTGAAGCTCGTCTCGCGTGTCCTGACGCCGCACGGCCAGACCCTGACGGTCGAGGCCGCCGGCCAGACCCACACCGTGCAACTGCCGCTGGCCGGGGCCTTCCAGGCCAGCAACGTGCTGGTCGCCGCCGGTCTGTGCATCGCCGCCGGCGAGGACACGGCCGCCGTGCTGAAGGCCCTGGAGAGCCTGGAAGGCGCGGCCGGAAGGCTGCAGCGCGTCGGACGCGGATCGAGGGGCGGCGAGGCCTATGTCGACTACGCCCACACCCCGGACGGCCTGGAGACCGTCCTGGAAGCCCTGCGCCCGCACACGGCCGGCAAGCTGATCGTGGTGTTCGGCGCGGGCGGCGATCGCGATCGCGGCAAGCGGCCCCTGATGGGCGCCATCGCCGCGCGCCTAGCCGACGTCGCCATCGTCACCGACGACAACCCGCGCTCGGAAGAACCCGGCTCGATCCGCGCCGCCATCCTGGAAGCCGCCCCCGGCGCCACCGAGATCGGCGACCGCAGGGCGGCCATCCGCGCCGCCGCCGCCCAGCTGTCCGAAGGCGATGTTCTGGTGGTGGCCGGCAAGGGTCACGAGCAGGGCCAGCTGGTGGCCGGCGTGAACCACCCGTTCGACGATGTGGCCGAGACCCTGGCCGCGCTGGAGATGGCCCATGTCTGACGCTTCCCAGATCACGCCCCTCTGGACCGCCCAGGAGATCTCCAAGGCCACCGACGGCAAGGTGATCCAGAATTTCGCCGCCACCGGCGTGTCGATCGACAGCCGCAGCATCGAGGCCGGCGACCTGTTCGTGGCGCTCACGGGCGCGCGCGACGGGCACGAGTTCGTGGTCCAGACCAATGACAAGGGCGCGGCCGGGGCCCTGGTCTCCAAGCCCGTCGCCGTGCCGGCGGTGCTGGTCGAGGACACCTTCCGGGGCCTGGAACGCCTGGGCGAGGCGGCTCGCCTGCGCGCGCCTCAGGCCCGTCGCGGCGCGGTGACCGGCTCGGTCGGCAAGACCAGCGTCACCCGCGCCGTCGAGGCCGGCCTGCGCCTGGCCGGCAAGGCCCACGCCTCGGTGAAGTCGTACAACAACCACATCGGCGTACCCCTGACCCTGGCCCGCATGCCGCGCGACACCGAGCGCGCCGTGTTCGAGGTGGGCATGAACCACGCCGAGGAGATCGTGCCCCTGTCGCGGATGATCCGCCCGCATGCGGTGGCCATCACCACGGTCGGCCCGGTCCACCTGGAGAATTTCGCCGACGGCGAGGAGGGCGTCGCCCGCGCCAAGGCCGAAATCTTCGCCGGCCTGGAGCCCGAGGGCGTGGCGGTGCTGAACGCCGACAATCCCTGGTTCGCGCTTCTGAGCGAGGAGGCCGAGAAGGCCGGCGCGCGCATCTGGAGCTTCGGCTCGCACGAGGGCGTCACCGCCCAGCTGACCGGCTTCGACGTCCACGCCGACGGCGCGACCGTCTCGGCGGTGCTGCGCGGCGAGGCGATCAGCTTCCCGATCCTGCAGACCGGCGTCCACTGGGGCCCCAACAGCCTGTGCGTGCTGCTGATGCTGGAAGCCCTGGGCGTCTCGCGCGAGATCGCCCTGCAGGCCCTGGCGACCTTCGAGCCGATCGAGGGCCGCGGCGCCGAGAAAACTGTCAGGATCGAGGGCGGCGCCTTCACCCTGGTCGACGAGAGCTACAACGCCAATCCGGTCTCGATGCAGGCGGCGCTGAAGACGCTGGGCGCGCGGAAGGTCGCCGGAAAGCGCATCGCGGTGCTGACCGACATGCTCGAATTGGGCGAGGGCAGCGCGCGGTTTCACGCCGAGCTTGCGGAGCCGCTCGACGCGGCCAAGGTCGATCGCGTCTTTCTGGCGGGCATCCACATGAAATCGCTGTGGGAGGCGCTTCCGCCGACTCGGCGGGGCGGCTACGCCGAAGTTTCTGAAAAGTTAACGCCACTGTTGGCGGCGGAAATCGCGCCGGGCGACGTGGTGATGGTGAAGGGGTCGAACGGCTCCAAGGCCGGGGTCGTCGCCCGGGCCCTGGCCGCGCTCGACCTTGGGGAACAGGGCTGATGCTGTACTTCGTCTACGAATGGCTGGCGCGCGCGCACGATCACGTGCCGCTGCTCAACCTGCTCAAGTACCTGACCTTCCGCACCGGCATGGCCATGCTGACGGCCTATATCGTCGCGGTGGCCATGGGCTCGCGCTTCATCCGCTGGATGAAGGCCAAGCAGGGCAAGGGCCAGCCGATCCGCACCGACGGCATCGCCCGCCACGTCACCGAAAAGGCCGGCACGCCCACCATGGGCGGCTTCATGATCCTGGCCGGCCTGTTCGTCGGGGCCCTGCTGTGGGCCGACCTGCGCAACATCCACGTCTGGGTCGTGCTGCTGATCACCGGCAGCTACGGGATCCTCGGCTTCATGGACGACTACGCCAAGGTCACAAAGCAGACCACGGCCGGCCTCTCCAGCGTTCAGAAGCTGGTCGCGCAGTTCGCCGTGGCCATCATCGCCACCGTCATCCTGATCCTGTTCGCGCCCAAGTCGCCGATGACCCCGGGCATGGAGACCAGCGTGGTCTTCCCGATCTTCAAGGCGCTGGTGATCAATCTGGGCTGGTTCTACGTGGTGTTCGCGGCTGTCACGATCGCGGGCTTCTCCAACGCCGTGAACCTGACCGACGGGCTGGACGGCCTGGCCATCGTGCCGGTGATGTTCGCCGCCTCGACCTTCGGCCTGATCGCCTACCTCGTCGGCAACTACCGCTTCGCCGACTATCTGAACCTGCACTTCGCGCCGGGTGTCGGCGAGCTGGCGGTGCTGTGCGGCGCCATCATCGGCGGGGGCATGGGCTTCCTCTGGTACAACGCCCCGCCGGCCAAGATCTTCATGGGCGACACCGGCTCGCTGGCCCTCGGCGGCGCGCTGGGCGCGATCGCCGTCTGCGCCAAGCACGAGCTGGTGCTGGGCATCGTCGGCGGCCTGTTCGTGGCCGAGGCGCTGAGCGTCATGATCCAGGTCGCCTACTTCAAGAAGACCGGCAAGCGGGTCTTCCTGATGGCGCCGATCCACCACCATTTCGAGAAGCTGGGCTGGGCTGAATCCACCGTCGTGATCCGCTTCTGGATCGTGGCGATGATGCTGTCCTTCGTCGGCCTCGCCACGCTGAAGCTGCGCTAGGGAGACGCCGGAACATGATCCCCGTCCGCGGATTCGAGGGTAAGACGGTCGCCGTGTTCGGCCTGGGCCGGACCGGCCTGACGGCCGCGCGCGCTCTCGTCGCCGGCGGGGCTCAGGTCGCGGTCTGGGACGAGAAGCCCGGCGGTCGCGACGCGGCCGAGGCCGAGGGCCTCAAGGTGGTCGATCTGCGCTCGGCCGACTGGAGCCAGTTCGCCGCCCTGATGCTGTCGCCCGGCGTGCCTCTGACCCATCCCCAGCCGCACTGGACGGTGAAGATGGCCAAGGACGCCGGGGTCGAGATCCTGGGCGACATCGAGCTCTTCGCGCGCACGGTCAACGAGGCGCCGCCGCATAAGCGCCCCAAGATCATCGCCATCACCGGCACCAACGGCAAGTCGACGACCACGGCCCTGATTGGCCACCTGTGCGCCTCCGCCGGTCGCGACACCCGCGTCGGCGGCAATATCGGCAGCGGCGTGCTGGGCCTGGACGACATGCACGGCGGCGCGGTTTACGTGCTGGAGCTGTCGTCCTACCAGCTGGACCTGACCAGCAGCCTGAAGGCCGACGCCACGGTGCTGCTGAACATTTCGCCCGACCATCTGGACCGTCACGGGAGCATGGAAGGCTATATCGCCGCCAAGCGCCGGATCTTCCTCAACCAGGGCAAGGGCGACACCGCCATCATCGGCGTCGACGATCCGTGGTGCCAGCAGATCTGCACCGAGATCACGGCCGCCAACCGCCGCACCATCTGGCCGATCAGCGCCGGCAAGGCCATGGGCCGGGGCGTCTATGCGCTGCAGGGCGTGCTCTACGACGCCACCGGCGACCGGGTGACCGAGATGGCTGACCTGCTGCGGGCCCGCAGCCTGCCGGGCCGCCACAACTGGCAGAACGCCTGCGCCGCCTATGCCGCCGCCATCGCCATCGGCATCCCGCATCACGATGCGGTCGAGGGCCTGATGACCTTCCCGGGCCTGGCCCACCGGATGGAGACCGTCGGCAAGATCGGCCGCGTGCGCTTCGTCAACGACAGCAAGGCCACCAACGCCGACGCCGCGCGCCAGGCGATGAGCAGCTATCCCAAGTTCTACTGGATCGCCGGCGGCGTGCCCAAGGCCGGCGGCATCACCGACCTGGCCGACCTCTTCCCGCGCGTGGCCAAGGCCTATCTGATCGGCGAGGCGGCCGAGGCCTTCGGCGAGACGCTGGAGGGCAAGGCCCCGGTGCGCCAGTGCGGCAATATCGAGATGGCGACGGCGGCCGCCTTCTCCGACGCGATGGACAGCGGCGAGGACGCCATCGTCCTGCTGTCGCCGGCCTGCGCCTCGTTCGACCAGTTCGCGGACTTCGAAGCTCGGGGCGAGGCCTTCCGGGCGGCGGTCGAGGGGCTGGGGAAGATCGGCGCCAAGGCGGCCCGCGCCTAGGCCGCTTGCGTCCCGCGCTGATCCCGGCTGACATTGGCCGTGTGCGGGAGAGGCCGGATGACGACGTTCAAGTGTTTCTTTCCAGCCTGGATCGCCGCCTGGGTCGTGGCGATCTTCCTGCCCAGCCTGGCGTTCGCCTATCTGGGCGTCTCGCCGGCCGCCGCCGTGATGGGGACGGGGCTCGACAGGTTGCCCGCCACCGCCTGGAAGGTGGCCGACGACGTCGGGCCCGTGGTCAAGCTCGCCATCGGCGGCCTGTTGCTGGTCGGCTTCCTGGGTCTGGAGCGCCTGATCTCAGCGCGGTCGATCGCGCGCTATGGGGCCGGAGCGGGCTGGGGCGCGGCCGCCATCGCCTTGACGGTCGCCTTCGTGCCCCTGGCCTTTTCGCGAGGCTTCGCGGCCGCCCTGACGGGAAGTCGCTTCGACCTTTTGCCGACCGCGCTTTACCTGCTGGGCGGAGGGCTCGCCGGTCTTGTGTTCGTGTTCAGCACGGATCGATGCCGGCGCTAGGCTAGAGCCCGGCGAAGAACCGCTGATCCAGCACCACCAAGCCGTGGCAGATGGCGTAGATGCCGCCCCACAGCGCGGCGTTGGCCACGGTCATCGCGAACACCGCCAGACCCAGGGGCCATTGGCGCGGGGCGCGCTTGCCGCGAGCGTCAAATGGGGCGGACCGTTCGAGCGTAGTCATCAGGCAGTCTCCGTTAACTGTGAACAGGATCGAGATTGAGTCGGTTCCGGACCACTGCGACATTCGCCGCGCGCCGCCTTGTCGCACCCGAGCTTTCCGTCGCCGCCGATCTGGGCGAGGGTGGCGGACGCTCGCCGGAGACCGCATGACCAGCCTCCCACCGCCCGCCATTCTGCTCGACGGGGTCGGCAAGACCTATGCGGGCGCGACGGTCCTGGAGGCCGCCAGCCTGTCGATCGCCAAGGGCCAGTTCGTGGCCCTGGTGGGCGGATCGGGCGCGGGTAAGACCACCTTGCTGAAGACCATCAACGCCCTGATCGTCTCGACCACGGGGCGGGTGCTGATCGATGGCGCCGACGTCGCCGGCCAGCCGGGCCCGGCCCTGCGGCGACGCATTGGCTATGTCTTCCAGGAAGTGGGCCTGTTCCCGCACCTGACCGTGGCCCAGAACATCGGCGTCACGCCCAGCCTGCTGGATTGGCCCGCGCAGAAGATCGCCGCGCGGGTCGAGACCCTGCTGGACCTCGTCGACTTGCCGCGCGACGTCGCCGCGCGTCTGCCGGCGGCCCTGTCCGGCGGCCAGCGCCAGCGGGTCGGCGTGGCCCGGGCCCTGGCGGCCGAGCCCTCGATCCTGCTGATGGACGAGCCCTTCGGCGCCCTCGACCCGGTGACCCGCGTGGCCCTGGCCGAGGACGTGCGTCGCCTGCACGAGACCCTGGGCCTGACCACGGTGATGGTCACCCACGATGTCGGCGAGGCCCTGCTGCTGGCCGACCGCGTCGTGGTGATGGCCGGCGGCACTATCATCGCCGACGGTGCCCCCGCCGCCCTGATGGCCGGTCATGCCGACGCCCGAGTCGCCGACCTGATCGCCGCCCCGCGCCGACAGGCCGAGAAACTGGCGGCGCTGGCTCATGGATGATCGCCTGAACCAGGCCCTGGCCCTGCTGCCCGAGCGACTGGGCTGGCACGTCGCTCTCTCGGCTTCAGCCCTGGCGCTGGGCTTGCTGATCGCCTTGCCGCTGGGCGTCCTGGCGGCGCGGAGGCCGCGCCTGCGCTGGGTGTCGCTGTCGCTGGCGGGGCTGGTGCAGACCATCCCGAGCCTGGCCCTGCTGGCGCTGTTCTATCCGCTGCTCTTGCTGCTTTCGGGCCTGAGCCTGAAGCTCTTCGGCCATGGCTTTTCGGCCCTGGGCTTCCTGCCGTCTCTGCTGGCCCTGACCCTCTATTCGATGCTGCCGATCCTGCGGAACACGGCCGCCGGCCTGACCGGGGTCGACCCCGCCGTGGTCGAGGCGGCGCGCGGCGTGGGCATGACCGACGGCCAACGGCTGTGGCGCATCGAGCTGCCGCTGGCCGCGCCGGTGATCATGGCCGGGGTGCGGACGGCGGCCGTCTGGACCATCGGCGCGGCGACGCTCTCCACGCCCGTCGGCCAGACCTCGCTGGGCGACTACATCTTTTCCGGCCTGCAGACCGAGGACTGGGTGGCGGTGCTGGTCGGCTGCGCGGCCTCGGCCGTGCTGGCCCTGGTCGTCGACCAACTGCTGGGCCTGATCGAGACCGGCGTCGGCCAGCGCAAGCGCGGGCCGTGGATCGCCGGTCTGGCGGGCTTGGCCATCGGCCTGGTCGCGGCGCTCGCGCCCCTGGCTGGTAATGCCGTGAGCCGCGGCCAGCCCAGCTACGTCATCGGGGCCAAGAACTTCTCCGAGCAGTATGTCCTGGCCGAGCTGATGGCCGGCAAGCTCGAAGCCAAGGGCGCGCGGGTCGAGCGCAAGATCAACCTGGGCTCGGCGGTGGCCTATCGCGCCCTCGCGGCCGGCGAGATCGACGCCTATGTCGACTACTCCGGCACCCTCTGGGCCAATGTCCTGAGCCGCAAGGACAATCCCGGTCGCCAGGCGGTGCTGGACCAGCTGCGCACGGGCCTCAAGCAGCGCGACGGCGTCGTGCTGCTGGCGCCGCTGGGCTTCGAGAACGCCTACGCCCTGGCCATGCGCCGCGACACGGCCGAGCGCCTGGGGATCAAGACCCTGGCCGACCTGGCCGCCAAGGGCTCGGGCCTGACCATGGGCGGCGACCTGGAGTTCTTCTCCCGTCCCGAATGGAAGAGCGTCGAGAGCGCCTATGGCCTGCGCTTCAAGGCCAAGCGCCAGTTCCAGCCCACCTTCATGTACCGCGCCCTGGGCTCGGGCGAGGCCGACGTGATCTCGGCCTTCTCCAGCGACGGGCGGATCGCGGCCGACGACCTGGTGCTGCTCGGCGATCCCAAGGGCGCGCTGCCGCCCTATGACGCGGTGATCCTGGTCTCGCCCAGGCGGGCCGGCGACAAGCGCCTGACCGGAGCCCTGGCGTCGCTGGCCGGCTCGATCGACGTCAAGCGGATGCAGGCGGCCAACTATGCGATCGACCGGGACGCCGACAAGCTGAGCCCCGCGCAGGCGGCCCGGATGCTGGAGCGCTAGGCCGCCTCGACCCAGTGGGCGCGACGCCAGCTGTTGGGCGTGGCGCCGACCACCTGGCGGAACAGGCGCGAGAAGTGGGCCTGGTCGGCGAAGCCGCAGGCGATGGCGATGTGGCTCAGCGGATCGCTGGTGCGCAGCATCAGCCCCTTGGCCCGTTCGACCCGGCGGCCCATCACATGGGCGTGGGGCGAGGCGCCGAAGGTGTCCTTGAAGGCGCGGCTCAGATGGCCGCAGCTGAGGCGGGCCAGCTGGGCCAGGCTCTCGATGGTGATGGTCTGGTCGAGGTTGTCCTCGATGAAGCTCTCCAGCCGCTTGACGCGCCAGGGGGCCAGACCGGCGCCGCGCGGGGCGGGCCGACGGCGATCGGCGGCGGGCGCCGGCTCGCCGCTCTCCATCCCGCCCAGCAGGGCCGAGAGCTGGGCGATGGCGTCGCGGGCGGCGTCCAGATCATGGTCCAGCGTGCGCTGAGCCTGGTCGAGCAGGTCGGCCAGCATGGCGGGCGGAACCGGCGTGGCGCCGCGATAGGCGGGCGAGGCAAAGGCAAGGCTGACGGGCTGATAGGTCATGTCGTCGTCTCCACCGGTTCGGTCCAAGACCGTTGTTCGATGATTGACGATACGGACCGCCCGGCGGCGAACCCATCATCCAAGAGGACGTGGCGGCGCCGCTTAGGTTTAGCCGACCTATCCCTGAGGATGGGTGCGTTGCGCCTAGAGGATTCCCGGCAGGTCCAGGCCCTTGTCCCGGGCGCAGTCGACGGCGATGTCGTAGCCGGCGTCGGCGTGGCGCATGACCCCGCTGGCCGGGTCGTTCCACAGCACGCGCGCCAACCGCTTGGCCGCCGCCTCGGTCCCGTCGGCGACGATCACCATCCCCGCGTGCTGCGAGAAGCCCATGCCCACCCCGCCGCCATGATGCAGCGACACCCAGGTGGCGCCCGAGGCGGTGTTGAGCAGGGCGTTCAGCAGCGGCCAGTCCGACACCGCGTCCGACCCGTCGCGCATGGCCTCGGTCTCGCGGTTGGGCGAGGCGACCGAGCCCGAGTCCAGATGGTCGCGACCGATGACGACCGGGGCCTTCAGCTCGCCGCTGGCGACCATTTCGTTGAAGGCCAGGCCCAGACGGTGGCGATCGCCCAGGCCGACCCAGCAGATGCGCGCGGGCAGACCCTGGAACTTGATCCTCTCGGCGGCCATGTCGAGCCAGTTGTGCAGGTGCGGATTGTCCGGGATCAGTTCCTTGACCTTGGCGTCGGTCTTGCGGATGTCCTCGGGATCCCCCGACAGCGCCGCCCAGCGGAACGGGCCGATCCCTCGGCAGAACAGCGGGCGGATATAGGCCGGCACGAAGCCGGGGAAGTCGAAGGCGTGGGCCACGCCTTCCTCCAGCGCCATCTGGCGGATGTTGTTGCCATAGTCGACGGTCGGCACGCCGGCGGCCTGGAAGTCGAGCATGGCCTGGACGTGCACCGCCATCGAGGCTCGGGCGGCGCGGTTGACGCTCTCGGGATCACGCGCCTTGGCGGCGGCCCACTGGTCCAGCGTCCAGCCGGCCGGCAGGTAGCCGTTGATCGGGTCGTGGGCGCTGGTCTGGTCGGTCAAGAGGTCGGGGCGGACGCCGCGCGCGAACATCTCCGGCAGCAGTTCGGCGGCGTTGCCCAACAGGCCGACCGAGATCGGGGTCTTGGCGTGCGTGATCCAGGCCAGGGCCTCGTCGAGGCTGTCGGTCGAGCGGTCCAGATAGCCCGTGCGCAGGCGCATCTCGATCCGCGACGGCTGGCACTCGATGGCCAGGCACGAGGCGCCGGCCATCACCGCCGCCAGGGGCTGGGCCCCGCCCATGCCGCCCAGGCCCGCCGTCAGCAACCACTTGCCCGACAGGTCGCCGCCATGATGCTGCCGGCCCATCTCGACGAAGGTCTCATAGGTGCCCTGAACGATGCCCTGGGCGCCGATATAGATCCACGAGCCGGCGGTCATCTGGCCGTACATGGCCAGGCCCTTGCGATCCAGTTCGTTGAAATGCTCCCAGGTCGCCCAGCGCGGCACCAGGTTGGAGTTGGCGATCAGCACCCGGGGCGCGTCGGCGTGGGTGCGGAACACGCCGACCGGCTTGCCGGACTGGACCAGCAGGGTCTCGTCATCCCCCAGCCGCCGCAGGGTCTCGACGATCCTGTCGAAGCTCTCCCAATCCCGCGCCGCCCGGCCGATGCCGCCATAGACCACCAGCTCCTCGGGCCGCTCGGCGACGTCGGGATGCAGGTTGTTCATCAGCATCCGCAGCGGCGCCTCGGTCAGCCAGGACTTGGCGGAGAGCTCGGGGCCGGTGGCGGCGCGGATGACGCGGGAGTTGTCGCGGCGGGTCATGGAGTCCTTTCTCCTCACCCGTGAAACGGGGGAGGTGGCGCGGCGCGGATACGCGACGTGACGGAGGGGGCGGCAGGGGCGGCGGACGCCCCCTCCACCACTTCGTGGTCCCCCTCCCCCGCAGGCGGGGGAGGAGAAGAAGCGAACTGGAGGCAGGCTTTCAGCACCTCGCCCAGCATCGCGCGCATCGGCGCGGCCTGATCAGGACGGTAGGGGGCGGGCCAGGTTTCGGGCGTTGGCGCTTCGACGGGGTCGTCCATGTAGCCGCGGCAGGCCAGCTCCATCTGGAGGGCGTGGACGCCGTCCAGCGGCCGGCCATAGCGACGCGTGGTCCAGCCGCCCTTGAAGCGGCCGTTGGTCACGCGGGTCAGGCTTGAAGCGTCGCAGGCCGCCTCGACCGCCGCCGTCAGGGCCCGATCGCAGGAAGCGCCGTCGTTGTCGCCGAGATTGAACTGCGGCAGCTGGCCCTCGAAAAGGCGCGGCACGACCGAGCGGATCGAATGGGCCTCGTACAGCACCACGCGCTCATGGCGTTGGCGCAGTCGGGTGATCTCGCCCGTCAGGGCGTCGTGATAGGGCGTGAAGAACCGGTTTCGCCGAGCCGCGATCTCGGCCGCGTCGGGGGCCAGGCCGTCGCGATACAGCGGCTCGCCGTCGAAGGTGGTGGTCGGGCAAAGCTCGGTGGTCGCCTGGCCCGGATAGAGCGAGGCGCCCGACGGGTCGCGATTGACGTCGATGACGCTGCGCGAGATCGCCGTCCGCACCACGGTCGCGCCCAGGTCGACGGCGAAGCCGTAGAGCTTGTCGATCCACCAGTCGGCGTCCTTGCGGGCCAGCCAGGGCGAGACCAGCCGGGCTTCGATATCGGTCGGAATCTCGGTTCCGGTGTGGGGCAGGCTGACGATCAGCGGGGCGTCGCCGCGATGGATTTCGAGCCAGTTCATGTCGTCATCCCGGCCGCAGCGCAGCGGAGAGCCGGGACCCAGGGGCGCCCGCTGTGCGCCGGCCCCTGGGTCCCGGACAGCGCTGCGCGCTTCCGGGGATGACGAGGAAGGTTGGCGCGTCACGCCACGCCCGGCAGGTCGCTGGCCGCCGCGAGCACCGCGCCCGAGCGGATCAGGCGGTTGGCGGCCTCCATGTCGGGGTGGAAGTGGCGGTCGTCGGAGAGGTGCGGCACCTGCGCCCGGACCAGCCGGCGCACCGCTTCCAGGGTGGTGCTCGACATCAGGGGCGCGTGGAAGTCGCAGCCTTGCGCCGCCGCCAGCAGTTCGATGCCCAGCACCGCCGTGGCGGCCTCGACCATGGCCAGCAGGCGCCGCGCGCCGTGGGCGGCCATCGAGACGTGGTCTTCCTGGTTGGCCGAGGTCGGGATCGAGTCGACGCTGGCCGGATAGGCCTTCTGCTTGTTCTCCGACACCAGCGCCGCGGCGGTGACCTGCGGGATCATGAAGCCGGAGTTCAGGCCCGGCTTGGGCGTCAGGAAGGCGGGCAGGCCCGATAGCGCCGGGTCGACCAGCATGGCGATGCGGCGCTCGGCGATCGAGCCGATCTCGCAGATCGCCAGGGCGATGATGTCGGCGGCGAAGGCCACCGGCTCGGCGTGGAAGTTGCCGCCCGACAGGGCCTCGTCGGTGTCGACGAAGATCAGCGGATTGTCCGACACGCCGTTGGCCTCGTTGGCCAGGGTGGTCGCGGCCTGGCGCAGGATGTCCAGGGCCGCGCCCATCACCTGCGGCTGGCAGCGCAGGCAGTAGGGGTCCTGCACCCGCTCGTCCTCCTTCAGGTGCGAAGCGCGGATGTCCGATCCGGCCATCAGGGCGCGCAGCGCGGTGGCGGTCTCGATCTGGCCGACATGGCGGCGCAGCAGGTGGATGCGCGGATCGAACGGCGTGTCCGAGCCCTTGGCGGCCTCGGTCGACAGGGCGCCGGTGACCAGGGCCGACTGGAACAGCAGCTCGGCCTCGAACAGGCCCGCCAGGGCGTTGGCGGTCGAGAACTGGGTGCCGTTCAGCAGGGCCAGGCCCTCCTTGGGACCCAGGACCAGCGGCGACAGACCCGCCTCGGCCAAGGCCTGGGATGCGGGAACGCGCTGACCGTCAGCGAAGATCTCGCCGACCCCGATCATCGTCGCGGCCATGTGGGCCAGCGGCGCCAGATCGCCGGAGGCGCCGACCGAGCCCTGGCATGGCACCACCGGCGTCAGGCCCTGGACCAGCATCGCCTCCAGCAGTTTCACCGTCTCGACCCGCACGCCGGACGCGCCCTGGGCCAGGCTGGCCAGTTTCAGGGCCATCATCAGGCGGATCACGGGGACCGGCGAAGGCTCGCCCGTGCCGGCCGCGTGCGACAGCACGATATTGCGCTGCAGGGTCTCCAGGTCCTCGTCGCCGATGCGGACGCTGGCCAGTTTTCCAAAGCCGGTGTTGATGCCGTAGACCGGCTCGCCCTTGGCCAGGATGCGCTCGACGGCGGCGGCGCTGTCGGCCACGACGGGCCAGGCCGCCTCGGGCAGCTGGGCGGCGTCGCCGCGATAGACCTTCTTCCATTCGACGAGGAACACCTCGCCCGGATGCAGCGTGACCATGGTCTAGAGACCCTTCCAGATGCGGGCATGGAGCGGGTTCAAGCCCATGCGATAGACAAGTTCGGCGGGACGCTCGATGTCCCAGATGGCGAGGTCGCAGACCTTGCCGGCCTCCAGCGTGCCGCGATCGGCCAGCAGGCCCAGGGCCCGCGCCGCCTCGCGCGTGACGCCGGCCAGACACTCCTCGACGGTCATCCGAAACAGGGTGGCGGCCATGTTCATCACCAGCAGCGGCGAGGTCAGGGGCGAGGTGCCGGGGTTGCAGTCGGTGGCCAGGGCCATCGGCACGCCGGCCGCGCGCAGGGCCTCGATCGGCGGCAGCTGGGTCTCGCGGGTGAAGTAGAAGGCTCCCGGCAGCAGGGTCGCGGTCATGCCCGCGCCGGCCATGGCCTCGACCCCGGCGGCGTCCAGGTGCTCCAGATGGTCGGCCGACAGGGCCCAGAACTCGGCGGCCAGGGCCGCGCCGTTCTGGTTGGACAACTGCTCGGCGTGGACCTTGATCTTCAGGCCCTTGGCGTGGGCGGCCTGGAAGACGCGGCGGGTCTGGGCGGGAGAAAAGCCGATGCCCTCGCAGAACACGTCGACCGCCTCGGCCAGCCGCGCCTCGGCGACAGCGGGGATCATCCGCTCGCAGACCAGGGCGACATAGCCGTCGGCATCGCCCTTGAACTCCGGCGGCAGGGCGTGGGCGCCCAGGAAGGTGGCGCGGATGTCGACCGGGCGGTGGTCGGCCAGGGCGCGGGCGGCGCGCAGGCTCTTCAACTCGTCGTCCAGCGACAGGCCATAGCCCGACTTGATCTCGACCGTGGTGACGCCTTCGGCGATCAGGGCGTCCAGGCGGGGCAGGGCGGCCTCGACCAGCTGCGCTTCCGAGGCCTTGCGGGTGTCGTTCATCGTCGAGACGATGCCGCCGCCGGCCCGGGCGATCTCTTCGTAGGCGGCGCCGGCCAGGCGCAGCTCGAACTCGTGGGCGCGGTCGCCGGCGAACACCAGATGGGTGTGCGGATCGATCAGGCCGGGCGTGATCCAGCGGCCCTCACAGTCGATGGTTTCGGCGGCCGCGAAGGCTGGCGCGGCCTCGACGGAACCGGCATAGGCGATGCGCCCGTCGACGGCGGCGACCACGCCGCGATCGATCTCGCCCAGGCCCGCGCGAGTCGGGTCCATCGTCGCGAGACGGGCGTTGATCCACACCCGATCACAGCGCATGAGCACCCTCCCGAGACACGCGCCGAGACCTTGCGAGGCGCTTCAATATGTATAGACATATTTGCGAACCATGAGGCTTGTCCAGTGACCGACACGCAGAATCCCGAAGCGTCGACCGTGGTGTGGTGCGAGAGCGCGCTGCTGGCCGACGGCTGGGCGCGCGGCGTGAAGCTGACGATCACCGACGGCCGGATCGCCCGGATCGACACCGACGTGGCGGCCGGCGACGCCGTCCGTCTGGGTCCGGCGCTGCCGGGCCTGGGCAATGTCCACAGTCACGCCTTTCAGCGGGCCATGGCCGGTCTTGCCGAAGCGCGGGGCGAGACGGGCGACAACTTCTGGACTTGGCGCGAGGTGATGTACCGCTTCCTCGAGCGCCTGGGTCCTGACGACGTGCAGGCCATCGCGGCCATGGGCCAGATCGAGATGCTCGAGAGCGGCTTCACCCGTGTGGGCGAGTTCCACTACCTGCATCACACCCCCTCCGGCGCACCCTATGACGATCCCGCCGAGCTGGCCGCGCGGATCGCCGCCG
This sequence comes from Caulobacter sp. GW821-FHT10F06, assembly GCF_058809215.1. Classification (NCBI taxonomy): domain Bacteria; kingdom Pseudomonadati; phylum Pseudomonadota; class Alphaproteobacteria; order Caulobacterales; family Caulobacteraceae; genus Caulobacter; species Caulobacter sp. GW821-FHT10F06. Next base: position 228,590 of record NZ_JBXASK010000007.1, on the reverse strand, counting down.
CCGCCGAGGAGACCGGCGTCGGCCTGACCCTGCTGCCGGTGTTCTACGCCCATTCCAATTTCGGCGGCGCGCCGCCCACGGACGGCCAGAAGCGCTTCATCCACGATGTCGACGGCTATGCGCGGCTGGTGGAGGCCTGCCGCCAGATCGTCTCGGGCCTGCCCGAGGCGGTGGTTGGCGTCGCGCCCCACAGCCTGCGCGCGGTCACGCCCGAGGAGCTGGACGCCATCCTGCCCCTGGCCGCCGGCGGTCCGATCCACATGCACGTGGCCGAACAGACCAAGGAGGTCGACGACTGCCTGGCCGCCACCGGCCAGCGCCCCGTCCGTTGGCTGATGAACCACGCCGAGGTCGACAAGCGCTGGTGCCTGATCCACGCCACCCACATCAACGCCATGGAGACCGAGCGCCTGGCCCGCAGCGGCGCCGTGGCGGGTCTGTGTCCGGTGACCGAGGCCAATCTGGGCGACGGCGTCTTTCCGGCCACCGACTATCTGGCCGCCGGCGGAGCGTTCGGGATCGGCGCCGACTCCAACATCCTGATCGACGCGGCCGAAGAGATCCGGATGCTGGAATACGCCCAGCGCCTGACCCGCCGGGCGCGCAACGTGCTGGCGGGCGGCCCCAGGCGTTCGACCGGCGGCGAGCTGTGGCGCGGGGCCGTGGCTGGCGGACATCAGGCCTTGGGCGCGGGTCGAGGCGGCCTGCGTCGCGGCGCGGCGGCCGATTTCGTGACGCTGGACATGAGCCACCCCTCGCTGGTCGGCCGCTCGGGCGACACGTTGATCGACAGCCTGGTCTTCGCCGGCCGCCATGGCGCGATCGACACCGTCTGGCGGCACGGCCGGCAGCTGGTCGAAGGCGGCCGCCACCACGCCCGCGAGACGGTGGCCGAGCGCTATCGCCAGACCCTGCGGGGCCTGCTGGCGTGACCTCAGGTCCCCTGCATCAGCGCATCCGCGGCGACATCGAGGCCCGCATCCGCTCGGGCGAATGGCCCCCCGGCCACCGCGTGCCGTTCGAGACCGAGCTGATGGCCCAGTACGGCTGCGCCCGCATGACGGTCAGCAAGGCGATGGCCGCCCTGGTCGAGGCCGGGCTGATCGTGCGCCGCAAGCGGGCCGGCTCGTTCGTGGCGAGGCCCAAGGTCCATGCGCCGGTGCTGAACATCCCCGACATCCAGTCGGCGATCCTGGCGCGCGGCGACGCCTACGCCTTTCGCCTGCTGTCCAGTCGCGTCCGCGCCGCCGACCGTGCCGTGGCTGAAGAGGTCGAACTGGCCAGCGGCGGCAAGCTGCTGGAGCTGGAAGGCGTCCACGACGCGGCCGGCCGGCCTTTCGCGCTCGAGCGCCGCCTGATCAGCCTGAAAGCCGCGCCCGACGCCGCGACCGCCGATCTGTCAGCCACCCCGCCCGGCGCCTGGCTGCTGGAACATGTGGCCTGGACCGAGGCCGAAAGCCGCATCAGCGCCGTCAACGCCGACGCCGGCGTGGCGGGCCTGCTGGACCTGGACGAAGGCGCGGCCTGCCTGGTCGTCGACCGCCGCACCTGGCGCGGCGGCGAGCACGTCACGCGAGTCCGCCAGGTCTTCCCCGGCGAGGCCTATGATTTGGTGGCGCGGTTCGGTCCGGGGACCTGAAATCAGTGACGCGGGCGCTGCCGGCGGTCCGGGGCGAGGTCCTGGGCGGTCAGCACGCGATAGCGCACGCCTTCCTTGATGAAGCGCACGCCCGCCTGTGTCTCGCTCTGCCAGACCAGGGTGGCGCGATGGCTTAGCCCGGTGCGCGGATCGACCAGCACCACCTCGGGCGGCAGCGTCACGCCCCGGCCCACGGCGATGCGGGCGCCGCCTTCCGACACGTCGATCAGGCGGCACTTTCTAGCGATGGCGCCGTCGCCGACATAGACCGGGCTGTCGTCGCTGTAGCGCGGATGGCTTCGACGGTCGGCGCCTTGGGCGCTGGAATCGAGGTTCGACATCATGACCCCACGCTAGGCGCGGATCGTTAATCGAAATTAGCGCCCAGGTTGCGGCGCGTTGTCCCACTCGATCAGAGCGGCGCTAAAGCCAAGCTTTCTAGGAAATCCGTCCTGGTGGCGGGGGGCGGGATCGAACCGCCGACCTGTGGGTTATGAATCCACCGCTCTAACCATCTGAGCTACCCAGCCTCACCAGGACGGGAGCGGGCTTATAGGCGAGAACCGCGCGGAATTTCAAGCGATGATGGACGCGGTTTTCGCGCCCAGGGCCGCAACGAGGTCCGCCGGCGCCAAGCGCATCTGCAGGCCGCGCTGTCCTCCGTTCACATACACATACGCCTCGGCCAAGGCGGCTTCCTCGACCGCCGTCGGCATCCGCTTCTTCTGGCCGAACGGGCTGACCCCGCCGACCTTGTAGCCGGTGATCCGCTCGGCGTCGGGCACGGGCATCATCGCCGCCGACTTGCCGCCGAGGGCCGCGGCCAGCTTCTTCATGCTGACCTCCTTGTCCGAGGGCAGGACCACGCAGGCCGGCTTGCCGTCCAGCAGCACCACCAGCGTCTTCAGGACGCAGGCCGGATCTTCACCCAAGGCTTCGGCCGCCTGCAGTCCGACCCGCTCGGAGCCCGGATCGTAGTCGTAAGTGCGGAGCTCGAAGGCGACCCCGGCCTTGGCCAGGGCGATTGTCGCGGGGGTGCTTCTGGACATGACGCAGGTGATATCCCAAGTGTCGCAGGGTGTGGAGCCAGGGCGCGTGACTGTTCGTGGTCCTTTCGGAGATTGACCGCGATGCAGGCCGTTGACCGCCGACAGATGCTTTCAGCGGCCGCGACCCTGGGCCTGGGCGCCTTGCTGCCGGCCTGGGCGCAGGCGGCGACCGGCAAGGTGCAAGACGTCCTGAGCGGCGAGGACATCGCCCTGACCATCGGCCATGCCTCGGTCACCATCGACGGCAAGCCCGGCCACGCGGTGGCGGTGAACGGTACGGTGCCGGGCCCGCTGATCCGTCTGAAGGAAGGCCAGCACGTCCGACTGTCGGTGACCAACGCTCTCTCCGAGGACACGTCGATCCACTGGCATGGCCTGCTGGTGCCGTTCCAGTTCGACGGCGTGCCGGGCGTCAGCTTCCCGGGCATCAAGCCGGGCGAGACCTTCGTCTACGAGTTCAAGGTCCGCCAGTCGGGGACCTACTGGTACCACAGCCACTCGGGCATGCAGGAGCAGGAGGGGGTGTACGGCCCCATCGTCATCGAACCCGCGACGCCCGATCCGGTCGCCTATGACCGCGAGCATGTGGTGGTGCTGTCGGACTACAGCGTCATGCACCCGCACGTGATGATGCGGAAGCTGAAGGCCCAGGCCGGCTATTTCAACGACCAGAAGCAGACGGTGGCCGGCCTGCTGGCCGGCAAGGACCAGTCGCTGAAGGACCGCCTGGAATGGTCGAAGATGCGGATGGACCCGACCGACATCCTCGACGTCACGGGCTCGGCCTACACGTTCCTGATCAACGGCCACGGGCCGGGCGACAACTGGACCGGGCTGTTCAAGCCGGGCGAGCGGGTGCGGCTGCGCTTCGTCAACGCCGGCGGCATGACGATCTTCAACGTCCGCATTCCGGGCCTGGCGATGAGCGTGGTGGCCACCGACGGCCAGAACCTCCAGCCGGTGAGCGTCGAGGAATTCCAGATCGCCCCGGCCGAGATCTATGACGTCATCGTCCAGCCGACCGAGGATAGGGCGTTCACGCTGGTGGCGGAGGCCGCCGACCGCTCGGGCCTGGCCCGCGCCACCCTGGCCCCGCGTCCGGGCATGAGCGCCCCGGCCCCGGCCCTTCGCGCGCGGCCGCTCGCGACCATGAAGGACATGGGCATGGACATGGGCGCCCATGCCGGCCACGACATGGGCGGCATGAGCATGGCCATGCGTGATCCGGCCAATGCGCCGCCGACCGTGAAGATGGGCCCCGGCGTCCAGACCATCGCGCCGATGCCCGCCGACCGTCTGGACGATCCGCCCCAGGGGCTGGAGGATGTCGGCCACAAGGTGCTGACCTATGCCGACCTGGTCTCGCTTGAGCCCAATCCCGACCCGCGTCCGCCCGGCCGCACGGTCGAGATCCACCTGACCGGCAACATGGAGCGCTTCATGTGGGCGTTCGACGGCGAGGCCTTCGGGCCATTGAAAAAGCCCATCGCCTTCCAGCGCGACGAGCGGGTGCGGGTGGTGCTGGTCAACGACTCGATGATGGCCCACCCGATCCATCTGCACGGCCACTTCTTCGAGGTCGTGAACGGCCATGACGGCCGCAACCCGCGCAAGCACACGGTCAATGTCGCGCCCGGCGGCCGGGTGGCCTTCGACCTGACGGCGGACGAGCCCGGCGACTGGGCCTTCCACTGCCACCTGCTGATGCACATGCACGCGGGCATGTTCAACGTCGTCACCGTGCGGCCGCTGGACGGAGTCCCGGCGTGAGCGCGGCCCTGCTCATGGCGCTGGCCCTGGTCCAGCACGAGCACCACCAGATGGCTCAGCCGCCGGCCGCGCCGGCTCAGCAGGCGACCGATCCGCACGCCGGTCACGACATGTCGAAGATGGCGCGCGCCAGTGGGCCACCGCCGATCCCGACCGACCACGCCGCCGAGCGCTTCTACAGCCCCGCCCAGATGGCCGGAGCCCGCGCGACCCTTCAAGCGGAGCACGGCGGCGGAACCTACAGCCAGATCCTGGTCGACAACGCCGAGCTGCGGTCGGGCGAGGGCACCGACACCGCCGCCTTCGAGGCCGAGGCCTGGTTCGGCGACGACACGTCCAAGTGGGTGGTCAAGGCGCGGGGCGAGCATGTCGACGGTGAGAGCTGGGAGAGCGCCGAGCTGCAAGGCCTCTACGCCAAGCCGATCGGTCCTTATTTCGATCTCCAGGCCGGTGTCCGCGCTGATCTAGAACCCAAGGGCAGAACCTATGCCGCGCTGGGCGTTGAGGGCGTCGCGCCTTACTGGATCGAGACCAAGGCCACGGCCTTCCTGTCGGATCGCGGCGACCTGTCGGCTCGCGTGGAGGCCGCCCACGACCTGCGCCTGACCACGCGGCTGATCCTGCAGACCAAGGTCGAGACCCATCTCGCCGACGCCGGGAGCGAGGCCGAGTTCGGCCTGCGCCTCCGCTACGAAATCCGCCGCGAGTTCGCGCCCTATCTCGGCGTGCTGCGCCATCGGACGTTCGGGGATGAGGCCGACCGTCTCCGCGCGGCCAGCGAGCGCACGGGGGAGACGCGCGCCGTGTTCGGGATCCGCGCCTGGTTCTAACCACCAGTCCTGTCATCCCGGCCGCAGCGTAGCGGAGAGCCGGGACCGCAACAGGCTCGGAGCTTCCGGCGGTCCCGGCTCGGCGCGCTTCGCGCTTCGCCCGGGATGACAAATTTAATGGCCCGCTTGCCCCGACGGCACGCCTTTACGTTTGCGGAAGGACGCCCCAACATCCGTTTGACCTACGCGCAGCGGGAGACACGGCCCGCGCCGGGGTCGCGCGAGAGAGGGAGTAGCATGACGACCGCCGCCGCCATCGACTTCGACCAGATGCCGACCCTGGGCGACGTCGCCCGCTATCACGGACGAGCCAGGCCCGACGCCGTAGCGCTGAGCTTCGAGGGGCGCGACACCAGCTTCGCCGACTTCGACCGCAAGACTAATCGCGTCGCCAACGCCCTGATCGCGGCGGGCCTTAAGACCGGTGACCGGGTCGCTTATGTCGGCAAGAACAGCGACCTCTATTTCGAGCTGCTGTTCGGGGCGGCCAAGGCCGGGGTGGTCACCGCGCCGATCGGCTGGCGTCTAGCCCCGCCCGAGATGGCCTATATCGTCACCGACAGCGACGCCAAGATCGTCTTCGTCGGCCCCGAACTGATCGCCCACATCGAGACGGTGGCCGCCGAGCTCAGCTGGCGGCCGCAGGTGATCGCCATGGAGCCGGACGGGGCGGGGGACCACCAGACCTTCGAGGCCTGGCGCGACGCGCAAGCCGACGCCGATCCCAAGCTGCCGATCGCCACCTCGGGCATCGCCATCCAGCTCTACACCTCGGGCACCACGGGTCGGCCCAAGGGCGCGATGCTGACCCACGACAACCTGCTGAGCCTGCGCCGCCGCTCGGCCGAGGAGCCCATGGCCTGGAACCAGTGGGGCCCCGACGACGTCAGCCTGGTGGCCATGCCCGTCGCCCACATCGGCGGCAGCGGCTGGGGTCTGGTGGGCCTGTTGAACGGCGCCAAGGGCGTGGTGGCGCGCGAGTTCGACCCCTTCAAGGTGCTGGACTTCATCGAGCACGACCGCGTCTCGAAGATGTTCATGGTGCCGGCGGCCCTGCAGATCGTGGTGCGCCAGCCGCGCGCCCGCGAGGTCGACTATTCGCGGATGAGCCACATCCTCTATGGCGCCGCGCCCATCCCGCTGGACCTGCTGCGCGAGTGCATCGAGATCTTCGGCTGCGGCTTCTGCCAGCAGTACGGCATGACCGAGACCACCGGCACCATCGTCTATCTGCCGCCCGAGGACCACGACCCGGCCGGCAACGCCCGCATGCGCTCGGCTGGCCTGCCGCTGCCCGGCGTCGAGCTGAAGGTCATCGACGAGGCGGGAAACAGCCTGCCGCCCAACACGGTCGGCGAGATCGCCACCCGCTCGCCCTCGAACATGGCCGGCTACTGGAAGCTGGACGAGGCCACCGCCAAGACCATCGACACCGACGGCTGGCTGCGCACCGGCGACGCCGGCTATCTCGACGAGGACGGCTATCTGTTCATCCACGATCGGGTGAAGGACATGATCATCTCGGGCGGCGAGAACATCTATCCCGCCGAGGTCGAGAGCGCCGTCTACGGCCATCCCGCCGTGGCCGAGGTGGCGGTGATCGGCGTGCCGGACGAGAAGTGGGGCGAGGCGGTCAAGGCCGTGGTGGCGCTGAAGCCGGGGGCGGTCGCCGATCCCGACGACATCATCGCCTTCGCGCGGACCCGGATCGCGGGGTTCAAGGCGCCCAAGAGCGTGGATTTCATCGACGCCCTGCCGAGGAACGCGTCGGGCAAGATCCTGCGGCGGGAGTTGAGGGCGCCGTACTGGGAGGGCCGGGAGCGGCAGGTGAACTGAGAGGTCGGGGGAGGCCCCCCCTCGGGCCCTCCGGGCCACCTCCCCCAAAGGGGGAGGATCTAAGAAAGCAGATGCTCCCCCTTTGGGGGAGCTGTCGCGGAGCGACTGAGGGGGTCCTCCCGGACCGTTACTCGATAAACGCCTCGACCAACTCCCGCGTCCCGACCAGGAACGCATCGGCCACCAGCGCCAGCGGGCGCACGTCGGCCTCCGACTTCCCGGCCCGCACCAGCTCGCCGAACCGCTTGTAGAGACCCGGATATTCCGCGTCGTGGGCCTGCACCACCGGCGCGCCGTCGATCTCGATCTGCGCCCCGCCGCTGGACAGTTTCAGCACGCCGTCGGCCGCCGTCACCGTGATGTCCCAGGTCTGCGGACCGGTCTGCAGGAAGTCGAAGTCGGCGGTGATCTTCGTCTCGGCGATGTCGGTCATGGCGATGTGGGCGGCGACCGGCGATTGGACGTTCTCGGGCACCTGCAGCGTCGCGCCGGTGACGAACACCTCGCGCGGCATGATCTCGGTCAGGATCGACAGGGCGTTGATGCCGGGATCGAAGACGCCCAGGCCGCCGGCTTCCCAGATCCAAGTCTGGCCGGGGTGCCACCTGCGCACGTCCTCGCGCCACTGGATGTCGACGCTGGTGATCTTGCGTTCGGCCAGCCAGGCCTTGGCGGTCGGCACGCCTGCGGCGAAGCGTGAATGCCAGCTGGCGAACAGGGTCACGCCCTTGCGCGCCGCCAGGGCCGACAGGTCCGCGACCTCGCCGACGGTGGCGCCGGGCGGCTTTTCCAGGAACACGTGCTTGCCGGCGTTCAGGGCCGCGACGGCGGTCGACCAGCGGGCCTGGGGCGGGGTGCACAGGGCCAAGGCGTCCAGTTCGGGACCGTCGGCCAGCATCTCTTCCAGCGACTCGAAAGCCGGGACACCGACGTCGGGCTTGCTGCGGCTGGCCACGGCGACCAGCTCCAGGCCCGGATCGGCCGCGATGGCGGGGATGTGCTGGTCCCGGGCGATCTTGCCGACGCCGACGATGCCGACCCTGATGATGCTCACGCTGTTTCGTCCCCGAACGGTTATGCTGGCCGTATTATACTACAAATGGTCGCGGTAAAGCGCTTTCGCATCGCCCACAAAGTGGGAGTTTGTTCCGAATTGTGAAACTCGCTTGCGAGGCGCGCGCGGTCTTGGTAATTGTATGAGTATATAGGGGCGCGGCCAAGCGCGTCCGAAATTGTCCGGCCGAACCGGAGCGACGATGGTGGGGAAGCGCGAATGGACATCGATCGGCGGAGCCTCGTCATGGGTCTGGCCATGATCCCCGCCGTCGCCCCTGTCGCCCAAGCCGCAGAGCCCGTCCGCTGGGCTTTCGACTTCGGTCCCGGCAAGCCCGCCGCCGATCATCTCGCCGTCGCGCCCGGTCAGGTCTATTCCGCCGAGACCGGGTTCGGCTTCGAGCCCAGGCCGGCCGGTAGCGAGACCTCACCGGCCTTCCTGTTCTCGGTGGCGGCGCCCGAGGGAAACTACCGCGTCACCGTCGAGCTGGGCGACGCCAAGGCGGCCGGCGACGTGACCATCAAGGCCGAGTCCCGTCGGCTGATGGTCGAGCGCGTGGTCACCAGGAAAGGCCAGTTCGCCTCGCGCACCTTCGTGGTCAATGTCCGCCATCCCGCCATGACGGCGCCGCCGGCCAATGCGCCGGGCGCGGTCCGTGTGCAGCTGAACCCGCGCGAGATCGGGACCTACGACTGGGACGACAAGCTGACCCTGGAGTTCTGCGGCCCGGCTCCGCGCCTGGCGCGGCTGCGGATCGAGCCCGTGACCGTGCCGACGGTGTTCCTGGCGGGCGACTCCACCGTCACCGACCAGGCTTACGAACCCGCCGCCGGCTGGGGCCAGATGCTGCCGCGTTTCTTCGGTCCCGGCGTCGCGGTCGCCAACCACGCCGAGTCCGGCGAGACCCTGAAGGCCTTCCTGGTCGAGCGCCGGCTGGACAAGCTGCTGCTGGCGATGAAGCCGGGCGACTACCTGTTCATCCAGTTCGGCCACAACGACCAGAAGGCCAACTGGCCCCAGACCTATGTCGAGGCCGCCACCACCTATCGCGACTATCTCAAGGTCTATATCGGCGAGGCCCGGCGGCGCGGGGCGACTCCGGTGCTGGTCACCTCGATGCACCGGCGCAAGTTCGACGCGGCCGGCAAGGTCGTGAACACCCATGGCGACTATCCCGAAGCGGTGCGGGCGGTGGCCCGCGAGACCGGGACGCCGCTGATCGACCTGAACGCGATGAGCGCGACGCTCTACGAGGCCCTGGGTCCCGACCAGGCTTGGAAGGCGTTCAACGACGGCGGCAAGGACGCCACCCATCACAACAACTACGGCGGCTATCAGCTGGCCCGTTGCGTGGTCGAGGCGATCCGGACCTCGACCCTGCCGCTGGCCGGCCTGCTGGCCGCCGACGTGACCCCTTTCGATCCCGCCAGGCCCACGCCGCCGGACGCCTTTTTCCTGCCCGAAAGCCTGGCCCATAGCTCGGTGGCGCCCCGTGGCAACTGATCTTCCCCACTTCGACCCCCTCAAGCTTGATAGGCGCGCGTTGCTGGCCCTGGGCGGCATGGCGGCGCTGACGCCCAAACTGGCCCAGGCGCGGGGGCTGGAGATCCAAGACCTGTGGCCAGGCCCCGCGCCCGGCGGTGAGAAGGTCACGGTCACCGAGCAGACCATCCTGCGCACGCCCGGCGGCGATCCCAACGACACGGCCTTCCTCAACATCACCAAACCGGTGCTGATGATGCGTCGACCGGCCAAGCCCAACGGCGCGGCCCTGCTGATGATTCCGGGGGGCGGCTACAAGCGGGTGGCGGTCAGCAAGGCCGGCGGAGCGATCGACGCCTGGATCGCCGAGCAGGGGATCACCGCCTTCGTCATGACCTACCGCCTGCCGGCCGACGGCTGGGCGGCGGGACCGGACGTGGCTCTGCAGGACGCCCAGCGCGCCATGAAGATCATCCGCAGCCGGGCCGGCGAGCTGGGTCTGGACCCGGCGCGCGTCGGCACGGTGGGCTTCTCGGCCGGCGGCCACGTCGCCGCGCGTCTGGCCACGCGCTTTGCGACCTCGGCCTACGCGCCGGTCGACGCCATCGACGCCCTGCCGACCCGCCCCATGGCGGCCGGCCTTTTCTATCCGGTGATCACCGGTACGAAACCCTTCGCCCACGGCGTATCGCTGAAGGAGCTGCTGGGACCCAACCCCACCGACGCCCAGCGCCAGGCGATCTCGGCCGAGCTGAACCTGCCCGCCGACACGCCGCCGACCTTCATCGCCGCCGCCATCGACGACAAGGTGGTGCCTGTGGATAACGCGTTGCTGATGTTCCAGGCCCTGCGCGCCAAGGGCGTGCCGACCGAGCTGCATCTGTTCGAAAAGGGCGGCCATGGCTTTGGCCTGACCAGCCCCAACGCCGGCCCGATGCCCTGGCCCGAGATGCTCAGCGCCTTCCTGAAGCGCCACGGCCTCTACGCGTGACCCAGGCCGCGTTCGACGTCCGGACCTTCGGCGCGTCGGGCGACGGCGTGGCGTTGGATTCCGATGCGCTCAACGCGGCGATCCAAGCCGCGGCCCAGGCTGGAGGCGGGCGCGTCACGGTCCCGGCGGGACGCTATCTATGCTTTTCGATCCGGCTGGCCAGCCATGTGCATCTGCGCCTGGCGGACGGCGCGGTCATCGTGGCGGCCGACCCCGCGCGCCACGCCGGCGCCTATGACCCGCCCGAGCCCAACCCGCACGACCTCTACCAGGACTTCGGCCACAGCCACTGGCGCAACAGCCTGATCTGGGGCGACGGAATCGAGGATGTGGTCATCGACGGCCCGGGCATGATCGACGGCGCGGGCCTGACGCGCGAAGGCCCCGGCTCGCGCTGGATCGCGCAGTCCGGCGAGTTTCCGCTGAGCATGAAGGACCTGTCGGCCGAAGAGATGGCCGTGCTGGTCCCCGAGCGCGCCGCCATGGTCGGGCAGGGCAACAAGGCTATCGGTTTGAAAAACGGCCGGCGCGTGACCCTGCGCGATATCACCGTCTTGAAGGGCGGCCACTTCGCGATCCTGGCCACCGGTTGTCGCGACCTGACGATCGAGGGCCTGACGATCGACACCGACCGCGACGGGATCGACATCGACTGCTGCCAGGGCGTGCGCATCGCCGGCTGCCGGGTCAACACGCCCAATGACGACGCCATCGTGCTGAAGAGCTCCCTGGCTCTTGGCGAGCCGGTGTTCACGCAGGATGTCGAGATCGTCGCCTGCCAGGTCAGCGGCTACGATCTGGGCACGCTGCTGGACGGGACCCTGGGCCGCACCCAGCAGCTCGCGCCGGACCAGGACTGGGTCACCGGCCGCATCAAGCTGGGCACCGAGAGCAGCGGCGGCTTCCGGAACATCCGCATCGCCGACTGCCGCTTCGAACGCTCGCGCGGCCTGGCGCTGGAGGTCGTGGACGGCGGGGTGATGGAAGATGTCGTCGCCGAGCGCCTTACGTTGAACGAGGTGACCACGGCTCCGATCTTTCTGCGCATCGGCGACCGTCGGCGCGGACCGCCGGGAACCGGCGTGGGCGCCATGCGCCGGATCACGATCCGCGACGTCGAGGCCACCGACGTCCGCTCCGACTTCGCGGCCATCGTCGCCGGTCTGCCGGGCCATCCGATCCAGGACGCGACCTTGGAAAACATCCGCCTGACCTATCGCGGCGGCGGGACGGCGGCGGACGCCGCGCGGCGGCCGGCCGACCTGGCCGACGCCTATCCCGAGCCCAGCATGTTCGGCGTCACCCCGGCCTTCGGGCTGTGGGCGCGCCATGTGAGCGGCCTGCGCGTCGCCGGCCTGACCTTCGCAACCCTGACCCCCGACGCCCGGCCCGCCACGCGGCTGGAGCATGTGCAATCCCTGACCGGAGACTTTCCATGATCCTTCGTCGTCTGCTCGTTGCGACCTCCGGCCTGGTCGCCGCCATCGCCCTGAGCGGCCCGGCCTTGGCCCAGAGCTTCGTGCTCCACGCCGACCAGCCCGGCGCCAAGATCGACCGCAACATCTACGGCCAGTTCGCCGAGCACCTGGGACGCGGCGTCTATGAGGGCGTCTGGGTGGGCGAGGACAGCAAGATCCCCAACACCAAGGGCTATCGCAACGACGTCACCGCCGCGCTCAAGGAGCTGAAGGTGCCGTTGATCCGCTGGCCCGGCGGCTGCTTCGCCGACGAGTACCACTGGCGCGAGGGCATCGGCCCGCGCGACAAGCGGCCCGTGCGGGTCAACACCAATTGGGGCGGGGTCGACGAGGACAACGCCTTCGGCACCCACGAATTCATGGACTTCGCCGAGATGATCGGCGCGCAGACCTATGTGAACGGCAATGTCGGCACAGGCACGCCGCAGGAAAGCGCCGACTGGATCGAGTACATGACCTCCGACAGCGGCTCGACCCTGGCCCAGGAGCGTCGCAAGAACGGCCGCGACAAGCCCTGGAAGGTCGACTGGTTCGCGGTCGGCAACGAGACCTGGGGGTGCGGCGGCGGAATGCGGCCGGAGTACTACTCCGACCTCTTCAAGCAGTACGCCAGCTTCATCAAGACGCCCAAGGAGCGCCGCGCCAAGAAGATCGCCAGCGGGGCCAACGCCGAGGACTACAACTGGACCGAGGTCCTGATGTCGACGGCGGCCAAGAATATGGATGGCATCAGCCTGCACTACTACACCCTGCCCACGGGCAAGTGGGACAAGAAGGGCAACGCCACCCAGTTCGGCGAGGACCAGTGGTTCTCGACCCTGGCCAACACCTTGAAGATGGAGGAGATGGTCACCAAGCACGCGGCGATCATGGACAAGTACGATCCCAAGAAGCGGGTCGGCCTGCTCGTCGACGAATGGGGCACCTGGTACGACGTCGAGCCGGGCACCAACACCGGCTTCCTCTACCAGCAGAACAGCCTGCGCGACGCCTTGGTGGCGGCCATCAACCTGAACATCTTCCATCAGCACGCCGACCGGGTGCGGATGACCAACATCGCCCAGATGATCAACGTGCTCCAGGCGATGATCCTGACCGACAAGGAGAAGATGGTCCGCACCCCGACCTACTACGCCTACCTGATGTACCGCCCGTTCCAGGACGCCACCTCGCTGCCGATCCAGGTGAGCGCGCCCAGCTACACGTTCGGCGGCAAGAGCCTGCCGGGCGTGACGGCTTCGGCGGCGGTCGACGCGGCGGGCGTCACCCACGTGGCGCTGGTCAATCTGGATCCCAACAAGCCGGTGACCCTGACGGCCGAACTGGCGGGGCTGTCGGCCAAGACGGTGTCGGGCACGGTGCTGACGGCTCCGGCCATGAACACCGTCAACACCTTCGACAAGCCCGACCAGGTCAAGCCGGCGGCCTTCACCGGAGCCAAGCTGGCCCAGGGCGGACTGACCGTGACCCTGCCGGCGAAGTCGGTGGTGGTGCTGGATCTGAAGTAGGGGAGAGGGGTGGCCAGCCGGGGAAAGTAACGCATCCCCGGCCGGCGGGTATCGACTGGTGGGGACCTATCGATGACCTGAAAATGCGTTGCGTCGGCCCCATGCACAATGGGCTGGCGAATATGTCGCAGGGGTTCGGGCTAGCGCAGCTTGAGCTTGAAGGGCAGGTCGCGATTCACCGACACCACGCCGCCGGCCTCCTGCAACTCCGCCGCGTGCAGCACGGTGCGCCGCCGCCACTTGGGGTCGTTCGCCGTTTCCGGCTCGCCGTCCTGGTGCGTGAAATAGACGATGAAGGCGCGGCCGCCCTGCACGACGACGTCGGGGTGCTGGCCCTTGGCGCGATCTGTCGCGGCCGTCCCCGGCGCTTCCAGGATGCGCTCGGCCTGCGGCGTCCAGGTCGCGGCGTCGGGCGAGCTGAGCACCTCCAGCCCCTTCCAGACGTCGCGGATCATCCACCAGCGGTCCTTCCAGCGGAACACCACCGGGCCCTCGCCGCGCGTGGCCGTGGCGACGCCGCCGAGCGTCCAGCGGTTCAGGTCCGGACTGTCGGCATAGTGGATGCGGCTGCCGTCGCGCTCGTCCTTGAACCACATCCGCCAGACGCCATTCGGAAGTTTGACGATATCGGCGTCGATCACCCGATCCGAGCCGAGATCGAGCTTGGACACGAAGGTCCAGGCCTTCAGGTCCGGGCTGGTCAGGTGGATGATCTCGCGCGGGGCGTTCCAGGTGTCGAACACGCCCGGCACGATGGTCAGGAACATGTGGTGCGTCGGCCCGTCGGTGACGATCTCCGGCGCCCAGAAGGTGGTGTCGGGTCCGCCATAGGGGATCTTGGCCTCGCCCTGGTAGGTCCAGGTCTGGCCGTCCCTGGAGGCGGCGACTCCGATGTGCGTACCGTGCACCCAGGCGATGTCGCCCAGCTCGCGCCTGTCGGCCCGGCGGTTGGTGTAGAACATCAGCCAGCCGGCCTTGTCCCGGACCAGGGTGGCGTCGGCCGCGCCGTCGTGGACGGGGTCGCGGTACAGCGGGCCGCCCGCGAGGGCCGGGGTGGGCCCGCCGAGGGCCGTCGCCAGGGCCAGCAGCCCCAACAGGGCTCGGGCGTAGTCGCGACCTTGAATGGCCTTGCGTGGTCCTCGTCCTTCGACAGGCTCAGGCTGAGGACCATTTCCGCCGCCGGCCTTCGAAAACCTCATCCTGAGCTTGTCGAAGGACGAGGTTTTCGGTTCCACGGGCCGAATGTCGATAGGCTCTAGGCGCGGCCCCACAGCCGCTCCCACTTCCAGCCGGTCAGGTCCTCAACGATCCGCTTGGACTCGGCGCTCTCGGGCTGCGTCTCGCCGGCCCGCAGGCGCTCGACCTCGTGGATCAGCACCTCGTGGGTCTTGGCGTTCAGGCGGAACGACCACGAGATGACCATGCCGGCCAGCATGACCAGGATCGGCAGGCCCACCATCACCAGCACCAGGGCGCGGACCGCCTCGGGCGTCTGGTGGGGCATCGGCTGGCCCTTGGCGGCCGAGACGAAGCCGCCGGCGCCGATCAGGCTGGTGGTGACCAGGATCGCGCCCGACTGGGCGATCTTGCGCACGAAGGTCATGACCCCGGCGAAGATGCCTTCGCGGCGCAGGCCGGTGACGGCCTCGTCGACGTCGGGCAGGTAGTTGTAGACGCTCCACGGCACGAAGTTCAGCGTGCCCCGGCCCAGGCCGGCCAGGATGATCGGCACGAACAGCCAGAACAGCACGGCCGGCGACGCGCCGCCGCCGAACAGGTTGCCGCCCAGCGCCGTCAGCCCTTCGGCGAAGCCCGCCGGCTTGATCAGGTAGAAGGCCAGGAACAGCACCAGCGCCGCGCCGACGAAGCTGATGGCGATGCGATAGGCCATCACCGGGCCGGTGCGGATCACCACGTTGACCGCGATCATCACCGAGATCAGCTGGGCGACGTACATGGTCGTCATCAGCTGCGAGATCACCAGGGTCGCCCCCAGCATCACCGTCGCCACGAACAGCGGGAAGGCGGTGTTGAAGATGTCCTGGCTGATATAGCCGCCCAGATAGAGGCTCAGGTGCTGGCGGAAGGCCTTGATGCGCAGGGTCGAGAACAGGTCGCGGAACATGTTGACCGGGATCAGCGCCGCCTTGGCCCAGTCCATCGGCTCGGGCTGGATCAGCTTTTCGGCCTCGGTGTAGGGCCGCTCCCAGCTCAGCAGCACGACCAGCAGCACCACCAGGCTGAACAGCCCGCCGAAGATCGCCGCCATGATCAGGAAGGTCGAGGGCGAGTCCTTGCCGCCCAGCTGGTTGATGATCAGCGTTGGCAGGTACGAGGCCAGGATCGCCGAGGTCTGGGCGATCATCATCCGCGCGCCGGCGAACTTGGCCTTCTCGTCGTACTTCTTGGTCATCTCGGCCGCGAGGGTTTCCCACGGGATCAGGAACATCGTGTAGACGAACTCGAAGAATACGAAGGTCAGCAGGTAATAGGTGAAGGTCTGGCCGCTGACGAAGATCAGGGCGAAGGCCGGCAGCAGCGGGATGGTGATGATCAGGAAGATCTTCCGCCGGCCGATGTGGCGACCGACCCAGGTGTGGCGCAGGTTGTCGGAGATGTAGCCGATCAGCGGGCAGGTGATGGCTTCCAACAGGCGCGGCAGGCCCAAAATCAGGCCCGTCTCGACCGGCGACAGCCCGCAGAAGGTGATGAAGAAATAGGCCAGCCAGCCGGTGATCACGGCCTGCGCGCCGGCCCCCAGCATATCGCCCGAGCCCCAGCCCCAGTAGTTGATCCAGGTCGGCTTGCGGATGTCCGGCGTCGCCATCTTCGTCTCTTCCCTTTGAGACGGGGTCTGAAGCCCCGTCTTGGTCTTACGTTCAGCGGCTGGGGCGGAAACCTCGTCCTTCGACAAGCTCAGGATGAGGTTTCTCTAGGTCCCGGCGCCGGCCACGGTCCTCATCCTGAGCTTGTCGAAGGACGAGGACCGCGCATTGAGTTGAACGCCTAGATGAACGCCCGCTGGAACTCGCCCAGAGCCAGCAGGGCCAGGGACTGGCCGTAGGGCATCGAGGTCAGGGGGATGTCCTTGTAACCCTGCAGGGTGTCGAACACCGGGGTGCCGAACGACACCTGCTGCAGCTCGCCGGCCTCGTCGATATTGGCGATCACGCCCTTCAGCGCCTTGATCGCCAGGTCCTGGTATTCCTTGCCGACATAGCGCTTGCGCACGGCCTTCAGCACGCCATAGGCGAAGCCCGCCGTGGCCGAGGCTTCCAGGTACGAGGTCTTGTCGTCGACCAGGGTGTGCCACAGGCCCGTGGCGTCATCCTGATAGCGGGCCAGGGCCTTGATCTGGGCTTCCAGGGTGTCGATCAGGAAGGTGCGCAGGGCGTCGCCGGGCTTAAGGTCCAGGAGCTCGATGAACTCGGGGATGGCGATGGTGACCCAGCAATTGCCGCGCGCCCACAGGGCGTCGGCGAAGTTGTGCCGGCCCTCAAACGTCCAGCCGTGGAACCACATGCCGGTTTTGCGGTCGGCCAGGTACTTCACGTGCACCATGAACTGGCGCTTGGCCTCTTCCACGAAGTCGGGACGGTCGAGCAGCAGGCCGATCTTGGCCAGCGGCAGCACGCTCATCATCAGGGTGTCGTCCCACAGCTGCTGCGGGTTCTCGCTGTTGAAGACGATGTGCTGGAAGCCGCCTTCCTCGGTGCGCGGGCCCTCGTACATGACGTAGTCGGCCCAGGTTTCGAGATAGGGCAGATAGGTGTGGTCGCCGGTGGCCTCATACAGATAGGCCAGGGTCAGGAACGGCGAGACGGTGTTGATGTTCTTGGTCGGGGTGCCGGCCTCGAAGCGGTCGGCGAACCACTTCGTCATGATCTCGAAGGCGCGCTCGTCGCCCGACATCTCGTACTGCTTCCACAGGCCGTACAGGCCCACGCCGTGGGTCCATTCCCAGTCGTTCCAGCCCTTGGTGTCGATCACCCGGCCGTCGTCCAGGCGCAGCAGGAACTCGCCGGTCTCGTCCTGGATGTCGACCAGATTGCTGATCAGCAGCGAGATCTTGGCCTTGATGTCCTTGGCCTCGAGGCCGTGTGCGAGATTGGGCACGGGGTCGTCTCCTTGGTGTTAGGCGCGGTCCAGCCGAACTGGGGCTGGCCGACATTCGATCGTGGGCGCGGAAACCTCGTCCTTCGACAAGCTCAGGATGAGGCTTCCGGCTGAAGCGGTGCGTTCGACCTCACCCTGAGCCCGTCGAAGGGCGAGGTCGGGTCGCTGAGGTTGGTCTTTCCCGCTCATGGCTTGAAGTCGGGGGCGGGCACGCGGGCGACGGGGACGCCGCCGCGCACGGTCCGCAGGTTCACGAGCTTGACGGTCTCCAGGGCGTCGCCGGGGGCCCCGTCGCTGGTCACCGCCAGGGCGAGGGTGTTCTTGCCGCGCGGGTCGATGATCCCGTTGGGCAGGACAAACGTTCGCTGCGGGCCGACATGGGCGATGAACTGGCCCATGTTCCAGCCATTGACGAAGATCAGCACCCGGTAGCGACCCGGCGAGCGCGGCTTTTCCGGATCGCCGATCGACAAGCCCAGGGTGACGTCGTGGTCCTGGGGCAGGGCGAGGTCGAAGCTGGTGCGATACCAGGTCGTGCCGGTATAGGGCTGGGTCGCCGCCATGTCGGCCTTGGCCCAGGACGCATCGGGGAAGCCCGGCAGGTGCCAGCCCATCCGCTCGCCATACTGGCCGCCGTTATTGGCGACGCCGCGCACCGGGTCCTGGATGTCCTCGCCGCCCAGATTGCCCTGGATCTTCCAGGCGATCGGGACCGCGAAGCTATAGGTCCCCGGACCCGACAGCGAGGCCGAGACCAGGCCGCGCGCCTCCTTGTGGAAGTCGTCGGCGTCGAGGTCCCAGTTGTGGCCGTTGTTGCGCACCATCACCGACAGGACGTGCTCGCCGTCCTGGGCCTCGGGCGGCAGCTTGAAGGTCGCCACGCCGGTGGTGATCGGCCGGGGCAGGCCGCCGTCCAGCTCGTGCTGACCCAGGAACTTGCCGTCCAGCCAGACCTGCAACATGCCCGCGCCGCCGGCGCCGTAGTGCAGGGTCAGGGTGTCGATCCCGGCCTTGGCGGTGTAGCGGCCGCGATACCAGACGTCGCCCTGGTGGAAGCCATAGGCGCTCATGTCCAGCGCCGGCTGGCCGGTGGGACCGCGCACGGTCGAGCCGCTGCGGCGACCCTCGGTCTTTAGCCAGTTGGAATCGTCGAACGTGGGATCGGCCTCGGGCGAGCCGGGGGCGGTCTTCCAGGTCAGCTGGGTGATGTCGGGCACGGCCACGACGGCGGGACCCGCCAGCGCCTTGTCGGCCAGCAGGCTGCCCGAGGCGGTGGTCTTCACGGCGACCTTGGCGCCGTTCCAGCGGAGGCTCGTCACGGTCTTGGGCGCGAAGACTTCCAGCGGGCTGTCGGTCTCGGTGTCGCCGGTCAGGGACAGCACGCCGCCTCTGATCGCGTCGCTGCGGACGAGGCCCGGGCCGCGCACCAGCAGGGCGTCGCGCCGCCAGAAGGTCTGGCCGGTCTCGGCGTCGGCCAGCAGCAGGGTCAGGGGCGGACGACCGCCGCCGGTGATCTTCACGCGGGCCAGGCCCTTGTGCGTGTAGGCCAGTTTCAGGTCGCCCTTGGCGGCGTCGAAGCTCGAGACGATATCACCCTCAAGCACCTCGACCTTTGGGGCGCTCGCATAGCGCAGCACCGTCTCGCCCGCCTCGCCGGCGCGGCCGTACAGCAGGGCCAGGTCGCCGTCGTTCTGCTTCAGGTGCGTCTGGATCTCCGACGTTGAATAGACCAGCCGCTGGCCGCCCAGGTCATAGCTGGCCATCAGCATCTTGCTGTCCTGACCTTTGATCTTTGAGGCGACCACATACTCGCCGTCGCGGGTCTTCAGCTTGAAGGTGAAGGCCTCGTCGCCCGTGCCGCTGCTGGGATTGTGCAGCACCACATAGAGGTGGCTTCCCGTCTCCGCATTGACGTTGTGATAGACCTTCACCTTGTCGTTCGACGGCGTGACGGCCTCGCCCTTGTCCATGCGGCGGAGGTCGGGAACGGCGGCGATGAACTCGCCCATCTGCTTGATGACCCGGGCCTTGTCGCGCAGTCCGCGAGCCTCGTCGATCGCCGAACCGTAGTCGTAGGAGGTGAACACCACCGGGGCCGGCAGCCAGCCCCAGCTGGTCCCGCCATAGGTCATGTAGAAGCTTTGCAGCGTGATGCCGTTGGCGATGTTGGTGGCGTAGAACACGCGCTGGTAGCCGACGCCGCGATGGATGGCGGTGCAGTCGTAGTCGCCGTTGCTGCCCCAATAGTCGAACCAGCCGCCGCCGAACTCGGCCAGGAAGCCCGGCGTGTTGGGGCTGGCCGAGGCGCCGCCCTTGGAGCCGCCATTGCCGTGGATGCCCCAGTCGGGGGCGACGCCGGGGCTGGCGGGCGTGGAGTCGACCTTGCAGTTGCCGCCCGGATAGCCGTCGAAGGCGTAGAGGTCGGTGGGGCCTTCCACCGCGCCCGGCACGTTCGAGCCCTTGGGGACCCAGTAGCCGTTGCGGCCCTTGTCGTTGTGGAAGATGGGGACGGTGATCCCGTCCGCTTTCGCCTTGTCGTACAGCCACTGCATGTAGCGCTGCTGCGGAGCGCCGACGACATCCAGCTCGTTCTCGATCTGGTGGGCGATCACCGTGCCCTGGCCGGTGGTCAGCTGGTGGCGGGCGACGACCGCGTTGATCTGGGTCAGCCACTCGTCGGCGGCGGTGATGTATTCCGGTGCGTCGGTGCGGGCGCGGGCCTGCTGGTTGACCAGCCAGCCAGGGAAGCCGCCCCGGGTCAGCTCGGCGTTCACGTAGGGCCCGGCGCGGGTGATGACGTAGAGGCCTTCCTCCTTCGCCATGGTCAGCACGCGGTCCATGTCGCGCACGCCGCTGAAGTCGTAGACCCCCTGCTTGGGCGAGTGGTAGCCCCAGTCGAAATAGATGGCGACGGTGTTGTAGCCGCTGGCCTTCATCTTCTGCAGGATGTCGCGCCACAGGTCGGGGCTAGGCACGCGGAAGGGGTGGAACTCGCCGCCCCAGGAGAACACGCGCTCACCGTCGACCTTCAGGGAGTACTTGTCCCAGGTGATCTTGTGGACTTCAGCAGGCTTGGCGATGGCGGCTGGTTCGCCGCCTTCCTTCAGCACCGTGAAGTGGCGCACCGTGCCGGAAAGCTCGGGCAGTTCGACCTTCTTGGTCCAGGTCCGGAAGCCGTCCTTGCTGTCTGACGACCAGTAACGCTTGGCCATGTATTCGTCGAAATAGATCCGCCACGCGCCGTCGGGCGTGCGGGTCAGGGCGGGGCCTTCCAGGAACCGGCCCCAGCCGGCCCAGTCGCCGGTCCCCTTGGCCTGCCAGGGGCCGTCCAGCGACGGAGCGGTCCACAGCTCGATGAACTTGGTCGTCTCGTTCTTGGCGAAGGCGTTGTAGAGCCCGCCGTCCTTGACCACGAAGGTGTCGATGAAGTTGGGCCCCAGGCCCGCCAGCGGCTTGGGCGCGCTCCAGGTTGCCAGGGAGGCGTCGGTCGCGATGATCCGCACCGGCTGGAAGGCGCCTTGCTGGCCCGTAGTCGAGACCGACAGGATCAAGCTGACCGACCCGTCTTGGTCGACGAACCACTCCGGCGCCCAGCTGTTGGTCGCGCCGGGAACGTCGATGGTGACGTCGCGCAGGAAGGTCCAGTCGGCCAGGTCCTTGGACCGCGCCAAGCCTATGGTGTCGCCGCTCCAGCCCGTGGTGTAGGCGACATAGTACCAGCCGTCGGTGTGCTTCATCACGCTGGGATCGCGGATCAGCCCCTTGGGCGGCGTATAGGCCAGGGGCTTCTTCAGCGTGAAGCGCGTGCCATCGGCCGAGTCGTAGACGCTCATGTTCGACTGGCTGGCGTTGGTGAACGCCGTCATCGTGTAGCGCAGGGGCTCGGCCATGGCGGTGGTGGAGAGCAGCGCGGCGGCCAGACTTAGGGCGCATTGACCGGCGAGCGCCGTGCGTGGCCCTCGTCCTTCGACAGGCTCAGGATGAGGACCATGGACAGGCCTTGCATTCGACAACCTCATCCTGAGCTTGTCGAAGGACGAGGTTTTCGCGGCGCGGAGGGGCAGGCTGGTCATGCCTATCCCTCGAAGTAGAAGACGGGCTTCAGCGGCCACTCGACGGGCTTGTTGTCGGGGTGGACCTCCATCAGGTCGGCCATGAAGTCCCACCAGCGCTTCATCACCGGCTGCAGCGGCAGGGCGTCCTTCTTGTTGTCGGGGCGCAGGCGCAGCACGGCGAAGAGGCTCATGGTCTCCTCGTCCAGGAAGATCGAATAGTCGTGGACGCCGGCGTCACGCAGCGCGGCGGCTAGGTCGGGCCACAGTTCGTCGTGACGGCGCTCGTACTCGGCGGCGACGCCGGGCTTCAGCTGCATGCGGAAGGCGAGGGGGCGGCTTTCCGTGGTCGTGCTCATCGTCTTCCTCCCGGTCGTGTTCTTGTCGTTGTCAGTGGGGCAGGCGGTAGATCTGTCGAGCCGTCCCGGCGAACAGCTGGGATCGCTCGGCGTCGCTGAACGACGCGCTGATCGCGTCATAGGCCGCGTAGAAGCCGCCGAACGACCCGTGCACCTTCTCGACCGGGAAGTTGCTGGCGAACATGCAGCGCTCGGGCCCGAAGGCGTCGATGACCTGCAGGATGAAGGGCTTGAGGCTGTCGACGGTCCAGACCCGGTCGATCATCGCCAGGCCCGAGATCTTGCAGCTGACGTTCGGGCGCTGGGCCAGCAGCGCCAGGCCGTCGCGCCAAGCCTTGAGCCCCGCTTCGTCGCGATCGGTCGGCATGCCGGCGTGGTTGACGATCACCGGGATGTCCGGATGGGCGCCGGCCAGGGCGGCGGCCGTCTCCATCTGCGAGGGATAGAGCTGCAGGTCGAACGACAGGCCGTACTTGGCCAGCAGGGCGTAGCCGGCGCGCCACTGGGGATCCAGCAGCAGGTCGCGATCGCCATAGGTCCTGGCCGGGTCGGCGTGCCAGTTGACGATCTGGCGTATGCCCCGGACGTTGGCCCGCGCGGCGTGGGCCTCCAGCAGGGCCTCGACACCGGTGTCGTCCAGGCAGGCGCCGGCGACGATGCCGCCGATGACGCCGCGCTGGTCGGCGACGCCCTGCAGCCAGTCGGTCTCGCTCAGCTGGTCCTTGGGCGGCAGACCGCATTCGACATGCACGACCTGGACGACGTTCCAGCCCTGGGTGTCGGCCAGATAGTCGTCCAGTCCATACGAGCGATAGGCGATGGGCGACATGTCGCCCGCCGGGTTGTTCGGCAGCGGGCGATCCTGAAGCCAGGCGTAGTAATGCCGCTCCAGGTCCCACAGGTGCATGTGGGGATCGACGATCTCGCCCGCGTACGCCATGGCTCCGGCTCCCTAGAAGGTGGTCCGGCCGCCGGAGGTGTCGAAGGTCGCGGCGGTGGTGAAGCTGCACTCTTCGGACGCCATGAAGCAGACCATGGCCGCGCTCTCGTGGATCTCGCCCAGGCGACCCATCGGGATCTTGCCGCGCATGTAGTCGACCTGGCTCTGGGGCAGCTGCTCCAGGATCGGGCTCTCGAAGGTGGCCGGGGTGATGGCGTTGGCGATTACGCCCTTGGTGGCCAGTTCCTTGCCCAGCGACTTGGTCAGCCCGATCACGCCGGCCTTGCTGGCCGAATAGGCCGAGGCGTTGGGATTGCCTTCCTTGCCGGCCACCGAGGCGACGTTGACGATGCGGCCGTAGCCGTTGGCCAGCATGTACGGCACGACCTCGCGGCTGCAGTAGAAGACGCCGTTCAGGTTGATGTCGATCACGCGCTTCCAGCTGTCGAGCGGGAACTCGTGCACCGGCACGGTCGCGCCAGTGATGCCGGCCGAGGCCACCAGGATGTCGATGCGGCCCAGGGCGTCGTTGGCGGCCTTGGCCGCGGCGGCGACGGCGGCCTGGTCGGAGACGTCCAGGGCCACGGTGTGGGCCGCGCCAACTTCGGCGGCGGCGGTCTTCAGGCTGTCGGCGTCCAGGTCCCACAGCGAGACCGTGCCGCCCTCGGCGACGATGCGCGCGGCCACGGCCTTGCCCAGGCCCGAGGCGCCGCCGGTGATGACGGCCGTCCGGCCGGCGAAACGCCCAAGATAAGGGGAGACGGAGGTGGCGCTCACGAGATGCCGTCCTTGGACCAGGCCACGACGATCTGGCGCTGTTCGCCCAGCTTCTCGATGCCCAGATGGATCTTGTCGCCGGCCTTCAGATAGACGGGCTCGGGCTTCTGGCCCATGCCGACGCCGGGGGGCGTGCCGGTGGTGATCAGGTCGCCCGGCTCCAGCGTCATGAACTCGCTGATGTACGAGACCAGCTTGCTGATCGGGAAGATCATGGTCTTGGACGAGCCGTCCTGCTTGCGCTGGCCGTTGACGTCCAGCCACATGCCCAGGTCCTGCGGATCGCCCACCTCGTCGGAGGTGACCATCCACGGACCGACCGGACCGAAGGTGTCGCAGCCCTTGCCCTTGTCCCAGGTGCCGCCGCGCTCGATCTGGAAGGCGCGTTCCGAGACGTCGTTGATCAGCACGTAGCCGGCGACATGGTCGAGGGCTTCGTCCTCGGTGACGTAGCTGGCGCGCGAGCCGATCACGACGCCCAGCTCGACTTCCCAGTCGGTCTTTTCCGAACCGCGCGGGATCATCACCGGATCGTTCGGGCCGGTCAGGCAGCTGACGGCCTTGGTGAACAGCACCGGCTCGGCGGGGATCGGCAGGTTCGACTCGGCGGCGTGGTCGGCGAAGTTCAGGCCCACGGCGATGAACTTCGAAACGCCGTTGACCGGCACGCCGTAGCGGGGCGAGCCCTCGACCAGCGGCAGCGACGTCGGGTCGATCGCGGCCAGGGCCTTCAGGCTGGCCGGCGACAGCTGGGCGCCGGTGATGTCGGCGACGTGGCCCGACAGGTCGCGGATCTGGCCGTCGGCGTCGAGCAGGCCGGGTTTTTCAGAGCCCTTGGGGCCGTAGCGGAGCAGTTTCATGGGTCTGGGCTTTCGAGAAGATCAGCGGGCGTAAGGCCGGTGCAGACCGACCTCGCGATTGAGTTCGACGCCGAAACCGGGGGCGTCGGAGAGCTTGAGCTTGCCTTTCACGGGCACGGGTTCGCCGATCAGCTGCGGGTGGAACATCGGCACCACCTCGTCGGCCTTCGGGGCCATCATCAGGAACTCGGCGAACGGGCTGTTATGGCGGGTGACCACGAAGTGGTAGCTGTAGACGCTGGAGCCGTGTGGAATGCACAGCACGCCGCGGCTGTCGGCCAGGTTCGAGATCTTGATGATCTCGGTCATGCCGCCGCACCAGCCCACGTCCGGCTGGATAATGTCGCAGCACTCCATCTCCAGCAGCATGCGGAAGCCCCAGCGGGTGGCTTCGTGCTCGCCGGTGGTGACCAGCATGCCCTTGGGGGCGTTCTTCTTCAGGTCGCGATAGCCCCAGTAGTCGTCGGGGCTGAGGGCCTCCTCGATCCACTTGAGGCCATATTCGTGGGCCTTGTGGGCCAGCTTGGTGGCGTAGTTCAGGTCCAGCGCCATCCAGCAGTCGAACATCAGCCAGAAGTCCTCGCCGCAGCGCTCGCGCATGGTGGCCAGCTCTTCGAGGTTCTTGCGCAGGCCTTCCTCGCCCTCGGCCGGGCCGTGGTGCAGGGGCATCTTGCCGCCGATGAAGCCCATCTGCTTGGCGAGATCGGGCCGCGCGCCGGTGGCGTAGAAGGTCAGCTCGTCGCGAACCGCCCCGCCCAGCAGGTGATAGACCGGCTCCTGGCGCAGCTTGCCCAGCAGGTCCCACAGCGCCAGGTCGACGCCCGACAGGGCGTTCACCACCAGGCCCTTGCGGCCGTAGTACTGGGTGGAGAAGTACATCTGGTCCCAGATCTTCTCGATCTCGGTGGGGTCGCGGCCTTCCAGGAACCGCGCCAGATGCTTTTCGACGATATAGGCGGCCGGCTCGCCGCCGGTGGTCACCGCGAAGCCGATGGTGCCGTCGGCGGCCTCGATCTCGACCACCAGCGTGCCCAGCACATTGATGCCGAAGCTCTGGCGGCTCTGGCGGTATTCGGGATAGCGCGACATCGGGGTGGCGATGTGGTCGTCGATCCAGTGGCCTTCGCCCTGGTCATGATAGTCGGCGCCGCCGCCTCGAACCACGAAGGCGCGAACATGCTTGATGACCGGAAACGCCATGGAAGACCGAAGCTCCAACCTGAAGGGGACGCGCCCGGCGACCCCATGGACAGGAAGGCGCCCGCCGGCTCCGCATGGGCTCCGGTTTGCCGCGGCGACAGCCAAGTTGGCCGCGCCTACCTCCCTAAGACAACGTATGACACGCTAGTGGTTCGCGGGGTGCGCGGCTCGGAAGAGTCGCCGTCCGTATCGCTTGCCTCGCGTTCCACAATATGAGAGAGAGTGCTACAAAATGAAACGACAGGCGTCAAGGGGAGCGGAACCGGTGGCGGCGGACGACAATACGGCGACCAAGAGCCCGAGCGGCAGCCAGACCCTGTTCCGGGGTCTCGACCTGCTGGACGTGGTGGCCGAGTCGGGCACCATCGGCCTGCCGGCGCTTGCCAAGCAGCTGGGCCTGACGCGCAGCACCACCCATCGCCTGGCCACGGCCCTCGTCGAGCGCCGGCTGCTATCGCAAGCCCCGCGCGAAGGCTACAGCCTGGGCTCCAAGCTGCTGGAGCTGGGTTATCTGGCCAGCCAGCAGATGGACCTGCCGCGCCTGGCTCGCCCGCACCTGGAAAAGCTGTGGGAAGAGCTGGAGGACACCGTCCACCTGGGCGTGCTCGACGCCGACCGCGCCCTCTATCTCGACAAGCTGACCGGCCGTCGCCGCATCAACATCAGCTCCCGCGTGGGCGACCGCCAGCCGGTGCGCTCGACGGGCCTGGGCAAGGCCCTGGTGCTGGACGAGACCGAGTCCCGCTGGCGCGAGCTCTACAAGATGGAAGGCCCGCCGGCTCCCGGCGCCCCCAACGAGGAGCAATGGATCGCCTGGATGAAGGACTATTCCAAGCGCGGGGTGGCCTTCGACCTCGAGGAGAACGAGGACCGCATCCGCTGTGTCGCCGCGCCGATCCGCGGAGCCACGGGCCAGATCGTCGCCGCCATCAGCGTCTCGGGCGCCGCCCAGTACATGGACGACGAGCGCATGAACACCCTGGTCGAGGACGTGATCGAGGCCGCCAACGCCATCGGCCGGGACCTCGGCTGGAATGGGAAGAGAACGGCCGCCAGCAAGAGCTAGGCGGCCAATACAGTGAGGGAACGATGCTTCTGAAGGACAAGGTGGTGCTGGTGACCGGCGCCTCGCAGGGGATTGGCAAGGCCGCCGCGATCGGCTGCGCTCAGCACGGCGCGGACGTGGCGATCAACTACCACTCCGACGAGGCCGGCGCCGCCGACGCGGTCGCGCAGATCGAGGCCCTGGGCCGCCGCGCGATCGCCGTGAAGGGTGATGTCGCCGACGTCGCCACCGCCGGTTCCTTCGTCGAGGCCGCCGTGGCCGCGTTCGGCAAGGTCGACGTGTTCGTCAACAACGCCGGCATCTGTCCCTTCCACGCCTTCCTCGACATGCCGCCCGAGGTCATGGAGCGGACGATGAAAGTCAATCTGTTCGGCGCCTACTACATGGTGCAGGCGGCGGCCAACCAGATAGTCAAGCAGGGCAATGGCGGCGCGATCATCGCCGTCAGCTCGATCAGCGCCCTGGTCGGCGGCGGCATGCAGACCCACTACACGCCCACCAAGGCCGGCGTGCACAGCCTGATGCAGTCGACCGCCATCGCGCTGGGCAAGTACGGCATCCGCTGCAACTCGGTGCTGCCGGGCACCATCGAGACGGCGATCAACAAGGAAGACCTGGCCGACGTCGCCAAGCGCGAATACATGGCCAGCCGCATCCCGCTGGGCCGCCTGGGCGAACCCGACGACCTGGCCGGCCCGATCGTGTTCCTGGCCTCGGACCTGGCCAAGTACGTCACCGGCGCGGCGCTGCTGGTCGACGGCGGCGCGTTCGTGAACCTCCAGTAGTCCCGTGATCGTTTCCTCGACCACGGACTTCCGGGAAGCGGCGCGGCGCAAGCTGCCCCGCTTCCTGTTCGACTATATCGACGGCGGCGCCTATGCCGAGCGGACGCTGGGCCGCAATGTCTCCGATCTCGCCGACCTGTCCCTGCGCCAGCGGGTGCTGAAGGACGTCTCGGGCGTCGATCCCTCGACCACCCTGTTCGGCGTCAAACAGGCCCTGCCGGTGGCCCTGGCCCCGGTCGGGCTGACGGGCATGTACGCGCGCCGGGGCGAGGTGCAGGCCGCCAGGGCCGCCGCCGCCAAGGGCGTGCCGTTCTGCCTGTCGACGGTGTCGGTCTGCGACGTCGACGAGGTCTCCAAGGCTTCCAGCGCGCCGATCTGGTTCCAGCTCTATGTGCTGCGCGACCGGGCGTTCATGCGCGACCTGCTGGCCCGCGCCAGCGCGGCGGGGGCCACGGCCCTGGTCTTCACGGTCGACATGCCGGTGCCGGGCGCGCGCTATCGCGACGCCCATTCGGGCATGAGCGGTCCCAACGCCGCGATGCGCCGGATGCTGCAGGCGGTCGGCAAGCCGGCCTGGGCCTGGGATGTCGGCCTGATGGGCCGTCCCCACACCCTGGGCAATGTCGCGCCGGTGCTGGGCAAGAATTCCGGCCTGGAAGACTTCATGGGCTGGCTGGGCGCCAACTTCGATCCCTCCATCCAGTGGAGGGACCTCGAATGGATCCGCGAGCTCTGGAAGGGTCCGCTGATCATCAAGGGCGTGCTCGACCCGGAAGACGCCAAGGCCGCCGCCGACATCGGCGCGGACGGGATCGTGGTCTCCAACCACGGCGGCCGCCAGCTGGACGGCGTGCTGTCCTCGACCCGCGCCTTGCCGGCGATCGCCGAGGCCGTGGGCGACAAGCTGACCGTGCTGGCCGACGGCGGCGTGCGCTCGGGCCTGGACGTGGTGCGGATGCTGGCCCTGGGCGCCAAGGGCGTCCTGCTGGGCCGGGCCTTCGTCTACGCCCTGGCCGCGCGCGGCGGACCGGGCGTGACCCAGCTGCTGGACCTGATGGAAAAGGAGATGCGCGTGGCCATGGCCCTGACCGGCGTCAATCGCGTCGACCAGATCGACCGCTCGATCCTCGCGGAGCTGAAGGCGTGATCGCCGCATTGCTGGCCGCCCTGGCCGTCGCGGCGACGCCGGCCAAGGCCCCCGCGCCGCAGCGCATCGTCATCGCCAGCGATTCCACCGCCGCCCCCTATGGCCCCGAGCGCTATCCGCAGATGGGCTGGGGCATGGTGCTGAAGTGCTCGCTGACCCCGAATGTCGAGGTGGTGAACCTGGCGCGCGGCGGCCGCTCGACGAGGACCTTTCTGGAAGAGGGTCTGTGGTCGGTGCTGCTGGCCCAGCTGAAGCGCGGCGACACCGTGCTGATCCAGTTCGGGCACAACGACGCCGACACCAAGAAGATCGAGCGCTTCACCGATCCGAACGGCGCCTATGACGCCAACCTGCGCCGCTTCGTGGGTGACGTGCGGACCGCCGGCGCGACGCCGGTGCTGGTCACGCCCATCGCTCGCTGGATGTGGAAGGACGGCAAGGTCGTCGACGCCCACGGCCCCTATGCGGCGACCATCCACAGGGTGGCGACCGACATGAAGGTCCCGCTGGTCGATCTGGACGCCGACATGATGGCCGCCCAGCAGGCGAGGGGGCAGCTGGCCTCGCGCGGCCTCTATCTCTTCTACACGCCCAACGACCACGTCGCCCGCTATCCCGACGGCATCAGTGACGACACCCACATCAACGAGGGCGGCGCGCGCCTGGCCGCGGCCCTGGTGGCCACGCGCCTGAAGAGCCTGGCCCTGCCGGTCTCGAAATCGGTGCGTCCGGCCTCTGTGGCAGCCCAGGCCCGACTGGGCGGGCCGGCCTGTCCCTAGCCAAAGAAAAAGGAGCGTCGTCCGGGACGGCGCTCCTTGAGGCCATGGGGGGAAGATTGGCCGAGTTCGCCGGCGGGCCATCCGTTTCCGGTCGCCAGACCCACCAGAGACTTATCGATAGTATCAAAATATGGAATACATATCGATAATATGAGAGTGTTTGACGGCGTCGCATCTGTCAATAACGATCCGCGCCGAAGCGGACGATCGGGAGGATTTTTGATGAAAGCTCCACGCGCCAGCCTGCTGGCCTTGGCCGCTGCCCTGGCCCTGACCTCGCCGGTCGCCTCGAGCGCCGCTCCGCGCGCCAAGCCCGCCGCCGCGGCGCCGGTCGCCGAGAGCTGGTCGGCCGCCTGGGGCGCTGCGCCGCTGGCCGCCGTGGCCGTGCCGCGCGTCGGCGAGGTGCGGGGCTTCACCGATATGACCGCCCGCCAGGTGATCCGGCTCAATCTGGGCGGCGACGCGGTGCGGGTGCGCCTGACCAACGAGATGGGCGATCGGCCGCTGAAGATCGGCGCCGCCAGCCTCGCCCTGGCCGGTCCGGACGGCAAGGCGCTGGGTCCGCCGATCCCCCTCACCTTCGGCGGCCGGCCCGAGGTCGAGATCGCCCAGGGCGCGCCGCTGCTCAGCGATCCGGTGGCCCTGCCGGTCAAGGCCATGGATCGCGTGTCGGTGTCGCTGTTCTTCGTCGAGCCGGTGGCCCCGGCCGCCCACCGGGTGCGCCTGTTTCTGTCGCCCCAGGGCAACCACACGGCCAAGACCGAGGTCCCGGGCGAGGTGGTCAGCAAGGGGCCGGGCGTGGTCTCCGGCGTCGAGGTGCGCGGGGCGGGGCCCCGGCCGGTGCTGGTGGCGATCGGCGACTCGATTACCGAGGGCGCGGGCTCGACCCCCAACGCCGACATGGGCTGGCCCGAGCAGCTGGCCGCCCGCGTCGCGGCCCGGGGCGGCGGCTGGAGCGTGGTCAATGTCGGCGTCAGCGGCGGACGGCTGCTGCGCGAGGGCTCGGGCCCCAGCGCCCTGTCGCGCTTCGACCGCGACGTGCTCAGCGTGCCCGGCGTCGCCGCCGTGGTGGTGCTGGAGGGCATCAACGACATCGGCCGGCCCGCCCAACCGGGCTACGCCACGGAAGTGGTCAGCGCCGACCAGGTTATCGCCGGTTATCGCCAGCTGATCGAGCGGGCTCACGCACGTGGCGTGAAGGTTTATGGCGGCACGATCCTGCCGTTCGAGGGCGCGATGTACTACCACGCCGCCGGTGAGGCCACGCGCCAAGCCGTCAACGCCTGGATCCGTAACGGCGGGGCGTTCGACGGGGTCATCGACTTCGAGGCGGCTGTGAAGGACCCCGCGCACCCAGGCCAGATCCTGGCCGGGCTGCATCAGGGCGATCGCCTGCATCCGGGGGACGAGGGCTATCGGCTGATGGCCGAGGCGGCGGACCGGGCGGTGTTTGGGAAGTAGACGAGGCCGGAGAGGACCCCCTCCGGCCCTCCGGGCCACCTCCCCCAAGGGGGGAGGATCTACGCCGCGTTAGATGCTCCCCCCGTGGGGGAGCTGTCGCGGAGCGACTGAGGGGGTCCTCAACGGCCTTCGACTATTGGACGGCCTTCGCCACCTCGACCGCATACACATGGCTGGCGCCGTGCATATTCGAGCGGAACACGATCCATGTCTGGTCCGGCGTGAAGTTGACGTTCGGCTCGAGCCGATAGTCGTGCGCCTGCATGTTCACCAGCTTTTCGGTGTCGATGACGCCCGGCTGGATCAGGGTTTCCGAACCCGGCGCGTGGATGCCGGCGACGTCGGGGATGGTGCGGGGGTGCATCAGGTACAGCCACTTGCCGTCCGGGGCGTGGGCGACCATCTCGCTGTCGCCGCCGTCGCCCGCGAACAGCTTGCCGTCCGGCGCGCTGTTGAAGTGCACCGACCAGGCGTTGCGGTCGAGGTGCAGCCAGGTGCGCTTGCCGGTGGCGATCTCGTAGCCGGCCACCCAGAAGTCCTCGCCGCGCGGGGTCTGCAGGTCGTACCAGACGGTCTTGCCGTCGGCGGCGAACCACTCGTGGCCGGCGATCTCCATGTTCATGGTCCTGGCGTGGATGCGGACCGGCGTATCGCCGGCCTTGTCGACGCGGACCAGCCACAGGCGGTCGACCTTGTGCCAGGGGCCCTCGTGGCAGAACATCAGCAGGCCGGGATCCGTGGGCGAGAACTGCAGGTGGTTCAGCCAGTCGGTGGCCTGGTGCACGACCTTGCGCTCGCCGGTCACGGTGTTGACCGTGAAGATCTCCATCGGGATGCGGCTGTCGAGACGCGCGTTCAGCTGCACCTCGCGGCCCTCGGCGTAGGAGAGCTCGCGGCCGTCGGCGCTTTTGACGTCGTCGGGATTCTTGGGCAGCGAGTCCGCCAGGTTGGCCGGGATCGCCACGTCGGTGCGCACCGCCACGCCGGCCAGCAGGGTCTCGTCGGCGTTGAGGGTCTGCAGCGAGCCGCCGTCCAGCTTGGCCACCTGGCGCGTGGCCTTGGTGTAGGGATCGGTGGCCATCACCGCCTTGGGCCCCATCGGGGCGTCGGTCAGGGCCTTCTCGTAATAGACCGCGCCGGTCTTGCGGCCGACGAACAGCAGCCGGACCTTGCCCTCGACGATCTTGGTCAGGGCCCGGGTCTTCAGGTCCATGGCGGTGATCCCGTTGGGGCTTGAGAACACCAGCCGATCGCCCTTGGGCGTATAGGCGTTGTAGTTGAAATAGAGGCTGGAGCTGCCGGCCTCGCGCGACAGCCGGACCACGCGGTGGCCGGTGTCCTTGTCGATCCATTCCAGCGGCGGCTCGGCCGCGCCGGGCTTGGGCTGGGTCATGACGTCCTGGGCGTGGACGCCCGGCGCGATCGCCAGCACCGCGAACGCCAGCAGGGAGAGCAGGGGAGCTTTCATCATGCGCCTCACTTGGTCCGGATATTGGGGCGGGGCGCGGGCTTCATGCCGTCGCCGAGGAAGAAGCTGGGATGCGGGGGCTGGTTATAGGCCACGTTCTGCCAGGCCACGCTGAGCCGATATTCGGGGTCGTGCATCAGCGTGGTGATGCGCAGGTCGGTGGGATATGGCGTGACGTAGATCCGCAGGGACTGGTTGTCCTCCGCGCGCCAGATGACCTCCTCGCGCCAGTCGCCCAGAATGTCGGCCGACAGGGCCGGCGTCGACTTGGTGCCGTTGTTGGAGGTCATGCCCGTCGCGGTCAGCAGGGGCTTGGCCTCGCCGGCCGTCCAGTCCCACTTGCTGATCTGGTTCTTGTCGAGCAGCTCGCGCAGCGGATCGCCATCCCACCAGATCGCGAAGTTGGTCTGGCGCGGGTGCTTGACCCCGTCGATGGCCTTGCCCTTGACGGTGTAGAGGGCGTCCGAATTGGTCCCCCACGCCTCGGCCCCAGGGAAGCGGGGATCGATGTCGGCGGCCAGGCCCCGGCCGGTGTCCTTGTCGGTCGGCGTGGTCCACAGCACCTCGCCGGTGCGGGCGTCCAGCATGGCCGCGCCGATCCCGCCGTTCTTGCCGGGGCTCTCGTGGACGCCGAACTTCTCGAGGCCGGGCCGGGTGGGATCCAGGTCCGACAGGTGCATGGCGTCGCCGTGATAGAGCTTAGCGGTCCACAGGCCCTTGCCGGTGTCGTCCACCGCCATCGAGCCGTAGATCACCTCGTCGCGGCCGTCGCCGTCGACGTCGGCGACGCTGAGCTGGTGGTTGCCCTGGCCTCCGAAGCCGTCGGGCTCCTTGTTGCTGTCGAACAGCCAGCGCTGGGTCAGCTTGCCGCCGCGCCAGTCCCAGGCCGAGACGGTGGTGCGGGCGTAGTAGCCGCGGCCCATGACGATGCTGGGCTGCTGGCCGTCCAGATAGGCCACGCCGCCCAGGAAGCGGTCCGACCGGTTGGCGTAGCCGTCGCCCCACAGGGCCGTCTGCTGCTCGAAGGAGGGGCTGTCGGTGTCGGGATTGCGTGGCGCGGAGAACGGCGTCGAGGCGAGGGCCGCGCCGGTCAGGCCGTCGAACACGGTGAGGAACTCGGGGCCCTTCAGCATCCGACCGACCAGTTGGGCCACCTTGGTCCCGTCGGCCTTCACGACCGCGCCGGTGCGGTCGGTCTGCACGACCTCGCCCTCCTTGCCGCGCCAGTCGGCGTTGGGATCGCCGATCACCTTGCCCTGGCCGTCGATCGTGCCGTCGCTGGTGCGCAGCGCCACCTCGGCCCGGCCGTCGCCGTCGAAGTCATAGACCAGGAACTGGGTGTAGTGGGCGCCGGCCCGGATGTTGCGGCCCAGGTCGATGCGCCACAGCCGTTTGCCCTCCAGCGTGTAGGCGTCGAGGATCACCGGGCCGGTATAGCCGGAAAACGCGTTGTCCTTGCTGTTGGTGGGATCCCACTTGAGGACGATCTCGTAGCGGCCATCGCCGTCCAGGTCTCCGACGCTGGCGTCGTTGGCGGTGTAGGTGAAGGCCTCGCCCGAAGGCGTGGTCCCGCCGGGCGGCTGTTGCAGGGGGATCGACAGATAGCCCTGCGCCCAGGCCGCGACGGGCTTGTCGCCGGCCAGGTCCTTGCCGCCGACCACGGGACGGACGCTGTAGAGGTCGCCCGCCTTGCCCTTCGGATCGACAAGGTTGGTCGCGCCCTTCAGGGGCTTGGCGTTCAGCTTCTTGCCGCCCTTGTAGAGGTTGAAGGTCACGCCATCAGGGTCGTCGCCCAGCAGCCGCCAGCTGACCAGAACACCGCCGTTCAGCGCCGGGGCGGCGACCACGCCACGATCCAGATGCTCCATGCGTCGGGGCGGAGGCGATTCCGCCAGGGCCGGCGCGGCCAGGCCCAGAACCGTCAGAACCGTCATCGCGGCGCCCGTCCGCCACGCTGTCTTGCGCGCCTTGCCGTCCATCCCGTCGTCCATCCCGTCACAGTTTTTCTGACGCGGCCTGCAGCCGCGCTTGCCTACGCCGACCTTGCCGTCTCG
This sequence comes from Caulobacter sp. GW821-FHT10F06, assembly GCF_058809215.1. Taxonomy (NCBI): domain Bacteria; kingdom Pseudomonadati; phylum Pseudomonadota; class Alphaproteobacteria; order Caulobacterales; family Caulobacteraceae; genus Caulobacter; species Caulobacter sp. GW821-FHT10F06. Next base: position 193,889 of record NZ_JBXASK010000007.1, on the reverse strand, counting down.
GAAAATTCCTTTTGGGACAAGGCATTGGCCGACGCTGGCCCATCGCGCCACAGACGCTTGGAGCCGGCGACGAGTCTAAATCATGAAACCGACGCCCTGTCTTCCCACAAACTGCATTGACATCTCAATATGTGGAACGTAGCTTTTGCCTACGCTGCGGTCGCTCGATGTGTGGCGGAATTATAAGACTAATGGCGCCATTGGCGTCAGCCTGAACGAAAGACGGCCGGGGGTCCTCGAGAGAGGCGAGTCCGGCCGCGACGACCAAATTGGGAGGGACACCATGCTAGCCAAGACTTCCGCGCGCCTGCGCGCCATCACCACCACCTCGACCCTCGCGCTGGGCCTGGCGATCTTCGCCGGCCACGCCGCTCATGCCCAGACCGCCGCTCCGGCCGCCGCCAAGGATGAGCCGACCATGGTCGAAGAGGTCGTGGTCGGCACCCGCGCCAGCCTGCAGTCGGCCATGAGCCGCAAGAAGCGGGCGGGCACGATCTCCGACTCCATCGTCGCCGAAGACATCAGCCAGTTCCCCGACAAGAACGTCGGCGAGGCCCTGGGCCGCGTGACCGGCGTCCAGCTGGCCCGCGACTTCGGCGAAGGCAACGCCGTGTCGATCCGCGGCGTCGAGCCCGACCTGAACCGCGTCGAGATCAACGGCATGAGCACGCTGTCGACGGCGGGCAACCTGCAGGTCTATGGCGGCGGCGGCCGCGCCAACGACTTCCGTGAGCTGGCCTCCGAACTGGTCCAGTCGATCGACGTGTTCAAGGGCTTCACCGCCGACATGACCGAAGGCGGCGTCGGCGGCACGGTCTCGGTCAAGACCCGCAAGCCGCTGGACTTCAAGAAGCCCACCCTGTCGCTGACCGCCTCGGCCCAGAACCTCGACACGGTCAAGGACTGGAAGCCGCGCGGCAACCTGTTCGCCGCCACACAGCTGTTCGACGGCAAGCTGGGCCTGATGGCCAATGTGACCTACGACAATGTCGACACGCGCGGCGACTACGTCCGCAACAGCTCGTGGGCCCGCCTGGCCGACTTCGACAACTCGGCCGACAAGACCGCGCCGTACTACAGCACCGCCTACAATTCGACGATCAACGACCTGGCCCGCAACGTCACCACCCAGGCCGGGTGCGCCACCCTGACGACGCCGGACGCCACCCAGATCTCGACCACCAACCTGCGCAACGCCTGTCTGTCGCAGTGGTACGACTACAATCCGCGTGTCGCCCGCTATGGCGTCTGGACGCGCAACGACGAGCGCATCTCGGCGGAGTTCACGGCCCAGTACAAGTTCACCGACAAGATCGACGCCTGGGTCAGCTACAACCGCAATGAGCGCTCGCAGACGCTGAACGACATCAACTACGGCACCGACTTCACGTCGACGACCCGCCTGCGCAACGCGGCCTCGGCCACGGCCTGCTCGTCGACCAACACGACGAACTCGAGCGTCAAGGTCGACGCCAACCACAACGTCATCGCCTATACGCTGGGCAATTGCCTGACCACGTCGGGCGCGGGCGGCTACGGCGGCTTCGGCATCAGCGCCCGCGACTTCGCCTACGACAGCACCAGCAACTACTACAACTTCGGCGCCAACTATCGCGGCGACCGTCTGCAGATCGAGTTCCAGGGCTCGAACGCCGACACCAGCACGGTCTCGCAGACCAACAATGTCAGCGTCACCTTCGACACGCCCGGCATGACGGTCACGCTGGATCCGTCGACCGGCGCGCCGTCGTTCGCCTTCGCCGCCGGCTACAGCCCGACCGACGCTTCGGCGATCCGCCAATGGCAGATCCAGTACCGTCCGTCTTCGGCCGCCTCGAAGGAGAAGCAGTACAAGCTCGACTTCGACTACGACACGCACCTGTCGTTCTTCCCGAAGGTGGAGTTCGGCGCCCGCGCGACCGACTTCTCGACCAAGGGCTACGGCTACGGCGGCTTCGTCCTGAGCGGCGGCGCCAACCCCAATTCGACGACCGACGACACGGTGCTTTACACCAACGCCGTCAACTCGACCGCGACCATCAATGGAACCCAGACCGCCGACCAGACCGACCCGGTCTTCGCCTCGGCCACCACGACGGGTTACTGGTCGACGACCGAGACCTGGTCGCGGGCGTTCTCCAACGCCCTGTTCGCCAATGCGATGACCGACCTGCCCAGCAACTTCTATTATGGCGGCGGCCTGCTGCCGACGAACTGGAAGTATCCCAACTACAGCACGGTCGCGGCCCAGCTGGACACCTCGCACTTCAACCTGAACAACCTGGTCGACACCGTCGGCAGTGACGGCAAGGCGGCCAAGCAGCTCCCGTACAACATCCAGGAAACGACGGACGCCCAGTACCTGAAGGCGGACTTCGAGTTCCCGCTCGGTTCGTTCGAGGTCAACGGCAACTTCGGCGTGCGCCGGGTCCACACCAAGACCGAGGCCACGGGCGTCTCGACCCGCAACCAGTCCTACGCCGCCACCAATGGCGGCACGGCCACGACCTATGCGCTGAGCAACTCGGTCGTCAGCATGAGCAAGGACTACACGGTCTATCTGCCCAGCTTCAACGCCGGCCTGTGGATCATCCCGAACCAGCTGTCGGTGCGCGGCGGCTTCGCCCAGCTGATGGCGCGTCCGCGGATGGACTTCCTGATGCCGACGGTGACCTGCACCACCGACAACTCGCCGGACGCCAATGGCGAATTCGACGAGCCCAGCTGCTCGGCCGGCAACCCGAACCTGAAGCCCTATCGCGCCAATCAGTATGACCTGAGCTTCGAATACTATCCCAACCAGGACACCCAGGTGTCGGTCGGCCTGTTCCGCAAGGACATCAAGTCGTTCTACCTGTCGTCGCGCACCCTGATCGGCAAGCAGGACGTCTATGGCGACGGCGTGCTCTACAACTACAACACCTATATCAACGGCGAAGGCGCCCTGATCCAGGGCGTGGAAGTGACGAGCAAGACCGCCTTCACCTTCCTGCCGGGCCTGCTTTCGGGCTTCGGCGTCGACGCCAACTACACCTACCAGCAGGCCAAGAACGTCGAGCTCTACTCGCAGCTGGACGGCACGGCCCTGCCGTTCCCGGGCCTGTCCAAGAGCAGCGCCAACCTGACGGTCTGGTATGACAAGGGCCCGATCAATGCCCGCTTGGCCTACAACTACCGCTCCAAGTACCTGGTCTCGGCCGCCGACACCTCGCTGCAGCCGGTCTATCGCGACTCGACCGGCTACCTGGACGGCAAGATCACCTGGAAGCCCGGCATCAAGGGTCTGTCGCTGTTCGTCGAAGGCAAGAACCTGACCAAGGAAGAAGAGCGCTCCACGGCCGGCGACATCCGCCTGACCGAGCTGGGCTACTTCGGTCGCCGGTTCTTCGTCGGCGCGGCGATGAAGTTCTAACTAACCTCGCGTGCAAGGGGCGGCGACCGGGAGACCGGACGCCGCCCCTCTTTTTTTGGAGACGAGCCGTGTCGAGCATCGGGTTCATGGCGCCGGCCGGCGCGCTGGCGATCTCGATCGTGGCGACCGCCGCCGTCGCGGCCCCCGCGCCGCCGCGCGCGAACTACAGCTTCGACGCCGGCTGGAAGATGATCGTCGGCGACCCCGCCGGCGCCGAGCGGCCCGACTTCGACGACGCCGCCTGGAAATCCGTCACCCTGCCGCGGGCCTTCAACGAGGACAGCGCCTTCAAGGTCGACATCCACGACCTGCCGGTGGGCGTGGCCTGGTACCGCAAGCGCTTCGTCCTGCCGACGGGACCCACCGGCAAGGCGTTCCTGGAGTTCCAAGGCCTGCGCCAGGCGGGCGACGTCTATCTGAACGGCATGCTGGCCGGACGCTCCGAGAACGGCGTCATGGCCTTCGGGGTCGACGCCACGAAACACCTCAAGCCCGCCGGCCAGGAGAACGTCATCGCCGTCCGCGTCGACAGCGACTGGAAGTACAAGGAGCAGGCCACCGGCAGCGCCTTCCAGTGGAACAACGCCAACTTCTACGCCAACTATGGCGGGCTCAACAAAGGCGTCCGGCTGCACCTGACCGGCGACCTCTTCCAGACCCTGCCGCTCTATTCCAGCCTGGGCGGGACCGGCGTCTATGTCTGGGCCGACCAGTTCGACATCAAGGGCGGCGCCGCGACGGTCCATGTCGAGAGCCAGGTCCGCAACGACAGCGACCGGCCGCGAACCTTCGTCTTCCGCGCCGAGCTGAAGGACGTCGACGGCAAGCCGGCCGGCTCCATCGATGGCGGGACGTTCACGCTGAAGGCCGGCGAGACGCGGGTGGTGACGGCGTCCAGGAGGCTGGAGAACCTGAAGTTCTGGAGCTGGGGCTATGGCTACCTCTATGCGGTGACCACCAGCCTGCTCGAGGACGGCAAGGTGGCCGACGCCGTCGTCACCCGCACGGGCTTTCGCAAGACCCAATTCGGCCACGGCGAGATCCGCCTGAACGACCGGGCGATCCAGGTCCACGGCTACGCCCAGCGCACCACCAACGAGTGGCCGGCGCTCGGAACCGACATCCCCGCCTGGGTCAGCGACTTCTCCAACGGCCTGATGGTGCAGAGCGGCGGCAATCTGGTGCGCTGGATGCACGTGACGCCGTCCAAGCAGGACGTCGAGTCCGCCGACCGCGTGGGCCTGCTGCAGGCCATGCCGGCCGGCGACGCCGAGGGCGACGTCACGGGCCGCCGGTGGGAGCAGCGCGTCGAGCTGATGCGCGACGCCATCGTCTATAACCGCAACAACCCCTCGATCCTGTTCTACGAGGGCGGCAACGAGAACATCAGCGACGAGCACATGGCCGATCTGAAGGCCGTGCGCGATCAGTTCGACCCGCACGGCGGCCGCGCCGCCGGCTCGCGCGAGATGCTGGCCAGCAAGGTCGCCGAATATGGCGGCGAGATGCTCTACATCAACAAGAGCGCCACCAAGCCCGTCTGGTCGATGGAGTATTCCCGCGACGAGGGCGCGCGGAAGTACCAGGACGACTTCACCGCCCCGTTCCACAAGGACAGCCCCGACTACAACCGCAACCAGGACAGCCACGCGGTCGAGAACGTCCGCCGCTGGTCCGACTACTGGCGCGAGCGGCCGGGCGGCGGTGACCGGGTCAGCTCGGGCGGCGTCAACATCGTCTGGGCCGACAGCAACACCCACTTCCGCGGCGACAACAACTATCGCCGCAGCGGCGAGGTCGACGCCATGCGCCTGCCCAAGGAAGGCTTCTACGCCCACCAGGTGATGTGGGACGGCTGGGTCGACGTCGAGCACCCGCGCTCGCACATCATCGGCCACTGGAACTATGCGCCGGGCACGGTGAAGGACGTCTATGTCGTCTCCAGCGCCGACAGCGTCGAGCTGATCCTGAACGGCCAGTCGCTGGGGCAGGGCGTCAAATCGGACGGCTTCCTGTTCACCTTCAAGGCCGTCGCCTGGGCCCCCGGAACGCTGGAGGCCGTGGGCCGCGACGCCAAGGGCAAGGTCGTTTCGTCATCCGAGGTGGCGACCACCGGCCCCGGCGTCGCCCTGAAGCTGACGCCCAGAACCGGCCCCGCCGGCTGGCGCGCCGACGCCTCGGACCTGGCGCTGGTCGATGTCGAGGTCGTCGACGCCAAGGGGAAGCGCGTGCCGACGGCGCTGGACCGCGTGACCTTCGACGTCGACGGTCCGGCCGAATGGCGCGGCGGCATCGCCCAGGGCGACAGCTCCGGCAAGACCCGCGACGAGACCTCGTATCCGCCGGTGATCACCAAGCCCGCCACGGGCGCGGACGCCGTCACCACCTATTCCGGCGGCGGTCGTCACGAAGACAACTACATCCTCTCCAGGACCCTGCCGGTCGAGGCGGGGATCAACCGCGTGTCGCTGCGCTCGACCCTGACGCCGGGCGTCGTGAAGATCACCGCGCGGGCGCAGGGCTTGGAGCCGGCGACGATCGAGCTCCCGATCTCCGCGCCCGTCGCCGACGACGCCTTGCCCGCCGTCAGCCTGGCGCGCGGACCCACCCCGACGACGCCGGCCTACAAGGTCTGGCGCACCAGCGTGAAGGTCGCCTCGGTCAAGGCCGGCTCGAACGCCGACACCGCCGCTCTGGCCTCCGATGACGACGAGACCACCCACTGGGCCAGCAACGGCGATCTCGCCAACGCCTGGATCGAGTACGACCTGGCCAGGCCGGCGATCGTCGACGACGTCACCCTGAAGCTGATCGGCTGGCGCCTGCGCAGCTATCCGCTGCGGATCACCATGGACGGCCAGGTCGTCTACGAGGGCGAGCCCGCCAAGACGCTGGGCTATGTCACCCTGCCGCTGAAGCCGGTGAAGGGCTCGCGCCTGCGCATCGCCCTGACCGGCCCCACGGTCGACCGCGACGCCTTCGGCAAGATCGTCGAGATCACCGGCGCCCGCGCCGGCTTCGACACCGGCGCCGAGAAGGTCAAGGTCGGCGGCGCGCTGGGGATCATCGAGGCCGAGCTGCACGCCAACGTCAGGCCCTGACGGCTATTTCGCGCCGGGCAATTTGAGGCCCAGCAGAACCAGTCGGTCGCCGGTGATCCCGAACCAGTGCGGTGCGCCGGCGGGGATCAGGATGACGTCGCCTGGGCCGAGCGTCCGCGTGGCGCCGCCCTCGATCTTGCTGCCCTCGGTCAGGTTGGGGTTTCTGACCGTGGGATCGGCCATGGTCCCGCCCGAGATCAGCGTGCCGGAGCCTTCCAGCACGATGGCGTATTCCGCCTCGGCGGGGTGCACGGCGGGGCGGCCCGGCTTCTTCCAGATTTCGATCGCCGCCACGGTCGCGCCGTCGCGAACCAGGGGCCGCCACATGAACCCCTGGTCGGGCTTCATCGCGACGAGCATCTCGCGCAGCTGAGCCTGCACCTCCGCGCCGCTCGCGAAACCGGACGGCTCGGCGGCGACGCCGGGCGAGACGGCCAGCAGTCCTGACGCCGCGCAGATCGTGAAGGCCCTGGCCATTATCCTCACCGCAGCTCTCCCCATGCCGTGAACCCTGAACCCCCTCTGAGGGCGGTGTCGCGAAGGGACCATCGCCGCCGCTTTAAAGCTAGCCCCCTTCGGGCCCGCCGGGGCGCCTGAGGGAACGGGGTCCCTTCAGAAGGATCCCGGTCGGCTCCCAATCCTTCTTTGGTCGGGTCTCGGGAGACGACCTAATTTCTCCTCCCGACCCTGAGCGGATGTTTCGCGTTGAAGCCTTCGCTAAAAACACACGTCATCCCGGGCCATGTGCCCGGGACCCCTCTGTCCACCGCAGGTGCGCGAGGGGCGGCGTACTCAGCAGCACACCGCTGGCGCTTCACGTGCAAGCTGAACGAGGGGTTCCGGGCACAAGGCCCGGAATGACGGAGGTTTATTTCAAAGTGCGGAGAACTTCCCAAACCGACCCTACGCAGACATTCGGCGTGTCCGCTTCAGTGGCTGCGAGCAACCGGTCAGAGCAGCCGGTCAGAGCAGCCCCCGACGCGGTGGGCTTTGACGCCAGCGGCCACTCGCCCATCGACGCCGCACGGGGAAAGCGCTCCGCCAATCCCCGTTCTTTCCATTTGAAACTCAAACCAAATCAACGCTCTAAAATTAAACGCCGTGCACCGATCCTCCGCGTTCAAACCGCCCCCATACTCAATCCCACCTGACAGCACGGGAAGGGCGCTCGGCCGGCGACCGTTGCGGCTGTCATGGGTGGTCGAGCGGGAAGCGCTCGTCGGGGGTCTTCACGGACCGCCTTCGCGACGGATCTGGACGGGCTCCCTGAAACATCGGGACGAAAGCCAGGCGGCGAGGGTTCGACGGGCGCGGCAGGCACGGGCTGAAATCGCCCGTGCGGTCCGGACGGGGCTAGCCGCTCCTCCGCCCGCCGGAGGCCTCCGTCGGGAGCGGGTTAAGACCCCGCGTCTCGAGGGCTTCCGGAAGCAGGCCGCGCGGAGCGTTCGTCTTCGTCGAAACGGTATTTCTGCAAACTCACATCCGGGCGAGGCCCGGGCGCTCCGCGACCCTTCCCATCCCTTCAGCGATCCATCGCGTGAAGCCGAGGCCTCGTGTCTGGGGCGGAGCACGCAAAAAGACGGCGTGGCTGGGTTTTCCCCAGCCACGCCGCAGTGCGCGGTAAACGGATTACCTGGCGATCGGCGAGACCGGCAGGGCCTTGGCTCGCAGCGACACCGTCTGGGTCAGGGATTGCGAGCGCGACGAGGCGCCCACTGACACGGCGTAGTCGCCGGCCGCGATCGACCAGCCGTGGGCCTTGCCGTCCCAGGTCGACAGCAGGCGCGGATCGACGGTGACCGAGACGGTCGTGCTGGCGCCGGGGGCGAGCGAGACCTTCTTGAAGCCGCCCAGCCGCTGGGGCGCCTCCCAGCCGCCGGACTTGGGCGCGATATAGACCTGCGGCACGTCCTTGCCGGCGCGGGCGCCGGTGTTCTTGACCGAGAAGCTCACGGTCAGGACGCCGTTGGTCTCGGCGGCCTTCAGGCCCGAATATTCGAACCGGGTGTAGGACAGGCCGTGGCCGAACGGGAACAGCGGCTCCAGCTTCTTGGCGTCGTACCACTTGTAGCCGACGGCGGCGCCTTCGATCGTGTAGTCGACGTCGAACTTCTCGTCGGGCTTCTTGGGGTCGCCGTCCAGTTTGGGACGCGGCAGCTGGCCCTCGTTCTGCGGGAAGGTGACGGGCAGACGGCCGCTGGCGTCGACCTCGCCGGTCAGCACGCGGGCGATGGCCTCGCCGCCGCTGGTGCCGGGGTACCAGGCGGCCAAGACGGCGCGGACGTCGCTCAGCCACGGCATCGCCACCGGGCCGCCGGTCTCGAGGACCACGATCGTCTTGGCGTTGGCCTTGGCGACGGCGGCGATGGTGGCGTCCTGGTCCTTGGGCAGGTTCAGGGTCCAGACGTCCTCGGACTCGGTGGTCCACTGGTCGGCGAAGACGATGGCCATGTCGCTGGCGGCGGCCAGCTTGGCGGCGGCGGCCGGGTCGGTCCCGTCGACAAAGCTGATCTTGGCGCCGGGGAAGCGCTTCTGCAGCGCCTTCAGCGGCGAGGACGGATAGTAGATCACTGGGCCGGGCCAGGTGGCGGGCAGCAGGCCCTGCACCGCGCGGCCGCCGGCCGGGTAGACCTGCGAGGAGCCGCCGCCCGACAGCACGCCGACGTCGGCGTGGGCGCCGATCACCGCTATGGTCTTGGCGGACTTGGCCAAGGGCAGGAGACCGCCCTCGTTCTTCAGCAGCACCATCGCCTCCTCGGCGTCGGCCTGGCTGACCTTGCCGTTGGCGGCCAGGTCGATCGGGGCGATCTTAACCGGGCGCTCGACCACGCCGCTGGCGAACAGGGCGCGGGTGATGCGCTTGGCCATGTCGTCGAGACGCGCGCCGCTGACGGCGCCGCTGGCCAGATCGGCCTTCAGCACGTCGCCCAGGAAGTCCTGCTTGTCGAAGGCGTGGCCGGCCGACTGCTGGTCCAGGCCCGCATTGACCGCCTTGGAGCCGGAGTGCACCGCGCCCCAGTCGCTCATCACATAGCCCTTGTAGCCCCAGTCCTTCTTCAGGACGGTGTTGAGGAGCCAGTCGTTCTCGCAGGCATAGACGCTGTTAACCCGGTTGTACGAGCACATCACCGAGTGGGGGTCGGACTTCTCGATGGCGATCTGGAAGGCCAGCAGGTCGGAGGTGCGGGCCTCGGCGTCGCCGATGTTGGAGCTGACGACGAAGCGGCCGGTCTCCTGGTTGTTCAGAGCATAGTGCTTGATGGTCGAGACGATGTGGTTGGACTGGATGCCCTTGATCTGGGCCCCGACCATGGCGCCGGCCAGCAGCGGATCCTCGCCGCCATACTCGAAGTTACGGCCGTTGCGCGGCTCGCGGGTCAGGTTGACGCCGCCGGCCAGCATGACGTTGAAGCCCGAGTTGCGGGCCTCCGAACCGATCATCGCGCCGCCCTTGAAGGCCAGCTCGGGGTTCCAGGTGGCGGTGGTGGCCAAGCCCGAGGGCAGGGCGGTGCGCTCACGCATCTGCTTGGCGCTGCCTTGGGTGGCCACGCCGACGCCGGCGTCGGTCTCCCACTGGGCCGGGATGCCCAGGCGCGGGATGCCCTTCACGTAACCGGCCGAGCCGGGGAGGGAGCCTTCGATGCGCTCGTACTTGGGCTTCATGTCGGCGCCGAAGTAGCCGAACACCAGGGTCAGCTTCTCGTCCTGGGTCATGGCCTTGACCACCAGGTCGGCGCGGGTGTCGGGATCGAGCTTGGGGTTCAGCCAGGGCTGGGCCGCCTTGGCTTTAGAGGCGGGGGCCTTGGGGGCCGCCTGGGCGTTCAGCGCGGTCGCGGACGCGCCGATCATCAGCGCCAGGGCCAGGCCCTGCAATGTCTGCCGGTTCATGTTTCCTCCGTATCGTTGTGTGAGCCACCGGCCGTTATCGGCTCGGGGCGAAGCGGATCAGGTCTTTCGTCTGGGCGGCGGTCCCGCGCGGGCGGGACCGGTCGACTCGCGCGCCACCAGGCTGTGCTGGGCCAGGAACGGCGCGGCGGCCTTGCCGGCGGCGTCGTTGGCGTTCCAGGCGCTGAAGGTCTGCAGGGCCCGCAGAGCCATCTGTTCGAAGGGCTGGCGGATGGTGGTCATGGTCGGCCAGATCACCGCGGCGATCGGGGCGTCGTCGAAGCCCACCACCGAGATGTCGTCCGGAATGCGCAGGCCTCGGCGCTGGGCCTCCATGCAGGTGGCGGCGGCCATGTCGTCATTGGCGGCGAAGATCGCGGTGGGCGGATCGTCAATGTCGAGCAGCGCCTTGGCGGCCTCGACCCCGGTCTTGAAGGTGAACTCGCCGTCGGCGATCAGCTCCGGGGCCGGACGCGGAAGACCCCGTGCGGCATAGGCCTCGAAGAAGCCGTTGCGGCGATGGGTGCTGGCGGCGTGATCCGGGTGGCCCGAGATGTGGCCGATGCGGGTGTGGCCCAGGGAAAACAGGTGCTCGACCACCTCGCGGGCGGCGGCGCGATCGTCCATGGCGATGGCCGGGAAGAAGGGGTCCGGGCTGGTCGGCGACATCAGCACGCAGCGCACTTCCAGCTCGCGCATCAGGGCCTTCAGCGGGCCGAAGTCGCATTCGGGGGGCAGCAGCACCATCTCGCGGATGCCGCCGTCGGTGACGAAGGCGCGGATGCGGTCCTGCCAGCCGGCCACGGGGCCGTCGAACAGGTCGACCGTCAGGTGGCGGCCGGTCTCGACGCAGGCCAGCAGCAGGGCGTGGTGGATCTTGGTGTGATAGCCGCCGCTGGGATCGCCCATCAGCACGCCGACCGAAGACGACGCCTGGGACCGCAGGCTGCGGGCCACGGCGCTGGGCTGGTAGCCGAGATCCTGCATGGCCGCGCGCACGCGGTCGCGCGTCTTGGCGCTGACGCTCTCATGATCGTTGAGCACGCGAGAGACCGTCTTGGGCGAGACATCCGCCCGCTCGGCCACATCGTGGATCGTCGCCATCCGTTCCCATACCCCGTCCGCGTTCGTCCCTTGGGATTCACCACGGTGAAGGTGGCGGGGGCAAGGCGACGCGTGACGCAAGCCATAGCTCACGATGTCTGGCTTGTCATGTGCATGGACAAAAACGGGTCAAATAAAGTCATTTATCAAGACATTTCGTGGACATTTACCGGTAACATTCGACCCTTTTCCAGGAGTTTGGGGTCAGATTTGCGGGGGTGAACACGCGGGCTCTGCGGGCCTTTGAAATCTACGGAAATCCATGTCGCTGCGCGCGATTTCGGGGCCTTGGTGCTGAAAACTCGGAAAAATGCACGATAGAAGCGGTTTTTCCGGCTTTTGAGCCGGCCTTGTGGGCGGGTGAGGGATCTTTCGGCCCGCAACCTCAAGGCACGTGAGGCCTTGTGGGGCAAGAATGACAACGTTGACATTCTTGTTGACTTGAGTGGGACATTTGATGATGTTGGCGCCAACCGATAACGGCGTTGGGCCGGAATCGTCAGCCCGGGCGTTGGGGGTCGTCGTCTAAACGGACATCGCGGACACAGCGGTCTTCCGGGCTTTACGGCGCCCAATCGGTTTTGGAACGCGTCGCGTAGATGGCGCGCCCAGGGACGGGGCGAAAGATCAATAAAAACGTCTAGTTGGGGAGCGAGGAATTTGACCAATCAACGTAGGAAGACCGTGCTTACGCGCGGCCTGGCGGTGGCCTTGCTGGCCGGCGCCTCACAGGTGGCTCTGACCACCAGCGCCTTCGCGCAGGACGCCGCGGCCGACACCGTAGAAGAAGTCGTCGTCACCGGGGTTCGCGGATCTCAGATCAAATCGGTGGACGTCAAACGCCGCGAAGCGTCGATCGTCGACGCCATCTCGGCGGAAGACATCGGCAAGCTGCCGGACGTCACCATCGCCGACTCCCTGCAGCGCATCTCAGGCATCCAGATCCAGCGCGACGCGGGCGAAGGCAAGACCGTCAACATTCGCGGCCTCAAGCAGGTGATCACCCTGCTGAACGGCGAGCAGTATCTCAGCGCCGGCAACATGGGCAGCGCCCAGCCGGACCTGCTGGACGTGCCCTCGCAGCTGATGAACCAAGTGCTGGTCTACAAGTCGACCGATCCCAAGAACGCCCTGTCGGGCATCTCGGGCACCATCGACCTGCGCACCCGCCGGCCGTTCCAGCTGCCCGAAGGCCTGACCTTCGCCGGCGGCGCGGAAGCCCAGCGGGGCGAGCGGACCAAGAAGGACGACTACCTGGTCAACGGCGTCCTCAACTGGCGCAATGACCGCGTCGGCCTGATGGTGTCTGCCGCCAAGAGCAAGTCCAACCTCGGCAACAACTACTCCGGCACCGTCGGCCTCTCGGGCAATAACGACTGGGGCGGCGGTTTCGCCACCAGCTATATCTCGCCGCACGGCTACGAGAGCTTCAACCGCGTGGTCGAGCGTGACCGCCTGGGCGTCAACGTCGCCTTCGAGGCCGACCTGGGCGAAGGCTTCACCCTGATCGCCGAAGGCTTCTACGCGGAGCTGGAAGAGCACAACCGCGCCGTCGGCATCAACATCTCCAACCGCTGGGACGGCGGCGCCTTCGGCACCTGGAACAAACCGACCGTGTCGACGCCTGTGGGCATCGGCAACTGGCTGGCGGTCGACGAGTACGACATCAACGCGTGGTGGGTGAACTCCTTCACCGTCAACCGCACGACCAAGTCCAAGACCAAGAACTACAATCTCGAACTGAACTACGACAACGACGGTCCGTTCACCTTCGAAGCCCGCGCCATCCGCGCGGACGGCGATCGTCTGAGCATGAACGGCCAGGCCCAGGGCGATCTGAGCAACTGGCGTTACGCCGACGGCCGCTTCAACCTGTTCCGCGACGCCGCCGACCGCACCCGCGGCACCTTCTATCCCAAGGCCATCTGCGACAAGTTCCCGGCCTCGCGCCGCACGAACGCCGTCGTGGGCAGCGCCGGCGGCTGCTACCTGGATCCGAACCCGCAAGGCTACGGCGCCAACCCGCAACTGCACTACAACATCAGCGGCGATCACCCGGTGTGGTCGGGCTTCGACACCCCCCTGGCGGGTGGTCTGGGCGCCGGCAAGTCCCTCAAGGACTACATGGCCAACATCGGCAGCTACGCCATCGGCGCCTTCTCGTCGGAGGGCAACAACGAAGTCAATTCGGACATGAACGTGTTCCGGGCCGACGGTCACTACAAGTTCGACGACAAGTTCCTGGGCTTCATCACCAAGGTCGACGCCGGCGTTCGCCAGAGCGAGCGTTCGGTCGAGGTCGAGCAGTTCCACCTGTTCTCGGGCTTCTACGGCGGCACCCCCGGCGCGGTTCAGGCCAACGGCACGCCCGTTCCGGCCGGCGGCTGCGAGGCCCAGTGGAAGGCCATCGACGTCGTCATGAACCAGAACCAGTGTCAGGCGGGCGAGTTCGTGCCCGATCCCGTCACCGGCCTGCAGGTGTTCCAGGGCTACACGGTCAACGCCCCGACGCGCCTGGACACCTACAACCACGTGGTCTGGGTCGACGACCTGGGCGGCGTCACCAGCGGCATCCCGGGCTTCTGGGCCATCGACCCGCGCGACTTCGACGACGCCGAAGCCTTCCACAAGAAGGTGTTCGGCGGCGCTATCCGCGTCCAGGTTCCCGGCCAGACCTACGACGTCAGCCTGCGCGAGCAGAGCGCGTTCGGCGCCGCCAACTTCGAGATCGGCGGTCTGTCGGGTAACGCCGGCCTACGCGTGATCGAGACCACGCTGACGGTGAAGCAGAACCTGACCGGCGACACCCGCAACTACGGCGACACCAACGCCGACGCCGGCGACAATGTCACCAAGCGCAAGTACACCGACTGGCTGCCGTCGCTGAACGTCTCCTACGACTTCGACGACCACCTGAAGTTCCGCTTCGCCTACTCCAAGACGATGCAGCCCCTCGACCTGGGCAGCTATGGCGGTGGTCTGAAGATCAACACCGCCGACTGCGGCGCGGCCCTGCCGAACGTGCGTTGCGTCACCAGCGCCAACGCCGACGGCAACCCCAACCTGGATCCGTGGCGCTCGCAGAACTTCGACGGCGCCATCGAGTACTATTTCGGTCGCGCCTCGATGCTGAACATCTCGGCCTTCAAGCTGAAGATCGACAGCTTCGTGACCGGCGGCACCACCACGGGCCGCTTCCCCGACCAGGACGGGGTGATCCGTCGCACGGTCAACGTCACCCAGCCCGTCCAGGGCGACGGCGGCGAGGTCAAGGGTCTGGAACTGGGCGCCAAGCTGGCGGTCAGCGACATCTTCACGGACGCGGGCTTCTTCTCGAACTTCGGCGTCGACACCAACTACACCTACTCGCCCTCCAAGGAGTCGCGGACGGGTCTGGATGGCAAGAAGCTGACCTTCCAGGACAACTCCAAGCACCAGTTCAACCTGATCGGCTGGTACCAGGACGACAAGCTGCAGGCGCGCGTCGCCTACAACTATCGCACCGACCGCCTGGCCGAAGTGATGAGCAGCAACATCCCGATCTACCAAGACAGCACGGGCTATGTGGACGTGAACGTCAGCTACAACGTTCGCGACAACATCACCCTCTATGCCAACGGTTCGAACGTGACCGGCGAAATCGAGGATTACTACGCCAAGTTCGCGGCGGGTAAGACCCAGTACATCCGCCAGAACGAATTCGAACCTCGCTACACCATCGGCGTTCGCGCCCGCTGGTAGGCATCTAGGCTCACCTCCTGCGGCCGCCGTGACATCCCCCCGTCACGGCGGCTTCTTTTTGGGAGGCGAACGCTGTCCGAGCCGACGTCCAGGCGCTAGCCTCAAGATCGGCCGGACGATCTGAACGCGCTTTGGGAGGGCGACGTTGGAGCAAGCTGCGCAGGACACCGCATTGGACGGGCGTATTCGCAACGTCGTCATCGTGGGCGGCGGCACGGCCGGCTGGATGGCCGCGGCCAGTCTCCAGCGCCATTTCCAGGGCTCGCCCCTGAAGATCACCCTGATCGAAAGCTCCGAGATCGGCACGATCGGCGTGGGCGAGGCGACCATCCCCACCATTCGCGGCTTCTACCAGAACCTCGGCCTGACCGACCTGGACGTGATGCGCGCCACCCAGGCCACCTGCAAGCTGGGCATCCGCTTCAACGACTGGATGAAGCCCGGCTCGTCGTTCATCCACCCCTTCGGCCTGTTCGGCCAGGACCTGAAGGGCGTGCCCTTCCATAACTACTGGCTGCGGCTTAAGGCCCTCGGCGAGACCGCCGAGATCGGCGAATACTCGCTGGGCGCGTCCCTGGCCAAGGGCGGCAAGTTCATGCTGCCGTCGCGCAATCCGCCGTCCAGCATGTCGGTGTTCGACTGGGCCCTGCACTTCGACGCTAGTCTGTTCGCCAAGCTGATGCGCCAAGTGGCCGAGGCTGCCGGCGTCACCCGCATCGACGCCCGCATCACCAGGGTCAATCTGCGTCCCGAGGACGGCTTCATCGCGTCGGTCGATCTCGACAACGGCTCCACGGTCGAGGGCGAGCTCTTCATCGACTGCTCGGGCTTCCGGGGGCTGCTGATCGAGGAAGCGCTGCAGACCGGCTACGAGGACTGGGGCCAGTGGCTGCTATGCGACCGCGCCTATGCGGTGCAGAGCGAAGGGGAGGGCGAGCCGCCGCCCTATACCGACGTCACCGCCCAGACCTCTGGGTGGCGCTGGCGGATCCCGCTGCAGCACCGCTACGGCAACGGCTATGTCTATTCCTCGCACTACATCAGCGACGAGGACGCTCTGGCCGAGTTGAAGGCCGCCGTGCCCGATCCGTTGCTGCACGAGCCCCGCCAAATCCGCTTCATGCCGGGCCGCCGCTTGAAGGCCTGGAACAAGAACTGCGTCGCCCTGGGCCTGGCCTCGGGCTTCCTGGAACCGCTGGAGAGCACCAGCATCGCCCTGATCGAGACCGGCATCGAGAAGCTGAAGCAGCTGTTCCCGGACCGCTCGTTCAATCCGGCGGTGCGGGACGAGTTCAACGACATGTCGCGGCTGGAGATGGAGCGAGTGCGCGACTTCATCATCCTGCACTATAACGCCAACCAGAGGGGCGACACGCCGTTCTGGAAGGCCTGCCAGGACGTGGTCGTCCCCGACACGCTGCGGCACAAGATCGAGCTTTTTCGCGAGCGCGGGCACTTCATCCGCTATCGCTGGGAGATGTTCCAGCCGGCCAGCTGGCTGGCGATCTATACGGGCTTCGACATCCTGCCCAAGACCTGGGATCCCAGCCTCGACGGCCTGGACGTCGCCTCGCTGCAACGGGGTTTGGCCGAGATGCGCAAGGCGGTGAAGGCGGCGGTCGACGCGGCTCCCACCCACGGCGCCTTCCTCGACGAATACGCCAAGCCCGCCCCGATGGCGGCGCAATAACAGTAACGAGAAGAAGGCCGGGGAGGCCGGGATTAGAATGACGACGGGCACCAATCAGAACGGCATCCGCAAGGTCGTGATCGTCGGCGGCGGCAGCGCGGGCTGGATCTGCGCGGCCATGGCCAGCCACTACTTCCACAAGACCGGCGTCGAGGTGGAGCTGATCGAGTCCGAGGAGATCGGCACCATCGGCGTGGGCGAGTCGACTATCCCGCCGTTCCTGCAGCTGATCCACAGCCTGGGCATCGACGAGCAGGAGTTCATCCAGAAGACCCAAGCCAGCTTCAAGCTGGCCATCCGCTTCGAGAACTGGCGCAAGAAGGACGAGGTCTATTACCACCCCTTCGGCCAGATCGGCGGACCGATCGGCCGGCACGAGTTCTACCAGTGCTGGCTGCGCGCCAAGGCCAATGGCCATCCATCCGGCTTGCAGGACTTCGCCCCGGCCAGCGTGATGGCGGACCAGTGGAAGTTCATTCCGCCGTTCAAGGCCCAGAAGACCCTGATGGCCGGGGCCAGCTACGCGCTGCACATCGACGCCAAGATGGTGGCGGCCTATCTCCGAAACTTCGCCGAGGAGCGCGGCGTCAAACGCATCGAGGGCATCGTCACCGACGTGGCCACGCGCCCGGACGGCTTCATCGAGAAGGTGATCCTGAAGGACGGCCGACAGGTCGAGGGCGAGCTCTTCATCGACTGCTCGGGCTTCCGCTCGATCCTGAACGGCAAGACCCTGGGCACCGAGTTCCTGGACTGGTCCGACGTGCTGCTGAACGACCGCGCCGTCGCCACCCAGACCCTGAACGTCAAGGACCCTCATCCCTACACCCTGGCCCAGGCCCAGGACTACGGTTGGCGCTGGCGCATCCCGCTGCAGCACCGGGCCGGCAACGGCTACGTGTTCTGCAGCAAGTACGTCAGCGACGACGAGGCCACCGCCACCCTGCTGAGCCAGGTCGAGGGCGAGGTGCTGGTCGATCCGTGGGTGATCCCGTTCCGCACCGGCATGCGCAAGCAGCTGTTCAATAAGAACTGCGTGGCCATCGGCCTGGCCGGCGGTTTCATCGAGCCGCTGGAATCCACCGCCCTGCACCTGATCTATCGCGGCATGGACTTCCTGTTGCGGTTCTTCCCGGACAAGGATTTCGACACCGCCCTGGCGGCCGAATACAATCGTCGCATGGCCGCGGACTACGAGGAGATCCGCGACTTCATCGTGCTGCACTATTACAAGACCCAGCGTGACGACACGGCGTTCTGGCGCGACTACCAGAAGGTCATTCCGCCCGAGAGCCTCCGCGAACGGGTCGAGCTGTTCGAGGCTCACGGGACCTTACGCGATGGCGTCGACGATATGTTCCGCGCGCCCAGCTGGCAGTCCGTCGCCGAGGGCATGGGCGTGCGTCCCAAGCGCTACCAGCAACTCGTCGACACCGTGCCCTATCCGGTGATCTCGCAGACTTTGGACCAGTCCGCGCCGATTCTGAAAGCCCAGGTGGCGAGCCTGCCCAGCCACGGCGACTTCCTGGCCCAGCACTGCCCGGCCGGCCCCTTCGAGCGTCCGGCCCAGTTCAAGCGGACGACGAAGGAAGCGCTGGTTTAGAAGGCAAGCCCGTTGGACCTGCGGGACTTCCCAGTGGTGTTAGCGACATAATTCTTGTCATCCCGGAAGCCTCGCAGAGGCTGTCCGGGACCCAGGGGGCGGCGCACTGCGGTGGCCCTAGGTCCCGGCTCTCCGCTTCGCTGCGGCCGGGATGACAAGTTGATGTGCGTTAGGTGAGGGTTCCTACGACGCCACCCGCGCCATCGGCAACCGCACCTCGGCCACCAGGCCGTGCTCGGCTCGGCGCAGGCGGATGTCGCCGCCATGCGCCCGGATCGTTGAGCGCGAGGTGGACAGGCCCAGGCCCACGCCCTGGCGGGTGGAGTTGCGGGCCTCGGCGCTGCGGTAGAAGGGCAGGAACACGCGATCCAGGTCGGTGTCGGCCAGGCCTGGACCCCTGTCGGTGATCTCGGCGACGATCTCGTTGCGCTCGGGGAACAGGCGCACCTGGGCCTGGTCACCGTACTTGATGGCGTTGTCGATCAGGTTGGCGAACACGCGCTGGACGCTGAGCACGTCGACCTCGACCTCGGCCGGACCGCCGGGCTCCAGGCTGACGGCCGCGCCCACCACCTCGGCGTCGTCCACGGCGCATTCGACGATCGAACGCAGGTCGACGCGGCGGCGTTCGCCCGGCTCGGCGTTGTCGCGCATGAAGGTCAGCACCGAGGTGATCATCGCCTCCATCTGGTCGAGGTCGCGGGCCATCTCCTTGCGCAGGGTCGGCGAGGCGCGCTCGATGCGGAAACGCAGGCGAGCCAGGGGCGTGCGCAGGTCGTGGCTGATCGCGCCGATCATGCCGGTGCGGTCCTCGACATAGCGGCGAAGGCGGGCCTGCATCTGGTTGAAGGCGCGGGCGGCCTGGCCCACCTCGGCCGGACCTTCCAGGGCCACCACCTCGGCGGTGGGTTCGCGACCCAGGCGCTCGGCGGCGCGAGCGAAGTCGCCCAGCGGCGCGGCCAGGCGGCGGGCGAAGATCCAGCCCAGCGGTGCGACGATGGCGAACGAGATGGCGAACCACAGGATCAGCCGCTTCTGCCAGCTGTTGGGGAAGGCCTCCGGCTGGGTGCGCAAGGTCACCCAGCGATCGGGCGCGACGCGATAGGCGGCGATGAAGTCGCCCTCGATATAGGGGGCGGGCGCCAGACCGAAGAGGCCGCGCGAGGTGGGCTTGGCGATCGGACGGCCAGGATCGGCCTTGGGGATGGCGGCCTTGGCGGCGGACGCGGCGGCGACGACCGACGCGCGCGAGATCGGCTCGTGCGGAACCGTCGTCTTGGCGCTGATCGGCGCGGGGGCGGCGATGGTGTCGGTGCGGACCTCGCGGGTCACGGGGCGCTCGATCTGCGGCGGCTGGGCGCCGGTCGAGGTGGGGCTGATCACCTCGCTGACCCGGAAGGTGTAGCGGTGGTTCAGGGCGTCGCTCCCGCCGATCAGGCCGCCATTGGGCGAGCGCATGGGGCCGATCGGACCCAGCATCCGGCCGCCACCGGTCATGGCGTCGCCGCCGGGCGCGGCCGACATGGAGCCGGCGGGTCGGTTGAGGCCGGGCAGGGGCATGGTGATCGATGGGCGCGAGACCAGGCCCGTGTCGCCCACGCCAGAGATCAAGGCCGGCCGCTGGCTGCTGCCTTGCGTCTGGCCGGACGCAGACGGGAAGCGTGAGGCCCAGACGGGCGGGCGGTCGCTCGCGCCGCCGGCCGGACGGGTGATGACCATGCCGCCCTGGCGCGCGCCCGACGGCGAAACGATCACCCCGCCTGCGCTATTGGGGAACCCAGCGCTGGAGCTGGAGGACGACGAGGCGCTGTAGCCGCCGACGCCAGCGGGCCGCGCCGGAAAGCCGCCGCCGGGCATCGGCGCGGTCGGCGCCATCGGCGGAGCCTGGGCCGAAGCCTTGGAGGCGATGGTCGAGCGTAGGGCGTTCAGTACGCCGATCTCGAAGGCCGGCGGATCGGGCCGGTCGGCCGAGGTGGTCAGCTGCCGGGTCGGCGGTCCGGCGAAGGGCAGGGGGGCGTAGAACAGCAGCCGCACCTCGTCCGGGTCGACGTTCATCATCCGCGCCAGGTCGGCGTGGGCGCTCTCGGGCACGAACCAGCCGGGACTCTGCAGGCTGGGCGGCTGGTCGTCGGCGGCGCGCAGCAGCGGCTTGGCGCCCTCGGTCTGCACGGGCGCGCCGCGCAGACCGGCGGCGATGTCGGCCAGGCTGTGCTGCGGGGGCGGCGCGGGCGGCATCAGCAGGGTCAGGACCAGGGTCACGACCTGCGCCACCACGATCCCGCCCAGCAGCAAAGCGACGATCTGCACCGCGATCGGCGGGCTCCAGCGCAGGCGGGGAAGGGACAGCCTCATTGCACCACCACCTTGGCGTCCAGGACGTAGCCGACGCCCCGGTAGGTCTTGATGATTTCCTGGTCGGTCTGGGCCTCGATCTTGCGGCGCAGCCGGCTGATGTGCAGGTCGACGCCACGCCCGACCACCTCGGGCTCCTCGCCCTTGATGATGCGCAACAGGTCCTCGCGCGGCACCACCGACTGGGCGTTCTCAAGCAGGGCCGACAGGATCGACAGCTCGCCCCGGGTCAGCAACAGCAGCATCCCGTTGGGCGCGGTCAGCTGGCGGGCGGCGAGATCCAGGCGGAAGCCGGCGAAGGCGTAGGCCGAGCGCTTGGCCCCCCGCGCGGCGGAATCGCGGCGGCGCAGCAGAGCCTTAACCCGGGCCAGCAATTCACGCGGCGGGATCGGCTTGACCACATAGTCGTCGGCGCCGAGTTCCAGGCCCAGGATGCGGTCGACGGGATCGCCCAGAGCGCTGAGCATCAGGATGGCGGGGCCGCCGTCGCCGGCCAGGCGGCGGCACAGGGAAAGACCATCCTCGCCGGGCAGATTGACGTCCAAGACGGCGACGTCGACGGGCTGAGCCTCCATGTGCTCTCGCGCCTCGACAGCATTAGCCGCCTGGCGCACGACATAGCCTTGAGACTCAAGGTAGCCAGCCATTTCGCGTCGAAGATCCTTGTCGTCCTCGACCAGAAGGACGACGGCGGTTTGGGAACTCTGAACGTCGTGTCTCATCGCCTGGAAGTTATGACATGGCCGCCATGGTCACGTCACGAAGTCGAGACGTAAGAATGGATTTCGGCGACGACGGTGTTCCGAAGATGGCGCTAATATTGCTGGCGAATTTCCAACCCGCGACTTGTGGTCGCGGTTGGCGAGTTCTGACCGGTTCTTGTCCCTGCGAGGCCCAGTGAACGACCCAGACTCGACGATCGTCGTCATCGGCGGAGGACTCAGCGGCTCGCTCTTCGGGCTCAAGCTGAGTCGCGCCAGGCCGGACCTGCGGGTGGTGGTGGTCGAGTCGGGGCGACGTCTGGGACGGGGCCTGGCCTATGGCGCCTGCACGCCGCGTCATTTGCTCAACGTGCCGGCCAGCCGCATGGAGCTGGGGCTGACGCCGTCGTTCATCGACTGGCTGGCGGCGCGGCCCGAGCTGACCGCCGAGGCGCTGGTCGAGAGCGGCGGCGACCTGTCGGCCGCGTTCCTGCCGCGCGCGGTGTTCGGGGCCTATCTGCAGGAGCGGCTGGACGAGGCGCGGACGGTGTCCGACGGGCCCGGCTTCGTCGCGGTGCGCGGGCGGGCGTCCTCGGTGATGACCGGCGTCAAGCGCGGGGTGCGGCTGGAGGACGGCCGCACGATTTTGGCCGCCGCCGTGGTGGTGGCGATCGGCAACCTGCCGCCTCAGCCGCCGGGCGGCCCGGACGGCTGGTTCTACGACACAGCCCTGTTCACGCCCGACCCATGGGCGCCGGACGCCTTCGCCGAGCTGGACCCGGAGGCGCCGGTGCTGCTGGTCGGCACAGGGCTGACCATGGTCGACGTCGCTCTGCGCCTGGCCGATGAGGGCCATGTGGGGCCGATGCTGGCGGTTTCGCGCCGTGGCCTGGTTCCGCTGAGCCATCAGGCCGGCGGCGCGTGGTCGCCGTTCCTGAGCGACATGCTGGGCGCCTCGCCCGTGGCGCTGAGCCGGAGGGTTCGCGCCGAGGTCGCCGCCGCCAGGGCTCAGGGCGTGCCGTGGCAGCGGGTGTTCGACGCCGCGCGGCCGGCGGTCGCCGTGATCTGGAGCCATTGGACTCAACGCCAGCGCGGTCAATTCCTGCGCCACCTGCGGGCCCGCTGGGACATCCATCGCCACCGCACGGCGCCACGCATCGCTCAGGCTCTGGGCAGGCTGACCGGCTCCGGACAGCTGGAGATCCAGGGCGCGCGCCTCGCAGGCTACGCGCTGGACGGCGAGGGGGTCACCGCGACCCTGGCCCTGCGCGGCGGCGGTCGTCGGATGTTCAAGGCCGCGCGGGTGATCAACTGCACCGGACCGGCCAGCGACCTGAAGCGCCTGGCGCTGCCGTTGATCGAGGAGCTGAAGGCCAAGGGCCTGGCCCAGCCGGACGCCCTGGGGCTGGGTCTCGAAACCCAGGACTGCGCCCTGATCCAGGCGGATGGCCAGACGTCGTCGTGGCTGTTTGGCTTGGGGCCGGTGACCCGGCCGGCGTGGTGGGAGATCACCGCCACGCCCGAGATCGTCGTGCAGATCGACCGGCTGGTCGCGCGCTTCGCCGAGGTCGAGACCGCCGCCCCGCGTCCGGCTCGGGGCCTGACGGGAGCAGCGTTCCTGGATCTGGGGGCGGGCATCTAGCCCGCCACCCCTGGAGAAGAAGACTACCGCGTCGCCGCGATGGCCGGGCCGTAGAGCAGGCCGTTGAACAGGAACTTGAAGGTCCCGTACGACTGGGCGCGCTGGGTGATCTCGGGGCCGAAGGCGAACACCTTGCCCTTGCCCACGTCGACGTCGAGGATCGCCGTCGAGCCCTTCAGTCGCTCCTGACCCACGGCCCAACCGCTGCGCAGCGGCTTGTCGGCGTCGAACCAGGCGACGCGCGAGATGCCCGTTGCGTCCGACTTCAGGGTGAAGGTCGGGCTGCGGTCGAAGAAGACGTCGACATCGCTCGCCGCGCCATAGGCCAGGGGCTGGCGCGGATCGACCTTGGCCCGCAGCACCGAGCCGGGGATGTAGAGCTCGCGGTTCGACAGGGCCTTCAGCTGGCCGTTCTCGACCTTGGCGGTGGCCACCTCGACCGGCGCGCCCAAGGCGGTGGCCAGGCGGGTGGAGGCGCCGATCGCGACCACCGTGCCGCCGGCCTTGGCGAAGGCGGCGATCTGAGGGATCGTCTTATCGTCGGTCACGCGGCCCAGCCAGGCGCGGTATTCGGCCGGGATCTCGTCGGGCTTGGGCTGCGGGAAGCCGCGGCCGGCCTTGAACGGACCGTCGGCCGGCGCCGGCACCACGCCGTCGGCGAACACCAGGACGTCGAAGTCCTTGTTCAGGTCGCCGGCGTCGAGACGTTGCGGATAGACGACTGTGAAGGGCGCCTCGAACTTCTCGAACATCCAGCGGTTCCAGCCCGACGGCATCGAGCCGCCATAGACGTCGACCAGGCCGACGCGGATCGGCTTCAGCGGCAGGGCGGAGCCAGAGGGTTTAGCGCCGACGGCATAGGCGTCGATCCCCAGGTCATTGACGCCCTGGGCGATCACCGTCGCGGCGGCGGGCGAGGCTGGGACCCAGATCGCGCCGGCGCCGAAGCTGGTCTTGCCGGCCTTGGCGCCGTCCTTCAGCCACTGCACCTGGGCGCCGGCCTTCAGCAGGCGGTTGGTCAGGGTGAAGCTGGCGTTGGTCTCGTGGCTGATCAGCCAGCCGGCCTTGCCTGAGCCCTTGATCGCGCCCGGCGCGGTGGTGATCAGGTCCGGGACGCGGGTTGTCGGGGCGTCGAAGCCTTCGAGCACGCGGTCGAACTTGATGCCCATCTGATAGGCCAGGGTGTAGCCGGTGACGTCATAGGGCGCCTTGGGCGGACCACCCGGATATTCGAGATCGTGCGGGTGATCCTGCGGCTCGAACATGTCCATGATGTGCGGGCGATAGGCCTGGGCGGCCTTCACCACATAGGAGCCGGCCGGATAGGTCTTGCCGCCGACGGTGAAGGACTTGGTCGCCTTGTCCACGTCGACACCGGTCTTGATCAGGGCGTTGAGGAACGCCGTCACGGTCGGCATGTCGGCCTGGTCGGCCGGAATGATATAGCCGCGCGGATCGCGTTCCTCGGGCGTCTGCAGCACGGTCTTGAACAGGGTGGGGTCGACCGCGTCGCGACCCGGGCCCGGCTTGTCCTTGCCGGCGGCGGCCAGTTCCTCGACGCGGGTCGGGGTGATCGTCCAGCTGTCGGTGTTGCCGCGCTTGATGCTGTTGTCGCCCATCTTCCAGATATTGAAGAGCAGGCGCTCGCGGTTGCGGGCGGCGTAGTCCAGCACCGCCATGTTCATGGTCCACTGGTAGTCCAGCGAGTCCTGCAGATGCCACTCACGCGGCGCGATCGGCGCGGGGCGATCGTTGCCCGGCAGTTGCAGTTCCGGCACCAGATTGACCGTGGTCGGGGTCGGGCCGCCGATGATCTCGGTCAAGAGGCCGATCGAGTTGTGGAAATAGGCGACCGACCGCTCCATGCCGTTGTGCCAGGTGGAGTAGGGGGCGGCGCTGCGCGCGCCCGAACCCTTCTTGTCCTCGGCCACCAGGCGGCTGTGCATGGCCATGCCGACTTCCTGCAGCTCGGTCATGACCAGCGGGTCGTAGTTGAAATTGAACGGGTCGCGGAACGGCGGCACGAACACCACCATGCCGTTGGGGCCGGTCTGGTGCTGGTTGTAGACGATCTGCGGATACCACTCGCGGAAAAGCATCTTGTTGACGTTGGTCGTCTCGGCCATGGCCGACATGAAGCTGTCGCGGTTGTTATCGTGGCCGATATACTTGTGGTACAGGCGCGGAAGCGAGTTGAACTCGCGCTTCTTCGGGTCCTGGTTGCGCATGTACCAGTCGGAGATCATCTCCATGCCGTCCGGATTGTCCTGGCCGAACAGGATGATCACGTCGTCCAGCAGGCGCAGGGTCTCCGGATCGTTCTGGGTCAGCATCCGGTAGAGCACCTGGATCTGGCCCTGCGAAGTGATGGTCTCGCTGGCGTGCAGGCCGGCGTCGATCCAGACCACGGCCTTGCCCTCGGCGGCCAGCTTGGTCGCCTCGTCCTTGCTTACGCCCTCGGCCTTGGCCAGTTTCCTGGCGATGTCCTTGTAGTGGTCCAGCTTGGCCAGGTTGGCGGGCGACGAGACGATCGCCGTCCACATCGTGCGGCCTTCCTCGGTCTTGCCGATGTCGACCAGCTTCATGCGGTCCGACTGGCCGGCCAGGGTCTTCAGATAGGCCTCGTAGGCGGTGTAGTCGGCCAGGAAGTAGTCGCTGCCGACCGGTTGGGCGAAGGCCTTGTCGGGCGGGGTGATCTCGGCGGCGTGCGCGCCGCTGAAGGCCAGAACCAGGGCCACGGCCGCGCCGGCCATTGCTTTGTGCTTCGTCATCGAAAGGCGCCCCAACAGTACAGTGGCCGATCCCACGCCGGCTCTAGATGTAAGACGCAGCCAGATCGCGAATCCGCCGTCCGTGCAATCAATCAGGTGAAATTTTCCTCCGGTCGGCGCCAGGGCGCGAAAAAGCCCGCCCCGGCGGACCGGGACGGGCTTGATCTCATCGTTCTCCAGCGATGACCCCTCCAGACCTCGAAAGGCCTGGAGGGGCTGTCTCTTAGTAGCGCAGGCGTGCGTTGATGAAGAACACGCGGCCCAGGACGTCGTACGTGGCCGGATAGCCGCTGTTCGACGGCGAGGCGTTGCCGCCCAGGATCGGATAGGCTTCCTGGGTCAGGTTCTTGACGCCGGCGGTGAAGGCGACGTTGTCGCTCACGTCCCAGTCGCCCGACAGGTCCCAGTAGTTCTTCGCGCCGATACGCTCGACGGTGTAGAGGGTCGTGGGGTTGTCGTCCTTCACGTCATCCAGGTGGTTCCAGACCACGTTGATGCCGAACTGGTTCAGCTTCCAGTTGGCCGCGGTGTGGATCTTGTGACGCGGGGTCGGGTTGCCGCAACGCGTGCCGAACTTGTCGGCGCACTTGATCGGAGACGAGATGTCGTCCGGGATCGTCGTGGATTCCCAGGTGTTGGTGTACAGCGAGCGCAGCTGCACCGTACCCCAATCCGGCAGACCCATGTCCTCGAGCGCCACGCGGTAGGCGACGCCGATGTCGAAGCCTTCGGTCTTGATCGTGGCGACGTTCTGGTTGGTCAGCGAGACGTAGTCGATCGAGCCGTTGGCCAGGCGGATGATCGCTTGGCAGTACGGCGAGTTCGGGTTGCCGTTCACGACCGAGCCGTAGCAGACGTTCATGACGTTCGAAGCCGAACCGCCGAACGAGGCGATGGCGTCCGAAATCTCGATGTTGAAGTAGTCACCGGTGATCGAGAACGAAGGCAGGAACGACGGCGTATAGGCGAAGCCGGCGGTATAGGTCTTGCCTTCTTCCGGACGCAGGTTCGGGTTGCCGCCCGACAGGGTCTGGGTCTGCTGGTTGGCGTTGATCACGCCGACCAGGCTGGCCGCGACGCCCGAGTTGATACAGGCTTGGCGGGTGGCGGCGTTCGGGTTGGCGCGAGCCGAGCAGTTGTCGGTCGCGGTCGGGAAGCCGTTGCTTTGCGGAGCGTACAGTTCGCCGACCGACGGAGCGCGGATGGCCTTGTTGTACGACGCGCGCAGCAGCAGATCGTCATAGATCTTCCAGGTGCCGGCGACCTTGTAGGTGTAAACGGGCTTGGGTTGGCCGGTGTAGTCCGACGAACGACCAGCCAGTTCCAGGTCCAGAGACTTGACCAGCGGCAGGTCCTTCAGCAGCGGAACGCCCAGTTCGCCGTAGGCTTCGTAGACGTCGAAGCGGCCGGAGACGGGCGGGCTGGCGTTGAAGCCGGTCAGGTTGCCGACGGCCAGATCCTGGCTGGGCTCGAAGGCAAAGTTCTCGGCGCGGTATTCGCCGCCGACCGAGAAGCCGATCGGGCCGGCGGGCAGCGAGAAGAAGTTGCTCGTGTCACCGTTGATGTTGAAGCCGCCGTACTCCTGCTCGTAGTCCTGAGCCGAGTTGATGCGGGTCTTGATGAAGTTGGCGGCGGCGGCCGAGATGTTGCCTTGGCCGAACAGGTTGATGGGAACGCAGCCGTTCGAGGTGTCGGCGCAGGCCGTGCCGGTGCTGTTCAGCAGCAGGGCTTGCTGGATGCGGGCCAGGCTGGTGTCGCCCAGCAGCGAGTTGCTGCCGTGGGTGTTGCCGTATTGGTAGTAGATGTCGAAGCCGCCGTTGATGGCCTCGATGTCGCCCTTCAGGCCCAGTTGCATCTGGAAGCCGGTGAAGTTGAACTTCGAGATACGCGGACCGACTTCCGTCAGGCGGCGGTTGAACGAGCCGGTGACGGTGTCGTAGAGGCCGTCGCCGTCGGTGTCGACGTCGGTGAAGGTGCCGGCGGTCCAGCTGCTGCTGGCCGGGATGGTGTAGGCGGTCGACGAGCCCAGGGTGTTGAGGGCTTGCTTGGCGGCCGCGGTCAGGAACGGGTTGTTGTCCAGCGTGAAGCGGAACGTCCGCGTGCCGATCGGGGTCGGGGCCAGCTGGGTGACGATGCGGCTGCTGACGAAGTTGCCCTTAGCGTAGGCGGTCAGGCCCGGCTTGATTTCGTAGTTGCCGAGGGTGGTGACCGAGAAGCGCTCTTGCGGGGTCTGCAGGTAGTTGACCGGCGCGAAGTTGTAGGTGTCGGTCGCGTCGTTATAGAGGCGGACGTTGCCGTCCGGCAGGAACAGCGCCGAGTTGGCGGCGTTGTTGGCCACGCCCGGCAGGGTCGCGAAGCGGCCGGCCACGAACGGGTTCACGCGGCCTTGCTCGTTCGAGCCCGAGCCGCTGGGCACGAAGCCGGTCTTGGTGGCGTTGTCGCCCCAGGCCGTGCTCAGCATGCCGCCGCGCTCGCCTTGCGTCAGGGCTTCGCGCTTGTTGTAGCCGAGGCTCAGGACGACGTTGCCCTTACGATCGGCGAAGTTGGCGCCCATGGTCAGGCTGGACGAGTAGATCGGGGCTTCGCCGTCGTCGGTGGCTTGATAGCCGGCCGAGAACTCCAGGCCCTCGAAGTCGGTCTTCATGATGAAGTTGACGACGCCCGAGATGGCGTCCGAACCGTAAACGGCCGAACCGCCGCCCGACAGCACTTCGATGCGCTTGATCAGGGCGGGCGGGATCAGGTTCAGGTCGACGCTGCCGGCTTGGGTGGTCGGGGTCTGACGCTTGCCGTCGACCAGCACCAGGGTGCGGTTCGAGCCGAGGCCGCGCAGGTTGACCGTGGCGGTGCCGTTGCTGCCGTTGTTCACCGTCGAGGTGATGCCGGGGACGGCTTGGGGCAGGGTGTTGAGCAGGTTTTCGGTGTTCACGACGCCCGATTGCTGCAGTTCCTTTTCGCCGACGGAGGCGACGGGGCTGGACGAAACCAGGTCGGGACGCGCGATGCGCGAACCGGTGACGACGATTTCTTCAACCTGAGCCGACTCGGCGGCAGGAGCTGTTTGGGCGAAAGCGCCGGCCGCGGGCAGCAGCGCGCCGCACAGCACGGACGTCGCCAGCAGGCGCTTCCGGGTGGACATGGCG
The DNA here is from genome assembly GCF_058809215.1 of Caulobacter sp. GW821-FHT10F06. Lineage (NCBI taxonomy): Bacteria > Pseudomonadati > Pseudomonadota > Alphaproteobacteria > Caulobacterales > Caulobacteraceae > Caulobacter > Caulobacter sp. GW821-FHT10F06. The sequence continues at coordinate 164,744 of NZ_JBXASK010000007.1, read as the reverse complement.
TTAAACATTAAACCTCCAACTTCATTCTTTGCGTCGCCTTCGGGTCGAGCCGAACGCGAGACGCCCCCACCCGCGCCGTACTCGACGCGGGCCAATTGCTGAAAAGTGACGGTTGATGACCGCGGGTCAATAATTCCCGCGATGTTCCGATTACAATTTGTACATACTGTAGCAAAAGAGACGCATGTCGGCCCACTTTGGGCGCGCGCAGGCGATTTTTTGCTCATTGAAAGAGATTTTTGGGGATCAACATTCCGCCCATGGACCATAGTGTTTCAATGATGAAACGGTGGGCGTTGAAAAAGATCTTTGCCTGCTTTCCCGTCATTTGGGCCGTTCTTGGCTCAATTGACTGGATTGCGAGGCGCGCTACCTCCGCGAAGAGACGCGACGATTTCGGATTACTGCGTTATCCGAGTAAGGCGTTGCCGAAAACTTGGGTCGGGAGCCCGACCGAGTGCGGTCGCCTGCGATATTAACTTTGTGGCCGGCTGTTTGGACGCTTTCCGCCCTCGGTATTGAACGGCCGAACGACGATCTGTACCACTCGCGCTCGATGGCGGACTGACCACCAAGGCGCGAAAACGCCCTCCTCCAATAGATGACGGACTCGATGGGCCTGCGCCTCAATCCAAATTTGGATCCCGCGCCGTTCGCCGCGATTTTTCAGCGGGACGGGGTCGTGCAGATCCCGGTCTTCCTCGAACCGACCGACGCGGAATCGGTGGCGGTGGCCCTGAACGGCCTGACCTGGAACGTCGTGGCGCCCGACGAGACGTCCGAGACCCTGGTGATCACGCCCCAGGCCATCCAGAAGTTCGGCGAGGCCCAGGTCCGCCAGTTCTTGCAGGGCGCGCTCAAGCGCGCTTCCAAGGGCTTCTCGTTCATCCACCTCTCCTACGCGCTGCAGGATGAGTACGGCCGCGATCCCAAGCCGCCGATCCACCGGGCGACGGAATTCCTGCAGAGCCGGGCGTTCCTGGATTTCGGGGCGGCGGTGATCGGCGGCGAGCGTGTCGACGGCGTGCGCGTCCAGGCGTCGAACTACCGGCCCGGCGATTTCCTGACCCTGCACGACGACAGCCACAAGCGCGACGATCGCCTGGCCGCCTTCACCCTGGGCTTCACCCGCGACTGGCGGCCCGACTGGGGCGGCCAGCTGCTGTTCCATGACGCCGAGGGGCAGGTCGAGCGCGGCTTCACGCCGGGCTTCAACCTGCTGACCCTGTTCAAGGTGCCGCGCGCTCACTCGGTGGCGCAGGTCGCCTCGTACGCTGCGGTCAAGCGGCTGTCCCTGACCGGCTGGCTGGTGCGCGACCCGGCCTGAGCGCACGAGGCCCCTTGCCGCTGACGCCGACCCCGCCTTCTATGCGCGAGTTCAAATCGCGTCGCGGGGTCGCATGAAAATCTGGATTAACTGTCTGGCCGTCGCGGCTCTGGCGGCGCCGGCCGCCGCGAGCGCCGCCGACAAGTCCGCCACGCCGGCCTCGCTGAAGGCCCTCTTCGACTGTCGGTCCATCACCGTCGATGCCGAGCGGCTGGCTTGTTATGACAAGGCCGTCGGGGTGGTGAACACCGCCGAGAAGACCGGCGAGGTGATCATCGTCGACCGCCAGGAAGCCCGCGCCGCGCGCCGGCAGGCCTTCGGCCTGGACCTGTCGGCTCTGTCGATCCTGGACCGCAGCGAGGAAAAGACCGAGGTCGACCGCGTGCTCGGCGAAGCCGTCAGCGCCCGCCAAGGTCCCGACGGCCGCTGGACGGTGGTGCTGGCCGACGGCGCGGTGTGGAAGCAGGTCGACGACCAGATGCTGGGCAAGAGTCCGCGCAAGGGCAGCAAGGTCGAGGTCCGCAAGGCCTCGATGGGCAGCTATTTCATGAACATCGACGGCCAGAGGGCCGTGCGGGCCCGCCGGGCCGACACGCAGCAGTAGGGGCGTGCCCGGTTAGGCGGCGATCGCTCCGGCGCGCCGCCTAAAATCGCCGGACCCCTTGGCGCTGACCGGGCGCCGGTGACAGGGTCCGTTCCGCCGAGGAGCGCGGGGTTTGCTCGCGCGATCGGCCAGTCAGTCTTTGGGGGCGTATCACATGCTTGGAACCGTCAGCCGCGCCGCGCTTGCGGCCGCTCTGCTCTTGTCGGCGGCGACGCCGGTCCTGGCGGCCGAGAAGGCCTCGCCGCCCGCCTCGGCGTCAGAGACCGCCCTGGCCGGAACCACGAGGATGGACGGCCTGTTGCCGGTCCATGTCGACAAGGCCAAGGGCCGCATCCTGCTATCCCTGCCGCCGGCCGACGCCGACGGCGTCAGCGGTCGCTTCATCTATGTCACCGCCCTGAAGACCGGCATGGGTTCGGCGCCCGTCGGCCTGGACCGCGCCGCCTTAGGCGACACGCAAATTCTGGTCTTCCGCCGTATCGGCAAGAAGGTGGTCGCCGAGTACGAGAACCCCAAGTTCACCGCCGCCGGCGCGCCCGCCGCCGAGCAGGCCGCCGCCCGCGAGGCCTTCGCCGTCTCGACGGTGTGGGCCGGCGACGTGGTGTCGGAGACCGCAGACGGCCGCATCCTGGTGGATATCTCCAGCTTCCTGACTCGCGACGTGATCGGCGCCGCCGACGCGTTGAAGCAGGCCGGCGAGCCCGGCTTCAAGCAGGTGATGGAGCTGTCGATCGCCGACCCGTCGGCGGTGAAGGTGTTCCCCGAAAACATCGAGTTCGAGGCTCGCGAGACCTTCGCTTCCGACACCCCCGGGCCCGAGAGCCGCAACATTTCGCCCGATCCCAAGCTGATGACGGTGATCGTCCGCCACTCGCTGGTGAAGCTGCCGGAGCCGGGCTTCGTGCCGCGCGCCTTCGATCCGCGTACGGGCACCTGGGGCGTGGTCGGTCTCGACTACGCCGTGCCGCTGGGCGAGGACATCGTCAGCCGCATGGCTCGCCGGTTCCGCCTGGAAAAGACCGATCCGACGGCCGCCGTCTCGACGGTGAAGAAGCCTATCGTCTTCTACGTGGATCGCGCCGCGCCGGAGCCGATCCGCAGCGCCCTGGTCGACGGGGCGCGCTGGTGGACCGCCGCCTTCGAGGCCGCCGGCTTCAAGGACGCCTATCGCGTCGAGGTGCTGCCTGAGGGCGTCGATCCGCTCGATATCCGCTACAGCATGATCAACTGGGTCGACCGCGCCACGCGGGGCTGGTCGATGGGCCAGTCGGTCTCCGACCCGCGCACCGGCGAGATCCTCAAGGGCTCGGTGCTGCTGGGCGCGCTGCGCGTACGCCAGGACATGCTGATCTTCGAAGGCCTGGTCGGCGCCGACCAGAACGGCAAGGGCGGTCCCAACGATCCGATCCAGGTGTCGTTGTCACGTCTGCGCCAGCTGGCGGCGCACGAGGTCGGCCACTCACTGGGCTTCGCCCACAACTTCGCCGCTTCCACCCAGGACCGCGCTTCGGTGATGGACTACCCCGCGCCGCGGGTGAAGTTGACGAACGGCAAGATCGACCTCTCCGACGCCTATGGCGTGGGCATCGGCGCGTGGGACAGGTTCACGGTCGACTGGCTGTATGGCGACGTCCCGGCCGGCGCGGCGGGCAAGCAGGTCCTGGCGACGAAGGCCGCCAACAACAAGCTGCGATACATCACCGATGGCGACTCGCGCGGCGCGGCTTCGGGCCAGCCGTGGGGCGCGCTGTGGGACGACGGGGCGGACTCGGTCGCCGAGCTCAAGCGGATGCTGGCCGTGCGCCGCGTGGCTATCGACCAGTTCGGCCTGAACGCCTTGAAGACCGGCGAGACGGTCGAAACGCTCAAGCGCAAATACGTGCCGATCTATCTGCTGCACCGCTACCAGCTCGAGGCGACGGTCAAGCAGGTCGGCGGCGTCGAGTTCAGCTATGCGGTCAAGGGCGACGCTGGGCAGGTCGCCCCGGTGGTCGCACCCGACAAGCAGCGCGCGGCCCTGGCCGTGCTGATGTCGGCCCTGTCGCCCGCCGAGCTGGACACGCCCGAGAAGCTGGTCCCGCTGCTGTCGGGCGGCCAGTCAGGCGAGTCCGACCGCCAGCACGTCATCGAGGTGTTCGGCGGCATGGGCGGGCCGGTCTTTGATCCGCTGGTGGCGGCCGATGTCGGGGCCGGCGTGGCGCTGGACCCGCTGCTGGCGCCCGAGCGCCTGGCGCGTCTGGTCGACCAGAAGCGCCGCGATCCGGCCCAGCTGGGCGTGGGCGAGCTGACCGACACCCTCCTGGCTACGGTGTTCGCCCCGGCCACGGGGCGTCAGGCCGAGATCGCCCGGCGGGTCCGCTGGCGCGCCGTGCTGGACCTCGCCGCCGCCGCCCGCGACGTGAAACGCTCGCCCCAGGCCGCCGCCGAGATCGACCTGAAGCTCTCGGAGCTGGCGACCCGCCTGAAGGCCGCGCCGGGCGCCGACGCTGCGGATCGGGCCCTGAACCTGCGTCTTGCGGCGTTGCTGCGCGACGACGAGGCGCTGAGCAAGGTGCTGGGCGACGCCAAGCTGAAGCCTGAAACCCCGCCCGGCATGCCGATCGGCGACAGCGATCCTGGCGTCGATTAGTCGAGGCTGACCTAAGGTCATCGACCGAAAATAAACGGTTGCAGCTTAAGCGTGGCGCGGGGATCAACCCGGCGTCACGCTTTCGCAAGGACCGACGAGTGGCATTGAAGGCGGCGCGACAGCCCGAACGGGTCCGCATCAAGCAGCGCGAAGCCGAGCTTCTGGTCGCGGCCCATGAGCGGTTCGTGAAACGCACGCCGGGCGGCCGCCGACTGGTGCTGCGGTTCGCGTTGATGGACGGGGTAGACCTGTCGACGCGCGACCTGTCGGACGCCGACCTGACCGGCTCGACCCTGATCAATTGCAAGTTCGACCGCTCGCGGTTCTCGCGCGCCTGCCTGTTCGGGGCCGACCTGCAGGCCAGCAGCTTCGTGGGCGCGTCGTTCGTCCGCGCCGACCTGCGCGGCGCGCGCTTCAAGGGCGCCAACCTCTCGCACGCCAACCTGACCCAGGCCGACCTGCGGGCCGGCCGTATCGCCATCTCCGACGAGGACACCAAGTTCGCTGTGCTGCGCCACAAGGTGTCGGCCGGCCAGCTGGACGGCGCCAACATCTCCGGCGCGGTGCTGGACCGCTCGCGCCTGGACGACGTCTCGGCCGCCGCCGCGGACTTCTCCGAATGCTCAATGCGCGGCGCCAAGCTGACCGGCGCCAACCTCAAGAACGCCAGCCTGCGCGGCGCGGTGATCGACAATGTCGACGTCACCGGCGCCAATCTGGAAAGCGCCGACTTCACCAACGCGGTGGTCACCAAGGTCGATCTGGCCAAGGCGGCCAGGACGATGGGATCGGTGATGACCGGCGCGCTGTGCGATCCCTCGACCGAGGCGACCGCCCGGGCGGCGATCATCTTCACCAAGCTGGCCGCGCACCGCGAATGGGTGACGACCGGCGGCAAGTCGGGCGAGCCGGCGGTGCTGGACGGCGAGGACCTACGTCCGATCGGCCATCTGGTCGGGGCCTTCCTGACCGCCGTCAGCGCCAAGAACGCCTGCCTGGCCGGCATGGACCTCAGCCGCATCTCGCTGCAGGGCGCCCTGCTGGAGGGGGCCGACTTGCGCGGCGTCAGCCTGCGTCAGGCCGATCTGCGCGGCGCCAACCTCAGCGGCGCCAATCTGGGCCAGGCCGATCTGCGCCGATCGATGCTGGCGGCTCTGCCGTTCAAGATCGATCGCGAGAAGGCCACCACGCTGGAACACGCCAGCCTGCGCTATGCCGACCTGCGCGAGGTCGATCTCGGCGACACCGACCTGGCCCTGGCCGACCTGCACTGCGCCAAGCGCACGCCGCTGGTCCCGACGCCGGTCGACGAACCGGAAGACGCCGAAGACGATGACGCCTTCGTCATCGACATGTAGTCAGGCCTGGATCCCGCGTCGCCAGGCCTGGAGCAGGGCGGGGCGGTGGTCGGGCGCGGCGATCGCGATCAGGGCCATGGCCCGCACCTCGCCCTCAAGCGGTCGCAGGTCGACCGCGCCATGCTCGGTGACCACCACGCCGATCTCGGACGCCGGCAAGGTGGGCGAAACGTCCAGGCGCGGGACGATACGGCTGACCGCGCCGCCCTTGGCGCTGGAGCCCAGGGCAATGATCGGCACGCCGCCCGGCGAGCGTTGCGCGCCGCGAATGAAGTCGGGCAGGCCGCCGGGCCCTGAAACCGCCTCGCCGTCCACCCACTCGGCGTTCACCTGTCCCAGCAGATCAACCTCGATGGCCGAGTTGACCGCCACGAAGTTCGGGATCGCCGCCAGCCGCTCCAGGTCGTGAGTGCGCAAAGCCGTGTCCATCAGCACGTTCGGCAGGCCGGGCGCCTGGTCGTAGAAGGCGCGCGAGCCCAGGAAACTGCCCGTCGTCACCCGGCTCAGCACGCCCTGGCGGATCAGGTCGGCGATCGGATCGCAGACCATGCCGCTGTGGGCGCTGAGGCCCTCGCGGCCGGCCAACCCGGTCCACAGCGCGTCGCCGATCCGGCCCAGGCCGCTCTGCACCGCCGCGCCGTTGGGGATCAGCGCGACGATGTGTTCGACGATCCGACGCTCGATCGGTCCCGGCGCGCGCACGGCGTATTCGGCCAAGGGGCTGTCGTGCTCGATGATCTCGTCGAAACTCTCAAGGCGGACGGTCAGCGAACCGGGCAGACGGGGCAGGGACGGGTTGAGGATTGCGATCTTCACCGCGCAGCGGTCCAGCGCCGTCGGGGCGAAGTCGGTGGTCGGCCCGAATGAGCACAGGCCCCGGTCGTCTGGCGGCGTGACCATGAACAGGCCCGCCGCATAGCGCATGCCGGCCACCCGTCGGGCGAAGCCGTTATAGGTCAGGGGCAACTTCTCGAACCGTCCCGCCGCCGCGATCGCGCGCCAGGCCGGCGACATGAATGGGCCGGACATCCGGGCGTCGGGACCCAGGCTGCTCCAGTCGAAGTTGTTCACGCCCGGCAGGAAGCCGCCCTCGAAGCTCGCCGACCCGCGCAGCGGCTCCAGCAGGCGCGACAGGGGCGCGGCGGCGAAAGGTTCGGTGGCCGATGAGCTGACGAAGACGCGCGGCCTAGGCAGTGGGCACCGCCCCAATATAGCCCAGGGTCGCGGCCCGGTGAACGGCCTGGGACCGTCCCGCCACACCCAGCTTTCCGGCGGCGTTGACGATGTGGAAGCGCACGGTCGGCGTGGCGATCCGGACGATCGAGCCGATCTCGCCGTCGGTCTTGCCGGCGGCGGCCCATTTCAGGACCTGAATCTCGCGTCGGGTCAGGCGAGCCTGCTCGCCGGCCGACTTCAGGTCCAGATCCTGGTAGGCGCCGGTCAGCTTCAGGGCCAGGGCGTGAAACTGGCTGGCGCGGGCCTCGAACACGCTCTTCACGTCGGTGGCGGCGTCGGGTGTCGCCCAGACCACGGCCCCGATCACGCCGCGCGGCAGGTAGGCCGGGGCGATGATCGCCGCGCCGACGCCGAAGCTGTCGGCCTGTTCGATCGCGCCCAGGGTCCGGGTCCAGGCCGCCTCGCGCCAGGTCGCCAATTGCCCGTTCTGGAAATAGAAGGGCTCTGCGGTGAAGCGCGTGGCGAACACGAACGGCGCGCGCAGGGCGAAGCTGGTGTCGCGCCAGTACTGCAGTTCCGGATCGATCCAGCGAAACACGCTCTCGGCCAGGGGGCGGCCATCCGTTCCCAGCATGGGCTTGGGGCTGCCGATGTCGGCGCTGGCGGCGATGTACGGCAGGCCGGTTTCGACGCCCAGCGCGGCGGCGTCACGCGCCAGGCTTTCGACGTCCTCCAGGCTCATCCGTTCCCCCTGTCATTTCCACTAGCTTGTTCCGACCCCGAGGGTTTCGCAACCTGACATCGAACGTCGCTCGATGAAGCGACGTCGCATGCACCGCCGGAAAAGGGCGGTTGGGGAGGTTTTGAATGAGACATTCGCTGTGGGCCGCGTCGGCCGCCGTCCTGGCTGCGTTGGCCACGGGGGGATCGGCCTTGGCCCAGGAGCAACTGGAAGAGGTGATCGTCACCGCGACCAAGAGTTCGGTCACCCTGCGCAACGTGCCGCTGTCGATCACCGCCGTGCGTGGCGAGACGCTGCAGGCCCAAGGCGTCACCAAGTTCCAGGACCTGACCGGAACGATCCCCAACTTCACCGTCTCGCAGAGCCCGATCTCCGACGTGATCGCCATGCGCGGCATCAATTCGGACCTGCAGGCGGCTGGCGAGCAGGCGGTGGCCACCTTCGTCGACGGCGTCTATCGCGGCCGGGGCGTGCAGTCGCGGTTCGCCTTCCTGGACATGGGCATGCTGGAAGTGGTGCGCGGCCCGCAAGGCACGCTGTTCGGCAAGAACACCGTCGGCGGGGCCCTGAACATCAGCTCCGCCAAGCCGACCAGCGAGTTCGACGGCGCGGCCTCTGTCAGCCGGGAGTTCGAGCAGGGCGAGACCGAGGCTCTGGGCTTCGTCTCCGGCCCGGTAAACGACAGCCTGCGCCTGCGGGCAGCCGTCCAGTACAACAAGATGTCCGACGGCTGGGTCGACAACAGCTATTACGACGAGGCCCAACCCCGCTACACCAACTGGGGCGCGCGCCTGTCGGCCGAAGCGGACCTGGGCCCCGACGCCAAGTTCTTCGCCCGCTACGATCACGGCGATTTCGACATCAAGGGCAGCCCGATCGAGATCATCAAGCTGGGCGGCGCGCTGGCCCCGCTGCTGACCAGCCTGGGCTCGGACGGCAAGATCGACGGCCGCACCCGCATCGGCAACAGCTCCGCCTTCCTCGACCTGGGCTCGGCCTATCTGATGAAGGGCGATTCCGACGAGGTGATGGGTCGCCTCGATCTGCGTCTGCCCATCGGCGACTGGACCACCATCGCCGCCTGGTCGGCCTATGGCTTCACCCGCGCCTTCGACGCCGACCTGGGTCCGCTGGACGTGCTGCAGGTCAAGCAGGTCGAGCAGTACAGCCAGGTCAGTCTGGAAAGCCGGATCAACTTCAAGCAGGTCGGCGCGCTGCGGTCGCTGGCCGGGATCTATCTGCAGGAATCGAACCTCGACAACGACGGCTGGACCTACGCCAACACCGTGCCGTTGGGCGTGCCGTTCCCGCCGCTGAACCGCTTCGGGGTCTTCGATCAGGAGAGCAAGCTGTGGGCCGTGTTCGGCCAGGCGACCTGGGAGATCACCGACAAGCTCGAGGCCACCGGGGGGCTGCGTTACGCGTCCGAGAAGAAGGACGCCCACCAGCTGATCACCCTGACCAACGCCGTGACCGGCGGGGCGCTGCCGGCGCCGGTGCTGGCGGTGCTGGCCAATGCGGTGCTGGAGGCCACGCCGCACGACCTGCGTCCCAGCAGTAAGGAGGATGACGTCTCGTGGTCGGCCAATCTGCGCTGGAGCCCGACGCAGGACGCCAGCCTCTATGTCAGCGCCGCCCACAGCACCCTGGGCGGCGGTTTCAACGCGGCCTATTTCGGCACCGGCGGCGCGCGCGTCGGCGAGACGGCCGAGCAGTATCAGTCCCGGATGCTGAAGGAGATCGCCTACAAGCCCGAAAAGGCGACCTCGTACGAGATCGGGGCCAAGCTGAAGTTCGGGGCCAGCGCCGACCTGAACCTCGCGGCGTTCCACGTCACCTACGGCGACATCCAGACCTCGCAGTTCACCGGCGGCACGTCCTATGTCGTCGGCAACGCCGCCGCAGCCGAGGCCAAGGGGTTGGAGCTGGACGGCCGCTGGCGGGCCAGTGAGGCGCTGAGCTTCAACGCCGCCGTCGGATACATCGACTTCCAGTACACCGACTACAAAAACGCCGGCTGCACTGTGGCCCAGATCGCGGCGGGCGGCTTCGCAAACGGCGCCCTGTGCTCGGCGGCGGGCGTCAACGATCTCACGGGGCGGACCAACCAGATCACCCCGAAGGTCACCGCCAGCCTGGGCGCGCGCTACGTGGCGCCGATCGGGTCCTACCGCCTGACGTTCGACGGTCAGGCCAACTATGTCGACGACTACTACGGCGCCCAGGACCTGGATCCGAACACGCTCCAGAAGGCGGCGACCAAGATCAACCTGCTGGTCGGCTTCGGTCCCGAAAGCCGGGCCTGGGCGGTGGAGTTCGTCGGTCGCAACCTGACCAATGAACGGACCTTCCAGACCGCCAACGACGTACCGTTGGCGACCGGGTCGTACTTCGCCACCACCGAGCGTCCGCGTTCGATGGCGCTGCGCCTGCGGCTGAATTTCTAGACCTCGCCATCTCGGTAACTCGGCCGGCGGCTCGCCCGTCGGCCGGTCTTTTCGGAGCTTCTCGTGAACCTAGACCTCGGCGCGGAGGACCTGCGCTTCCGTGACGACGTGCGGGCCTTTCTGGATCGCGCCCTGACGCCCAGCCTGCGCGAGGTGGGTCAGCGGGCGACCAGCGTCTTCACCGACAAGCGCCACAGCCTGGCTTGGCAGAGGATCCTTCATCAGCAGGGCTGGGTGGCGCCTGCCTGGCCGGTCGAGCATGGCGGGACGGGCTGGAACGAGGTGCGTCGCCACATCTTCGCGGCCGAATGCGCGGCGGCGGGCGCGCCCAACCTCGCGCCCATGGGCCTGAAGATGGTCGGGCCGGTGATCATGCGGTTCGGCACGCCCGAGCAGAAAGCCCGCTACCTGCCGCGCATCCTGTCGGGGGAGGACTACTGGTGCCAGGGCTATTCCGAGCCGGGCTCGGGCTCGGACCTGGCCTCCTTGCAGATGAAGGCCGTGGCCGATGGCGACGATTATGTGCTGAACGGCTCGAAGATCTGGACCACCCACGCCCAATGGGCGACGCACATGTTCTGCCTGGTGCGCACGCGGGCCGAGGGCAAGCCCCAGGCGGGGATCACCTTCCTGTTGCTGGACATGACCACGCCGGGCGTGCGGGTCGAGCCGATCATCACCCTGGCCGGCGAACACGAGGTCAATCAGGTGTTCTTCGACGACGTCCGCGTGCCGATGTCGGGTCGAGTGGGGCCGGAGAACGACGGCTGGACGGTGGCCAAGTATCTGCTGGAGTTCGAGCGCGGCGGCGGCGCGGCGGCAGGGCTGAAGGTCTGCCTCAAGCGCCTGCGCGAGATCGCCGCCCTGGAGGCCGAGGACGGCGTGCGGCTGATCGACGATCCGGCCTTCCGCCGCCTTCTCTCGGAAGCCGAGGTCACGGTGCAGGCCGTCGAGATGGGCGAGCACCGGGTGCTGTCGGCGGTGTCCACGGGGCGCAATCCCGGACCGGTGTCTTCGATGCTGAAGGTGCAGGGCGCCGAGGCCATGCAGAAGCTGGACGAGATCGGCGTCGAGGCCGCGGGTCACTACGCTGCCGTGCATCAGCTGTCGGCGCGCGAGCCGGGCTCGAACCTGCCGATCGTCGGGCCCGAGCACGCCATGGTGCTGATGGCCCGCTACCTCAACAACCGCGCGGCCTCGATCTATGGCGGCTCGAACGAGATCCAGCGCGACATCATTGGACGGCTGGTTCTGGGGTTGTGACCAGAAAAACTCCGTTGAGCCCGGCAGGACCGCGCGTAGGGTAGCGTTATAAAAGCCGCTCGCGCGGACGGGCGGCATCCGGGAGGACGCCATGAACGCCCACGCGCCGATCGTCGCCGATGCGCTCGACTATGCCGGCCTGACCGTCACGCCCGTCAGCACGGTGCTGGGGGCTGAGATCTCGGGGCTGGACCTGCGTCAGCCGCTGTCTCCGGAGACTGTCGCGGCGATCCGCGCGGCCCTCCTGCGCCACAAGGTGGTGTTCTTCCGCGACCAGGACATCAGCCACGAAGACCATGTCCGTTTCGGGCGCTATTTCGGCGACCTGGAGGGCCATCCGGTCACCAGCCACGTGCCGGGCTTCCCCGAGATCCTGCATATCGAGGCCGCTGACGGCATGAAGCTGCGCGAGGAGATCGTGCCGCTGGTCCGTGTCGCCAACAAGTGGCACACCGACGTCACCTTCCGCGCCGCGCCGTCCATGGGCGGAGTGCTGCGTATGCGCGATATGCCGCCTCTGGGCGGCGACACCTTGTTCGCCGACACCGCCGCCATCTATCGGGATCTTCCCCAGGCGCTGAAGGACAAGCTGGCGACCCTGACTGCCGAGCACGACATCCTGCAGAGTTACGGCTATCGCGTTGACGAGGCCAAGCGCCAGGAGCTGCGCGCCGCCTATCCGCCGATGATCCATCCGGTTATCCGCACCCATCCTGAGACCGGCGACAAGCACCTGTTCGTCAACAAGGTCTTCACCACCAAGATCCTGGGTCTGCCGGAGGACGAGGCCAAGACTCTGTTGGCCGACCTGCTGGATCGCGTGAAGACGCCTGAATACCAGGTGCGCTTCCGCTGGACGCCGAACGCGATCGTCTTTTGGGACAACCGCGCGACCCAGCACTACGCGATCCTCGACTACTGGCCGCAGGAGCGGATCGTCGAGCGCGTCACCATCGTCGGCGACGCGCCCTATTGAGGGTAGGCCTTACCCGCCGATCAGCCAGTCGCCGGTCAGGCTGGTGGAGGTGACGTTGGCCAGGATGATCTGGTCGCCGTTGCCCAGGTCGATGATCGTGTTGGCCCCGCTCTGATAGACGGTGTGGGCCTGGCCGGGATCCAGCTGGATGCGGTCGCCCTGGGCGCGGTTGAAGTCGGTGATCAGGTCCTGGCCCGCGCCGGCGAAGCTGTAGAAGATGTCCGCGCCCGCGCCGCCGGTGAGGGTGTCGCTGCCACGGTCGCCCGCCATCCAGTCGTTGCCGTCGTCGCCGTACAGGACGTCGTCGCCCTGGCCGCCGCGCACCCAGTCAGCGCCCGCGCCGCCGTAGCAGGTGTCGTTGCCCAGGTTGCCATAGACGACATCGTCGCCGTTCTCGCCGTACAGCAGATCGTTGTTCTGGCCGCCGACCACCCAGTCGCCGCCTTCGCCGCCGTACTCGACGTCGTTGCCGACATTGCCGTTGATCTGGTCGAAGCCGGCGCCGCCATAGATGGTGTCGTTGCCGTCGTTGCCGTCCAGACGATCGTCGCCGGCCAGGCCGTTGATCGTGTCGGCGCCGGCCTCGCCGCGCAGCCAGTTGCCCAGCGCGTTGCCGTTGAGGGTGTCGGCGCCCGACCCGCCGCGCGCGTCCTCGATATCGGCGCCCATGGCGATGGCGACATTGCCCACCAAACCGCCGACGTCCGAGAAGAAGCCCTGCTGCAGGTTGATCAGCTGGTTGCTGGAATAGCCCGAGAAGTCGAGGGTGTCCTTGCCGCCGGCGTCCCAGACGGCGAACACCAGCTTGGTGCTGGCCGAAGTCGCCTCGAACCAGGCCCGGCCGGCGGTCGAGTTGAAGCCGTAGACTGTGTCGCCGGTCCGCGTCGTCATGTTGGCGCCGTACTCCTGCTGCGCGGCCGAGATGTCGTCGAGCAGGGGCGAGGAGGCATAAGCGCCGTTGTAGTTGGCGCCGGTGTTCCGCTCGCTGAAGTAGCTCATCACCGTGTACTGGCGAGAGTCTTCATAATAGTCGGCGTCGGCCGCGTAGGTCGGCGAGGTTGCGCTGTCGGCGTCGTATTCCGAGGGGTGGGCCAGGCCGATGGCGTGACCCAGTTCGTGGACCAGCACCATGCCGCCATAGTTGCTGGCGGTGGGCGTAACGTTGTAGCCGAGGGTGCTGTTGACCCAGATGTCACCGCTGCGCGACGAGCTCGCCGTGCTGCCCGGATAGTAGCCGAAGGCCGCGGCGCCATCGTTGCCGGTGGCGTAGTTGCTGAACAGGATCGTGGCCTGGTCCGAATAGGCGGCTTCGCCCGACGTCCCGGCGCCCACGCGCGTGAACTTGATGTTGGCCACGTCCGACCAGGCCGTCAGGGCCAGTTCGGCCTGCTGGATCTGGGCGGCGTTGAACCGCGAGAAGCCGCCGGTGTCGTCCGGATACGAGGACGGGGCGCTGGCGCGGAAGGCGTAGGTCACCGTGAACCCGACACCCAGGGCGCCGGACCAGCCGGGATCGCCGCCGATCAGCTTGAATCCGGCGGCTTCGACCGACAGGCTGGGCTTGCCGCCCGCCGTCGTATCGGCCCGCGCGTCAGCGTTCAGGTAGAATTGCGGGTCATCCGATTGCTGGGAAGACAGCCGATCCGACTGCAGCGAAGCATCATACGCCATGGCGACTTCTCACAAGGACAAGGGTCCCCCGACCCGGATCGGAACCTAGGTGTCCGACCGGGCCGTCACAATCTGCGACAGGCGCGGCCTTTGGACGCGCCTGCAACAGTAAAGCTTTAGTGAAAACGGGAGCTTAACAGCGAAACCGCTTTCCCTGTGAGATGAAGCCGCCAGCGTGGCGGATGTTCCTCAGGCGGCCCCCTTCGTAGCGGGCGTCCAGCCGCCGCCGAGCGCCTTGTAGATGGCCACGACGTCGGTGTTAACGCCGGTCTCGGCGACGCTGAGGGCGTCCTCGGCGGCCAGCAGGGTGCGTTCGGCGTCCAGCAGCACCAGGAAGTCGATGCCGCCTTCCTTGTACTGGATGCGGGCCAGCTCGGCGGCGCGGCGCGAGGCCGAGGCCTGATCGGTCAGGCTCTTCAGCTGGGCCTGTTGCTGGCGATAGGAGACCAGGGCGTTTTCCAGGTCTTCCAGCGCGCGCAGCACCGTCTGGTCATAGGACGCCAGGCTGGCGTCGCCGCGCGCCTCGGCCGCCTTCAGCCGCGCATGGGCGCCGCCGAGGTCCAGGGCCGGCCAGCTGACGCTGGGCGCGACCGACCAGGCCTGGCTCGCGCTGTTGCCGAAGCCCGAGGTCGTGCCCGACAGGAAGCCGACGAAGCCGGTCACCCGAACGCGTGGGAAGAGGTCGGCCGTGGCCACCCCCACCTTGGCGGTCTGGGCGGCCAGGCGGCGCTCGGCGGCCTGGACGTCGGGGCGGCGGCGCAGCAGCTCGCCGGCGTCGCCGATCGGCAGGGCCGCGACTCGGGGACGGATCTCGGTCTCGCGGGCGACCAGCAGGGGGTCCAGCGCGCCGGGGCGCTGGCCGGTCAGCACGGCCAGGCGGTGGTTGTAGATCTTCTCGGCGGTGACAAGCGCCGGGATGACCGCCTCGGTGGCGTTCAGGCGGGCCTGGGCCGAGGCGACGTCGATCGGGCTGCCGGCCCCGGCGTCGAACCGGACGCGGGTCAAGCGCACGGTCTCGCGCTGGGTGCCCAGGTTGCGCTGGGCGACGGCCAGGCGGGCCTGGGCGCCGCGCAGTTCCAGATAGTTCCGGGCCACCTCCGCGGCGATGGTCACCTGGGCGTCGCGCAGGTCGGCCTTGGCCGCTCCGCTTTCAGCGCGAGCGGCCTCGACGCCGCGACGCACCCGGCCGAAGAGATCGATCTCCCAGCCGGCGTCGAAGCCGGCCTGGTAGGTCTCGCTCTCGACCCGCTGACCGTTTGAGCCGGGCTGTTGCTGGTCGCTCTTCTGATAGGCGCCGCTGGCGGTGACGCGGGGCAGCTGGTCCAGGCGCGCGTCCTTGAACAGGGCGCGGGCCTCGTCAACCCGGGCGACCGCGATGCGGATGTCCAGGTTGTCGCCCAGGGCCTTGGTCACCAGCTGATCCAGCACCGGGTCGCCGAAGCTCTTCCACCAGTCGGCTTCGGGCGTGGCGGTGATGAAGGTGTCGGCGGCGGCGTTCTGGAACACCGCCGGCGGCGTGGCCGGGGTCTTGTAGTCGGGCCCGACGGCGCAGGCGGCGGCGAGGAGGGAGACGCCGGCGATCAGGAGGGCGCGAGCGGTGCGACTAGCCCCCTCCGCGCCTGCGGCGCTCCTCCCCCATAGGGGGAAGATGAAGGTCGGCGCCTTTCCTCTTCCCCCTATGGGGGAGGACGGCTGCGCAGCAGCCAGGAGGGGGCGAGTGGTCGAGGTGTTCATCGGACAAATCCTCAGTGCGAGGCCACGACGTCGGACGTCGGGGTCGGGGCCGCCTTGACCACCCGACGGGCGGCGTTGCGACGGATGACGAAGTAGAAGATCGGGGTCAGGATCAGGCCGAAGACCGTGACGCCCAGCATGCCGGAGAACACCGCCACGCCCATCGCCTTGCGCATCTCCGAACCCGCGCCATGGCTGACGACCAGCGGCCACACGCCCATGATGAAGGCGATCGAGGTCATCAGGATCGGCCGCAGGCGAAGGCGACAGGCTTCCAGCACCGCTTGCAGCGGCGTGTCGCCATGCTCCTCTCGCTCCTTGGCGAATTCGACGATCAGGATGGCGTTCTTGCAGGCCAGGCCCACCAGCACGATCAGCCCGATCTGGGTGAAGATGTTGTTGTCGCCATGGGTCAGCAGGACGCCGGCCAGGGCGGACAGCAGGGTCATCGGCACGATCAGGATGACGACCAGCGGCAGGGTCCAGCTTTCGTACTGGGCGACCAGCACCAGGAAGGCCAGCAGCACGCAGAGCGGGAAGATGTAGACCGCAGAATTGCCGGCCAGGATCTGCTGGTAGGTCAGCTCGGTCCACTCATAGCCCATGCCGTTGGGCAGTTCCTGCTTGGCCAGGTCTTCCAGCGCCTTCTGGGCCTGGCCGGACGAGAAGCCGGGCGAGGGGCCGCCGTTGATCTCGGCGGTCAGCATGCCGTTGTAGTGGCTTTCGCGGTCGGGACCGGTGGCCTCCTTGAAGCTGACGAAGCTGCCCAGCGGGATCATCTGACCCGAGCCGTTGCGGGTCTGCAGGCGCAGCATCTGTTCCGGTTGCAGGCGGAATTTCTGGTCGGCCTGGACGTTGACCTCGTAGGTGCGGCCAAAACGGTTGAAGTCGTTGACGTACAGCGAGCCCAGATAGACCTGCATGGTCTCGAAGAGGTCAGTCAGCGACACGCCCGAGGCTCGCGCCTTTTCGCGGTCGATGTCGGCCTGGATCTTCGGCACGCCCACTTGATAACTCGAGAACACGCCGGTCAGGGCGGGGTCCTGGCGGGCCTTGTCCATCAGGTTCTGGGTCGCCTTGTACAGCTCGTCCGAACCCAGGCCCGCCTTGTCGACGATCTGCATGCGGAAGCCGCCGATGGTGCCCAGGCCCTGAACCGAAGGCGGCGGGAAGACCGCGATCTGGGCGTCGGGGATGGCGCCGAACTTCTGGTTCAGCGCGCCGACGATGGCGCCGGCCGAGGTGTCCTTGCCCTTACGATCCTTGAAGTCGTCGAGGGCGAAGAAGATCGCGCCCGAGTTGGGGCTGTTGATCAGGCCGTTCACCGACAGGCCGGGGAAGGCGATGGCGTGTTTGACGCCCGGCACCTTCAGGGCGATGTCGCCCATCTCGCGGACAACGGCTTCGGTGCGGTTCAGCGAGGCCGCGTCGGGCAGTTGCACCACGGCGACGACATAGGCCTTGTCCTGCTGCGGCACGAAGCCGCCCGGGGTCTTGGCGAAGGCGCCGATCGTCAGCAGCAGCAGCACGCCATAGATGATCAGGCCGGCGGTCGACCGGCCCAGGCTCTTGGCCACGCCGTTGACGTAGCCGTTGGAAGCCTTGGCGAAGAAGCGGTTGAACGGGTTGAAGAGCCAGCCCAAGGCCGCGTCGATCATCTTCTGGAAGCGGTCCTTAGGCGCGTCGTGGCTCTTGAGGAGCACGGCGGCCAGGGCCGGCGACAGGGTCAGGGAGTTGAAGGCCGAGATCACCGTCGAGATGGCGATGGTCAGGGCGAACTGACGGTAGAACTGGCCCGACAGGCCGGTGATGAAGGCGGTCGGGATGAACACCGCGCACAGCACCAGCGCCGTGGAGATGATCGGTCCGGTGACCTCGCTCATGGCCTTGCGGGTGGCCGCGGCCGGTTCGAGGCCATTGGAGATATTGCGCTCGACGTTCTCCACCACGACGATGGCGTCGTCGACGACGATCCCGATGGCCAGCACCAGGCCAAACAGCGTCAGGGCGTTGAGGCCAAAGCCCAGCATCAGCAGCACCGCGAAGGTGCCCACCAGAGACACGGGCACAGCGATCAGCGGAATGATCGAAGCGCGCCAGCCTTGCAGGAACAGCACCACAACCAGGACCACCAGGATGATGGCCTCGATCAGGGTGTGGACCACCGAGTCGATGCTCTCATGGACGAAGGCGGTGGTGTCGTAGACGATCTCGTAGTCGACGCCTTCAGGGAACTCCTTCTTGAGCTCCTGCATCGTCTTCTTGACCTCGGCGGCCATGGCCAGGGCGTTGGAGCCGGGGCGCTGGAAGATCGGCATGGCCACGGCCGACTTGTTGTCGAGCAAGGATCGCAGGGCGTAGTTGTTGGCGCCCAGCTCCACGCGGGCCACTTCGCCCAGGCGGGTGATCTCGCCGTTGTCGCCCGAGCGGATGATCACGTCGCGGAACTGCTCCTCGTCGGTCAGGCGGCCAGGCGCGTTGATCGACAGCTGGAAGTCCGAGCCCATGTCAGTGGGCGGCGCGCCGAGTTGGCCGGCAGCCACCTGGACGTTCTGCTCGCGCAGGGCCTTGACCACGTCGCCAGCAGTCATGTTCAGCGAGGACAGCTTTTCCGGGTCCAGCCACACGCGCATCGAGTAGGCGCCAGCGCCGAAGATCTGCACGTCGCCCACGCCGTCGACGCGCTTGATTCGGTCCTTGATGTTCAGCTGGGCGTAGTTGCTGAGGTACAGCATGTCGTAGCGATTGTTCGGCGAGGTCATGTGCACGACCATGGTCAGGTCGGGCGAGGCCTTGTCCGTGGTCACGCCGATGCGCTGCACCTCCTGGGGCAGTTTCGGCAGGGCCTGGGCGACGCGGTTCTGCACCTGCACCTGGGCCTTATCGAGATCGGTGCCGAGGGCGAAGGTGACGGTCAGCACCATCGCGCCGTCGGCGGCCGAGGCCGACGACTGATACAGCATGCCTTCGACGCCGTTGATCGCCTGCTCCAGCGGAGCGGCGACGGTCTGGCCGATGACGGAAGGGTTGGCGCCCGGATAGGCGGCGCGCACGACCACGGTCGGCGGCACCACTTCTGGATATTCCGAGATCGGCAGGCGCGGCAGCGCCACCAGCCCGGCGATGAAGATGACGATCGAGAGCACGGCGGCGAAGCGCGGTCTGCTCACGAAGAACTTGGAGAAATTCATGGGAGGCGTCCGGGGAGGAGGCGAAGAGGGGGTAAGCATTGGGCCGCACGGGGCCCGCCCTCGTCCTTCGACGAGCTCAGGATGAGGGCTACTGTTCGGTCGGTTCAGTCGGAAACCTCATCCTGAGCCTGTCGAAGGACGAGGTTTCCGAGATGGGATCAGCGCTGCTGGACGGTGTCGGCCAGGGCCACCCGTTGCGGCCCCGATTCCAGCTGGCCAAGGTCGCTCGTGATGTCGGTCTTGATGGTCACCGGGTTGACCGTGTCGCCCGGCTTGACCTTCTGCAGGCCGCCGACGATCACCCGGTCGCCGGGTTTCAGGCCCTGGCGAATGATGCGCAGGTTGCCGGCCAGAGGGCCGATCTCGACGGGGCGGTACTCGGCCTTGTTGTCCTTGCCCACCACAACGACGAAGCGCTTACCGAGGTCGGTGGCCACCGCGCGGTCAGGCGCCAGGGCCACGGTCTGCGAGGCGTCGCTGACCAGGCGGATGCGGGCGAACAGGCCCGGCGTGAACCGGCCGTCGCCATTGGCGAAGATGGCTCGGCCGCTGATGGTGCCGCTCTTGGCGTCCATGGCGTTGTCGATGAAGGCCAGCTTGCCCATGTGCGGATAACCGTCCTCGGTCATCAGGCCCATATAGACCGGGCTCTGCTTGCCGCGTTCGGCCGCCGCGTACTTCAGGAAGGTCTGCTCGTCGGCGTTGAAGGCCGCGTAGATCGGGGTGTCGGACACCACGGTCGTCAGCAGGTCGGCCTGGGTCACCAGATTGCCGCGGGTGATCAGGGCCTTGGAGACCCGGCCGTCGATCGGCGAGACCACGCGGGTGAACTCCAGGTTCAGCTTGGCGGTCTGGTAGGCGGCGTTGGCGGCGGCGAGGTTGGCCTGGGCGGCCTTTTCTTCCGACGACAGGCGGTCGAACTCGCTTTGCGCCAGGGCGTTCTGCTCGATCAGGCGACGACCGCGCTCGCGGTTGACGATGGTCAGATCCCATTGGGCCTTGGCGCGGGCGACTTCTGCGGCGGCGCGGTTGGCCTCGGCCTGGAACGGGCGCGGGTCGATCTGGAACAGCACCTGGCCCTTGGAGACGCGAGCGCCTTCCTGGAAGCGAGCGCCGTCGACATAGCCGCCGACGCGGGGGCGGATCTCTACGGTGTCGATGGCCTCGAGGCGGCCGGTGAAGTCATCCCACTGGCGCAGCGACTTGAAGGACACGGCGGTGACGGTGACCTGGGCGGGCGGCGGGGCGGCTTCCTGCTTGGCCTGGGCGCCGCAGGCGGCCAGCACGGCCATGGCGGCCAGGCCGGCGAGCGAGGTGAGAACGGGTTGGATGCGCATGGTGTGTCCTGCCGAAGGGCGTGGAGAACGGGGAGGAAGCAGTGTGGCGGTCATGCCTGGGGTCATTCCCAGACCGGGCGGCGGGTGCGGCGGCTGGACTTGGATGCGGTCCAGTCATCGCCCGGCGCGGTCCTCGCGGCTTGTCCGATCCACTGACGAATTGGACGGACGTGCAGTCGCGCGGCGGCCAACCAACCCAGGCGGCTGGCGGGCGGGACGGCGTGTGTGTTCGTGTCCTGGGGCATGGCGCGCCCTCCAAAAGGGTTTATGGGATGGGATGTCGCGGAGCGGGCCACTTGACCTTCGTCCCCGCGAGGACGATTTAGGATGTGACGAGACCGTTCGGTATCATCGCCACGGGGCAGAGATACTGACCGGTAACTCTCACGTCAAGATGAGGTAATTGAAATGGCCGCGAGAAATTCTGATGGGGGTGGGGAAGCCGGGGCGGACGCCGCGGTTTGCGCGCCCGCGTCGAAGCGCCCGGCCCGGGACCGTATCTTCGAGACGGCCCGCGAGCTGTTCTATCAGCACGGCATCCGCGCCGTGGGGGTCGAAACCATCGCCGCCGAGGCCGATGCGACCAAGATGACGCTGTACCGGAACTTCCCGTCCAAGGACGAGCTGGTCGCCGAGATCCTGCGCGAGCAGGAGCGCGACTACTGGGTCTGGTGGGATCAGGTTACGGCCTGCTGCTGCGACGACCCGCGCGGCCAGCTGGAGGCGATCTTCGACGCCTTCGAGGCCAAGGCCTGCACCGGCGACGTCCATGGCTGTCCGCTGTCGAACGCGGCGATCGAGCTGCACGAGGTGGATCACCCCGCCCAGAAGGTGTCGGTCGCCTACAAGCAGACCCTGCACGCCCGGCTGATCGACCTGTGCAAACGCGCCGGCGCCAAGGACGACGATCTGGCCGACGGCCTGATGCTGCTGATGGAAGGCTCTTCCTCGGCGCGGGTCACTCTGGGCGCCGAAGGGCCGGTGCGGGCGGTGGCTAGGGCGGGCAGGGCGCTGATCCGCTGCGCCCTGGGCGAGCGCGCCTGATACGGGTCCGGACGATCGCCGCGCCGTCCGGACTTTGTAATCTATTGTAAAAACGCTCCGGCGCCGCTGGCGGCGCCGTCGTCGGCGACGTCTAACTGACAGGTGAGACGTGTCGGAGAGCGTGATGGTCCAGTTGCAGGCGAAGGTTCGGGTTGGCGATGCGCCGCGCGGCGAACTCGTCATCCTCGATCCTTTCGTGCAGGACATCGTCAAGGCCCTGCTGGTGCTGGGCGGTTCGGCGCATCGCGATCTCGTCGCGGCGCAGATCGCCAAGGCCCACGATCTGGAGGGTCTTCCCCCGTCGGTGGCCGACGCCCTAGACGACGTCTTCGATCTCTATTGCGGCGGAGCCAGCGACGCACGGTCCGAGCGACTGCTATATCTCCCCTACGGTCCGCACAGCCGTCGCTGGGCCCTAACCGATCGCGCCATCGCCATGCTGCTTGACCGCCCGGCGGGCTCGCGATGAGGCCGCTCGCGCTGATCCAGCCTCAACAGCTTGGCCAGCTCGCGCCGTGGCTGATGCGGTTCATGGCCGCCAGCGTGCTGAGCCTGCTGTTGTGGACGGCGTTCCTGTGGGGACTGTGGCGGCTGGCTCACTAGGCTCCATCGGCGGGTGACCGCGAGCATCGAGCCCGCTAGAGTTCAATCCAAAGTTCGGACCCTGGCCTTCGCGCCAGGATGAGGGGGCGAGCGAACGTGCGCATCTTGGTCATCTCCCTGGCGACGGCGCTGGCCGTCAGCGGTTGCGCGACGACGCCGACCGTCACCCGTGACGGCAGCCCGGCGGTCCTGAAGGGCAAGAGCCTGGCGCCGCTCAGCGGCCAGGGCTCGCTGGCCAACGCAGCCCTGGCCAAGTCGATCGAGTCCGGCGTGCTCAAGCGCTTGGCCGCCAACGGCGCCGACGTCTCCAGCGGCAAGCCGCCGGCCTATCTGCTGCAGATCGGCGTCGGGGTCTCGCCGCCCAAGGTGGGAATCTCCAACGTCGCCGGTCCGTCGCTGAAGCAGACCGCCTGGCGCAGCGCTCCGACCAGGCGTCACTGGTGGCAGCGTCGCGGCCAGGCCCACACCGCCACCGCCGTGGTGCTGGACGTCGCCACCGGCAAGCCGGCGGCCTGGGCCAGCGTTCGCGCCGATCGCGCCGATCCCGAACAGATGGCCGAGCGGCTGGTGCGGGCGCTCGAGGCTCCGGCTCCCTAGGCGGCGCGATATTCCGGCAGGCGCAGGGTGAAGGTCGCGCCCGCGCCCGGCGCGCTGGCGCACAGCACGCCGCCGCCGTGACGCGCCGCGGCGGCGTCGACGAAGGCCAGGCCCAGGCCCACGCCGCCGGCCGCTTCCGAGCCTGGACGATCGAAACGCTGGAAGGCGCGGAAGGCCATGGCCGCCTCCTCCGGCGACAGGCCCGGACCCTGGTCGCTGATCGAGATGTCGACGAACGACCGGCCTTCGGTCTGAACCGCCCGGGCCGAGACTTTGATCAATGAGCCCTCGGGGCTGTATTTCACGGCGTTGCCCAGCAGGTTGACCACGGCGCGGGTCAGCACGCCTCGATCGCCGATGACCATCAGCGGGCTGTCGCAACCTTCCTGCTCGATCTCGATGTCGCGCTGGCGGCACTGCGGGTAGAGCTCGTCGACGGCCTCGATGGCGACGTCGCAGAAGTCGACCGGCTCCATGGCCACCGCCGTCACCTCGGCGCGGGCCAGCTGCACGAAGCCGTCGGCTAGCGCCAGGGTGCGGCGCGCGCAGGCGGCCAGACGATCGGCCAGCTCCGGCGGCACGTCCGGCGTCGTGGCCAGCAGGGCCAGGATCGAGGTCTGCGGCGAGCGCATGTCGTGGGTCAGCAGCTGCAGCGCCTGTTCCCGCTGGCGCATGGCGGCCGTCAGGGTGGTGATGTCGGCCAGCCGCACGATCCAGCCGGCGCTCTCGCCGGCGTCGTCGCGGCGAAACACCGTCTGGGACTGATAGGCGCGGCCGTCGGTCAGGTGCAGGTCGACGGGATCGATGCGCTCGGCCTCGGGCGGCCACGACTCGTCGAAGGTGCGGCCCAAGGGCTCCAGGGCGTTGAGCAAACCGGCCACCGAGGCGCCGGCGAGGGGCAGGTGGGTGGCGCGAAGCAGGGTCTGGGCGGCGGCGTTGGCGGCCACAACCCGGCGCTTGGCGTCCAGCACCACCGTGGCGTCGGGCAGGCTGAACAGGGCGTCGGCCGAGAACCGGCGCAGGTCCTCGATCCGGTTGATGGCGGCGCCCAGGCTGAGGGCCTGGCGGGCGACAAGGTCGCTTTCGAAGCCTTCGGCGGCTGGGGTCTGGGTGACGGGCAGCAGGCGGCGCAGTTCGCGGCCGAGCAGGTCGCTGACCCGGCCCAGCTGGCCCCAGCCCCAGACCAGCGACACCGCCGCCAGGCCGATGATCGTCGCCACCGGCGACAGCCAGAGTTCGCCGCGCCAGAAGAAGGCCGCGCTGAGCGCCAGGGCGGTGCTCGACAGTCCCACCACCAGGGCCAGGTTTGCTCGGGGCGGCAGCACCAGCAGGCCGGCCAGCAGCAACCATAGGAGGCTGAGCGCGAAGGCGATGCGGCTGAGCAGTCCCGCCGGATGGATCATCGCCCCGCTGCGCAGGCCGTCCAGCACGCTGGCCTGCAGCTGCACGCCGGTCATGGTGGCCGCGTCAGGCGTGACCGGGGTCGGGAAGGCGGGGCCGAGGCCGGGGGCGGTCATGCCCACGAAGACGGTGCGGTCGGCGATCAGCTCCGAAGGAACCTCGCCGCGCAGCACCTCGGAGAACGACACCTTGGGGAACCGCGCCGCCGCACCGCCGAACGGGATCAGCAGGGTCTCCGCGTCGCCGCGCGTGATGTCTGGCGCGCCGGGCGCGCGGGTGGCGCGGTGAACGACGGTCATCAGGTCCGGCGTCAGGTGCGGACCCAGGGCCTCGAACGGCGCCATCCGCCGGACCACCCCATCGGCGTCGAAGCGGACATGGACCAGGCCAAGCCCGGCCGCGCCCTCGGCCAGGGCGGGCAAGGGACCGACCAGTTGGTCGACGCCGCCCGGCGCGGCCGGCTCGATGAACTGAGGCAGATAGACCCGGCCCGAACGCTTGATCGCGGCGGCCAGCGCCTTGTCGTCGGCGGGATCGGCGGCCGGCTGGCTGAACAGCACGTCGTAGACGATGGTCCGCGCCCCGGCCTGGGTCAGGGTGTCGATCATCCTGGCGTGGGCGGTGCGCCGCCACGGCCAGGCCCCCATGTCGCGCAGGCTCTGTTCGTCGACCTCGACGATCAGGATCGACGGATCGACCGGACGCGACGCCGCGCGCTGCAGGGCGTCGTAGAGCACATTGTCCAGCCGCGCGGTCAGCGGGCTGGCGGTCAGCAGGGCCAGGGCCAGGCTGGTCAGGGTGGCGACCAGCAGCCAGTTCAACAGACGCCGTCCAGGCGAGACCGGGGACTCCGGCCGCAACAGTCGCGACGGCGAGATCAAGGCCTATCGACCGATCTGCAACGACTGCATCTGACCGACCTTTTCGCTATAGGCGCCGCCCTTGAAACGCACGGCGCTGACCCGCCAGCCATAGGTCCCCGGCGGCAGGTCGGTAAGGGTCAGTTGCGGTTCGGACAGGCCGGGCTGGTCGATGATCGGCGTCTCTGTGTCGCCCTCCGCGAACAGCTGGAAGCGGAAGTTGCGCACGCCGTCGCCGGCCGCGCTCCAGCGGAACAGGAAGTTGCGATGCTTGCCCGAGGCCTGCGGGCTGGGCGGCGCGCCTGGCTCCAGCACGTCCAGATCGCGGTCGAAGCTGTAGTCGGCGGGCAGGCCTTCCAGCCCACCCCCGTCGATGGCGGTCAGGCGGATGAAATAGGTGCCGTTGTCGACTGTTCCGAACTCGGCGTTCGGCTCGGCCGTGGTCTTCTCGGCGAAGATGTCGACGAAGCCGGCGTCGCGCGACAGGGCCAGGCGATAGGCGGCGGCCTTGTCGACCGGCTGCACGGCGAAATGGACGATCTTGTCGCCCTGGCGTTGGCCGCCGTCGCCCAGCTTGGGCGGCGGCAGAAGCTTCACGGGCGCGCCGACGCCGGCGGAGGTGGCACTGACGCCGAAGCCGGCCGGCACGGGCGGTCCCGAGGTCGTGGCCGAGGCCAGGTCGACGCCGACCGCGCCCTTCAAGACCTCGGTCTGCGCCTTTGCGCCCGAAGGGTCCTGGCCGACCCGGAACTCGGTGCCGCGCACGGCCGAGATCGACACCGGGGTGCGGACCTCGAACTTGGCGTTGGGATTGCTGTTGGGCGTGGCCGAGATTGTGCCGCGGCCCTTGTCCATCTGGAACACCCGCTGCGGGGCGTTGTTGAGGATGGTCTGGCGCATGCGGTCGATGCGCAGGCTGGTGTTGGACGGCAGGGTCACGCGCGAGTCGTCGGCCATGTCGAAGGTGGCGAACCCACCCTCGCCGGTGGTCAGACGGTGGCCCTCGACCAGCACCATGCCGGCCCGGGCCGGGGTGCGCTGGCCGCCGTTTTCGAGCTCGACCGGACCGCTGACGGCGCTGAGCCGGGCGTCGATCGGCGTGCTCTTGAGCAGGTTCGGATCGATCAGCAGCCTTGAGCCGACCTTGAGGTAGCGCGGATTGGCGACCTGGTTGGCCTTCTGGACGGCCAGATAGTCGCTGGGCTTGTTCAGATAGGACGCGGCGAAGCCGATCAGGGTGTCGCCCGGCTTGACCACATAGGACACGGGAGCATCCGGCGGGGCGGCGACGGCGGTCGTGGCGGCGGTCAGGCCGATGGCGGCGGCGAGAACCGCGAGATCGCGAGCAGTCGTCATCCTGGAGTCGCTCCGGCTTCGGCGTCTGCGTTCGGCCCCCCCTGGGGATCGCAGGCTTCGAGACGATAACCGAAACCATAGACCGTCGTCAGGCGAAAGCCGTTGGCGGGGCGAAGCTGAAGCTTCGAGCGCAGGCGCGAGACGTGGGCGTCCAGCGTGCGGGTCTCCAGGTCGGGGCGCTGGCCCCAGACCCGGCGCAACAGGTACTCGCGCGACAAAGGCCTGGCGAGGTTGTTGAACAGGATCATCGCCAGTTGGAATTCCTTGGGCGTCAGGGTCTCGACATGGTCGGCCCAGCTGGCGGTCTGGGCGGCGGGGTCCATGCGATAAGGGCCGTGCTGCTCGACGTGCGGTGTCACCGGCGGGCGATAGACGCGGCGGGCCAGGGCGTTGACCCGCGCGATCAGCACCGGAGGCTGCAGCGGCTTGACGATGTAGTCGTCGGCGCCGGCGTTCAGCCCCTCGACCAGATCGGCCTCGATCGAGCGGCTGGTCAGCAGCAGGACGGGCGGAGCGGTCGGCAGCATCTCGTCGATGCGGCGCAGGGTCTCGATCCCGCTGAGATCTGGCATGTTCCAGTCGATGATCAGCAGGTCGAAGGTTTGGCGGCGCAGTTCGGCCAGCAGGCGCTCGGGACGGGTGAAGCTGGCGCAGTCGTACCCCGCCGGCCCGAGCAGCCCGGCGACCAGCGCGTTGTGCGTATCGTCGTCGTCGAGAAGGGCGACTTTCATGCGCTCACTTGTAGAAGCTAATGCGCGCGCCCCGCTAGTCGCGGGGCGCGCGGCGGTCGGCCGTCTGTCCGGTGGGGGGGGATTCAGAAGATCGTCCGCCCATTGGGAATACCTTGTTCGCCCTTGCGCCGCGCTAGGCCAGGCAAGGAATTTACAATGGTTTACAGTCGGGTGCGAGACAGCTCGCCTCTCGCGGACGTTGAGGCGGCGATTCCGGTCGCCCGCACACTAGCGACGCCTGGCGAAGGCTCGCGGCGCAAATATTTAGTCCGTGAGACGGAAGGAGATCGGCGTCTCTCCAGTCGAGCGACCAGCGGTGGTCTTACATGTTGAGATCGATCATCCGTCTGTTGCGCGCCTTTGGTCAGACCAGTAGAGTAAAGCCCAGTATCCGAAAGCGCCTGTCCGGCGCCGAGGCCTCCTCCGCCCCGTCCCGCCGGTCTTTCGATGACGCTTTTCTTCGTGCTCCCTCCCGGGCCGGCCGTCGCGGCGCTTGAACTCTCGGTCATCAGTCCGCCAGCGCCCGTTTTCATCGAGGCTCCGCCCGCCGCCCCCGCCGCGGAGGAGGTGCAGGTCGAGGGCGTCCAGGTCATCGGCCGCGCGCGGGGCGAGGTGGACAGCGAGATCGAGCCCGAACTCACCCTGGGCGAGGACGACATCAAAGCCTATGGCGCGGGCAACATCGCCCAGCTGGTCGAGGCTCTGGAGCCGCAGCTGCGCAGCGGTCGCGGGCGCAGCGACGGCCCGCCGGTCTATCTGCTCAACGGCCGGCGGGTGACTGGCTTCCAGGAGATCAGCGGCATTCCCACCGAGGCGCTCATGAAGGCTCAGGTGCTCTCCGAGGAGGAGGCGCTGAAGTTCGGCTATCGGGCCGATCAGCGCGTGCTGGCCTTTAAGACCCGCAAGACGTTCCGGGCCATCACCAGCGAAGCTGAAACGCGGGTCGCCACCGAAGGCGGCCGGGCCACCAACCAGGTGACGGGCAACTTCTTCAAGATCAACGACGGGACCCGCTGGACCTTCGACCTGCAGCTGAAGGGCGAAGACGCGCTGTTCGAGGACGAGCGTGACATCTTCCGCACCTCGGACAGTTCGCCCTATTCGCTGTCGGGCAACATCCTGAGTTCGACGCGCGGCAATGAGATCGATCCCAGGCTCTCGGCCCTGGTCGGATCGACCGTGACGGCCGCCAGCGCGCCGGTCCGCGATCCCTCGGGCGCTTCGCCCAGCCTGGCCGACTTCGTAGCCGGCGCTGGCAAGCTGAACAACGACGACCTGACCGCCAATCGCAGCTTGCAGCCCAAGGGACGTCAGGCGGTGATCAAGGGCGCGATGACCCGCGACATCACCCGGCAGACCTCGGCGACGATCACCGCCAGCCTCGATGACAGCCGCAACACCAGCTATCTGGGCCTGCCGGGCGTGGCCATCGCCCTGCCGGCCGGCAGCCCGTTCTCGCCGTTCGCCGGAAATGTGACGCTCTATCGCTACATCAATGCGCCCGAGTCCCTGACCCGCGACACCGACAACCAGAAGGTCAATGTGAACCTGGCCATGACCGGCCTGGTGGCCGATTGGCGCTGGAACTTCACGGGCGCCTATGAGCGCGTCGACAGCTCGACCCGCACTGGAAGAGGTCTGGACACCGCCGCCTACCGCGCGGCGGTCGCCGCCAAGGACCCGTCGGTCAATCCGTTCGTCGATCCGCCCAAGACCTCGCTGAAGCTGGCGGCGTCGGACACCGCCGACTCGCTGACCAGCTTCGCCAGCGGCGAGCTGGTGGCGCGGGGCGACCTGTTCCCGCTGCCGGCCGGCGGATTGTCGCTGACGGTCAAGGCGGTCTTCGATATCCGCACCTTGGATGCGCAGAGCGTCCGTTCTGGCGTCCGCACCGACCGCGAGCTGTCGCGCCGGCGCGGCGAGGCCGAGGGCAGCCTGAACGTGCCGATCACCAGCCGGCGGCGCGAGGCCCTGGGCGCGGTGGGCGACCTGTCGTTGAACCTCAACGCCGGCTACGAGGAGCTGTCGGACTTCGGCGGGCTATTCACGGTCGGCGGCGGCCTCAACTGGTCGCCGGTCAAGCCGTTGAGCCTGGTGGCCAGCTTCACGGCCGAGGAAGGCGCGCCGTCGATCCAGCAGCTGAACGACCCGGTGGTGTTCACGCCCAATGTTTCGGTGTTCGACTTCGCCACCAACGCCAGCGTCAGCATCACGCGTATCGAGGGCGGCAACGCCAGCCTAAAGTCCGACACCCGCAAGGTCTTCAAGCTGGGCGCCAACTACAAGCCGTTCGACAAGACCGACCTGACGCTGAACGCCAACTACACCCGCAACACGACCGACGACTCGATCGCCTCGTTCCCGACCATCACGCCCGAGCTGGAATCGGCGATGCCCGAGCGCTTCACGCGCGACGCGACGGGCCGGCTGGTGTCGATCGACGTGCGTCCGGTGAACTTCAAGGCCACCGAGCGGCAGGAGCTGCGCTGGGGGATGAACTACTCCAGGGCCCTGGGCAAACTGCCGGCCGCGCGTCAGGCGGGCGCGTGGCAAGGGCAGGGCGGGACGGCGCGTCCCAGCCAGGGCCTGGTCACTTTCTCATTCTACCACACCTGGCGGCTGCAGGATGAGATCAAGATCCGCGACGGCCTGCCAGTGCTGGACCTGCTGGACGGTTCGGCCACCAACCGACGCGGCGGCCAGCCTCGCCACGAGGTGCAGATGCAGGGCGGTTATCTGAAGAACGGCGCCGGCGCGCGGCTGATCGGCAACTGGCGGTCCAAGACCTGGGTCGACGGCGGCCTGACCGGCCAGGACCTGTTCTTCTCGGACCTGGCGACGCTGAACCTGTCGCTGTTCGCCGACCTGTCGACCCATCGCGACTGGGTCAAGAAGCATCCCGTGCTGAACCGGTCGCGCGTCACCCTCAATGTCGACAACCTGTTCGACGAGAAGCAGGACGTGCGGGACGCGCAGGGGATCACGCCCCAGGCCTACCAGCCCGACTACATGGACTCGCTGGGCCGTACGGTGCGCTTCAGCGTCCGCAAGATCCTCGGCTAGGCCCGCGGACGCTTGGCCAAGGCCTGGGCGCGCATCGCCTTGGCCTGATCGGGCGCGACTTGCTCGAAGATCATCGCCAGGTGCTGTTCCTTGGCGTGCTCATTGTGCAGGTCCCAGGCCAGGGAGACGGGCAGGCGCAGGCGTGAACCGCCGTCCAGCCGCACCACCAGCACCCGCCAGCTGAAGCCCTCGCCGGCGTCGCCCAGCGGCTCCTTGAATTCCAGCGGCGCAGGATCGCGCAGCTGGAAGTCGCGCTCGGGCTTGGCGTCGAACCAGGCTTGGTCCGCCTGGGCGGTAAAATCGATCGCCGGGGTGACAACTTTTCCGGAAAGATTGCGAGCCACGCTTGTCTCCTGAGGCAAGGCGCGCTCTTAGCATTGGCCGGACGGCTTGCCATCCGTCGTGACGCGCCGACGTCATGGCGCCCGAGCCGTCACATGCCTATGTTACCGGTATCTCGACGGGCGATCCCGTGACAACTGAAGGAAGCCAAGCGTGCATTTGACGGGTGAACTGCTGATCGCGGGCGGCGCCACGCGCGGACTCCAGGGCGAGATCAAGGGCGTGAACCCGGCGACGGGCGAGACGCTGGAGCCGGCCTTCGGCGGCGCCACCCTGGCCGACCTGGAAGAGGCCTGCGCCCAGGCGGCGGCGGCCTTCCAGCCCTACCGCGCCTTGCCGTACGAGACCCGCGCGACCTTCCTGGAAGCCATCGCCGAGCACATCGAAGCGCTGGGCGACGACCTGATCGTCCGCGTCATGGCCGAGACCGGCCTGCCGCGTCCCCGCCTGGAAGGCGAACGCGGACGCACCACCGGCCAGCTGCGGCTGTTCGCCAGCGTGCTGCGCGACGGCGGCTTCCTGGAGGCGCGCATCGATCCGGCCCTGCCCGAGCGCAAGCCGCTGCCGCGTCCGGACCTGCGCCTGCGCAACGTGCCGCTGGGCCCGGTGGCCGTGTTCGGCGCCAGCAACTTCCCGCTGGCCTTCTCGGTGGCCGGCGGCGACACCGCCTCGGCCCTGGCGGCCGGCTGCCCCGTGGTGGTCAAGGCGCATCCGGCCCATCCGGGCACGTCGGAGATGATCGGCCGCGCCATCCAGGCCGCCGCCGCGGCGGTGGGCGTGCATCCGGGCGTGTTCTCGCTGATCCACGACAGCGGCTACGAGGTCAGCCAAGCCCTGGTCGCCGACCGTCGCATCAAGGCCGCGGGCTTCACCGGTTCGCGTCGCGGCGGCCTCGCCCTGGCCGCCATCGCACAGCAGCGCCCCGAGCCCATCCCGTTCTACGCCGAGATGAGCAGCATCAATCCGGTGCTGTTGCTGCCCGCCGCCCTCAAGGCGCGCGGCGCGCAGATCGCGCCGGACTTCGTGGCCGCCCTGACCCTGGGCGCGGGCCAGTTCTGCACCAACCCCGGTCTGATCCTGGCCATCGACGGCCCCGAGTTGGACGCCTTCGTCGCGGCCGCCGTCCAGGCGGTCGAGGCCAGCGCTGCGGCCGTCATGCTGACGCCCGGCATCTGCAAGGCCTTCGCTCACGGCGTCCAGGCGCTGAGCAGCTCGCCCGAGGTCACCACCCTGGCGCGCGGCCACGCCGGCGAGGGCCACACCGGCCAGGCGGCGCTGTTCAGCGTGTCGGGCGCGGACTTCATCGCCCATCCGCATCTGTCTGAAGAAGTGTTCGGCGCGGCCTCGGTCGTCGTCCGCTGCGCCAACCTGGCCGAGCTGTGCCAGGTGGTCGTGGCCCTGGAAGGTCAGCTGACCATCGCCCTCCATATGGACGAGGCCGATCATCCCCTGGTCGCCGACCTGCTGCCGGACCTGGAGCTGAAGGCCGGCCGCATCCTGGTCAACGGCTTCGGCACCGGCGTCGAGGTGGCCCACGCCATGGTCCACGGCGGTCCGTTCCCGGCCACCTCGGACGCCAAGGCGACCTCGGTCGGCACTCTGGCGATCGCGCGCTTCCTGCGTCCGGTCAGCTACCAGAACCTGCCGGCGGCCCTGCTGCCGGACGAACTGAAGACCGAGAACCCGCTGGGCCTGGCCCGCCGGGTCGACGGCAAGCTGAAGCTGGCCTGAGGCCGCTTCGGCGTCGCGCCGGTCAGGCCGCCAGGCGCGGCTCGGCCGCGCGACGCCAGGCGCTGGGGGTCGCGCCCACCTCGCGGCGGAACAGGCGCGACAGGTGGGCCTGGTCGGCGAAGCCGCAGGCCAGGGCGATGTGGCTGAGCGGCTCGTCCGAGCTCAGCATCAGGTCCTGCGCCCGCAGTACGCGCTGGCGCATGACATAGGCGTGGGGCGTCTCGCCGAAGCTGACCTTGAAGGCCCGCGAGAAGTAGCAGACGCTGCGCGCG
The DNA here is from genome assembly GCF_058809215.1 of Caulobacter sp. GW821-FHT10F06. Classification (NCBI taxonomy): domain Bacteria; kingdom Pseudomonadati; phylum Pseudomonadota; class Alphaproteobacteria; order Caulobacterales; family Caulobacteraceae; genus Caulobacter; species Caulobacter sp. GW821-FHT10F06. The sequence continues at coordinate 132,289 of NZ_JBXASK010000007.1, read as the reverse complement.
GCGACGGCGGCCATGTCGTCCAGCGAGATCGAACCTTCCAGGTTCTCCTCCACGAAGCGCTCGACCCGGCGTTTCTGCCAGGGCGCGAGACCGCCGCGCGGGGTCTGGGCGGTCGGGGCCTCGACCGGACGGACGGCGAGCAGGGCGGTGAGCCGCGACATGCCTTGCCGGGCTGCGTCCAGGTCGTGATCCAGGAAGCTGCGCACCTCGTCCAGCAGGCGCGAGGCCTGGGCGGCCAGCAGGCCTTCCGGGGCCGTGGTCTGGGAGATCTGGATGTGCTGCCGGGTCATGTCGTCGCCTCGCTCTGCCGGTCGAAACCTGCAGTCCAAGGTAGCGGCGCCATGCCGCAGGGCTATTCGCCATGAGGTGGAGCTGGATCATCCATAGGGATGAGGCGACCCTCCCAACGGGCGATATCGGCGGGCGCGCGCTGATGGTGTGATGCGGTTCTGGTCGCCACCGTCGAAGAGTCGCTTGGTCGCGCTCGTAGCGTGTCCACTCATCCTTTGGTGTTATCCGCCCCCACTTTGGGGTTGGAGATTCCGCGGGCGACCGATGTTATCGTTACCGCATGAGCGACGCGATCATCCACATCGTCGACGACGACGAGTCCCTGCGCACGGCGCTGGGGCGGCTGTTCCGTTCCGTGGGGCTGGAGACCCGGCTCTACGGGTCCGCGCATGACTTCCTGGCCGTCGAACGGTCGGACGCGCCAGGCTGTCTGGTGCTCGACATCCGCATGCCCGGCATGAACGGCCTGGAGTTCCAGGACCAGCTGGCCGCCCTGGGCGTGCGTCTGCCGGTCGTGCTGATCACCGGTCACGGCGACATCCCGATGTGCGTGCGGGCGATGAAGGCCGGTGCGGTCGACTTCCTGGCCAAGCCGTTCCGCGAGCAGGACATGCTGGACGCGGTCTCGGCGGCCATCGAGCACGATCGCAAGCGCCGGGCCGGCGCCGAGGTCGGCGACGAGGCCCAGGCCCGGTTCGCGACCTTGTCGCCCCGCGAGCGCCAGGTGATGACCCTGGTCACCGCCGGCAAGATGAACAAGCAGGTGGCCGGCGACCTCTCGCTCAGCGAGGTCACCGTCAAGATCCACCGGCGTTCGGCCATGCGAAAGATGGGGGCCAAGACGCTGGCCGACCTGGTGCGCATGGCCCAGGCGCTGCAGCTGGAGCGCGCCTAACACCTTCGGATGATTCCGTCCGGCGACGTCCCGCTCCACATAGGAGGCGAGCGGACGTGTGTTGTCGTTTGACCGCTCGGAAAAGGAAGTCGCGTGTCCCAGGTTCCGCTCATAGCGATCATCGACGACGATGACTCGCTTCGCCGGGCTTTGATGGGTCTCGTCCGCTCGCTGGGTCACGACGTCGACGGCTTCGCCTCGGCGGATGCGTTCCTGGCGACCGGCGATCCCGATCGCTTTGGCTGCATCGTCACCGACATCCAGATGCCGGGGACCAGCGGGATCGAGCTCAAGCAACATCTGACCAAGGCGGGCTGCGCGGCGCCGGTCATCATGATCACCGCGCGGGGCGAGCCGACCTTGCAGGCCCGGGCCATGGAAAGCGGCGCCTACTGCTTTCTGAAGAAGCCTTTCCAGGCCGACGACCTGATCGCCTGCGTCGAGAAGGCGTTGCAACGATAGAAGGCGGACGAACGCGGTTCTCCGGTCGGGCGGGCCGGGTTAGGTTCGCCTTGAACGACTTCATCGGGGGACGAGTGGCGGACGCGGCGGACGATCTGGATCTGGTCCATGAGAGCGTCGTGGTGCGCGATCTCGACGGCGTGATCGTCGGCTGGAATCAGGCCGCCGCCGAGCTCTACGGCGTGGCCCGCGAGGACGCTCTGGGCCGGCTTCTCGACGATCTGCTGAAGACCGCGATCGAGACCGGCCTGCCGGCGGCCGACGCCGCGCTGCGGGCGAGCGGCGCCTGGGACGGTGAACTGGAACGCAGGACGGCCTCCGGCGAGCGGCTGCGGATCGAGGCCCGCTGGCGCCTGCGCGCGGCGTCCGCCGACCGGCCGGCCGTGGTGATCGAGACCGGGCGCGACGTCACCCGCCAGCGGCTGGCCGAGGCGGCGCTGGCCCGCGCCGACCATCGCTATCGCAACCTCTTCCAGGCCATGGCCGCCTCGTTCTGGGAGCTGGATTTCAAGGCCGTCGGCGGCATGGTCTACAAGCTGCGCAAATCGGGCGTCACCGATCTGGCCCAGTATTTCGCCGACAATCCCGACTTTGTGCGCGGCATGATGAAGGTCAGCCGGGTGATCGACGTCAACGACGAGACGGTCAAGCTGTTCGGCTTTCCGCGTGAGGCGTTCCCGGAATCGCTGGAGCCATTCTGGCCGGAAGCCTCGAACGGGATCTATGCCGCCAGCGTTGTGGCGGCCGTCAGCGGGGCGGCGAACTATTCGGCCGAGACCCGTTTTCGCCACGCCGACGGTCGCGAGTTCGACGCCCTGTTCACCGCCTGCTTCCCGCAGGAGTCGGTGGCTCAAGGCGCGCTGTTGATCGGGGTGATCGACATCTCGGCCCGCACTCAGGCGGAGGAGGCCTTGCGAAAAATGCAGGCCGACTTCGCCCATGCCGCGCGGGTGTCGATGCTGGGCGAGCTGACCGCCTCGATCGCCCACGAGGTCAACCAGCCGCTGGCGGCCATCGCCACCAACGGCGCGGCCGGCCTGCGTTGGCTGTCGCGTCCCGAGCCGGATCTGGCCGAAATCCGCGAGCTGACCGACGCGGTGGTGGCCGACGCGCGCCGGGCCGCCGAAATCATCTCGCGGGTGCGCGGCATGGCCGCCAAGCGCGCGCCCGAGCCCGAGGCCCTGTCGCTGAACGAGGTGATCGAGGGGGCGATGCTGTTCCTGCGCCACGAGCTTCAAGCCCAGGGCGCGACCCTGACCCTGGACCTGACGCCGGATCTGCCGACCGTGCTGGCCGATCGCACCCAGCTGCAGCAGGTGCTGGTCAATCTGGTGGTCAACGCAGCCCAGTCGATGGGGCAGGCGGGCAGTCCGCAGCGCGACATCTGGGTCTCCACCCGCCGGCTGGACGACGGGACCCTGGAGGCCTCGGTGCGCGACAGCGGGCCCGGCGTCGAGGGTGAGAACCTGGAGCGCCTGTTCCAGAGCTTTTTCACCACCAAGGAGAACGGCATGGGCATGGGCCTGCCGATCTGCCGTTCGATCATCGAGGCCCATGGCGGCCGCCTGGACGCGGCCAATGTCGTCGAACCGTCCGGAGCCCGCTTTTCCTTCACCCTGCCAGCGGCCTGACGCGCGGCCCTCCAGCGCTGTAGCTCGGCGCCGGGCGCCCGCTCCGGCGGCGTCTCCCAGAAATGCGGCCAAGGTCGGTTGCCATCGGTTGCGGATCACGCTTGGCTGGGCGAGGGGGCATGGATGGATCAAGACGACAACGCGCGACGCGCCTGGTTCCGGCGAGAGATCCTGCCGCTCGAGGCCGATCTGCTGGCCTATGCGCGGCGGTTCTGCCGCGACGGCGAGACCGATCCGGAGGATCTGGTCCACGACGCCTTCGCGCGCGCCATCGCCTACAAAGCCTGGCGCGAGGTGCTCAATCCCGGCGCCTTCGCGGCCCGCATCCTGCGCAACACCGCCCTGGACGCCCTGCGCCGCCGCAAGGTGCTGACCATCACCGCCGTCGCCGATTTCGAGCGGCTGGGCCTGGCCGACGAGGCGCCGACCCAGGAGGACATCGCCGTCGGTCGCGACGAGCTGCGTCAGCTGAACGAAGCGATCGAGGAACTGCCGGCCCAGTGTCGCAAGGTCTTCACCCTGCGAAAGGTCTATAATCTTTCGCCTCGGGAAATAGCGGAAAGGCTTGGACTATCCGTCTCCACTGTAGAGAAGCACCTCGTAAAGGGGTTGCGCTATTGTTCGGATAAACTAGGCCGGGGAGACGGTCGGGCGAGGAAGGTCGACGAAGGGCGTACATGGGTCGGGAAGCGGGATCACAACGCGAAGCGGTAAGGCTGGCCGCCGCCCAATGGGTGGTCCGGCTTGACGACGCCTCGTGTTCCGCCGCCGAACGCGCCGCCTTCGAGGCCTGGCGCGACCAGGGGCCCGAGCACGAAGCCGCCTATGAGCGCGAAGCCTATGCCTGGGAGCGGCTGAACCGCCTGCGGGCGATGTCGCCGCGCGCCGCCAGGCCCGATCCCGACCTGCTGGCTCCGCCGCGCGCGCCGGTCTTCACCTGGGGACCCGCCGCCTGGGCGCGCGCCGCCGCCGTGGTCGGCGCTGTGGGCGTGCTGTCGGTCGGCGTGATCTCGGCCACCGCCTCGACCGCCTACGCCACCGCGATCGGCGAGCGGCGCGTGATCGTGCTCAGCGACAACAGCCGCATCGAGTTGAACACCGACAGCAAGGTCGTGGTCCGCTATCGCAAGGGTGCGCGCGAGGTGCGGCTGGTGCGCGGCGAGGCCCTGTTCGCCGCCTCGCCGGACGCACGGCCCTTCATCGTCACCGCCGCCGGAACCCAGCTGGAAGCCACCAAGGCGGCCCAGGTCGCGGTGCGACTGAAGGGCGAGGTCGCGGCCGTGACGGTCACCAGCGGCGTCGTCGACGTCGACCTGAAGGCCTCGTCCAAGGACGCCCAGCAATCGGCGGGGGTGATGGCGGTCTATGGTTCGTCGACGGGCCGCATGCAGCGCGTCTCGACGGCCGAGATCGACCGGGCCCTGGCCTGGCGCCAGGGCGCCATCGCCCTGAACGGCCAGACGCTGGACCAGGCGGCGGCCGAGTTCAACCGCTACAACCGCCAGCACATCTCGGTCGACGATGCGTCGGTCTCGGGTCTGCGCCTGGCCGGCTACTTCCAGAGCACGGAGCCGGGCAGCTTCGTCAATGCGGTGACCGACGCCTTCCCGGTGCGGGCCAAGCGCGACGCCGAGGGCGTCATCCACCTGACCGCTCGCGACTGATCCCTCCGCCCCGCCTTCGGGGCCGCGTCGGCGGAGAAACAAATATTTCCGGCTTGAATGGCGGATCGCGCGCGATCGCCCGTCGGACAGGGAAAGGACGCCATGTCGAGGGGGCAGGGCGGATACGAGGGGCACTACCAAAGATGCGAGATTCCAACCGTCTCCGGACCGTCCGGCGGCTGCTGCTGACGTCGGCCGCCATTCTGTCGATCGCCGGTCCGGCGATGGCCCAGGCTGCCAGCCACAGCTTCAACATTCCCGCCCAGGACGCCGTCTCGGCCTTGCAGAGCTTCGCCAAGCAGTCGGGCAAGCAGGTCCTGTTCCCCTTCGAAGCCGCCTCGGGTCGCAAGACGCCGGCCGTGGTCGGTGACATCGCCGACAGCGACGCCCTGGCCCGCCTGATCTCGGCCGCCGGCCTGGAGATCGCTTCCGACAACGGCCAGACCATCACCCTGCGTCCGGCGGCCTCCCGCCCCCAGCCCCAAGCCGCGGCGGACGGCTCGAGCAATGACGAAGCCTCCGTCGTCGAAACCGTCGTGGTCGTCGGCTCGCAGATCGAAGGCGCTCGCACCACCGAAGCCCTGCCGGTGACCGTGGTCGGCGAGAACGAGATCATCGCCACCGGCGCCGTGTCGGGCGATGAGCTGTTCCGCGCCATCCCTCAGGCCGGCGACGTCCAGTTCCAGGAAGCCCGCACGACGGGCAACCTGAACGACGCGCGCGGCGACGTCTCGTCGCTGAACCTGCGCAGCCTGGGCACCGGCAACACCCTGGCCCTGCTGAACGGCCGTCGCGCCGTGCTGGCGCCGGGCAGCCAGACCGAGAACCTCGTGCCGGTCCAGACGGTCAACACCAACTCGTTCCCGGTCGCGGGCGTCAAGCGGGTGGAAGTCCTGCGCGACGGCGCCGCCGCCATCTATGGCACCGACGCCGTGGCGGGCGTGGTCAACACCGTGCTCGACACCCGCTTCCGCGGCCTGAAGGTCGAGACCCAGCTGGGCGGCTCGGAAGGCACGGGCTACCGCGAGGGCTCGTTCAACGTGAAGGCCGGCACGCGCCTGCAAGACGGCACGCGCCTGACCTTCTTCGGCAACTACACCGGCCGCAGCCGCCTGATGGCGACCGAGCGCGACTACGCCGCCAGCGAGGATCACCGCTCGCAAGTCGCCGACACGCCGTGGGCCGACAACACCACCTTCGACAGCCGCTCGACCTCCAGCCCCTGGGGTTCGTTCACCGTCATCCCGTCATCGACGGTGGTGCGTCAGGGCACGACGGCGCTGACCACATCGGGCGTCTTCCACGTCGAGCCGACCAGCAACACGGCCGCCGGCTGCTCCAGCACTGTGCTGAGCGGCAATCTCTGCCTGAAGTCGGGCGTGATCACCGGCACGGCCGACCGCGCGCTGCGCTATGACGAGAACCCCGACCGCACGCTGAAGGGCGGCGTCGAGCGCACCAACCTGTTCTCGACCGTCGAGCACGACTTCGGCGGCATCACGGCCTATGGCGAAGGCGGCTACTACCACGCCCTGTTCACCGGCAGCCGCGAGCAATCGGCTCCGCTGAGCACGGCCCCGATCAGCATCGCGGCCAACGCCTACTGGAACCCCTTCGGCCCGACCACCAGCCCCAACCGGCTGGCCGGCCTGACCGGCGTGCCCACCACGGGCCTGGCGCTGAACATCACCACCTACCGCCCGGTCGACACCGGTCCGCGCACCTACACCGTGACCGACGACAGCTACCGCCTGCTGGGCGGCTTGAAGGGCTCGTGGAATGGCTGGAAGTGGGATTCGGCCATGCTGTACTCGGCCGCCCGCACCAAGGACATGACCCACAATGCGATCAGCAACACGCTGTTCCAGCAGGCGGTGAACCGCACCGACGCGAGCGCCTACAACCCGTTCAACGGCGGCAGCCTGGACAACTATTCGGTCGGCGACGCCACCGGCAACGACAGCGCCACGATCAACTCGTTCCTGATCAACGTCTATCGGATCAGCAAGACCTCGCTGGCCCTGGCCGACTTCAAGGTCTCCAAGAAGGACCTGTTCAGCCTGCCCGGCGGCGACGTCGGCTTCGCGGGCGGCGTCGAGTGGCGTCGCGAGACCTACAAGGACGATCGCGACGACCGCCTGGACGGCACGATCAAGTACACCAACAGCGTCACCGGCGTGACCTACGGCACGGACGTCATGGGCGCCTCGGGCGCGGGCGACGTGAAGGGCGACCGCTCGATCGTCTCGGCCTTCTTCGAACTGGCCGTGCCGATCATCTCGCCCGAGATGAACATCCCGTTCGTCGAGGAAATCAGCCTGCAGATCGCCGCTCGCGACGAGGACTATTCCGACTTCGGCAACGTCCTGAAGCCCAAGGGCGCGATCTACTGGAAGGTCGGCCACGGCCTGGCGTTCCGCGGCTCGGTCTCGCAAAGCTTCCGCGCGCCGAACCTGCCGCAGTTCTACAGCGACGGCTCGACCGTCTCCAACAGCCGCATCGACTACGCCGCCTGCCGGATCAATGTCACCACCTGCTCGAGCGTCAGCACGATCGAGGTGCGCAGCGGCAACAAGAACCTGAAGCCGGAAGAGGCCGACAACGCCACGGTTGGCTTTGTCTACCAGCCGATGTTCATTCCGCCGCAGTTCGGAAAGCTGACCCTGACGACGGACTTCTGGTCGATCCGCGAGAAGAACGTCATCGGCATCCTGGGCGGCTACAACCAGATCGCCTATGACTACTATCTGCGTCTGCACGGCTCCTCGAACCCGAACGTCGTCCGGGACGCGCCGGTCGGCACGGCCACGGTCGGCGCCATCGCCTATGTCAACGACACCTATTCGAATCTGCAGCCGCGCATGGTCCAGGGCGTCGACTTCAGTGTCGACTACGACCTGGACGACACCGCCTGGGGCGATTTCGGCGTCTCGCTGAACGTGGCCAAGATGCTGAAGTACGACCAGTCGGCCAGCCCGATCGAAAGCTTGCTGCAGCAGGCCGTGGCGTCGGGCGAGCTGTCGGGCCTGTCGATCTCGTCGGCCGGCAACCAGATCAAGATGGACGGCTTCCCGGAGTTCCGCGGCACCGCCAGCTTCACCTGGCGCAAGGACGGCTGGGGCGCCGGCGCCTTTGTCAGCTATGTCGGCGAAGTCTACGACACCGGCCCGGCCCAGGTGGCCGGCCAGTACTTCCCGGTGTCGGACTGGACCACGGTCAGCCTCTACGGCCAGTACGCCTTCAAGGAAGGCCGCTTCGACGGCTCGACCGTCCGGGTGGGCGTGCGCAACATCGGCGACAAGGAGCCGCCGGTGACCTCGTCCAACTTCGGCTACCTCGGCGCGCTGCACAACGCGACCGGCCGCTACTGGTACCTGAACGCCAGCAAGAAGTTCTAGAGACGAGCCTTCTCAGCCCCGGCCGCGCGGTCTCCATGCGGTCGGTGAAGGCTTCAGCGGGACGACGACACCCCCCTCGTCGTCCCGCGCCCTTTCTTCTCCTCCGCAGACGAGGCCCGCGTGAAATCCTTCCGACTTTTCGCCCTGGGCCTCTCGGCCTTCGCCCTGGCGACCTCGGCGCTGGCGCCGACCAGCGGCTGGGCCCAGCGCAAGCAGCTGCTCGAATATCCCAGCATCCATTCGCCGGTGGTTGGCCAGAAGGGGATGGTGGTCAGCCAGAACGCCATCGCCACCCAAGTCGGAGTCGACATTCTGCGCCAGGGCGGCAACGCCGTGGACGCCGCGGTCGCCACCGCCTTCGCCCTGGCCGTGACCCTGCCGCGCGCCGGCAATATCGGCGGCGACGGCTTCATGATGGTCCACATGGCGGCGACCGATAAGACCGTCTTCATCGACTATCGCGGCATCGCCCCCAAGGCGGCCAAGCTGGAAGGCTTCGTCGACGACAAGGGCCAGGAGCTTGAGCTGGCCTCGGTCGGCTACAAGGCGCCCACCGTGCCGGGCACGGTCGCGGGCCTCTACCTGGCGCAGCGCACCTACGGCAAGCTGCCGTGGAAGGCCGTGGTCGAACCCGCCTTCCGCCTGGCGAGCGAGGGCGTCGCCCTGTCGCCGGACGAGGCCTTCGTGTTCAGCTGGGGCAAGGAGCGCCTGTCGACCAGCGAGGCCGGCAAGGCCGCTTTCTACAAGCCGGGCGGCGCGCTCTATGCGCCGGGCGAGGTGCTCAAGCAACCGGACCTGGCCTGGTCGCTGCGCCAGATCGCCGACCACGGCGCCGACGCCTTCTATCGTGGCGAGATCGCCAAGCGCTTCGCCGCCGACATGAAGGCCCATGGCGGCCTGATCACCGAGGAAGACCTGGCCGCCTACAAGGCCGTCGTCCGCGCGCCGCTGGAAGGCGACTATCGCGGGCTGAAGGTCCTGACCTCGCCGCCCGCCAGCGCCGGCGGCGCGACCCTGATCGAGATGCTCAACATCCTCGAACCGTTCGACCTGAAGGCCTCGGGCCCCGGTTCGGCCAAGTCGCTGCACATCATGGCCGAGGCCATGAAGCTGGGCTATGCCGACCGCTACAAGTATCTGGGCGACACCGACTTCGTGAAGGTTCCGCTGAACGGCTTCACCTCGAAGGCCTACGGGATCGAGCGGGCCAAGCTCATCGATCCCGATCACGCCAAGCCGGCCAAGGCGCTGGGGGCGGGCGATCCGTGGGCGTTCGAGAGCCCCAACACGACGCACTTTTCGGTCGCCGACGCCGAGGGCAATGCGGTCAGCAACACCTTCACCCTGGGCGCCGACTTCGGCTCGGGCGTGATGGTGGCCGGCGCGGGCTTCGTGCTGAACAACCAGATGAACAATTACGCCCACGAGGCCGCGTGGCGGGCCAGGCAGTCGGGCCGGCCGTTGCCGCCCAACGCGCTGGAGCCGGGCAAGCGCGTCCTCTCCACCATGATGCCGACCATGATCTTCAAGGACGGCAAGCTCTGGCTGATCACCGGCACGCCGGGCGGCAGCACGATCATCGACACCGTGCTGCAGGTCATCGTCAATGTGGTCGACTTCAAGCTCAACGTGGCCGAGGCCACCCATCAGCCGCGCATCTTCCAGGCGGCGACCGACGGCCTGGAGGTCGAGCCCAACTTCAATCCCGACACGGTCGCGGCGCTGAAGGCCATGGGCCACCCGATCAAGTCGGACGAGACCATGGGCAGCGCCCAGTCGATCATGATCGAGAAGGGCCTGTTCCTGGGCGGAGCCGATCCGCGCCGGCCGGGCGCGGCGGCGATCGCGCCGTAGCGGACGTGAAAAGGGCGGCCGACCAATGGTCCGCCGCCCTTTGTCTTTAGGCCTTGATGAAGGCCAGCAGGTCGGGGTTCACGACCTCCGGATGGGTCGTGCACATGCCGTGGGGCAGGCCGGGATAGGTTTTCAGCGTGCCCCTCTTCAGCAGCTTGATGCCGATCAAGGCGCTGTCGGCGATCGGGACGATCTGGTCGTCCTCGCCGTGCATCAGGAACACCGGGACGTCGATCTTCTTCAGATCGTCGGTGAAGTCGGTTTCCGAGAAGGCCTTGATGCAATCGTAGTGGGCCTTGGCGCCGCCGGCCATGCCCTGGCGCCACCAGTTGTCGACCACGGCCGGCGAGACCTTCGCGCCGGGACGGTTGAAGCCGTAGAAGGGGCCGGCCGCGACGTCGTGATAGAACTGGGCGCGGTTGGCGACCAGGGCGGCGCGGAAGCCGTCGAACACCTCGATGGGCAGGCCGCCGGGGTTCTTGTCCGACTTGACCATGACGGGCGGCACCGCGCCGATCAGCACGGCCTTGGCGACCCGGCCCGGCTTGGCGCGGGCCACGTAGTGGGCGACTTCGCCGCCGCCGGTGGAGTGGCCGACATGGACGGCGTTCTTAAGGTCCAGATGATCGGTCAGGGCCGCGACATCGGCGGCGTAGGTGTCCATCTCGTTGCCGACGTCGGTCTGGCTGGACCGGCCGTGACCGCGACGGTCATGGGCGATGACCCGGAAGCCTTGGCCCAGGAAGAACATCATCTGCGCGTCCCAGTCGTCGGCCGACAGTGGCCAGCCGTGGTGGAACACGATGGGCTGGGCGGTCTTGGGGCCCCAGTCCTTGTAGTAGATCTGCGTGCCATCCTTGGTGGTGATGAAGCCGCTGCTCATGGTCTTGCTGTCTGCGATCTGGCCCGGGTGGGCGGTTGACTTGGCGGGCGCCTGGGCCGACGCCGACGAGGCGGCAACGGACAGGGCGGACAGAGCCATGGCCCCGGCCAGGACATCGCGTCGCGCCAGGCCGTTGGACTGTGGCGCGTGAAGATCGGTCTTGGTCATGGGGTCATCCTCCGAACGTCGCCCTATCGCGACACCCGGGGACACCATGCGTTCGGGACCGTCCGTTCTATTGAACGTCCCGAGCATTTTTGGTGCGATCCTGTCGTCGCGGAGACGACCGCCGGACCCTATTTGGGGACAACCCGCAGCAGCTTGCCGTCGTCGTCGTCGGTCAGCAGCCAGACGGCCCCGTCGGGACCCACGCGGACGTCGCGGATGCGCTGGCCGATCTCGGTGAACAGGCGCTCCTCGCCGACCACCTTGTCGCCGTCCAGCGTCAGCCGGGCCACGTGCTGCTCCTTCAGCGAGCCGACCAGCAGGCTGCCCTTCCAGGCCGGAAACAGGCTCGCGTCATAAAAGGCCATGCCCGAGGGCGCGATCACCGGATCCCAGTAATAGACCGGCTGCTCCATGCCCTCCTTGGCGGTGATCCCGTCGCCGATCGGCTTGCCGGAATATTCCTCGCCATAGGTGATGGTCGGCCAGCCATAGTCCTTGCCGGCCTGCGGGTGGTTCAGCTCGTCGCCGCCCTTGGCGCCGTGCTCGACGGTCCATAGCTGGCCGGTGGCCGGGTTGATCGCGGCGGCCTGCAGGTTGCGGTGGCCGTACGACCAGATCTCGGGCTTCACGCCGGCCTTGCCGACGAAAGGGTTGTCGGCGGGGATCGACCCGTCGGGCTTGATGCGGATCACCTTGCCCAGCGTGCCGTCCAGGCGCTGGGCCTGCATGCGGCCCTCGAGGATCGACCGCTCGCCGGTGGTGATGAACAGGGCGCCGTCCTTGGCGAAGACGATGCGGCCGCCAAAGTGCAGGGTGGAGTCCAGCTTCGGCGCCTGGCGCCAGATCACCTGGGCGTCCTGGACGCGGGGGGAGGGGCCCACGACCAGCCGGCCGCGCGCGGCGGCCGTGCCGTTGCCGCCGTCGCCGGCCTCGGCGAAGGTCCAGTAGATCAGGCCGGTCTTGGCGAAGTTGGGATCCACCGCGATCCCCAGCAGCCCGCCCTGGCCGCGCGCGTCGATGGCCGGCAGGCCGGCGGCGGCCTCCGACACCTTGCCGTCCTTGCCGATGATCCGCAGCCGTCCAGCGCGCTCGGTCACCAGCTGGCTGCCGTCGGGCAGGAAGGCCAGGCCCCAGGGATGGTCCAGGCCCGAGGCGATGGTCTCGACCTTGTAGGCCACGCCGGCGGCCTTCAGCGGCGCGCGGGTCTGGCCGGCGAAGGCCGGCTTCTGGTCGGGCCCGTTGGCCGGACGGGTCTCGACCGGTCCGGTCTGCTGGGCCTGGGCCGAGGGATCGGGGCCGCAGGCGCTGATGACCAGGGCGAGGGCGGCGGCGGAGAGGAGTTGGGTGCGCATGGGCGGGACCTTAGACCAGCCCGCCCGCAACGTAAGGGGGCATCGCACGACGCCGTCGCGGTTCGTCTAAGCCCGGAGCTCCTCCGCGCGCGGTGAAGCTTTGACGGTCATCTGGGTGATGACACCTCCCAGGGTGGCGGATATGGAAGAGGCTGGGGCGTGGCGATGAGACGGCTCGGCGACAGGAGTCTGGACGGTTATGTGGCGTAAATTTCTCGGGGCGATCACGACGTCGCGTCCCGCGGCCAAGGCGGCCGAGGCTCCGGTCGCGCCCGCGGTGTCGTTCCAGGTCTTCCCGCCCGAGGGGCCGCGCGCCGGTCTGATCACCGTCTACGTCACCCTGTCCGCGCCGACGCTGGACGCCGCCGACCTGGTGCTGAAGCGCAAGGCGGGCGAGGCGCTCTATCGCCGCCGCGTGGCCCTGACGCCCGACAACCAGCAGTCCTGGCTGGCTCTGCACGGCCACCTGCTGGGCGACGGCCCGCACGACTTCACGCTGGAACTGCAAGGCCTCGACGGCGAGGTTCTGGCCCGCCACGACGTTCGGCTGATCGCCCGCAATCGCGGCCAACTGGCCGACGCGGTCACCGCCAACCTGCGCGCCGCCAAGACGCCTCTGGTGATCGACGAGTGCGGCAGCGCGCTCTACGACTATGCCGACGCCAGCCTGGCGCCCTGGTTCGATCGCGGCCCCGAGCACGCCGAGGCTCACATCCGCGCCCTGCAGGACAAGGGAACCCTGGACGGCGACGAGGCCGACGCCCTGCGCCATTTCGTCGAGCGCGGCTTCCTGATCCTGCCCGACCTGCTGGACGGCGCCGAGCTGACCGCCCTGAACGCGGCGATGGACGACGCCGTCGCCACCCAGCACGAGGGCTATGTCTGGGGGACCAGCCAGCGCCTGCATAACCTGCACCAGGTCTATCCCGCCGTGCGCGGCCTGTGGCTGCATCCCAAGGTGCTGAAGATGCTCGACATCATCTTCGGCGCGCCGGCCCGGCCGTGCCAGTCGCTGAGCTATGTCTTCGGCTCGCAGCAGGACCATCACCAGGACACCATCCACCTGACCCCGTTCCCGGCCGGCTACATGTGCGGCGTCTGGACCGCGCTGGAGGACGTCCAGCCGTCGTCGGGCGAGCTGGTGGTCTATCCGGGCAGCCACCGTCTGCAGCGCGTCTATCGCCAGACCGTGGGCCTGGACCCGGTGGGAACCGACTGGACCGACTTCGGCGACAAGGTCGTGCCGCGCTGGCGCGACATGCTGGCCGAGGGCGGCTTCCAGCTGGAAACGTACCGGCCCAAGGCCGGCACGGTGCTGATCTGGCACGAGAACCTGATGCATGCCGGCTCCATGCGCGAGGACCTGTCGATCTCCCGCAAGTCTATCGTCTGCCACTACTTCGCCGAGGGCGTGGTCGGCTATTACGACTCCAGCGCCAGCCCCGGCTCGATGCAGCTGGACGAGCGCGAGCCCGAGGCGGTGGTTTAGCCCTTTCGGGGCGCGTGGTTTCGCGGCCTCGCGCTTGCGCTGCGAGGGTGGTGGAAAGGGTCGCGGAGCGTCCGGACGACGTCCGGATGTGAGTTTGATAAGTACCGTTTCGACGAAGCCGTCCGCTCCGCGTGACCGTTTTCCCTCTGGCCGGGGCGCGCAGGCCTGTTCAGCCTTTTGCCCCACCCGGGCTAGTCCTCCTCGCGACGGACCCAGCCCTGGGGCTGCAAGCCACGCCGATTCCGGAGGGACCCGGAGCGGACCTTCGGACGGGCGGAGGTCTTCAGCGAGACCTCCGATAGGCGGGTTTGCGTCCCCCGCCCTCAACGCCGACCGGCCCCGCTCGCGCGACTCCGACCGACCCCGCTCGATCACCCCTCGTCGCCGCAACGGTCGCTGGCCATGCGCCCTTTCCTCGCGACGAGGTGAGTAGAGAATACGGGAGGGTTGGGCGCGTTGGATAAGACGGCGCTTCTGCCCCTTCTCCCCTTGCGGGAGAAGGTGTCGGCCCCGGCGAAGGCCGGGGCTGACGGATGAGGGGTCGCACCGGCCTCAAAGCCTTGCCCGCAACGCCGCGCGCCCATCCGGGTAGGTCTGTCGACCCCTCATCCGGCGCTGCGCGCCACCTTCTCCCGCAAGGGGAGAAGGGACAGCTCTATCCTTCGATCGTTACGATCCCGATCCCCGCGCCAGCGAAGTCTCCCGGCGGCGAAAACTTGTCTCGAAACCCTACGAGTACGCCTCGTTCGTATTCATGCCCTGTTGGCGCGGTCTTCGCGCTCAAATCTGGTCTCCAAGAAGTACTTGGCCAGCTTGCTAAGCGGCTTTTCCACTAGCAACCATACCAACCAGGCAACGACACCGGCGCCGACGACTGCCGCCACAAACGCAGCGACGCGAATTCCGACGCTGTCAGGACGCACAATGCGGAAGATGACCTTGGAAAAGATCTGGTAGGCAAAAAAGTGGGTCAGATAGAGCGAGTAGCTCGTCGCTCCTTGCAGCAGCACCCATTTGTTTTCCAGCCGCCAACCTCTGGCCTCGATAGCTACGGCGGCGGCAATCAGCAGCGCTGAAGGGATTCCCCAGACCAGAATTTCCGGTCCGTCGGGAAAGACAAACTCCGAAGCGGTTAGAGCTACAAGCGCCGCAAAAGCCACTGAAACCGCGAGCAGTTTTGACGTCTGATTGAAGGCCTCGGCGCGCGCGGCAACCGCGATCCATGCGCCGATCACGAACTCAAGCATGATTGGGTCGGTGTAGAATTTCGGGATCACCGCCGTCGGTCGAAAGATCAGACCCAGGATCACTAGCACACCGAATACGCAGGTAATGATCAGCGTTCGCCTGAGCTCTGACCTGATCAATAGAGCGATAGCGAATACGGTGTAGAAGAACATTTCGTAGTTAAGGGTCCATCCTAGGAAGAGGACGGGCTTCACAAGCCCACCCGGATTCATGAATGGGACAAAAAGAAGCGATTTGACCAGATCAATCGGCGCTGTCGCGCTGCTCTTGAAGAGCTGGGGTAAAGCGATGGATGCCGCGAAGACCGCGACCGTCATGAGCCAATAGAGTGGTATAATTCGAGCCAAGCGGTGGCGGAAAAAAAGCCATCCCTTTTGCACGTACTTCGGCGCGGTGTAGGCCATCACGAAGCCGCTGATGACGAAGAAAATGTCGACGCCCCAAGACCCGAAGTGAAACTTGGGCTCGCCGAACAGCAACACCTGGCAATGGAAAATGACAACGGCGTAGGCGGCCAGCGCCCGAAGGCCTTGGACATTGTTTACCACTCGCCCCTCCGTCGATCCGTCTGTTCGGTCCATCTCCCAGTAGAGCAGCGCTTGTCGTCGCGAAAGTCATTCGTTGCTTCCGTCGTGCCGGGGAACGATGGAGCTCGTTGTCTGATCGCAAAAATTCCCGAAGCCGGGCAATGTGTGTTGCTGGTTGCTCGCCTCGGGATGCCGTCCGATAGTCGTCAGCTCGCCGTTCAAGCAGCGCTTCTCGACCTCGGAAATGTCAGTGTTTTCGGAAGGTTTGGCGTCGAGCTCTCGCCAAAATGCACCTGAGCTTCTCTGGCGATGCGCCGTATTGTGCATGGCGGGCCGCGCTCTAGGAAGAGCAACAGCCAGGCGAAGCTTGAGAACTCTAAGTAGTTGATTTTCTGCTATCCTTCGTGATCCTAAATCTCAAAGGAAAGGGTGCGTGGCGGTGAGAGAGGGATTCGAACCCTCGATAGAGTTTCCCCTATACACGCGTTCCAGGCGTGCGCCTTCAACCACTCGGCCACCTCACCATGCGCACTCGGATGCGGAAGGCGGTTGAGACCCCCGACGCAGGAAGGGGCGCAATATACTCAGGCGCGGCCCGGTAGCAAGCGGCCATACGGGGTGAAACGCGCGCCAAGGCGAACTATATGTGGAGCCAACTCATCGCCGAGGCCACATCATGCTGTTCGCCAAGAAATCCCTGGACCTGCCGACCGCCGACAGCGCCCTACCGGGCCGCGAGGCGCCGATCCCGACCGCCGAAACCCACTTCGTTAACGGCCATCCGCTGAAGGGGCCCTATCCCGACGGCCTGGAGACCGCGATCTTCGCCATGGGCTGCTTCTGGGGCGTCGAGCGCATCTTCTGGAAGGTCCCGGGCGTCTATGTCACCGCCGCCGGCTACGCGGCGGGCGTCACGCCCAACCCGACCTATCAGGAGGTGTGCTCGGGCCAGACCGGCCACACCGAGGTGGTGCTGGTGGTGTTCGATCCCAAGCAGGTCAGCTACGCGACCCTGCTCAAGACCTTCTGGGAGAACCACGACCCCACCCAGGGCATGCGCCAGGGCAACGACATCGGCACCCAGTACCGCTCGGGGATCTATGTCACGAACGACGCCCAGGCCGCCGAGGCCGTGGCCTCGAAGGAAGCCTACCAGCAGGCGCTGTCGGCCAAGGGCCTGGGAACGATCACCAGCGAGATCGCCGCCGCCGGTCCGTTCTACTTCGCCGAGGACTATCACCAGCAGTACCTGGCCAAGAACCCGGGCGGCTATTGCGGCATTGGCGGCACGGGCGTGACCTGCCCCATCGGTGTGGGCGTCGAGGCGTGACGCCAGCCGCGTTCGACAAGGCGTGCCGGGCTCTGCCCGGCGCGACCATGGACGTCCAGTGGGGCTCCGACCAGGTCTACAAGGTCGGCGGCAAGATGTTCGCGGTGATGGGCGAGAACGGCCAGGACGGGGTGTCGTTCAAGGTCTCGGACATCGCCTTCGAGGCGCTGACCGAGTCGGGGCCAGGCATTCCCGCACCCTATCTGGCGCGCGCCAAGTGGGTGAAGTTCGAGGACCTCTCGGCCCTCGACGCCGACGAGACGACCGACTGGCTCAAGAACGCCCATGCGCTGATCGCGGGCAAGCTGACCAAGAAGGCGCGGGCTGAATTGGGGCTGGGCTAACCCTTCCTGTCATCCCGGGCGAAGCGTAGCGCAGACCCGGGACCCCGGCATGCGCCCGCGCTTCCGGCGGTCCCGGCTCGGCGCGCTGCGCGCTTGGCCGGGATGACAGATTAAAGCGTGTCCACCGGCGGCTGCAGCGACTTGTTGTGGTTCAGGTGCGGGCCGTGGGCCACCGGGGTGCGTTCCAGGATCTGGCGCACCTTGCGCACGGCGGCCGAGGCGCGGCTGCGGCGCTGGCGCCAGACCAGCAGGACCAGAGCGCCCAGGGTGGCGGTCATGAAGGCCCAGGGACCCAGCAGCCAGGCCGCCGCGGCCAGGGCGAAATAATAGCCGCGCACCCCGGCGTTGAAGGCCGACAGGGCGGGGTTGAGGATGCCGCCGGCGGCCTCGGCGTATTCCGCGAGCACGGCGGGCGGGGCCCACATCGGCGTCGCGCCGATGGCGGCCAGGCAGTAGTTCATCTGGCGGATCGACCAGATGAAGTCGAGCAGGCCGCGCGCCAGGGCCACCAGCACCATGCCCAGCTTGACCTGGAACATCAGCTCCGAGGCCGGGGCCAGCACGGCCAGGCCCTCGATGCTCTTCCAGGCGCTGTCGCCGCCGAAGAGAACGCCGGCCGCCGCCGCGATCAGGATCAGGTTGGACGAGGCGAAGAAGCTGGCCGAGTTGATGGCGTGGCCCAGCAACTGGCCGTCCAGCAGGGCGATCTCGCGCACCGCCATCTCCTGCATCCACCGACGCCGGATCACGGTCATGTCGGTGTTGATCAGGTTCGAGCCTTCGCCCAGGCGCTTGAGCAGCGGTTCATAGAACAGCCAGGCGAAGGCGAAGAGGGCGAGGGCGAGGATGTCGACGATCGGCATGGTCACAGCTTAAGGCGGATTCGCGTTCTTGGGGCGTCAGTCTTCCACGATCCGGCTGTGCTTGCCGGTGTCCTTCAGCAGGATCGAGCACAGCAGGCCCAGCGACATCACGCCAGCGACGTAGATATAGAAGTTGCTCTCCATGCCGGCCTTCTTGAACGCCAGGGCCGCCATCTCGGCGGTGCCGCCGAACAGGACATTGGCCAGGGCGTAGGGCAGGGCCACGCCCAGGGCGCGGACATGGGCGGGGAAGAGCTCGGCCTTCACGACGGCGCTGATCGAGGTGTAGGCCGACTGGAAGGTGATCCCGACCAGGATCAGCAGCAGGGCCGTGGTGGTCGAGGTCGTGTTGGCGATGCCGGTCATGATCGGCCAGATGGTCAGGACGCCGCCGCCGAAGGCGATCAGCAGCATGGTCTTGCGGCCCAGCTTGTCCGACAGCCAGCCGGCCACCGGCTGCAGCAGCATGAAGGCGATCAGGCTCAGCGCGCTGATCTCCGAGGCCACGCCCTTGGTGAAGCCGGCCGTGTTGACCAGGAACTTCTGCATGTAGGTGGTGTAGACATAGAAGGTCAGCGAGCCGCCGGCGGTCAGAC
Source organism: Caulobacter sp. GW821-FHT10F06 (assembly GCF_058809215.1). Lineage (NCBI taxonomy): Bacteria > Pseudomonadati > Pseudomonadota > Alphaproteobacteria > Caulobacterales > Caulobacteraceae > Caulobacter > Caulobacter sp. GW821-FHT10F06. The sequence goes on along the minus strand of NZ_JBXASK010000007.1, from coordinate 113,294 downwards.
CCATGATCAGCAGGCTCTCGCGCGGGTGCAGGCGCACCAGCGGCACGATCAGCGACACGAAGAAGGCCAGCAGGAAGATCGCCCCGGCGATCTGGGCGAACTTCGCGTGCTCGCCCGGCATGACGCCGGCCACGCCCGCGGCGATGGTCAGCAGCAGGAACAGCCCGGCCCAGGCCGCCTGGGTCTTGGACAGGGTCTCGCCCGTCTGGGTCTTGGACTGGAACGAGATGCTCTCGTCCAGGCCCCGGCGGATCCAGAACACCACCACGGCCAGCAGGGCGCCGATGGCGAACGGCACGCGCCAGCCCCAGTCGCTCAGGGCCGTGTCGGACAGGGTGCGCTGCAGGACGATCAGCACGCCCAGGGCCAGCAGCTGGCCGGCGATCAGCGTCACATAGTGGAAGGACGACCAGAAACCGCGCCGCGAACGACCGGCCATCTCGGACATGTAGGTGGCGCTGGCGCCGTACTCTCCGCCCACCGACAGGCCTTGCAGCACGCGGGCCAGCAGCAGGATGGCCGGAGCCCACAGGCCGATGGCCTTGTAGCCGGGGGTGATGGCGATGATCAGGGCGCCGCCGCACATCAGCGCGACCGAGGCCGACAGGGCCGCGCGGCGGCCGGCGTGGTCGGCGTACATGCCCATCAGCCAGGCGCCGATCGGGCGGGCCACGAAGCCCAGGAAGAACACCGCCGCCGCCTGAAGCAGCTGCACGGTCTGGTCGCCCTTGGGAAAGAACTGCGGCGCAAAATAGAGGGTGAAGGCGGCGTAGGCGAACCAGTCGTACCACTCGACCAGGTTGCCGGCCGAACCGCCCAATATGGCCTTGGCCCGGGCGATCGACGTCAGTTGGGGCGGGCTCGCCGCCGCGTCGCTGGTCATTCCGTCGTCCCCGCCATGTCCCTTGGGCGCGCACCTTAGGCGAACGGGGTTCGACGGCAAGCCTCGCCCGACCGCAAGGGTCGGGCGAGGGCGCGCGGCTCTAGAGGCGACCCATCAGCACAAGGATGATCAGGATGACCAGGACCAGGCCCAGGCCGCCGCTGGGGAAGTAGCCCCACGAACGGCTGTGGCCCCAGGTCGGCAGCGCGCCGATCAGGGCCAGGATCAGGATGATGATGAGGATCGTACCGAGCATTTCGTTCTCCCGTGGTGCGCGGTCCCAGGCTTGGCCAGGGTCGCGGTGTCGGGAGGGGAATGTGCGGCGCCGCTTGTCGGTTCCGGTGAAGTTCAGGGCCTATAGCCCGGGAACATCCTCGGCCTTGCGGAGTTTGTGCGCCCACAACGCGCCGATCACCGCGCCCTTGACGCGCGGCAGCAGCACCAGGGTCAGGGTTCCCAGCGGGATGATCGTCAACGGCACCACCAGCAGCGGCGGCGCCTTCCAGATGAACGGGAAGAACAGCAGCGGAGCCACGAACAGGTGGCCGATGATCAGGATGGTGAAATAGGCCGGGCCGTCGTCGGCCGGGTAGTGGGCCAGCTCGTGGCCGCAGACCTCGCAGTCGTGATCGACCTTCAGGTAGCGCGAATAAAGCCGGCCTTCGCCGCAGTTGGGGCAACGATGCAGGACGCCACGCTTGAGGCCGGTCAGAAAGCTGGGAGCGGTAGAGCTACTCATATCGCTCATATGCGCCTCCTCAAGCCATGTGAAAAGGGTGACTCAGCGCCGCACTTTTTAGTTAACGGCGTGTGTACGCGATTGACGCAAAGTATCGGTCCAGTTCAATTCAGAACACGATACCGCCAAGATTGACCAGATTGCGGCGATCTAGTCTTCCAATCGCCGTTCGTCAATCGGCGATATTTTCAATGCAGAGTGGAACCGGATCCGAACTCGAGTGTTGCGAAGCTGTGCTTGATCGGAGGTTGATCGCCATGTCCGAACCCCAGACCCCATCGCCGACCCCGCCCGAACCCCGGGTGGCCGCGTCCAAGGCCGAGAAGGCCGCCAAGCACGCCCCCGATCACCAGATCGCGCCGCACGAAAAGCGGGCGATCGCGGCCGAGACGTCCCGCGAAGAGGACGCCTGACCGCGACCGAGTGACTATTTCCTGGCGTCCTTGGCGGTGTCGCTGACCGCGCGGCCGGCGGCCGAGACGTCGCGGCCCACGCCTTCGATGGTGTTGCAGGCCGAAACCAGCAGGGCGGCCGCCGCGGCGACCAGGACGGTGATCTTGCGCATAGTGAAGCTCCAGCGAAATGGCGCGGGAACTTAACCGTGGCGACCGGCGCGCTTCAAGGGCGCGCCGGCCCTCAAGGCCTAGCGCGCCCGGCGGATCGAGCTGATCTGGTCGTTCCACTCGCGGGGCAGCACGAACTGGTCGGCGTCCAGCTTGCTGCAGCGGCCCTGGTAGTTGACGTGCTCGCAGATCTCCCACCGGCTGGCGTCGCGGACGATCTTGATCGAGGAGGCCCGGTCGTTGAACTTGACCGCGCCCAGATCGGGGATGTCGCCGATCACCTCATAGGCGGCGCCTTCGTAGCCCTTGTCCTCGAACAGCACGATGTCGCCGCGCCAGCCGCCGTTCGGACGACCGCCGCCGCCCGGACCGCCGCCGTTCCAGCCGCCGCCGTTGCCGGCCAGGCTCTGGCAGATCAGCTTGCCGTCGCCATTGGCCATGCCCTGGCTGTTGCAATCGCGCACATAGGCGCTGACCCAGGCCCAACCGCCGCGGCTGGTCTTGCAGCGCGCATGGACTTCGCCGTTGAAGGCCGTGATCTCGCGGCAGGACTGGAAGTACGAACCGCGCGGCGGCTCCTGATATGGCCCGTTCCAGTTCGGCGCCTGGGCCAGGGCGGCGACGGCGGCCAGCGACGCGGCGGCGAACGTTATGAGGCTGAGGGTCTTGCGCATGGTCTTGGGTCCCCACTGAACTTTGCAACTCTATCGCGCAAAGCTAGGCCTTGCGACCCTGAACGCGGGCTGAACATCGGCCGCCATGCCAAGCCCTGGCGGCGGCCTCTCATCCCGTCGCGACGGATTCACCATTTTCGGAAATGATTAACCTCAAGCTTTGGCCATTCCTTAGGGCCTAGCTGCGACAACTCGCGTCATCAGTTGTTGCTCGCAGGGGATTGAGCCATGAAATATCCGATCGCCATCGTCGCTGGTTTCGCCGGCGCGCTCTTCGTCGCTCAGGCCGCTTCGGCCGCCGGTGGTTTCGAAGACCAAATGGGCCGCTGCCTGCAGCAGTACGCCAACACCCGTGACGCCGCTCAGGTGATGCTCGAGTGCACCGCCGACGCTGGCAAGCTGGGCGACTGCAAGGTTGTCGAGAACTCGGCCGCCGGCAAGGGCTTCGACAAGGCCGCCATGTGCATCGCCGAAAAGCTGCCGATGGGCTCGAAGTCCGGTTCGGTGAAGGTTCCCTTCCGCTTCCCGGGCGGCGCGTGAGCCTAAGCGCCTAGCGCCTGAAAACATCGCCCCCGTCGATCCGTCGACGGGGGCGATTTTCGTTTGGGGCCAAGGTTACCGCGCCTTGCGCGCGCCGGGCCGATAGTCCTCGCGGACATGGCCTTTCAGCTGGTCCTCGGTGAACAGCACCGGCTTGGTCTTCATGGCCACGAACAGCGGGGTCTGGTCGGCATAGTGGGGCGAGCCGCTGTCCAGCGTCGCCGAGCCGAACTGGTGAATGCTGTCCGAGCGCAGCGTCCCGTTCCGATCCCAGGTCACGAACATGATGAACGTGTCGCCGCCGTCGGCGGTCAGCGTGCCGTCCTTCTGCGGCTGGCCCCAGACCGAGCGATAGGTGTCGGCCATGCCGTCGATGGGCAGGTCGACCTTGCCCCGGCGGATGCGATTGACCTGGCCCCACTCGGGATCGAGGCGGCCGAAATGGGTCTTCAGCGTCGTGATCGCGGTCTTCAGCGTGTCGCGCGGATCCAGCTCCGGCTCGCCGCTGGTGCGGGCGAACAGGATGGGCTGGCTCGTCAGGGCGACCAGGGCCGTTCCCCGATTGTGGATGTCGGCCTTGCGGTCCCAGCCCTTCAGGATCGCCTGGGCGGCGGCCAGATCCTTGTCGCCCTTCGGGTCGATCGCGGTCAGCTTGGCGATCAGCTCCTCCAGGCCCGAGCGCGGGCTCGAGACCAGGTCGTACTTGTAGCGGCGGAAGCTCTCGTCGGTGATCGCAGGGTCGACGCCGACCGTCTCCTGCATGCGCAGGGCGCGGTTGGTCATGTTGGTCTGCAGGCCCATCGAGGCCGGGAAGTCGGCGGGCTTGAGGTCATCGGTCGGATCGCTGGCGTGGAACGGCGTGTTGTTGGAGTTGAACACGAAGCCCGACTTTGGATTCCACAGCTGCGGGCTCTTCTCGACCGGCAAGTAGCCCTGCCAGATCAGGTCCGAGCGGTCGCCGGGCAGCACGTGGGCCCAGTTGGCCGCGACGGTGCGGTTGGGGTACTGGCCGTTGTGGACGAAGCCAATGTTCCCGGCCGCGTCGCCATAGACGTAGTTCAGGCTGGGCAGGGCGTGGACGGCGATGGCCGCGCGCCAGTCCTCGACGTTGCGGGCCTTGTCGAGCTTCCAGTACTGCACCGGCTGGCGGTATTCGCCCATGCCGGCGTAGCGGACGGCGAAGACGCCGGACTTGGTCTCCAGCACCGGGCCGTGCGCCGAGCGCAGCACCGCCTTGCGCACCGGCAGGACGATCGGCCCCCACAGCTTGACGCGCAGGGTGGCGGTGGTCCGTTCGAAGTCGCGCCAGGCGCCGTCGAGACGGTACTGGTTCCTGTTCTGCGGATTGATCGTCAACCGGTAGACGTCGACCAGGTCCGGCTTGGAGACGGTGTTGGCCCAGCCCAGCGTGGCGTTGTGGCCGTGCAGCATGAACGGCGAGCCGGGGAAGAAGCCGCCGGCCACATGCCAGCCCTGGCCGCTCTCGACCACGGCCTCGTACCAGGCGACCGGGCCGGTATAGGGCTGGTGCGAATTGACCAGCAGCCGCGTGGCGCCGTCGGCGTTGCGCGAGGGGGCGATGGCCAGTCCGTTCGAGCCCTTGGGCGGCGGAGGCGGGCCGCCCGGCGCGGTGATCGCCTTCAGCTCGGTGTCCAGGCCATAGAAGAACGGCTGCTTGAAGACGAAGCCGGCCTCGATGTCCTTGCCGGTGACCGGCAGCAGGCCCGGAACCGTCGCTTCGGGATGCAGGGCGCCATAGTGGTTCACCCCGTCGGCATACGCCTGCAGCACCGCCCGCACGTCGGCCGGCAGCTTGTCGTAATTGGCGTTCACCGTCGGCCAGACGTTCAGCAGCGAGACCACGTAGTCGGTCGGCGCGGCGCTGGCGCCCTTGGTGCGGGCCAGCACGCCGCGCGTGGCCAGGGTGACGTCGCGCAGGGTCGCGAAGTCGTCCTCGCTCTGGGCGAAGCCCAGGCCATAGGCCGCGTCCGCGTCGGTCTTGCCCAGGATGTGCGGCACGCCCCACTCGTCGCGGCGGATGCGGACGTCGTAGCGCCCGCCGGCGGCGATCAGCTGGGCGCGGTCGGGGGCCTCGGGCAGGCTGGCCCGGTCGATGACGATCAGGGCCAGGACCGCCAGTACGCCAAGCGCCAACAGTCCGCCGATCCCGCGCAGGATCCACCGCATTCCAGCCTCCCCGGCTTTTCTCGTTGCCGCGATCATGGGCGCAAGCGGCGGGGCAGGGGAAGGGCGACGCTGGGGAAGGGCTTCCAAAGCGCGATGATTTTCCGTTGTCATCCCGGCCGCAGCGCTGTCCGGGATGACAAGAATTTTGGCGGTAGGCGTCTACGGTCAACTCAATCGCGCCGTTTGAGCTAGCTTTGGTCACCTGTTGTCACCGGTGTCAGTCTGTTCGTAAGCTCGCCGCCAGCGCCCGGTCACAGGGCGCGCGACAGCCTGGGAAGAAACGCATGGTCCTGATCTGGAACCGTCGACGCCTGCTGGCCGCCAGCGGCCTGGCGCTGTGGGCCTCGTCCGCGCGCGCCGACGACGGCAAGCCCGAGCCCATCGCCCTGTGGCCCGGCGCGGCGCCCGGCGGCGAAAGGGTCAAGGCGGTCCAGACCCTGCTGCCCTACACCATGCCCGACGGCACGATCGACAACAGCGTCGCCGGCGTCACCCGTCCCACCGTCGCGATCTATCCCGGCGTTGGAGCCAGTGCGGCCAAGGTCGCCGTGCTGGTCATTCCCGGCGGCGGCTTCAACAAGGTGGTGGCTGACAAGGAGGGCCACGCCATCGCCCGATGGCTGGCCGGGGAGGGGATCACCGCCGGGGTGCTGGTCTACCGCCTGCCCGGCGACGGCTGGACCGCGCGGGCCGACGTTACCCTGCAGGACGCCCAGCGGGCCATGCGGCTGCTGCGGGCCAGGTCCGGCGCGACGATGGTCGGGGCCCTGGGCTTCTCGGCCGGCGGCACGATCGCGGCGGCCCTGGCCTCGCGCGGCGACGAGAAGATCTATCCCGCGGTCGACGCGCTGGATGCGACCTCGGCGACGCCCGACTTCGTCGGCCTGGGTTACGCTTATCTGACCCTGCCCAAGCCGGCGCGGCCGGAGTTCCTGCCGTTCCGGGGCTTCACCAGGCCGACCAGGGCCTTCCTGTTCCACGCCGTCGACGACATGCGGGTGCCGGTTGAGAACAGCCGCCAGGCCGTCATCGACATCCGCAAGACCGGCGGAACGGCCGAAGAGCACGAATACGCCACGGGAGGTCACGGTTTCGCCCTGACCTCGCCGCCCGGCGCGCCGGCGGCGGTGTGGCCGGGGCAGTTCCTGGCCTGGGTCAGGGCGTTGAAATCCTGACGGACTTGTAATGATAACGTCGTTCGCCGGCGTGCGCTGAAGCTGCTACCAAGATCGAAAATCAGGGAGGCGCGCATGGCTCGCTCACACATGGTCTCGGTCTTGGCGGCTCTGGCCGTCGGTGCTTCGTTCGGCGGCATGGCGTCCGCCCAGGTTCCGGCCAGCATCACGGCGGCGATCGCCAGTCCGGCGCGTCCGGCCGAAGACACCGCCCGCGACGCGGCGCGCCATCCTGGCGAGCTGCTGGCCTTCGCGGGCGTGAAGCCGGGCGACACGGTGGTCGATTTCATCATCGGCGGCGGCTATTTCACCCGCATCCTGTCGGGCGTGGTCGGTCCCAAGGGCGTGGTCTACGCCTACCAGCCGGCCGAGTTCATCAAGTTTCAGGCCAAGTACGGCGAGAACCTCAAGGCCGTCACGGCGGCCCTGCCCAACAGCAAGCCGCTGGACGGCAGCGTCATCGCGCTGGACCTGCCCGACAATCTGGACGTGGTCTTCACCGTGCAGAACTATCATGACCTGCACCTGAAGCCCTTCCCGACCACCACGGCCGCCAACGTCAACGCCGAGGTGTTCAAGTCGCTGAAGCCGGGCGGCGTCTTCGTGATCGTCGACCACGCGGCCGCCGCGGGCTCGGGGATCACGGCCGCCGACAGCCTGCACCGCATCGACGTCGCCGCCGTCCGCGCCGAGGTCGAGGCCGCCGGCTTCAAGCTTGAGGCCGAAAGCCCGCTGCTGCGCGACGCCGCCGACCCGCACACGGCCAGCGTCTTCGATCCGTCCATCCGCGGGAAGACCGATCAGTTCGTGCTGAAGTTCCGCAAGCCGGGCTAAGGCACGTCCGGGCGGGCGTGCGGCGGGAACGCCGCGCGCTCGCGCAGGCGCTGATAATAGGCGGTGACGACCGGCAGGTCGGCGCGCTCGAACGGCGTGGTGATCCAGCGGTGCGTCGACACGCCGATGACGACGTCGGCCAGGGTGAAGTCCGGTCCTGCCGCATAGGCGCCGGTGGTCTCCAGCTGGCGGGCCAGCAGGGTCATCTGGGCGTCCCAGGCCTTGGTGCTGGCGGCGATCCGCGCGGGATCGTCATAGCCCGGCGTCTTGCGGGCCAGGGCCATGAAGGCGTAGCGCCAGGACTCGTTGAGCTCGGTGGACTGCCAGTCCATCCATTGCTCGACCCCGGCCCGGCCGCGCGGATCGGTCGGCAGCAGCGCCCCGTCGCCATGACGCTGAGCCAGATACCGGCAGATGGTGTTGCTCTCCCACAGCGGGCCGTGCTCGTCGATCAGCACCGGCACCAGGCCGTTGGGATTGAGGGCCAGGAACTCGGGGCGGTCGGTGGGCGTGTACCCCGTCCCCCAGTCCTCGCGATCATAGGCCAGGCCCAGCTCGTCCAGCGTCCACAGCACCTTGCGGACGTTCAGGGACGAGGTGCGGCCCAGGATCTTCAGCATCGAGCTAGCGGGTCATCCAGGGCTTGGACTTGCCGGCCTGCACGCCGGCGGCCTGCTCGCGCTGGAACTTGCCTCCGCGCGGCGGCTTGGGCTTGGCGGCCAGGGCGGCGTTCTTCAGGCGCAGGGCGCGCTGGATCGGGGTCTCTTCGGGAGCGTCGGGCGTATCGGTCATGGCGCGGCTATAGCAGAGGCGGGGCTGCGAGGCACGCATCCGCCCGCGCGATCTTGCCTTGAGATGGCCGCCGTTGCCGGTCAAGGTCCAGCCATGACCCGGCCCAGCCTCGCCCTGACCGTTCTCGCCGCCTGCGCCTTGACCGGCGTTGCGCAGGCCCAGGTGCGGGCGAGCGAGGAGCCCAACGCCGTCTCGCCGGTGACGGTGATGCCGCCGACGGCGCCGCCCAAGGTGGTCGACAGCTATCCCGCCGAGGGCCAGTCCATCGCGCCCGGCGTGCTGGTGCTGAAGGTGACCTTCGACCAGAAGATGACGCCCAGGGGCTTCAACTACGCCGCCGCGCCCGACGGCGAGCAGCCTGAATGCGTCGTCACGCCCCGGCTGCTGAAGGACGAGAAGACCTTCGTGCTGCTGTGCCGGGTGACCTCGGGCAAGACCTACAAGGTGGTCCTCAACGCCCAGCGGCCGGGCGGCTTCGCCAACCAGGCCGAGAACCCGGCCGAGAGCCATGTCCTGACCTTCCAGGTGGTGAAGGGCGATCTGGTCACCACCGTGCCGCGCGCCATGGCGGCGGCGGGGCTGAAGGCCGACGAGACGCCGATCGAGGACGATCCGTCCCGCGCCGTCGCGCCGTCGAACCTGACCGCCAGCCGCTAGGGCGTCCAAGCTGAAGCTTTAGTGGCGCGCGCGCTCCGGCTGGGGCATCGTCCCGGCGTGAGCGAGGACAGCAACACGACGCGCGACTGGAGCGGGGCCGACCTGGACCTCGTCGTGGGCGACTATTTCGTCATGCTGGGCAAGGAGTTGGCCGGCAAGATCGCTGATCGCGCAGCTCACCAGCGCGCCCTTCGATTCGTCAGCGGACGGTCCGGCGCGGCCATCGAATGGAAGCAGTGCGACGTCTCCGCCGCCCTGACCTTGATCGGCCTGCCGATCCTGCGGGACTTCCAGCCGCGCTGGAATTTGGCCGACGACCTGCTGGACGCGGTCGACCGGCATCTGACCGCCAAGCCCGCCCTGATCACCGCCATGATGCGGCCCGTCTCGCTGTTCACCGCCGTCCAGCCGCCGACCCTGATGGAGGGCGCGTCGCCCGGCTTCGACCCCGTCCAGGTCGCGCCGCCGCAGCGCGCCGCCGCCTTGGTCGCCAAGTTCGATCCCGCCGCCCGCGACCAGGCCGACCGCCTGCTGACCGAGACTGGCCGCGCCGCCGTCGTCGCGTTCGAGCGCCGCCGCCTGACCGAGCGCGGCCGTTCGGACCTGGCCGAGCAGGTGCGCCTGGCCGGCGCGTCGGACGAAGGCCACGACGTGCTCGGCTTCGGCCTGACGGGCGAGGCGCGGCGGATCATCGTCAAGACCACCACCGGCGGTGTGGCCACGCCCTTCGCCCTGACCGACGCCGAGGACGCCCTCTGGCGCGCGCAGCCGGCGGCCTGTCGGATCTACCGCCTCCACGACCTGGGCCGGGACCTGCGGTTCTACAAGCTGCGTCCAACCTGTGATGCCGTCGCGCCCGCGTCGGAAGCGGCGGCGCAGGCGGACGCCGCGAGCGTCGGCTAGAGCGGCGGTCGCACCTCACACGAAAACGCCGCCCGGCGATGAGCCGGACGGCGTTCATGTCGAACCCTGAGACCGCTAAGCGGTCCGAAGAGCCCTAGTACTTCACCTTCAGGCGGGCGTACCAGAAGCCGCCGTTCATGCCGAACGGACCGCCCGAGCGCGGATAGATCTGACCGTCGGCGGTGCTGCCGGTCAGGGCGTAGATCGGGTTGGCCGTGGTCGGCTTGAGCTTGTCAGGATATTCGTCGAACAGGTTATTGGCGCCGATGGTCACCGTGTACTTTTCCGCGACCGTGTAGCTCAGGTCGAGGTCGGCGGTGACCTTCGAGCCAAACTTCTGGCCCGGATAGTCCTGATTGGTGCTCCAGCTGCTGTAGTAGTTGCCGCGGGCGTTGATCAGGAAGCCGCCGACCTCGTAGCTGGCCGAGACGTTGGCGCGGTGCTTGGGCGTGATGTTCTCGATGTCGTAGATCCGGTCGGCGCCGATGGCCACCGGGTCGGACTTGGTCACCTCGCTCTTGTTGTAGCTGTAGGCCAGCGTGAAGCTCAGCGGGTTTTCCAGCAGCTCGGTGCGATAGGTGGCGACGGCGTCGATGCCCTTGGTCTCGGTGTCGAAGCCATTGGTGAAGTAGGCCACCGCGCCGCCGACGCCGACCGCGGCGAGCGCGGGCTGGGCGACGATGTCGGCGGCGACGACGTCGAACGTGCTGGTGATGCTGATGCGGTCCTTCACCTTGATCAGATAGCCGTCGACGGTGAGGGTCAGGTTGCTGAGCGGGTTGAAGATGAACCCGACGCCGTAGTTGGTGGACTTTTCAGGCGTCAGGGTCTTCGCGCCGAAGTACTTGGCGATGGCGCTGGTCACCGGATAGGTGCCGGTCTGAACCTGCTCGCCGCCCGGCGCGAAGGCGGTCGTCAGGATCTCGGTGTTGCTTTGGCCGGGCGACGGGGCGTGGAAGCCGGTGCCCACGGTGCCGCGCACCGAGAACATGTCGGACACGCGATAGAGGGCGTTGGCCTTGCCCACCACGGTGTCGCCGAAGGTGTCGTAGTCCTCGTAGCGACCGGCGACGCCGACCGTGAAGGCCTCGGTGATGTCGGTTTCCGCGCCGAGATAGACGCCGTAGTTGCTCTGGGTCGAGGTCTTGGCCGACGCCGGGCTGGTGCCGCCGTAGCCGCTGGCTCCGGGCGACTGCGAGGCCGTCTCGGGCGAGCCGTTCACGATCGAGCGGGTGTAGACGCCCGGCGTGACCTGCACGTACAGCGGTTGCACGGCGTAGGGGCCCGCGGCGTAAGACTGCAGGTCGCCGGCCGTGGCTTCATACTCTTCGTGACGATACTCGGCGCCGCCCGACAGGGTGATCGGGCTCGCGAAGCCGACCTCGATCGGATAGGTCAGGTCGAGGTTCAGGTTGGTTTCGCGCTGGATCAGCTTGCCGAACTTGAACTCCTTCTGGCTGGTCGGGCCGAAGGAGGCGTTGAGCGAGTTGGTCATGGCCAGGTCGAGCGAGTTCTTGGCCACGGTGGCCGAGAGGTCGTAGGTCAGGCCGTTGTCGGCCTTACCTCGGACGCCCGACGTGCCGTAGAACTGTTCGACCACGCCCTGGAAGCGCGGCGTGAAGCCGGCCGGATAGACGGACGTGAAGCTGAAGGTGTTGCCGTCCTTGACGAAGCCGCCGGTGGGGCAGGTGGCGTTGCCGGTCGGGCACGGCGTCAGATAGATCGGGGCGAAGGAGCCGTTGCGGCCCGGCGAGCCCGTGGACGGCGTACCGGTGCCGTTGTTGGTCGCCAGCGGCGTCGGCGCCGAGATCGGCGAGCGATAGTTGAAGCTCTGATCGGCTTCGCGGTGCCCGATATTGGCCGTCAGATAGATGGTGGCGTTCGCACCGACGTCGTAGCCCGAGTTGAGGAACAGCTTGTAGCCGTTGGTCGGCGACGAGCCCCAGATCTGGGCCGGGCCGGGATAGTTGGGCAGTTGCCCCGCGAGGCCGGGGTTGTTGGCCGCGAAGACGGCCGCGATGGGGCGGGTGGCGCCGCGGCTGGTTTGGCCGTCGTCGAAATACTCGCCCGACACGTTGACGAAGCCCGCGTCGAACAGCTTGAAGCCGGCGTTGACGGCGAACTGATAGCTCTTGCCGTCGCCGGCATAGGTCTGGCCATAGCGCGCCTGGGCTTCGAAGCCGCTGTCGCTGTCGCGCAGGCCGTAGTTGATGACGCCGCCGATGGCGTCGGAACCGTATTGGGCGGTCGCGCCGTCACGCAGGATCTGCAGGTTCTTGACGGCGATCGACGGGATCATCGACAGGTCGACGGCTTGCGCGCCCAGCGACAGGGCGGTGTCGCCGCCCGTGACCACCTGAACCAGGGCCGAGCGGTTGTACCGCTTGCCGTTGATCATCACGAGCACCTGGTCGGCGCCCAGACCGCGCAGCGACGGCGCGCGCACGAAGGTGGAGGCGTCGGAGATGGTGTTCTGCGGCACGTAGAACGACGGGACGAGGTTCTTGACCACGTCCAGCATGTCGGCGGCCGGCTGGCGGCTCAGTTCCTCGCCGCCGAAGACGTCGATCGGCGACGGCGAATCCACGACCGAGCGGTCGGTTCTGCGCGTGCCGACGACGATGAGGGTGTCGACCTCGGTCGAGACCGCGGCCTTGTCTGCCGGCTCGGCCGGCAGGTCGGCGGCGCTGGCCAGGCTGGTATAGGCCAAGGCGATCGAAAGAGTCGAAATTCCCGAAAGCAGAATAGTCCGCGACAACTTAGTCATACATACCCCTCGTAGCGCTAGGCGCGCGTTTGTTGTTGCTAAGTGACGTTCCCGGCGACGCGTTTTCTTGTTTTGATGCGCGAATACAGGCGCAACTCACGAGAGTTGCGCGACCGAAACAGTTCGTCAGGGGCGAAATATCCGCAATAGGCGCAACCGTCACGGGAAGGTAACGGCGGTCTTTGAGGCGCTGGCTGCACCATTGCACGGCGCCCGCCATGTCGTTTTGTGCAGGTCGCGATCATAATCGCGGCGCCGCGATTTTTCGTGAGGTCGCGCCCTGAGCGTCAAAAACGTGCCGGACGTTTGGGTGAGTCCGGGCGCCCAAAAACAACTTCGCCCGGCGTCGGGGGACGCCGGGCGAAGCGCGCCGCGATCGAGGCTTCGGACTAGAAGTCCATGCGCAGGCCGACGCGGAAGGTGCGGCCGTTGGTGTCGTAGAGGCTGCGGTTGGTCTGCGGATAGCCGACCGTGTTCTCGGCCCCCAGGTTGCCGGGGTTGGCGACCAGGACCGGGTCCTTGTTGAAGAGGTTCTTCACCGAGATGAAGGCCTCGCCCGACTTCTCGGCCACCTCGAACTTGAAGGTCGCCGAGGTGTCGACATAGAGCGCGCCCTTCACGCTGTTGTCGTTGATCGTGTAGTAGGGCGCGACGCTGGCCGGGCAGGCGCTCTGGCATTCGGTGTAGGCGTTGCTGACCACGCCGTCGCTGACGCCGCGGGCCGTCAGGTTGAAGGCCCAGTTGTCGAGATTGTAGTTGGCCGTCAGGCGGTAGACCCAGTCGGGGGTGCTGCCGGTGTTGGCGCCGGCCAGGTCGATGTGGGTCACGCCGTCGTCGGTGACGTTCTCGATATAGTGGGTGAACATGCCGCGCAGGGCCAGCTCGCCCGCGCCCCACGACACCAGGTCGCTCATGCTGGTGCGGTACGAGACTTCGACGTCCAGGCCCTTGGCGGTCATCTTGTTGAGGTTGGCGTAGTAGAGATCGATCGTGTTGAGCACGCCGCCGACGAACTTCAGGTTGCTGCAGTACGACGTGACCTTCTGGATGTAGCAGTAGTCGGCCACCTGCTGGGCGGTGACGAAGCTGATCACCCCTTTGACCGAGATGTCGTAATAGTCGACCGAGGCCTGCACGCCCGGCAGGAAGCGCGGCGAGACCACCACGCCCACGCCGAAGCCGTCGGCCACTTCGGGCTTGGCGCTCGGATTGCCCTGCAGGTTCTGGACGAAGGCGGTGGAGACGCCGTTGATGTTCACCGAGTTGGAGCGGGCGGTGCCGGCGTCGTAGAGCTCGCTCATGTTGGCGGCCCGGATGTCGCGCGAGGCCGAACCCCGGAACTTGATGTCCGCGATCGGCGCGTAGGTCACGCCGGCCTTCCAGGTCTTGACCGTGCCCGAGGTGCTGTAGTCGGTGACGCGGAAGGCGCCGTTGAAGTCCGCGCCCTTGAACAGCGGGACCACGGCTTCGGCATAGGCCTCGGCGACGTCGTACTTGCCGCTGGTGGCGCGGAAGTTGCCGTATTTCCAGCCGCTGCTTTGATACTGCGCCTCGACGTAGCCGCCCATCTCCTCCTTGCGATACTCGGCGCCGGTGGCCAGCGAGATCGGCCCCGCCCAGCCTTGGATGTCGTTGGTGCGGAAGTTGAAGGCCGCGACGTCCTGGGTGAAGTGCTGGTCGCGATAGGGCGTGCCCAGCACATAGGCCAGCGCCGCCTTGCTGGCCACGCCCTGGCCGAAGCGGTTCAGCGGCACGCAGCCGTTGGTCGGGTCGGTGATGGTGGAGCGACAGACGATCTGGCCGTTATAGAGCACCGCGTCGGTGGCCAGGGTCAGGCGGGCGGTGTTCCAGGTCGGGGTCAGCTGCTCGTGGGTCTTGGTCTTGCCGTGCTGGTAATAGGCGTCCCAGTCGATCCCCAGGCCGAAGGCCGAGAAGTCGCCCTTGCCGCCCACCACGTAGCGCTCGGTCTCGCGCTCCATGGCGCTGCCCGAGGCGGGCATGTCGATGTTGCTGGTGCCCATGGTGAACGAGGTCAGGCCCAGGCTGGTCATCTGGCTCTTCACCGACGCCGGCAGGAAGGCGTTGTCCGAGCGGATCGTGATGCCGGTCTGGGTGGGCGAGATGTAGTAGCTGAGCCCTTCGTACTTGGCGTAGGACGCCTGGCCGAAGACCTCGATGTTCGGGGTCAGCTCATACGAGACGCGGCTGAAATAGCTGCTGCGGTCCTCGTCCGGGATCAGGGTGTTGGTGCCCACCATGCCCGAGGACGAATAGTCCCAGTCGCCGCCGACCATCCACTGGCCCGACACCGCGCCATAGGCCAGCTGGTTGACCGCGCCGTTGACGCCGAAATAGGTGCCCTTCAGCGGTCCGGCCGTGATCAGGCCGCCGGGCGTGTAGGTCGAGATGCCGACGTGGTTGGCGACGATATAGTAGGGTGCGCTGGCCGAGGTGTCGGGATTGCGGATGGCGAAATAGCCGGTCCGGTTCCAGTCGCGGTCGATCGTGTGGACGCCTTCCTGGTGGAACCACTCGGCGCTGGCCAGCACGTGGCCCTTGCCGTTGGCGAAGCCGCCGCCGGCGGTCAGGTTGTACTTCCAGTTCTCGCCGTCGCCATAGGTCGTCTCGCCGTATTCCACGGACGACTTGATGCCGGTGTATTCCTTGTCGAGGATGAAGTTGACCACCCCGCCGATGGCGTCCGAGCCATAGGCCGAGGAGGCGCCGCCGGTCACCACCTCGACGCGCGAGATCAGCGATTGGGGGAAGGTGTTGGTGTCGACCTGGCCGGTCGAGGCCGAGACCACCGAGCGCTGGCCGTCGAACAGCACCAGGGTGCGGCCGGTGCCCAGCGAGCGCAGGTTCAGCGCGCTGATGCCGGCCGCGCCGTTGCTGAGCGCGCCGGACGAGTTGGCGGCCGTCGAGCTGCCGGCCACGGAGGGCATGGTGTTGACGAAGTCGGCGATGTTGGCGGGGGCGGAGGCCTTGATCTCCTCCAGGCCCAGGACGTTGACGGGCGTGGGCGAGTCGAAGCCGTCGCGCGCCACGCGCGATCCGGTGACGATCACTGCCTCGACCACTTCGGACGCCGGAGCCGCCGTCTCGGCGGTGGCGGCGGCCGTCTGGGCCAGGGCCGTCTGGCCCGACGCCAGCAGGGCCACGAGGCTCGCGGTCGCCAAAGCATAGCGGCGGGCGCCGACGGCTGAATATTTGCTGTTCCCGAGCTTCATTCTATCCCCCTTGAAAGTTTGATAATCAATCAACGCGATATCCACCGAAGCACTTCCGATGATGATCGAAGACGACAAGGCACGACTTTGCTGTGCGCGCCGAAACGCAGGCGCGCGAAAGCACTCTCTGAATTTGAAGACATTCAGGCCGATCTGTTCTGGCCCGTGTCGGTCGAAACGACCGTCTCGGTTACGCCCGTGCTCGCCGCGCAGCGAAGCTGTCGAGGCGAGTTTTCTGCTTGTTTCCGTCCCCTGGACCGCCCATTGAGGGCGGCGTAGTGCAGTTTGATGATCCGCGCGCGCGACGTCGGGAGACGCCGCGGCGGGAAGACTCGCCGCTCGCAAGTTGCGGCCGAGATCAATTTATCTGAGGCTTGACAGATTACTTTCCTAAAGTCGCTTTTGAGCGTCGAAACTGTATTTCTGCTGCTGGTTTATGCACGGAGTTGCGAATTCAATGTCGAAATCCGACCATCTGGACCTCGATAGCGTCGATTATCAGATCCTGAAGGAGCTTTGCGTCGATGGGCGCGCCTCGGATGTCTCGCTGGGCGAACAAATCAACCTCTCCAGCACCGCCGTGGCCCGTCGGCGCAAGAGCCTGGAAGAGCGTCAGGCGGTGCTGAGCTATTCAGCAAATTTGAACATGCCGATGCTGGGTTACAGCGTGGTGGTGTTCGTGGCCATCGAGTTGAGCTCGCAGGCCGAGCGCGCGCTGAATGAATTCGAGCGCGAAGTGGTCAAGTGTCCGTCGGTGTCCTACTGCGGATTCGTTTCGGGCGACACCGACTTTCTGATCATGCTGAACGTGGAGTCTTTCGAAGACTACGATCGCGTGTATCGACGCGAGCTTTCCACCTTGCCGCACGTGGCCAAGATCCGCAGCAGCTTCGTCATGCGCGAGGTCGCCCGGCGCGGCACGCCGCCGATCGTCTTCCAGGAAAAAGCCAAGGCGCGCCGCGAAGACTAGGGGAGCCTTCAGTCTCGCGCGCGGCCCAAAACGCGATCGGGGAGGCGCTGGGCGCCTCCCCGATGTCTTCAGTCGACAGGTTTGGAATGTCGGGAACGCCGACCTCCTACTTGGCCAGGCCGGTCGGATACTTGACGCCCAGCTGGTCCAGATAGGTCTTGTACTTCTTGGAGTCGTAATAGAACGGCTCCATCTTCGGACGCATCTTGGACATGATGTCCTCGTTCAGCCAGATCGCCGGCTTGTCGTCCTTGGTCAGCACCGGATCGTACTTCGTGTCCTTCAGCTGCACGTTCTGGAAGTAATCCTTGGCGTCGGCGATGATCTTCGGCGTCGTGACCAGATCCAGCACGGTCATGGCCACCGCCTTGGCGCCGACCTCCGCGCCCTTGTGGGCGATCGGGGTGGCCATCGCCATGGCCGAGGTCACGTTGTGGCCGATCGCGCCGGGGATGTTGGAGGGGTAGCGGATGGTGATGGTCGGCACCGTCCACATCACGTCGCCGATGTCGTCCGAGCCGCCGCCCATCGACACGCCGCGGCTGTCGGGGGTGGACAGCGGGGCGACCTCGGTGGCCAGCGGCTGCAGCTTGAACTTCTGGGCCACCTGCACCGACTTGGCGAAGGCCTGGTCGTCCTCGCTCCACTTGGGCATGCCGACCGCCTGGATGTTGGCGTAGGCGGCCTCGGCCAGCGGCTTGTTGCTGTAGTTGGGGGCGGCGTAACCCAGCACGCGGTGCTCAACGGTGGTGCCGGTCGCCTTGGCCGCGGCCTCAGAGATGGTGTTGCCCAGCTCGTAGAGATTGCGGATCGAGTCGAAGCTGTTCTCGCGGAAATAGTACCAGACCGTCGCCACGCCGGGCACGATGTTGGGCTGGCCGCCGCCGTTGGTGATCACATAGTGCGAGCGCTGGGTCAGAGGCAGGTGCTCGCGGCGCATGTTCCAGGCCATGTCCATGACCTCGACGCCGTCCAGCGCCGACAGACCGTCCCAGGGCTGGCCGGCCGCGTGGGCGGTCTTGCCGTGGAAGGTGTACTCCACCGAGACCATGCCGTTGTTGCCGCCGGGGCCCCAGCCGGTCGAGAAGTCCTTGCTGACGTGGGCGAAGATCGAGGCGTCGACGCCGTTGAACATGCCCGCGCGGACATAGTAGGCCTTGGTCGCCAAGAGCTCCTCGGCGACGCCCGGCCACAGCATGATGCGGCCCGGGATCTTGTTCTTCTCCATGACGTCCTTGGCCGACAGGGCCGCGGCGATCATCATCGGCAAGCCCGAATTGTGACCCTCGCCATGACCCGGCGCGCCCTCGACCATCGGCTTGATCTCGGCCACGCCGGGGTACTGCGACAGGCCCAGCAGGTTGTCGATGTCGCTGCCCAGGGCGATCAGCGGGCCGCCCGCGCCCCAGGTCGCCGTCCAGGCCGTCGGGATGCCGGCCACGCCGCGCGTGATCTTGAAACCGTTCTTCTCGAGGATGCCGGTCAGGTATTCGGAGGTGCGGAACTCCTGGAAGCCGGGCTCGGCGTAGCTGAACACCTGGTCGATCATCTGCTGGATCAGCTTGGCGCGCGCATCGACGCCGGCGGCGGCGGCGGCCTTCATCTCCGGGGTCGCTTCGGCGTGAGCCGCGACGGCGGGCAGGCTGAGCGCCGAAGCCAGCAGCATCGCCGCCAGGGTCTTCGATTTCACGATCGTCTTCATTCCAGTCCCCACGGTTTTTGAACCCGACGGCCCCCTCGGCCGCCTGTCTGGCGATCTGCATCGCCAAGTCCCGAAAATGGCGACATAAGTGCGCCGTTTTCGGGCGTATAAATCACGTATGGCGACGATTATGTGCGCCGTGAATTAGGGTTGCAGAGACATTCTCCGCCGATAACCGAAGTTGCGTCGAAAATCGGCTGAAGGCGCGAAATGAGCAATCTGGATGCGATTCCGCCATCGCCCGGCGCCCAGGCGCCGCTTTGCTGATCGCGGGGCGGGCGGCGGCCTAGCGGCGCAGGGCCTTGCGCAGCGGCGCCAGCCACTTGAACTTGATATGGATCTTCAGCGCCAGCAGGCGGCGGTCGAACGCCAGGCGAACCTTGCGAACGGCGACGTCGGTCCCGTCGGCCAAGGCTTCCAGCCCCGCCGGCCAAGTCCTATGGCGCAGGGTCTCGGCGTCCAGCCCGCAGGCCGAGCACCGGATCGCGCAGGTTCCCGCCTGGACGGGAACGAGCCTGAACTCCGCCCCGCCGCACACCCGGCACACCGGCTCCGAAACGATCCCCATCGACATGCCCCCTTATCCGACGCGCCGGGCGGGCGCGTCGACATCAATCTCGACAGGCCGCCGATCCCAGCCTAGGGAAGAGGCCATCGGGCGAGTGCGGCCCGAGGTTGAGTGGGCGTGAGATGGCGACGACCCTGGACGTGACCCGGTCCTCGCTCACGTCGCTGCGCAGGGCCCTGGTCTCGGCCGAACCCTATTGCCGGGTGCTGCAGTTCCCCGGCGGCGAGGCGATTTCGCGCCGCCCGATGCTGTGGCCCGCCACCCTGGACCTGCCCGAGATCACCGAGCAGCACGACCCGGCGCGCCCGCCGCTGGTCACCCCCGAGGTCCATGTCCACGTGGTGCGCGACGTGCTGGTCGGCGGCTATGGCGGCCACCTGCTGAAGGACGGCCGCTACATCGTCAACGACGACAGCTACCCGCCCTATGTCGCCAAGTGGATCGACGCCGACATCTCCCGCACCCACTGGGTGGTCGAGCCCAAGACCATCACCGAGATCGTCGACCCGGCCTTCGTCATCACCCACTTCAACCCGATCTACGGCCACTGGCTGCTGGAGATCCTGCCCAAGCTGTTCTCGATCGCCGATCTCGCGCGCCAGGGCGTGGTCGCGCCGATCGTCGTGCCCTCGTGGATGCCGGACCTGGTCACCCAGACCATCGGCCTGATCGTCCCGCAATGCCCGATCCTGACCTATGACTGGATCGTCGAGGCCGTGCGCCTGCGCCGCGCCATCCTGCCGGGGATGATGCAGGCCGACTACGTCTTCAACGGCGCCTTCCACGCGGCCCTGGAGCGCTTCCTGGCCCCATACCGCGCCGATCCCGGCCCGCCGGCCATCTTCGTCAGCCGCACCGGCCTGGAGGGCAAGTTCCGCCAGCTCGACAACGCCCAGGCCCTCGACGAGGCCGCCGCCCGCCTGGGCCTGGCCGTCATCCGTCCCGAAGAGCTGCCCTGGACCGAGCAGGTCCGGCTCTTCGCCTCGGCCCGGCTGATCGTCGGAGAATTCGGCTCTGGCCTGCACAACGCCATCTTCGCCCCGCGCGGCGCCAAGGTGGTGTGCCTCAACGTCGTCACCGACGTGCAGAGCCGCATCGCCAACAGCTTCGGCCAGGACATCGGCATCCTCCTCGACCCCGACGGCGCCCCGCGAAAGTTCGAGAACAACTGGGAAGCCCCGCAGACCTACAGCATCGACCTGACGGCGTTCGAGGCGCGTGTGGGGCCGTTGGTGGGGGAGTTGGGGTGAAGAGCGAGCATGAAAACGCCCCCGCCAGCTTCCGCTGACGAGGGCGTCCATAATGCTCTGACCGGTTGGCGCTCAGCGTCGGTCGATCAATCCTCGTCCATCTTCAGCGCGGCGATGAAGGCTTCCTGCGGGATCTCGACCTTGCCGAACTGGCGCATGCGCTTCTTGCCGGCCTTTTGCTTGTCCAGCAGCTTGCGCTTACGCGAGGCGTCGCCACCGTAGCACTTGGCTGTGACGTCCTTGCGCAGGGCGCGCACGGTTTCGCGGGCGATGATCCGGCCGCCGATGGCCGCCTGGATGGGGATGACGAACATGTGCTGGGGGATGAGCTCCTTCATCTTCTCGCACATGCCCCGGCCGCGGCTCTCGGCGCGGTCGCGGTGGACCAGCATGGAGAGGGCGTCGACGGGCTCGGCGTTGACAAGGATCGACATCTTGACGAGGTCGCCGGGGCGGTAGTCCTCGACCTGGTAGTCGAAGCTGGCGTAGCCCTTCGAGATCGACTTCAGGCGATCGTAGAAGTCGAACACCACCTCGTTTAGCGGCAGGTCGTAGACCACCATGGCGCGGCTGCCGACATAGGAGAGCTCGCGCTGCATGCCGCGGCGGTCCTGGCACAGCTTGATCACGCCGCCGAGATATTCGTCGGGGGTGAAGATGGTGGCCTTGATCCAGGGCTCGCTGATGCTCTCGATCTGCATCACGTCGGGCAGGTCGGCGGGGTTGTGGAGCTCCATCTCCGTCCCGTCGCGCATGTGGATCTTGTAGACCACCGAGGGAGCGGTCGCGATCAGGTCGAGGTCGAACTCGCGGGACAGGCGTTCCTGGATGATCTCCAGGTGCAGGAGGCCCAGGAAGCCGCAGCGGAAGCCGAAGCCCAGCGCGGCGCTGCTTTCCATCTCGTAGGTGAAGCTGCCGTCGTTCAGACGCAGCTTGCCGACGGCGGCGCGCAGGTCCTCGAAGTCGGCGGCGTCGACCGGGAAGAGGCCGCAGAACACCACCGGCTGGACTTCCTTGAAGCCCGGCAGGGCCTGGGCGGTCTGCTTCTTTTCGTCGGTGATGGTGTCGCCGACGGCGGCGTCGGCCACTTCCTTGATCGAGGCGGTGAAGAAGCCGACCTCGCCAGGGCCCAGCTCGGCCACGTCGGTGGCCTTGGGCGTGAACACGCCGACCTTGTCGATGCGGTGGGTGGCGCCGGTCTGCATCATGCGGACCTGCTGGCCGGCCTTCAGCGTGCCGTCGAAGATCCGCACCAGCACGACCACGCCCAGATAGGCGTCGTACCAGGCGTCGACCAGCAGGGCCTTCAGCGGCGCGTCGCGCTCGCCCTTGGGGGCGGGCAGGCGGGTGACGATGGCTTCCAGCACCTCGTGGATGCCCAGGCCCGACTTGGCGCTGGCCAGGACGGCGTCGCTGGCGTCCAGGCCGATCAGGTCCTCGATCTGGGCGCGCACGCGCTCGGGCTCGGCAGCCGGCAGGTCGATCTTGTTGAGAACCGGGACGATCTCGTGGTTGTTGTCGATGGCCGAATAGACGTTGGCCAGGGTCTGGGCCTCCACGCCTTGCGAGGCGTCGACGACCAGGATCGAGCCTTCGCACGCGGCCAGCGAGCGCGAGACCTCATAGGCAAAGTCGACGTGGCCGGGGGTGTCCATCAGGTTGAGGACATAGTCCTCGCCATCGTCGGCCTTGTATTTCAGGCGCACGGTCTGCGCCTTGATGGTGATGCCGCGCTCCTTCTCGATGTCCATGTTGTCGAGCACCTGGGCGCTCATCTCGCGCGCGGTCAGGCCGCCCGTCTCCTGGATCAGGCGATCGGACAGGGTGCTCTTGCCGTGGTCAATGTGGGCCACGATGGAAAAATTACGGATCTTGTCGAGAGGCGTAGAAGTCATGCGCCCGCGTCTAGCACATTTGGCCCGGTTCGCGAGGGGGTGATGCGGCGGACGCCCGCCGGTTTCCTCATGCTTAACCAAACCTTAGCGCGACGCGCCCCAAACCGGTCCCAATGGGCTGCGACAGTGGCGCAACGATATCTCCGAAAGGCCAAACATGGACCGTCGCAAGCTGATCATCTCGGGCATGGCCGCCGCCGGCGCCGCGTCGGCGACGTCCAGCGCGTTCGGCCAGGAGCAGGGCGTCACCTCCAACGGCTCGACCACCCCGGCCTATGACACCGGCCGCGCCCAGACCTATTCGGCCGACGAGATGATCCGCGCCACGTCCGACTTTCTGGGCGTCACGGCCGAGAGCGCCGGCGCGGCGATCGAGAAGGTGTTCCGCGACAAGGGCCAGCCCACCGGCTACATCGCCGGCGAGGAGGGCTCGGGCGCCTTCGCCGTGGGCCTGCGCTATGGCCGGGGCCTGCTCTACATGAAGGGCCGCCCGACGCTGGAAGTGTTCTGGCAGGGCCCGTCGGTGGGCTGGGACTGGGGCGGCAACGCCAGCCGGGTCTTCACCCTTTGCTATAACCTGCAATATCCCGACGCCATCTTCCGCCGCTTCCCGGGCGTGGAGGGCAGCGCCTATCTGATCGGCGGCCTGGGCGTGAACTACCAGAAGGCCGACGACATCACCGTGGCCCCGATCCGCGCCGGCGTGGGCCTGCGCCTTGGGGCCAACATCGGCTACCTCGGCTACAGCCGCAAACGCCGGGTCATGCCGTTTTAGGACGGTCGCTTCCGCGAACCGCCTGCCAGGGGCCTTTGAAATCTAGGCGCCTACCCTGACAACATCCGTCATTCCGGGCCTTGTGCCCGGAACCCCTGGTTCAGCTTGCACGTGAAGCGCCAGCGAGTCGCCACGCGTCTCGCCCCTGTCGCACGTGCGGCGGACAGAGGGGTTCCGGGCACAAGGCCCGGAATGACGGGATTAATTGAAATACAGAGGCGTTGGCGCTGGCCTTCGCACTCGAACGTCCGGCCCGCTAGGCCGCCGCCGGCTCGGCGGGTTCCTCGGACTCCCGCCAGACGTGGACCGACTGCGCCACCATCATCGCCTCGCCGAAGATGGTGAGGAACGGGATGTCGGCCGCGTCGCGGCCCTGGCCGATGCGGACCAGGCCAGAGGGCGAGACCAGGCCCGTGGGGTCGGCCAGCCGCCACTTGCCGCCGACAAAGGCCTCGATCACGGCGTGGAAGTCCTGCGGCTCCAGGTCCAGCGCATAGGCGCTGACCAGGCGGGCCGGGATGTCGCTGGCCCGGCACAGGGCGGCCGCCAGATGGGCGTAGTCGCGGCAGACGCCCTTGCGGGTCATGTAGGCGTCGCTGGCGGTGGTGGTGGAGTCGCTGAACCCCGAGCGGTAGTCCAGATGGCCGCGCAGCCAGGCGATGATCGCCTCGACCCGGTCGCCGCCGGTCGTGCAGCCGAAGTCCTGCTCGGCCTTGGGCTCGAAGCGATCGGACTCCACGAAGCGGCTGGCGCGCAGGAACGGCAGGACGTCGATGGGCAGGGCCGCGATGGAGTGCTGGGCCGCGCCGGCCAGCACGTTGTCGCCGGGCGTCACGTCCACCGTCGCCAGATAGACGATGTTCAGCGGCCCCTGGTGGCGAAAGACGATCCGCCGCTCGCCGGTCGCCGCGTCGTCCAGTCGGGTCCAGGGGATGGGCGGATCGAATTCGAGGGTCTCCTCGATCACGGTCTGGTTGGGGCCGCGCGCCGCCTCGATGTGCAGCAGGGCTTCGGCGTCGCGGGGAAAGTCGTAGTTCAGCCGTGCATCGACATGCAGACGCATGGCCGCTCCTGTTGAAACCCGCCACCGCAACGGCTCGGCGAAGCCTTGGTTCAGCCCCGCGGGCGATTTCGTTCAGTGCGGGGCCACTTTGCTGTTCAGCCAGTCCATCACCGCCAGCAGAACGCCCGACACCACGAACGACAGGTGCACCACCACCAGCCACAGCAGGCGCGGCTCGTCGAGCGGCGTGCCCGGTTCGCTGAGCGTCAGGAAGGCCTTCAGCAGGGCGATGGCCGAGATCGCCACGATGGAGGCGATCAGCTTCATCTTCAGGCCCGAGAAGTCGACCGTGCCCATCCATTCGGGACGGTCCTCATGGGCGGCGGTGTCGATCTTGGAGACGAAGTTCTCGTAGCCGGACAGGGTGACGATCACCAAGAGGTTGGCGGCCAGCGACAGGTCGATCAACGACAGCGCCATCAGGATGGCGTCCTCGGGCTTCATCGACAGCAGGTGCGAGAGTTCGTGGAACAGCTCCTGGAAGAACACCACCATCAGCGCGGCCAGGGCGATCACCAGGCCGACATAGAACGGCGCCATCAGCCAGCGCGAGGCGAAGAGGCCGCGTTCCAGCAGGGTTTCCAGGCGGGGCTTGATCATCGGCGGGCGAATCCTTGCGGCGGTCAGCCGTCGTATTCCACCACATAGCGCACGGTCTCGCGACCGTTGGACGACAGCGGGATGCGCCAGGCGATGGCGCCGTCGCGAAGATCGTGGCGGTGCGGTTCGCGGATCACCTTCAGACCCTGCCGGCCTTGCGGATGACGCAGCTCGACGACGATCGGCGCGCTCTTGGCGTTGGCCAGGTCGACCTCGTAGGTGCGCCGGACACGGCCCTTGCCGGCCTTTTCCTCGGCGACGAGGCGGGGCGTGACCCAGACGTCCATGGCCTGGCCGATCGCCAGGTCGAAGGGCTGGCCGACAGGAACGTCGCGCATCGCCTGCTCGCCGGCGAAGGCGGGGCGGCCGTCGGCCACCTCCATCACCGCCAGGGCGCCGGAGGGCAGGGGCTTGCCCAGGCCCTGGTCCTCCCTGTTCTCCAGCCGCAGCAGCACGGTGGCCGCCGGGATGTCGCCGCCGTCGTCGTAGTCGCTCCAGGGATCGATCGTGAACAGGTAGAGGCGCTGAAAGGCCACGTCCTTCTGGTCGAGGAACGCCACCTGCTTGGTCTGGCGCGCGGCGACGGTGACGGGCTCGGGCAGAGTGTAGAGCTTGTAGTCGCCCAGCTCCGACTGCTCGGCCATCTTGGCGCGGCTGGCGGTCACGGCGATCTCCTCGACGCCGCCCCGGGCCATCATCATCGGCGCGGCCATGGCCATCGGGGGCGGCGGCGGCGCGGGAGGCGGCGGCGGAGGACGCCCGTGGGTCGTGGTGTCCATCGGCCAGCAGGCGCGCTGGATCGGCTTGGTCTCCGCTTGCGGGATATTGATCTCGACCCGCGACAGCTTGCCGGCCACGGCCTGGGTCGGGGCGTCGACGAAGCTGGTCGCGCCGCTGTTGACCAGGGTCAGCCAGCCGGTGAGGTCCAGGGTCTTCCCGTCGGGGCGGATGCGGGCGACATAGTCGGCCTGCCAGTTCACGCCGATGGCGAGATACGACAGGGTCAGCTTGGCGGTGGTGGCCACGGGCACGTCGACGATGGTCGAGAGGGCCGGTTTGTCCGAAAGCCCGTCGGGCACGTGATCGAACACCAGTCGCTCGGCGCCCCCGGAGCAACCCAGGGCCTCGACGCCGGTCGCGGTCTGCAGGACGACGCCGTCGGGCCCCTGGCGGACGATGGCGTGCTCGGCGGTCTGGCGGCCCGTTTTGGCGTTGGTGCGGACAATGCCGACCGACTGGTTCAGCGACCGCTCCAGCAGGGTTCCAGGGCTGAGCAGGGCGTAGTCGTAATTGCGCTCGACCATGCCGCCGGGCAGTCCTTCGACCGCCGCGCTCTGCGGGATCAGGCCGTCGGCGACCGCGTCGAAGCGAAGCGTGTGGCGGCCTGCGGGCAGGGTGACGGTCCGGGTCTCGGTGACCAGGATCAGGCCCTTCCTCAGGGCCTGTTCGCGCTGCCAAGGCTGCAGGGTCTGGAAGGCGCGGGAGTCGCCGCGGTACAGCGTCACCGCCGTGGTGTCGGCTTTCGGCGAGGCGATGGTGTCGGCCAGGGCGGGGGTGGCGAGCAGGAGCAGAGCGAGCGCGGCCGCTATCTCCTCCCCCGTGAAACGGGGGAGGGCGCGCGGCCACTGCACGGCGCCACCTCCGTCACGCCGCGTAGTCGCGGCGTGCCACCTCCCCCGTTTCACGGGTGAGGAGAAGCTCCTCACCAGCCGTTCTCGACCGTGAAAGTTAGCACCGTCTCGCCGTTGGCTGGCACGGGCACGCTCCAGCCCAGGGTCCGCGCGTCGATCCGGCGGCTCTTGAGGCTTTCGGCCTTGACCTCGCCGTCGCGCCACAGGCCGCCCTGGCGCAGCTCCACCGTCACCGCCTCGGGCCGGGCGTTGCGCAGCACGTAGCGCATGGCGTAGCGCGAGCGGGTCTTGGACACCTTCTCCTGGCTGACCAGCACGGCCTGGCTGGTGACGTCGAAGGCGTCGCCGGTCTTGATCGACAGTTCCGACCCGGCGGGCGTGTGGTCGATGGCGTTCTCGCCGACGAATTTGGGATCGCCAGCCTGATCGCGCATGTAGACGCGCATCGTGCCGGCCGGCAGCTGGCTGCCCAGACCCGCCAGCTTGGCGTTGCTGAACTGCAGGGCGACGCTGGCCGAGACCGGGTTCTGGTCGGTGCTGAAGCCGCCCTCGCGAACCTCGTAGACCTTCCTGGCGGCCACGCCCTGGGCGCTGAGGAAACCGACCTGCTTGTTCTGATTGGCCGCGATCGTGGTGCGCTGGGGCAGGGGATAGACGTAGTAGTCGGCCAGGCGCTCGGCGTCGCCGCTCTCGGTCCCGGCCGCCTGCATCGACCGGTTGGGCCGCCGATAGCCGCCGTTGTTCAGTTGGTTGACCTCGCCGGCCACAAGCTGGGTGCGGGCGCTCTCGAAGGCCGTGCCGGAATTGTTGGTCAGGGTGATCCAGCCCTGCAGGTCCAGCGTCCCCTTCTTCTCGTCGAATAGGGCGACGTAGTCGGCCTTCCAGCCCAGGCCCGAGGTCAGGTAGCTGAGCTTGGCGGGGCGCGGGCCGGCGCGGTCGGCGTCGATGGTGACCGACAGGGTCGGGCGGGCGCGCAGGGTCTCGGGCACCTTGTCGAAGATCACGCGGGTGGGCGCGCCGTCGTCGCGCAGCACCTCGATGCGGTCGCCGATCTTCAGCACTACGCCTTCGTTGGCGGCCAGCACCGTGGCGGTCTCGATGGTCTCCTTGCCGTCGCCCGGATTGGTGCGGACGATCTTCACCTGCTGGCCGACCGCCTTCTCCATCAGCTTGTCGGGCGTCAGCAGGTCGTAGTCGAAGTTCTGCTCAATGATGGTCACGCCCGAGGCCGACAGACTGACCGTCTCGGGACGGATGGTGGCCGAGACGTCCTTGAACTCCAGCCGCTGGCGGCCGGCCTTCAGGTCCAGGTCGCGGGCGTCCTCGACCAAGGCGAGGTCGGAATTGTAGATGGTCACCGACAGGTCGGGCGTGGACGGGGCGGCGTGTGCGGAGCCTGCAGCCAGCACAAGCGCGGCGGTCGCCAAAAGCGCGCGACGGTTCATCGACGTCCTCCCATTTTACAGATTTAAAACTACATGGGATTGGGGCGGAGTCGAGGCGCGTCCGTCAGTAGGGTTCGTGCCGCTCGGCGGTCAGTCGGCCGCGCCAGCGCACCTGATAGACTTGGCCCTGGGCGGCCAGCAGGCTGGCATAGCCTTCTTCGCCCGCGCGGCCGTTGCGCACGGCCATCCGGCTCCAGGCGCCGCACGCCCGCACCCGCGCGCGGTTGCCGGCGCTGACGTACTTCTGCCCGCAGACCACGCCGTCGGAGGTCCCGGTCGAGACCGTCACGGCCTGGCGCGTGCGGTTGTCGACCAGCACATAGCCGCCATTGCCGCGGATGGCCGCCACGCGCTTGGGCGGCGTCGTGGCCACGGCCACGGCCAGCACCACCAGCGCCGCGCCGATCGACACGCCCAGCGTCACCCGCCGATCCAGGGTGTCGGGATGGGGCGAAGCGGGGGGCGGCGGAGCCGTCACGGACAGACGTCCAGGGCCCAGCGCGACGGGTTCTCGAACCGGCGGATCGCATAGCATCGCAGCAGGCCGATCTGCGCGGGCTTGAGGTCGGCCGGATTGCCGTCGATCCGCACGGAAGCCCGCTTCAGGCACATGTCGTGCGACGCCGACTTGCCCGGCGGAATGGTCAAGGTTTTGTCCCGACAGAACACGTTGTTGTAGGCCAGCCGCAGCGTCTGGGCCTGCGGCGACGGGTTCATGATCGCGACCGTGACCTTGTTCGATAGCTGCGGCGGCGGCGGAACCCAGGGGCGGCTTCCTGGCGCAGCCGCCGCTACGACACGGCTGGAGGCGGCTAGGGCCTCCCAAAATCGGCGCAGCCGGCCGTCGTCAGCCTTCAATTCCGCCAACTCGTCCGCCGAGACCATCGGAGCCAGCGTATTGAGGATGCTCTGTCGGTCCTCGGCCGACAGCGGCGGCGGAGCGGGAGAAACGGGTGGAGCGGGGAAATCTGTAGGTGGCGCCGCATAGTAGGGAGGTGCAGTGGGTGACGCCGGAGGTGGTGTTTGCGCGGCCGCTTGCCGGCCGTGGCCGACGGCCGGGACGATCCAGGCCAGGCCCGCCAGGAGCAGGACCGCCTCAGCTCTTCTGGACAGGGTCGGCATCGGTCCCTCCCGTCGATGGCGGTTGCGGTTCGGGGCTCTTGTCGGCTTCCTTGGCTCCGGCCTTGCCTAGCAGGTAGCCGATGATGGTGCCGAACAGGCCGAAGGCCGGGGCCACCTGCTGACTGCTGTAGCCCGAGACCAGCAGGGCGACCGAGGCGACCACGACCAGGGTGATGGCGCAGTTGCGGGCGATCTCGTCGGCCGTGACGTCCTTGATCCGGCGCATCGCCGACAGCTGCAGCAGGATCACGCCCAGGCCGAAGGCGATGAACAGCGCCGTCAGGTAGAAGGAATAGGTGTCGAGCGGATTGTAGGGCGCCAAGTCCTCGGCCGCCGCTTGGCTGGCCGGTTCGGCGGTCGAGGGCGTGCTGGCCGCCTCGCTCTCGGACGCCGGCGGCGCGGCCGTCTCGGCGACTGATGCGGGCGCAGCGTCCTGCGCGACCACTGGCGTCGCGGCGACTGACAGCGTCGCGCACAGACTGACGATGGCAAGCTTACGCAACAGAGTGATCATACGCGCCCCCGCCCAACCGTACGCGCCCAATACACCTTATGCGAAACTAAGCTGTCACCTTGCTTTGAGGTTGTCGAGTCCCAAGCTTGACGGGATCAGCCGCCCCAGACCTGCTTGAGCCGCGCATCGCGGCCGCAGCCGGTGCGGTAGGCGAAGTAGTTCAGCTTGTTCCGCTTGGCGTAGTCGCGATGATATTCCTCGGCCGGCCAGAAGGTCTTCAGGTCGAGGATCTGGGTGACCATCTTGCCGCTCTTCAGGCGCTTGGCGGCCTCGGCGCGGGATTTCTCGGCGATGGCGCGTTGCTCGGGGCCGTTGACGAAGACGGCGGGGCGATAGGACGGGCCGCGATCGCAGAACTGGCCGCCGTCGTCGGTGGGGTCGACCAGCTTCCAGTAGCGATAGAGCAGGAAGCCGTAGTCCAGCTTGGAGGTGTCGTAGGTGACGCGCACCGACTCGTAGTGGCCGCTGGTCTCGCTGGTGACGTCGCGATAGCTGGGGTTGTTGACGTGGCCGCCGGTGTAGCCGCTCTCGACCTTGATCACGCCGGGCACGCCCTGCATGTCGTGCTCCATGCACCAGAAGCATCCGCCGGCGAACACGGCGGTGGCGGTCTTGGCGGCGGGTTTGGCGGCCAGGGCGGGCAGGCCGGCCAGCGTGACGACGGTGACGATAAGAGCAAGCAGGCGGCGCATCGAACGGGATCCTCGGACGGCCCTGAAGGCGGGCTCATCTCAGATACGTACGAGACCGCGCTTTGGTTACGCCCGCCAGCCGAAACCGACGCCGCGCACCGACGGACAAGCGGCGAGCCGCGAGGCCAGGGCTTCGGCGCGCTGGTCGCCCTGGTCCTCGATCTCCATGCGAATGGCCAGGGTCTGGCCGTCGGGGGCGGCGGTCAGGGCGCGCAGGCGGGTCTGCTGCACGCTGGCCACGCCGAGAACGCGCATCAGCGCGTCCGGCGTGTCCTCGGCGGTGACGAGAAACAGTCTTCGTTTGTCCTCGTCCGGTTTGGGGACGGTCACGGGCGCACCCACTGATGCTCGACGCTGGCCGAGCTGACGCCGGGCCAGGCGGCCAGGTCGCGGGCGAGGAGGCGGGCGGCCTGGTCGCCCAGGTGGCGAACGCGCAAGCTGGCCTCGACGATCTGGCCCACGGGCTTGAGGGTCAGGTTGCACAGTTCGGCGCCGCTGTCGGCCAGGCCCTGGCGAACGGCGTCCAGCGCGCTGTGGGCGTCGTCGGCGGCCAGCAGCAGCTGGTGAACGGTGACGCCGTCGGCGTCGCTGTGGAAGGCGGGTGGTGAAGGCAGGTAGCTCATTGGTCTCTTGTCCCCCGTTGGGTGGTGAAGGACCGACGAAACGCGCAACAAAAAACCCCGCTCCTTTCGGAAGCGGGGCTTTTGGAGATCTTGCGATCCGTCGGCTGCGTTTCGGTTATATCGCGCGCCGTTGCCCCGTCCGTACCGGAACGGTTTTAATCTGGTTCCACATCATGGTCGCGGCGCACGACATCGCAGCGACGGCGGTAAAGCCGGTCACGAGCGCGATGTTGAGGGCGAATTGCGAGAGCATGTGGAAGCAGTGACTCCGTGCGTGCTGGATACAGGTAGCGTGGGTGTGGACAACGCGCAAGACCTTGCCTCCAGAAGAGGCGATCGGTCGCGGGGGCGGACAATTTGTTCGAACGATGGGCGCGGGCGCCTCAAGCTTGAACACTTGCCCCCTCCGCGCCTTCGGCGCTCTTCCCCCTATGGGGGAGGACGACCGCGAAGCGG
Organism: Caulobacter sp. GW821-FHT10F06; assembly: GCF_058809215.1. Taxonomy (NCBI): domain Bacteria; kingdom Pseudomonadati; phylum Pseudomonadota; class Alphaproteobacteria; order Caulobacterales; family Caulobacteraceae; genus Caulobacter; species Caulobacter sp. GW821-FHT10F06. The sequence goes on along the minus strand of NZ_JBXASK010000007.1, from coordinate 82,044 downwards.
TCAGGAGGGGGCGAGTCTCGAACTACCCCCGCAGCTTGCCGCCAGCCTTCTCGGCCGCCGCCACGACCTTGGCCGACAGGGCCTCGATCTCGACGTCGGTGAGCGTGGCCTCGCGCGGCTGGACGACCACCTCCAAGGCGATCGACTTGAAGCCGTCCGGCACGCCGGCGCCTTCATAGACGTCGAACACCCGGGCGGCCGTGATCAGCGCCTTGTCGGCGCCGACGGCGGCCTTGACCAGGTCGCCGGCCGGCTTGGCCTTCTCGACCAGGAAGGCGAAGTCCCGGGTCAGCGGCATCAGGGTCGAGGGCGAGAACGCCGGGCGACCCTTGGTGGCCTTCTTCTTCGGCTCGGGGATCGCTTCCAGGGTGATCTCGAAGCCATAGACCGGGCCGGCGACGTCCAGCGTCTTCAGCACGGCCGGGTGGATCTCGCCGAACTCGGCCATCACCGCCTTGGGGCCCAGCTGCAGGCGCGCCGAACGGCCCGGGTGCCACCAGGACGAGGCCGAGCCTTGCGAGGTCTGCAGCTTGTCGACCGGCGCGCCCAGCTCTTCCAGCAGGGCCAGCAGGTCGGCCTTGACCGTGAAGACGTCGTCCTGCGCGGCCTTGTCCCAGCCGCGCGGGGCTTTCGGCGCGATGATGCCGGCGACCATGGTGCTCTGGTCCTGCGGACGGTCGCCGTGGAAGGTGGGGCCCACCTCGAACAGCGCCACGTCGGGGAAGCCGCGACGGGCGTTGCGGCCGGCGGCCTCGATCAGGTTGGGCAGCAGCGACGGGCGCATGCAGTCCAGTTCCGAGGCGATCGGATTGGCCAGCACCAGTTCCGGAGCGCCGCCGCCGAACAGGGCCGCGGTCTTCTGGTTGGTGAAGCTGTAGGTCAGGGCCTCGGCGTAGCCGGCGGCCGCCAGGGCGCGACGCGCCACGCGGACGCGGGCCTGCTTGGGCGTCAGGACACCGCCGACGGCGCGGGGGACCTCGGGCAGGGGCGTCGAGGGCAGGGCGCCGTAGCCGGCGATGCGGGCGACTTCCTCGACCAGGTCGGCCTTGCCTTCGACGTCGCGGCGGAAGGTCGGCGGGGTGACGCAGACTTCGCTGTCGGCATGGGTGGCGAAGGTGGTCGCCGACACGTCCTTGGGCGCGGCGATCGAGAAGCCCAGGGCCTTGAGGATGTCCAGGCTCTTCTCGGGCGCGATCGACAGGCCTGACAGGGTCTCGACATAGGCCGGGTCGAACAGGAACGGCCCCGGCGCGGCCGGAGCCTCGCCGGCCACGACGATCTCCGACGGCTCGCCGCCGCAGAGCTCGAGGATCAGCTTGGTGGCCAGTTCCAGGCCTGGGACCACCGAGCCGGTGTCGACCGTGCGAGCGAAGCGGTACTGGGCGTCGCTGGCGATGCCGGTCGACCGGCCGGTCTGGGCGATGCGGATCGGCTCGAACCAGGCGCACTCGACGAAGACGTCGACCGTCTCGTCCGAGCAGCCGGTGCTCTCGCCGCCCATGACGCCGCCCAGGCCGATCGGGCGATTGCCCTCGGCGTCGGCGATCACGCACATCTCGGGCGTGATGTCATAGGTCTTGCCGTCCAGGGCGATCAGCTGCTCGTCGTGATGCTCGGCCGGCGAGGGTTGGTCGCCGGGCGTGGCCTCGGCCTTGCCGCGGCCCAGCCGGGCCTCGATGGTCGAGCCGACCAGCTTGGCGGCGTCATAGACGTGCAGCGGGCGGGCGCGGTCGTACGAGATCAGGTTGGTGATATCCACCAGGGCGCTGATCGGACGCAGGCCAATGGCCAGCAGGCGGTCCTGCAGCCACTTGGGCGACGGGCCGTTCTTGACGCCCTTGATCAGGCGGCCGGCGAACACCGGGCAGGCCTCGCCGTCGACCTTGATCGCGATCGGGCAGGGGAAGGTCCCGGGCACGGACGCGATCGACAGGTCCTTCAGCTTGCCGACGCCGGCGGCCGCCAGGTCGCGGGCGATGCCGGCGACGCCCAGCCAGTCGGGACGGTTGGGGGTGACCTCGAAGTCGATGACGGCTTCCATCCCCAGCGCCGTGGCGGCGGGGGTTCCGACGGCCAGGTCGTCCGGCAGCTCCATGATGCCGTCGCTCTCGCTGGCGGCTTCCAGCTCGGCAGCCGAGCACAGCATGCCGTTGGAGACGACGCCGCGGACGGGCTTCTCGACCAGGGTCACGCCCAGGCCGGGCACATAGGCGCCGATCGGGGCGTAGATGGTGGTCAGGCCCGCGCGGGCGTTCGGCGCGCCGCAGACGATCTCCTTGCGGCCGTCGACGGTGTCGACCTGGCAGACGCGGAGACGGTCGGCGTTGGGGTGCTGCACGGCCTCGACGATCTTGGCGACCGTAAAGGCGGCCAGCTTGGTGGCCGGATCGGTGACGTGCTCGACCTCGAGGCCGGCCATGGTCATGGCGGCGACGATCTCGGGGGCGGTGGCGGTGGTCTCAAGATGGTCCTTGAGCCAGGACAGGGTGAACTTCATTTCGGTGTTTCCAGCGCCAGGATCTGCTGCAGGAAGGCCTCGGGGCCGGTGAAGCCGACGCCGTGGAACACGCAGCCGATGAAGGCGCAATCTTGAACGGGAATGGTCCCGATGACCTTCTGCGGCCCGGCGGGGCGCAGGACGAGGTTGCGGATGTCGCCGCCGGTCTGGCCAAAATCGGTGGTGTCGAACGTCGTGCCCGGCAGCACCAGCATCACGCCCGGTCCCTCGATCTGGCAGTTGCGGAACGTACGGCCCGTGAGGATCTGTTCTTCTTTCCAGAAGTTGGCGCGATAGAGATCGAACAGCGAGATGTCGAGGTTCTCAAACACCTTGGCCGAGGCGTCGGTGGGGATACGGCCGGGGCGGCCGCCCGGTTGGAAGCTCTTCTGGTCGGTCATCAGCTCAGTCCCGAAGCGGCGTTCGGCGCGGCGAAGGCGCTGAACCCATAGTGCGAAAGCCAGCGACTGTCGGAGGCCCACATGTCGCGCAGGTCGGGCATGCCGTACTTCAGCATGCCCAGGCGATCGACGCCCATGCCGAAGGCGAAGCCCTGATAGACGTCCGGATCGATGCCGCAGGCGCGCAGCACGTTGGGGTGCACCATCCCGCAGCCCAGGATCTCCAGCCACGACGTGCCCTGGCCGATCTTGATCTCGCCGCCCGAGCGGTCGCACTGCACGTCCATCTCGGCCGAAGGCTCGGTGAACGGGAAGTGGTGCGGCCGGAACTGGGTGGTCACCGCGTCGGTCTCGAAGAACCGCGCCAGGAAGGTTTCCAGGGTCCACTTCAGGTGGCCCATGTGGATGCCCTTGTCGATCACCAGGCCTTCGACCTGGTGGAACACCGGCGTGTGGGTGGCGTCGTTGTCGACGCGATAGGTGCGGCCAGGCGCGATGATGCGGATCGGCGGCTGTTGCGACACCATGGTCCGCACCTGCACGGGGCTGGTGTGGGTGCGCAGCAGCATCTTCTCGCCGTTCCCCTTCTCATTGAAGAAGAAGGTGTCGTGCATCTCCCGCGCCGGGTGCTTGGGCGGGAAGTTCAGGGCCGTGAAGTTGTGGAAGTCGTCTTCGATGTCCGGGCCTTCGGCGACCGCGAAGCCCATCTCGGCGAAGATGGCGACCATCTCGTCCAGGGTCTGCATGGTCGGGTGGACACTGCCCTTGCGGCGGTAGGGCGCCGGCAGGGAGAGGTCCAGGGTCTCGCTGGCCAGGCGCGCGTCGAGCTCGGCGGCCTCGAGGGCGGCCTTTTTCTGCGCGATGGCGGTCTGGGCGACGTCGCGCAGGGCGTTGATCGCGGCGCCGCGATCCTTGCGCTCCTCGGGGCTCATCGCGCCCAGGGTTTTCAGCAGGCCGGAGATCGAGCCGGTCTTGCCAAGAGCGGCGACCCGCACGGCGTCGAGGGCGGCGAGGTCCGAGGCGGCGGCGACTTGCGCCAGCACGTCGGATTCGAGAGTTTTGAGATCTGTCATGACGGGCATCCGTCTAGGCGGTTTCGGGTTGGGTTGGAACTTCGATTGTCATCCCGGGCGTAGCGCAGCGAAGACCCGGGACCACGGCAAGCTCATGCGTTTCCGGCGGTCCCGGCTCGGCGCGCTTCGCGCTTGGCCGGGATGACAGTGTGTTCGGAACAGCAAAAAGCCCTCCGGTTCGCACCGGAGGGCTTTTCTAGATCGCAATCGGGACGAACCCGAAAAAGACCTTAGGCGGCCAGGGCGGTGCGGACCTTGTCAGCAATGGCCTTGAACGCGACCGGGTCGGCGCCCGCGATATCGGCGAGGACCTTACGGTCGATCACGATACCCGCCACGTCCAGGCCGTGGATAAATTGCGAGTAGGTGAAGCCCTCGGTGCGAGCGCCGGCGTTGATGCGTTGGATCCACAGCGAGCGGAAGGCGCGCTTGCGCACCTTGCGGTCACGGTACGCGTATTGACCGGCCTTATCGACGGCGGCCTTGGCGGTGCGGATGGTGTTCTTGCGGCGGCCGTAGAAACCCTTGGCCTGTTCAAGAACCTTCTTGTGCTTGGCGTGGGCGGTAACGCCCCGTTTGACGCGAGCCATGTGTCAGCGCTCCTTAAAGGCCGTAGGGCAGGTACGAACGGATGGTCTTGGCGTCGGATTCGCTCATGACCTTCGTGCCGCGGTTTTGGCGGATGTACTTGCCGTTGTGGCCGATCAGACGGTGACGCTTGCCGGCGACGCCGGCTTTCAGCAGGCCCGTGGCCGTGATCTTGAAGCGCTTCTTGGCGCCCGATTTCGTCTTCAACTTAGGCATTTCGCGTCGGAGCTTTCGCCCCGTCCTCTAGAGATAGCATGACGAACCGCCATGGCATGCCAATCGGCCAGGCGGTTCCGGAAAGGCGGGGTTACTACGGGAAAGAGTCGGGGATGGCAAGCGATTAGGTCCCGGGCGGACGCATCCGGAAGACCTGGCGCGGCCCATCGGAGCCCAAAACGAAAAACGCCCCGGCGAGACCGCCAGGGCGCTTTCGGAAGAACCAGACGGCGCGGTTTAGCGCGGCGCCAGGATCATGATCATCTGCCGGCCTTCCATGCGTGGCTCGTACTCGACCTTGGCGACTTCCTCGAAGTCGGTCTTGACCTTGATGAGCAGCTTCATGCCCAGTTCCGGGTGAGCCATTTCACGGCCGCGGAAACGCAGGGTCACCTTGACCTTGTCGCCCTCCTCGAAGAACCGGTGCATGGCCTTGGCCTTCACCTCGTAATCGTGGATGTCGATGTTCGGGCGGAGCTTGATTTCCTTGAGCTCGACGACCTTCTGCCGCTTGCGCGCCTCGTTCTTCTTCTTCTGCTCCTGGAACTTGAACTTTCCGTAGTCCAAGATCTTGCAGACGGGAGGATTGGCGTTCGGAACGATTTCCACCAGGTCCAGGCCTGCCTCCTCGGCCGCTTCAAGAGCGGAGGCGGTCGGCATCTCGCCTTGCTTCTCGCCGTTTTGGTCGATCAGCAGGACGCGCGGGACACGGATTTCATCGTTGATACGCGGTCCGTCTTTGACGGGCGGCGTTTGCATAGGACGGCGAATAGGGGCGGCTCCGGTACAGTTGAAGGTAATCGCGCTGCGCGGAGACGCGCTGCGAGGAAATGATATATGACCTGCCGGGCGCCCTGTATCAAGCGGCGCAAGCCAAAGACACGCCTACGGCGCCGATCCTTTCGGGCCCAAGGCGGCGAAGGGGCGGGAAACGGTCGGGCGGGAACCTCGTTCTTCGTTCTCGGATAGTCGCCGGCCCCGCCATGAATCCCCATCGCCACACCCCGATCGAGGACGTCCACGCGCTGTTGATCGGCTCCAGCTTCATCGCCGTGGGCCTGACCCTTCTGAAGACCGCCGGCCTGGTCACCGGCGGCGTCGCCGGCGTGGCCCTGATCATCTCGTACCTGACCAACTGGCCGGTCGGGACGGTGTTCCTGGTGCTGAACATCCCGTTCTACATCCTGGCGCAGCGGGCCCTGGGCTGGGCGTTCACCGGCAAGACCCTGGCGACCAACCTGCTGCTGGCGGGCCTGGCCTTCGGCATGCCCCACTGGCTGAAGGTGACGGGCGTGGATCCGATCTTCGCGGCCGTGTTCGGCGGCACGATCATCGGCATGGGCATCCTGGCTTTGGCCCGCCACCGCTCCAGCGTCGGCGGGGTGGGGGTGCTGGCGCTCTACCTGCAGGAAAAGCGCGGGATCAGCGCCGGCAAGGTGCAGATGATCGCCGACTGCCTGGTGGTGATCGCCGCCTTCGCGGTGATCCGCTGGGACAAGCTGCTGCTGTCGATCCTGTCGGCCGTGGCGCTGAGCATGGTGATCATCGCCAATCACCGGCCTGGGCGGTACGCGGGGTATTGAAGCTAAACCAGATTGTCATCCCGGGCGAAGCGTAGCGAAGACCCGGGACCATCAAACCCCGGAACGGCGGCAGGTTCGTACCAGGGGAACTCGGTTTCGCCGAGCAAGGCTGGCAAGAGATCAACCCACTCGGGATTGCGGTTCTCGACCAACTGAAATTTCCAGGGGCGATGCCAGCGCTTGATGAGCTTTTCGCGACGGATGGCTTCTTCGATGTCTGTGTGAATCTCGAACCAGACGAGGTTTTTGCATCCGTATTTGCGCGTAAAGCCTTCCATCGCACCCTCACGATGCTGGATGGCGCGGGAAATCAGATCTGATGTGACGCCGCAGTACAGCACGCCACGACGCGTATTGGTCATCAGATAGACGGCGTAGGAGTACTCTCGCATAGCGAGAGTATGTCGTCATATCTCGCAAAAGAATAGTGGGTTGGGCGGTCCCGGGTCTGCGCTTCGCTTCGCCCGGGATGACAAGGTTTTTAGGGCGCTCGCCGCTCTTGCGACTCTAATGCGGCAACAGGCTCATCGCGGCGCTGGCCACGGTCGAGACGGGCAGGGCCTTCAGGTCGGGGGACTTGATCACCGCCACGTGGCCGCGCGGGCCGCAGAGGTCCGGGTTCGAGGCGTCCGAGAACAGGGCGATGGTCGGCGCCCCGCAGGCGGCCAGCAGGTGAGTCGGGCCGGTGTCGTTGCCGACCACCAGCGCCGCCTTGGCGCCCAGCACGGCCAGTTGCGCGAAGTCGGTGCGGCCGGTCAGGTCGCGGGCCTGGCCCACGGCCTTCTGGATCTGGCGGGCCATGGCGCTTTCCTGCGGACCGCCGATGATGACGATGTCCAGGCCCCGGGCCTTCAGCAGCGAGCCCAACTGGGCGAAGGCCTCGACCGGCCAGCGCTTCTCGAGCCGATGGGCCGAGCCGCCCGGCACGAACAGCACATAGGGACGCGGCGCGGCGGCGCCGGCCACGGGGCGCGGCTCCTTCGTGCGGCGCAGGATCCACGACAGGTCCGGCGGCGGGGCGCTGCCCGGCTCGGTCGGGGCGTCCGGCCAGATGCCGGCGGCCTTCAGCTGGTCGGCCTGGCGCTCCAGGGTGTGCATGTGCAGGCGGGCCTTGCCCTTCTGGGGCAGCGAGCAGCCGGCCGCGATGCCGTTCCATTGCGGCGGGAACGGGCGCAAGGCCTGGAAGTACCAGTTGGTGCGGCTGTTGGTCTGCAGGTCGTAGACCCGGTCGTAGCGCGCCTTGCGCAGGCGCCCCAGCATCTGGGTCAGGTCGCCGAAGTCGTCGGGACGGCCATCGGTCTCGACGCTGTTGAAGTACGGGCTGAGCTTGGCCAGCGCCTCGAAGGGCGGCGTGGTGAGCAGCGTGATCTTGGCCTTCGGATGGGCCTCACGGATCTTCTTCATCGCCGCCAGCGCCAGAACGAAATCGCCAAGGGCTCCCAGCTTGATCACCAGGACCTTCTTGATCTCCTTGCTCAAGGTCTCCGCTCCAAAACTCTGGCTTCCAGCACGCGCGCATAGACTTCAAGTGTGGCTTCGCACATGGCGTCCACCGAATACAACCGTCGAGCGCGGGCCCGCGCCGTTTGTCCAAGGGTTTGACGCATCGCGGCTCCCGCGTCGCGGGCCAAGACCAGAGCTTCGGCCCAGGCCTCGGCGTCGCCGGGGGCGACCAGCCAGCCGGTTTCGCCGGGCAGCACGGTCTCGCGCGCCGCCCCGTGGTCGGAGGCCAGCACCGGCCTGCCCATCACCTGCGGCTCGACGGCGGTGCGGCCGAAGGCTTCGGGCTCCAGTGAGGGCGCAATGGCAAGGTCGGCGACCAGATAGGCGGCCGGCATGTCGTCGCAATGGCCGACGATGCGGACGTCGTCCTCCAGGCCGGCGGCGGCGATCTGGGCCTCCAGCTCGGCGCGATAGGCCTTGCGGCCCTGGTCGTCGCCGACCAGCAGCAGCAGGATGCGCGGATCGCCGGCGCCCTTCAGCCGGGCCATCGCCTCGATCAGCAGGGCCTGGCCCTTCCAGCGGGTGAGGCGGCCGGCCAGCAGCACCTTCAGCCGGCGCTCGTCCGCAGCCACGCCCCACGCCTTGCGCAGGGCCTCGACCCGCTCGGCGCTGACCAGGCCGGGCTCGAAGCGCGACAGGTCGACGCCGCGGGGGATGGCGACAACCTTGGCCGGATCGACGCCATGCTCCTTGATGACGTGCTGGCGGGTGTATTCCGAATTGGCGATCACCAGGTCGCCCTTGGTCATCACCGCGTTGTACCAGCGCTTGAGGTTGGACTTGGCGTTGTAGACGCCGTGATAGGTGGCCACGAACGGGATCTTGGTCGCCTGCGCCGCCCACAGGGCGCTGAAGGCCGGGGCTCGCGAGCGGGCGTGGACCAGGCTGACCTTCTCGCGCCGGATGAGGTCGATCAGCCGCGCGGCGTTGCCCAGCATGACCAGCGGGTTCTTCGACTGGGCCGGCATGTGGGCCAGCCGGCCGCCGTCGGCCTCGAGCCGCGAGGCCATGCGTCCGCCCTTGGTGGCGACCAACGCCTTGCCACCTTGCGCCACGACAGCGTGGGCGACATCTATCGTCGTCTGTTCAGCGCCGCCCGTCTCGAGTTCGGGCGTTACCTGCAGCAGTGTGAAATCGGCGGGTAGGTCGGGCACGCGACTCTCGTCTGAGATGACTGGTTTAGTTAGCGAAAGGATCAAGGCCGCGCCATGACCGAATCCCTGGAGTTCCTGGCTCGCGCCGACGGCAATCGCATCGCCTACCGTCGGGTGGCCGGAGAAGGGCCAACCGTCGTGTGGCTGGGCGGGTTCCATTCCGACATGACCGGGACCAAGGCCCAGGTGCTGGCCGACCAGGCCCAGGCGACTGGCGGGGCCTATCTGCGCTTCGACTATTTCGGCCACGGCCAGTCGGACGGCCAGTTCCGCGACGGCACGATCACCCGTTGGCGCGAGGACGCTCTGGCGGTGATCGACGAGCTGACCGAGGGGCCGCTGGTGCTGGTGGGCTCGTCGATGGGCGGCTGGTTGTCGTGCCTGGCGGCCATCGCCCGGCCCGAGCGGGTCAAGGCCATGGTGCTGATCGCCCCGGCCCCGGACTTCACCGAGAAGCTGATGGCGCCGGAACTGTCGGACGAGGCCAAGGCCGCCATCGCCAAGGACGGCTTCTGGATCCGGCCCTCGGACTATGACGACGGCGGCTACGCCATCACCCGCGACCTGCTGGAAGACGGCGCGCGCTGGTCGATCCTGCAGGGCGACGTGCCGATCGACGTCCCAGTGCGAGTGCTGCAGGGCGGCGCCGATGCCGACGTGCCCTGGACCCACGCCCTGGAGCTGGCCAACAGCCTCAAGAGCGACGACGTCGTCTTCTCCCTGATCAAGGACGGCGACCATCGCCTGTCGCGGCCCCAGGACCTGGAGCGCCTGGTCGCGGCGGTGGTCGAGGCCCGCTCGCTGGTCGAGATCGACGACGACCCGGTGGCGCGGCGATTGGCGCGGGCGGCGCGGGCGCGGGGTTCGAGCCTGGCGTCGGCTGCGGCCTGGGCTGCGGCGGACATCGGCCCGGACGAGGAGTAGGGCGGTAAGCGCTCTGCGTCCTTCGAGGCGCGCTCAGGAGCGCGCACCTCAGGATGAGGAAGACAGCAAACAACTCCTCATCCTGAGGCGCCCGCGCAGCGGGCCTCGAAGGACGCACGGCGTTTGAGCTAGCCCCCGCCCGCTAGGATCGCCGCCAACCCTTCCCGATATGTCGGATACTTCAGCCGCCACCCCAGCTCTGCCTTGGCCCGCGCGTTCGAGACGCGCTTGTTCTCGGCGTAGAACCGCCGCGTGGCGGGCGACATGCCCAGGGCGTTGAACGGCAGGTCCGGCGGGACCGGAACGCCCAGCAGGCCGGCGGCGTATTCCATGACGTCCTGCGGCGGGGCCGGCTCGTCGTCGCACAGATTGTAGATTCCGCCCGCCCGGGGCTGGTCCAGCGAGGCCAGCAGGCCCGAGACGATGTCGTCCAGGTGGATGCGGCTGAACACCTGGCCCGGCTTGACGATGCGGCGGCCTTCGCCGGCGCGCAGGCGGTCCAGGGCGCTGCGGCCGGGGCCGTAGATGCCGGGCAGGCGGAAGGTGGCGACCGTCAGGCCCATGCCGCGCCCCACCTGGCGCCAGTCGCGCTCGGCCCCGACCCGGCGGGCGCCCTCGATCGACTGGGCCTTTAGCGGGCTGGTCTCGAACACCCAGCGGCCCTCGAAGTCGCCATAGACGCCGGTGGTCGAGAGATAGCCGATCCAGTCGGGAAAGGCCTGGGCCTGGGCGAGGGCGGGAATCACCGATTCCAGCGCCGCGCAGCCGTCCTCGCCCGGCGGGGAGGTGATCAGCACGGCGTTGACCCCCGTCAGGGCGGCCGCCATCGCGTCCCTGTCGTTGGGATCGGCCGGCGTGATCCCGGCCGCGCGCAGGGCCTCGGCTTGCTCGGGCGAGCGCGCCGAGGCGGCGATATCCCAGCCGCGAGCCCGCAGGGCCTGGGCGAAAGCTTCGCCGACATAGCCCAGGCCGAACACGAACAGACGCAAGATCGAAACTCCGCCACCCCGAAAAAGAGGGGCCGAATGAGCCCCCGAAAAAACGCGCTCGGCAACCCCTCAAAGGGCGCTTGCCAAGGCCGGATCGCTCTGCCATAAGCCGCCTCCTCGTCGCGGGGCGGTTCTTTCGCTTCCACGATGCGGGCGTAGCTCAGTGGTAGAGCACAACCTTGCCAAGGTTGGGGTCGAGAGTTCGAATCTCTTCGCCCGCTCCATTCTCCAGCATCTTGGAGGGTGGAACGAGACCCGAGAAATCCGGATGCGGGCGTAGCTCAGTGGTAGAGCACAACCTTGCCAAGGTTGGGGTCGAGAGTTCGAATCTCTTCGCCCGCTCCAATTTCTCGACAGCCTCCTGAAAAGCAGATTTCGGCTCCGCCGCCTGACAGGTTCGGGCGGGCTTTGGCGTCGCCGTGATTCCTGATCTAACTCCCCGGCGTATTTTTCGGGGAAGTTCAGATGTTCGATCGTCGTCATGCCCGCTGGGCCGTTTCCGGCCTGCTGGCCGTCGCCTTGATGACCAGCACGGCGCTGGCCTCGCCGGCCGGCGACAAGCTGACCCAGGCGGTGAAGGCCTACGAGACCGCCAACGCCGGCGGCGACGATGACGACGGCGGCGGCCAGGACGCCGCCCGCTGGAAGCTGCCGACCGTGGGTCCCAAGGCCGACGCCGCCCGCAAGGCCAAGCTGGTCGAGTCGCGCAAGCTGCTGGAAGCCGTCGACACCGCAGGCCTGAGCGCCGACGAGCGCCTGACCGCCCAGATCCTGAAGTACTCGCTGGACGACCGGATCGAGGGCCTGTCGTTCGACGAGTCGCGCATGCCGTTCAGCAGCGACGGCGGCTTCGACGTCGCCTTGCTCTATCGCGCCAACGGCATGCGGCTGAAGAACGAGGCCGAGGCCCGCAAGTGGCTGGACCTGATCGCCAGGACGCCGGACTGGTACGCCGCCAACCTGGCCAACGCTCGTCGCGGGATCGCCGGCGGCTTCGTGCAGGCCGTGCCGACCGCCGAGTCGGTGCTGGACCGCGCCAGGCGCACCGCCGCCACGCCGGTGGCCGAGGAACCGCTGCTGGCCCCGCTGCGCGCTTTGCCGGCCAGCGTCCCCGCCGACCGCAAGACCGCCCTGATCGCCGAGGGCGAGAAGATCCTGGCCGAGAAGATCGCCCCGGCCCGCGCTGGCTTCGTGACCTTCATGCAGACCGAATACCTGCCCAAGGCCGCCAAGAGCCTGGCCGCCGCCGACCTGCCCGACGGACAGCGCTACTACTCTTTCCTGGTCCGTCGACACACGACCACGAACATGACCCCCGACCAGATCCACGACCTGGGTCAGAGCGAGGTCAAGCGCATCCGGGCCCGCATGCAGACCGTGATGGAGCAGACCGGCTTCAAGGGCACGCTGCCCGAGTTCATCGCCTATCTGCGCAAGGACCCGAAGTTCTACGCCACCAGCCGCCAGCAACTGCTGGAGAAGGCCAGCGAGATCGCCAAGCGCTCGGACGACCAGCTGCCGGCCCACTTCGGAACCCTGCCGCGTCTGACCTACGGCGTGCGTCCCGTGCCGGCCAGCATCGAGAAGGGCTACACGACCGGCCGCTATTTCGGCGGCGATCCCAAGACCGGCCGGGCCGGCGGGCTGATGATCAACACCTCGGAACTGGACCAGCGGGCGCTCTACGAGCTGCCGGCCCTGGTGCTGCACGAGGGCGCGCCGGGCCACCACATCCAGACCTCGCTGGCCCAGGAGCAGACCAATGCGCCGGAGTTCCGCAAGGGGCTCTATTTCAACGCCTTCGGCGAGGGCTGGGGCCTCTATTCGGAATGGCTGGGCGAGGAGATGGGGATCTATCGCGACCCCTATGAACTGTTCGGCCGCCTCTCCTACGAGATGTGGCGCGCCTGCCGGCTGGTGGCCGACACCGGCATGCACTGGAAGCACTGGAGCCTGGAACAGGCCCGCGCCTGCTTCACCGACAACACCGCCCTGTCGTCGACGAACATCGAGGTCGAGCTGGCCCGCTACGTGTCGTGGCCGGGTCAGGCCCTGGCCTACAAGGTCGGCGAGCTGAAGATCCTGGAGCTGCGCCACCGCGCCGAGGCGGCGCTGGGCGACAGGTTCGACGAGCGCAAGTTCCACGACGCGGTGCTGCTGCAGGGCTCGCTGCCGATGGCGGTGCTGGAGCAGCGGATCGATGGGTGGATTGCTGAGCAGAAGAAGTAGGCGCCGTTGAGGACCCCCTCAGTCGCTCCGCGACAGCTCCCCCAAAGGGGGAGCATCTGCTGGGCGTAGATCCTCCCCCTTTGGGGGAGGTGGCCCGGAGGGCCGGAGGGGGTCCTCACGAGCGTTTGAAATCTCGCGCTCCACACCAAAACCGCCTATCACCGCCGCGCAACGCGAAGGGGAAAGCGTCATGGCCAGGATCACCGTGCTGGGCGAATGCATGGTCGAGATGTCGCCCGATGGCCATTCGGACGACGGCGCGCCGCGTTACCGGATGGGCTTTGCGGGCGACACCTTCAACACCGCCGTCTACATGTCGCGCCTGGGCGACGCGGTGGCCTACTGCACGGCCTTGGGCCACGGCGATCCCTTCAGCGAGGGCGTGCTGGCGGCCATGCGCCGCGAGGGCCTGGACACCCGCCTGGTGCGCGAGGCCAGCAACCGCCTGCCGGGCCTCTACGCCATCGTGCTGGACGACAGCGGCGAGCGGAAGTTCTTCTACTGGCGCGAGCGGGCCCCGATCCGCGACCTGTTCTCCGAACACACCGCCGACCAGTTGATCGAGGCCGCCAAGGCCAGCGACCTGGTCTATCTGTCGGGCGTCACCCTGGCGGTGATCGGCGACATCGGCCGGGCGCGGCTGAAGGACATCCTGGCCTATGTCCATTCGCTGGGCGTCGCCGTGGCGCTGGACTTCAACTACCGGCCCGCCCTGTGGCCCAGCGCCGAAGCCGCCCGCAACGCCCTGGACGGCGTCGTGCCGTCCTGCCGCTACATCTCGCTGAGCAGCGAGGACTCGCGTCCCCTGTATGGCCGCGAAGCCGAGGACCTGGCCGCCGAGTGGGCCGCCGCCGGCGCGGAGGTGGTGGCGCGGGACGAGAGCCACGCGGTCAACGTCCATCGCCCGGACGGCCGCACCGCCACCCCGGCGCCGAGCCGCGTGAAGGCCGTCGACACCACCGGCGCGGGCGACAGCTTCAACGCCGCCTACCTGTCGGCGCGCATGGCCGGCCTGCCGATCGAGACGGCGGTCGCGCGCGCCCACAGGCTGGCGGCCATCGTGGTGTCGTGCCGGGGCGCGATCGTTCCCCATGGTGAGGACCTGCGACTGGACGCCTGATGGCGATCCGACGCCCGACCAGGCTAGTTAAGCCGCTGCCTCGCGCCGAGTCGTGACGTGGGCGCGTCGAGGACTGGAGTAAGCGTATGGCCGCCAACAATCGGCTCGAGGCCGCCTTGACCGCGCGGTTCCTGACGCCCGTGACGCCGATCCTGGAAGACCTGTTCCTGTCGCTGCGGGCCGAGACCGACCAGGCGCTGGGCCAGGGAGCGCCGGCGCGGTACGGCAAGCCCTATCCCTACGGCTATTGCCGGGAGATCACCCGCGACGTGGCGCTGCGGCTGAACGCGCGGATCGCGCGGCCCAGCCATCCCGGCGAGCGGGCGATCAAGGCCTATCTCGACCGGGGCGGCTCGGCGGGCCGGATCTGGGGCGCGTTGCGCGATCGCTTCTTCCAGAACGCCCTGAAGATGGGCGGGCTCTACATCGACGTGTCCAACGACACCGTCGACGTCACCAAGCCCAAGGTCGAGATTCTGCCGATGGATCTGTCCGGCTTCGAGACCATCCGCGACGCCGAGCACTATGTCCGCATCGGCGAGCGCTATTGGGGCGCGACCTTCTACGCCAACCACGCCGTCCCCTCGCTGGCCCCGCTGTTCCCGATCATCGGCGTCGACAGACACGGCTACGCCCGCCTGCATTGCGAGGGCCAGCAGATCGTCGACCTCTTCCGCGCCGACGATTTCGCCCTGTCGCAGCGCTGGCTGGAGACCGGCCTGCCGCCGCCCGCCGCAGTGGTCCAGGCGATCCGCGCCAACTGTCCCGCCGAGCTGCTGGAGGCCAATCCGGTCACGGGTCTGGACGTCGCACTGCTGGCCTGCCGACAGGCGCGCGAGCTCGGATCGGCGGCCAGCGCGGACTGGCGGGCGGCCCGATCCGCCGAGCTCATGCGCACCCTGGAGATCGGATATGCCCGTTCTCGCGCGGGGATAGGACAGATTCGGTCGTAGGATTTTCAAAGGCTTATATTCCTATTGAAGCGTCACGATAGGAAAGTTATCCTCACATCTAGAAAATAAGCCTAGATTGGAAATCAGGGGTCGCGAGGTTCACGGCCCGGATTAGAGGACGCCATGCTGGTTCAAGCCGCCGAGGATGTCTGGGCCGTCACGCCCACGCCGCGCCGCGATCGTCTGACGGTCGCCTTCGTCACCCATCTGGTCGCGATGGCGACGGATGTCTCGCCCGGCGACATCGCCGACAAGAAACGCAATTCGATCGCCGCCACCCGGGCCCGGCAGATCGCCATCTACCTGACCCACGTCACCTTCCACTGGCCGTTGGCCCGGGTGGCCTTCGCCTTCGGGCGCGACCGCACGACCTGCAGCCACGCCTGCCACAAGGTCGAGGACCTGCGCGAGGATCGGACGTTCGACGCCCATCTCGCCGCGCTGGAAGGCTGCCTGCGCCAGGCGCCGCAACTGGTGGCAGGGGTCGTGCGATGAGCGTCGACGGCGATCTGGAGGCCGAGCACCTGGCGGCCCGCGCCGCGCGGCTGCTGTCCCGGCCCGGCGCGGTGATCGAGGCGGCGGCCACGGGCTACGCGGTGCGGTTCGGACCCAACCGACGCAACCGCGCTATGCTGGTCATCGACGAAGCCGCCTTCCAGGCCCTGGTGCGAAGCCAGACGCTGAAGCCGCGCCGGCAGGGCGGCTGGACCCTCTCCGTATCGTCGCCGGCCGCCGCGCCGCCGCCGCCCGGACGGCCCGGCGTGATCGACGGCGAGACGGTGATCGAGGAGCCCGGCGTCGGCCGGGTGGTGTTCAAGGCCAACCTCGGCGAGTCGCCGCTGGCCTGGCTGGCGCGGCGGCGCGACGGCAAGGGGCGGCCTTGGCTGACTCCCGTCGAGGCGGCCGCCGGCGAGCGCCTGCGGGACGACTTCCAGCGCGCCGGCACGGTCGGTCGCCTGACGATGAGCTGGGACGGCGCGCCGCGCGTCGATGGCGGTCGGGGCCCCAGCCTCGAGCCCGCAGAGCGCGCGCGGTCGGCCAAGGATCGGATCGCCAAGGCGCTGGAGGCGGCGGGCCCCGGCCTGCGTGAGATCCTGGAGCATGTCTGCCTGGCCGGCACCGCGCTGGAGGCCGCCGAGCGTTCGCTGGGCCTGCCGCGCCGCGCGGGCAAGACCGTGCTGAAACTGGCCCTGCAGCGGCTGGTGGCGCATTACCGCATGGCCTGAACGCGAAAAGGGCGGGACCTTTCGATCCCGCCCTTGTTCACGAGACCCTCGTCCTTCGACAGGCTCAGGATGAGGTCTCGATTGCGGCGGCGGTGGAATGGTCCTCATCCTGAGCTTGTCGAAGGACGAGGGCCACGCACCGCGCGGACGCTAGTGCTTCAGCGCGTTCTTGATGTCGCGCATCTGGTCGTGGCCCGACTTCACCGAGGTCCAGGCCTTTTCGATCGCGGCGCGGGTCTGGGCGTCGACGTCGGTGTCGGCCAGGGCCTTCTCGTACTTGCCCTTGATGAAGTCCTCGCCGGACTCGACCTCGTTGATCACCGCTTCGTCGCCCTTGGAGAGGCTGTCGCGGAGATTGACGAACACGCGGTGGGCGGCGGCGAGGATGGTGCCGTCGTCCTTGGGATCGCCGCCGAGGCGACGGACTTCGTCCTGCAGTTCCGAAGCGACCGAGCGGCGCTCCTGGGCGCGCTTCTCGAACAGGTCCTTGTAGCCGGCGCTGTCGGCGTCCTTGGCGGCTTCGGCATAGCCGTCGGCGCTGTCGATGGTGGTTTCGACCAGGCCGTTGACCAGGTGGATGTGATCTTCGTTGGTGTGGGGCATGGGGAGGCTCCTTTGAAGGGGATCAGCTAACGCGGCGGAGGCGGGCGAGTTGCGCTTAAAGCGCCTTCTTGCCCATGAAGCCCCAGGCGGTGGTGGCCGCGGTGATCACCGGGCCGCGCGTGCGCTTGTTGATCAGCAGCGCGCCCAGCACGGCGGCGCCGACCAGGGCCAGGGCGACGGGGACCTTGTGGCCCGCCAGGGTGATCTTGCCGTGCTCGTCGGGCGTCAGCGCATAGTCCGGGATCGGGGCGACGGGATCGAGACCCGCGTCGGCGGTCTTGTTGCGGCCCAGCAGGCTGGAAAGCTTGTCGGCGGCCGAACGCTTGGCGGGGGCCGGCGTCGCGCCATAGGCGGAGTCGTAGGCGACCATGGGGAGGCTCCTTGGTGGGGTTGCCTCGGATAACGCGACGGACCGCCGGACGATCCGTGCTCGCCTTCAGTCTTCGTCGGTTTCCATCGTCGCCCCCACGTGGGCGATGCCCAGCTCCCGCGCGCGGGCCACCTGCCTGTGGCGCTCGGCGTAGCGGGCCCTGCTGGCCGCGTCGCGCTGGTCGTGGCAGGCCGGGCAGGCGACGCCCTCCTCGTAGAGCGGCGATGCGCGTTGCTCGGGACTGACCGGACGGCGGCAGCCTCGGCACAGGGCGTGGGTCCCGGGCTGCAGGCCATGGCCGACGGCCACCCGCTCGTCGAACACGAAGCATTCGCCGCGCCACAGGCTCTGCGGCTCCGGCACCTGTTCCAGATAGTCAAGGATGCCGCCCTTCAGGTGGAAGACGTCCTCGATCCCCTCCGACTTCAGGAAGGCCGTCGACTTCTCGCAGCGGATGCCGCCGGTGCAGTACATGGCCACTTTCAACGGCGGGGCGTCGGGGCCGCGCTGGCTTTCCAGCCCGGCGCGATAGTCGCGAAACCAGTCTGGAAAGGCCGAGAAGCTGCGGGTCCGAGGATCGACCGCCCGCTCGAAGGCGCCGATGGCCACCTCGTAGTCGTTGCGGGTGTCGATCACCACGACGTCGGGATCGGCGATCAGGGCGTTCCAGTCGGCCGGCGCGACATAGGTCCCGGCGTTCGACGCGGGGTCCAGGTCGGGCAGGCCCAGGGTGACGATCTCCTTCTTCAGCCGCACCTTCATGCGATGGAAGGGCATGACGTCGGCCCAGGCGGTCTTGGGCGCGAGGTCGGCGCAGCCGGGCAGGGCGCGGATGTGGTCCAGCACCGTCTCGATGGCCGCGTCGGTCCCGGCGATGGTGCCGTTGACCCCTTCGCGGGCCAGAAGCAGCGTGCCCTTCACGCCGTTGGCGCAGCACGCCTTGGCCAGCGGGCCTTGCAGGGCCGCCGGATCGTCGAAGCGCGTGAACCGGTAAAGGGCGGCCACGCGGAAGGCTGGAACATCGGTCGTCACGGGCGAGCCCATAGGCGCTTGCGGCGCGGGTCTCAAGCGCTAGCGGAACCAATCGCCCATGCTGGCGGTTAAGCCGGCATGAGCATCCTGATCGTCATCCTTATCGCCCTGGTCCTTCTCGGACTCGCCCTCTACATCGTTCAGAGGTCGCCGATCCCGTCACCCGTCAACTGGATGATCCAGTTGATCCTGGTGGTCATCGCGATCCTGTTCATCGGCAATCGCGCGGGCTTCTTCTAGACGCTAGCGGCGTCCGGTTTTGTGCGTGGTCCCCGTCCTTCGACAAGCTCAGGATGAGGACCATTGCGCAGGCCTCGGCAGTCGGAAACCTCATCCTGAGCTTGTCGAAGGACGAGGCTTCCGCGCTGCGTGATCCGTCTAGGCCTGGTCGAGCACAGCCTGGGCGTCCCGCTGAATGCGGGCGACCATGGCCTTCAGACCGTTCGAGCGCTGTGAGGACAGGGCCTCCGACAGGCCCAGAGTCTCCATGGCCGCCTTGGCGTCGAACGCGGCGATATCGGCCGCCGGCTGGCCCGAATAGAGCCGCAGCTGGATGGCGATGAGGCCGCTGACGATGTGGGCGTCGCTGTCGCCGCGGAACTTGATGGTTCCGTCGGCCTGCGGCTCGGTCACCAGCCAGACCTGGCTGGCGCAGCCCCGCACCTTGTTGTCTTCGGACCGCTCGGCCTCGCTGAGCGGCTCGAGGCCGTTGCCCAGCTCGATCACGTAGCGATAGCGCTCTTCCCAGTCTCCCAGCAGTTCGAACTCGTCGGCGAGTTCAGCGAGGGCGGCGTCGATGGGGCGTGTCATGGCGCGCCCTTTAGGGGCGCAGCAGACCGCTGGCAAGCGGTCAGGCCTGGGGCAGGGTCACAAGGGCGTGGAGGCCCGCGCCAGGGCGCGAGGTCAGGCGCAGCGATCCGTTCATCGCCCGAGCCAGAAGATCGACGATCGGCAGGCCAAGACCGGCCCCCTCGCTGGAGCGGGTCAGGGTCGATCCGCCCTGTTCGAACGGCCGAAGCAGTCGCGGCAGCTCCTCGGGTTCGACCCCGGGACCCTGGTCGGCGATCATCACCTCGACCGCGCCGCCCAGGATGGGACGCGCCACGACGACGATCTCGCCCCCGACCGGCGAGTGGGTGATCGCGTTCTGTAGCAGGTTGGTCAGCATGGTCTGCAGACCCCGGCTGTCGGCCAGCACCGAGGGCAGGGCGCCGGCGTCATGGACGGTGACCTTGATCTGTCGCTGGGCGATCTCGGACTTCAGCAGTTCCAGCGTGTTGTCGACCGCGTCGTCCAGCGCCTCGGGCGCGACGTCCAGGTCGGTGACATGGCCTTCCAGCCGGGCGATCTCGACGATCTGGTTGACCAGCTTCAGCAGCTTCAGGCCGCTGTCGTGGACGATGCCGGCGTATTCCTTGTACTGGGGCGAGCCCAACGGACCGTAGAGTTCGCGCGACAGGATCTCCGAAAATCCGATGACCGCGTTGAGCGGCGTGCGCAGTTCATGGCTGACCATGCGCAGGAACGAACGCTTGCGGTCGTCCAGCGCGGCCCGACGACGCGCGTGGACCGCCGCGCGCCGCGCGGCCGATGCGTCGAAAGAGGGCAATGCGTCCAGGGACGCGAGTTCAGACATTGCGATATGGCTCCCGGACGTTCTGTCCGCATTGGCGCGACTTGCACCTTGGCCGATTGCGCTTACGATTCCGTTTCCGTCCACAGGCCCTCCACCAGCGAATGATCGCTCGTTGATTGTGCGGTCTGGAGAGACGGGCTCTGCCGCGTTAAGGTTTGACGACGGCGCGCGTGGGCGCCGGATCAGAAGGACGTCGCCTGGTCTTGGAACCGCAGCTGCCACCGGAGCCGTTCAGACGGTCCGCGCTACCGGCGCGAGGCTTCGAGGCCGCGCGCGTGTGGCGTCTGGGATGGCTGGCGGCGATCTGCCTGGGCGCCGGCGCGACCGCCTTCCTGCCCCAGACCATCGGCTGGCCGACCTGGATCGCCCTGATCGCCGGTGCCGCGCCGGCCCTGGTGTCCCTGCCGCTGTCGACGTCGCGCTTCAACGCCGACGAGCGCGTGCAGTCGCTGCTGCTGGTGTTCTGGGCCGTCGGCGGGGCGACCGCCGCCATCCTGACCGGCGGCGTGTCGGGCGCCATGGCCGCCTGGTGCCTCGCCCCCGTGGCCGCAGCCTCGACCCTGACCCAGTCCCGCCGCCTGGCCGAGGGCGCGGCCCTGTCGCTGATCGGCGGCTGCGTGGCGGCCCTGACCCAGCTTTCGGGCCTGGCCCCCACCGCGCCGACCGGAGCCCTGGCCTTCATCCTGGGCTTCCTGGCCCTGGTGACCACGGGCCTTGGCCTGGCCTCGGGCCTGTTGCTGGCCAACCGCCGCAGCGGCGAGCGCGACGTCCGCTACAGCGCCGAGGTCCAGTCGCTGGAGACCCTGCTGGACGGCCTGCCGCACCTGACGGTCGCGGTTGCGCTGAAGGGCCTGATCACCGCCGTGCGCGGCGCGCCGCCGCCTGGGGTCGCGGTGGTCGACATCGTCAATCGCGGCCTGGGCGCCGCCGCCGCCCCGAACGACCGCGCGCGGGTCAGCGCCGCCGTCACCCAGGCCTTCCGCGAAGGCCAGGTCAGCCTGACCTTCAATCCCGTCCACGGCATCGAGCGCATCGTGGCGCTGGACCTGCAGCGGGTCTCGCCCGTCCTGCTGGTCGGCGTGCTGCGCGACGTCACCGCCGAGCGCACCCGCGAGACCTCGCTGGACCGCGCCCGCGCCGACGCCGAGGCCCTGGCCGCCGGCCGCGCCCGCTTCCTGGCCAATATGAGCCACGAGCTGCGCACGCCGCTGAACGCCATCATGGGCTTCTCCGACATCATGCGCTCGCGGATGTTCGGCCCCCTGACCGACCGCTACGGCGAATACGCCGAGCTGATCCACGAGAGCGGCGGCCACCTGCTGGACCTGATCAACGACGTGCTGGACATGTCCAAGATCGAGGCCGAGCGCTTCGAGCTGTCGCGCGGGGTGTTCGACGCCCGCGAGGCGATGACGGCGGCCATGCGGCTGATGCGCGTCCAGGCCGACGGGGCCGGCGTGCAGCTGCGCGGCGTGCTGCCGCCGAACGATCTGGAGGTCGACGCCGACCGCCGGGCGCTCAAGCAGATCGTGCTGAACCTGATCTCCAACGCTCTGAAGTTCACCCCGCGCGGCGGCCAGGTGACGGTCACCGCCGACGGCTATGACGGCGTGCTGGAGATCGTCGTCGCCGACACCGGCGTCGGCATCAGCCCCGAGGATCTCGAACGCCTGGGTCGTCCCTACGAGCAGGCCGGAGGCGCCGACCAGCGCGCCAAGGGCACGGGCCTGGGCCTGTCGCTGGTGCGCGCCTTCGCCAAGCTGCACGGCGGCGAGATGCATATCGAAAGCCGCCTGGGCGCAGGCACCAGCGTGTCGGTGCGCCTGCCGGTGCTGCTGGGCCCGCTGAAGGCGGCGGCCGAGACGGTCCCGCCGGTCGAACCGGCCCCGGCCCCGGAAGCGCCGGCCCAGCCCGAAGAGCCCGAACCGCCGGCCAGCCTCGGCGACAACGTCATCGCCTTCGCGCCGCGCTAGGCCGACGCCTTCTCCACGAGGGACGCGACATCCAGAGCTTCTCGCAAGGCCGGCTGGCGCGAGCGGCTGACGGGCAGGGGCGCGCCCTCGCTCAGATGCAGCCGCCAGCGGTCGCCGTCGCGCTCCAGGCGCTGGACGTGGTCCAGATTGGCGATCGCCGACCGATGGACGCGCTGAAAGCGCTCCGGCAGCTGGGTTGTCAGGCCGTCCAGGCGGGCGGCGTGCAGCAGGCTGCGGCCGCCGACCAGCCGCAGCTCGACGTAGTCGTCGGCCCCGACCACGGCCAGGATCTCGGCGATGGGGACCAGCTCGACGCCGCGCGCCGAGGCCACGGTCAGGCGATCGGGCCGACTGGCGGCGCGGGTCAGGGCGGCCTCGCGGCCGCGGTCGTCGCGGCCCAGCCGGACCACCTCGACCACCAGCAGCGGCAGCACCAGGGCGGCGGCGAGCAGGAAGTAGGAGAGGTCGGCCAGCCATTCGGGGAAGCCGATGGCCAGGGCCAGGAACAGCGCCAGATAGGCCAGGGTCAGCCACGCGCCCGGCCGCTTGGCGCGCACGCCGACCGCGGCCGGCGGGACGGCCAGCGCCACCCCGACGATCAGCGCGCACACCGTCTTCAGGTCGAAGCCCGGCAGCAGGGCGGTGGCGCTGATCACGCCCAGGGCCAGGCCGATCATCAGAGGGCGCGCCCTGGGCATGAACCGGGCGGCCACATAGCTGACCAGCAGGACCGAGAAGGCGGCCGCCAGCAGCCAGATGGCGCTCATCCGCCAGGCGTGCAGCGGATAGGGATAGGCGAACAGCGGCCGCAGGCTCTCGACGATGGCCTGCAGGGCCGCGACCCCGGCCATGGCGGCCAGCACCAGGCTGGACCCCGTGCGGCGCATGGCGTGGATGACACCGAACCCGAACGCCGCCGCCAGAAGGGCGCCCGCCGCCACGAAGGTGACGGCCAGCAGCGCGGTGCGCTGCGGATAGGGGTAGGGCAGGACGACCATCGCGCTCATCGGCCCGTCGAAGCGCAGGCCGCCGTGGAACGACGACAGGCGCAAAACGAGGAGGTTCGCGCCGGGCCGCCAGGCGCTTTCGCGGATCGGAAAGACCGCCTGGTAGCGCCCCGGGATCTCGTCCTTCGCCGTGGCGCCCGGACGGCCGTTGACGCCCAGGGGGCGGTCGTTGAGCCAGGCCTCGGACGAGGCCACGCCCGCCAGGTAGAGGGCGCGGGGCCGGGTGTCGTTCGGAGCGGCGATCGTCGAGCGGATCCACAGCTCGCGGCCCTGCGGATCGACGACGCCCTGGATCGGGCGGCAGTCGCTCAACACAGGACCGGCCGGTCCGACCGCGCGCTGGCAGGCCTGCCACGGCGTCTCCTGCGCGCGGGCCAGGGTCGTGAAGCCGGCCAGAAGCAGGCCAAGGAGCAGGGTTCGCCACATGGCCTCACCCTATAGGGCGCCGCTCGCCGAGACGCCCCGCCATTCGCCGATCAAACGGCGCCATTGACCGAACCGGCATGGCGGACGACGCCGCCGGCGGCTCAGCTGTCGGCATGACCCACGCATCGCTTCATCGCCGCGCCCTGCTCGCCGCCGCCGGCCTCGCCCTCCCGACCCTGGCCTTCGCCCAGGCCGTCGCGTCCCAGGCTCCGTCCCCGGCCCAGGCCGGCCCTTTCCGCTTCAAGGGTTGGAAGGGCCAGGACACCGACGCCGAGCGCGGCTTCTTCGAGGTGCCTGAGGACCGCCGCGATCCCAGGTCGCGGAAGATCCGGCTGAGCTATGTCCGCTTTGCCTCGACGGCGGCCCGGCCGGGCCCGCCGATCGTCTACCTGGCCGGCGGGCCGGGCGGCACGGCCACGCGCGCGTTGGCCGGACCGCGCTTTCCGATGATGATGGCGCTGCGCGAGGTCGCCGACGTCATCGCCTTCGACCAGCGCGGCACGGGCCTTTCCAACCACATCCCCGAGCGGCCGGCCTCGACGCGCCCGGTTCCCGCGTTCACCCAGGCCGGACTGACCGCCTATTTCCGCGAGGACTTCCAGGACGCCTGGGCCGACTGGACCAAGGCCGGCGTGGCCATGACCGGCTACAACACCGAGCAGAACGCCGACGACATCGATGATCTGCGCCGCTGCCTGGGCGCGGAGAAGATCGACCTCTGGGGCATCAGCTACGGCTCACACCTGGCGCTGAGCGTGCTCAGGCGGCACGGCGACCGGGTCAATCGCGTCGCCCTGGCCAGCCTCGAGGGCCAGGACCAGACGGTGAAGCGGCCCTCGGCGGTCGACGCCCTGCTGCGCCAGGTGGACGGCCTGCTGGCCGCCGACCCCGCCGTCCGCGCGGCGATCCCCGACCTGCCGGCCCTGATGCGGCGGGTCCACGCCAGGTTGGAGGCGGCGCCGGTGACCTTGGCCGCCACGCTGAACGGCGCGCTGGTCGAGCTGCGGATCGGCGGCTTCGCCATCCAGCTGATGGCGGGCGGGCTGATCGCCAATCCACAGACCCTGGCCCTGCTGCCGGGCCTTTATCTGGCGCTCGACGCCGGCAAGGCGGAGGTGCTGAAGCCCTTCGCCAACGAATTCGCGAGCACGCTGGGCATCGCCGGCATGCCCGAGGCCATGGACCTGGCCTCGGGGATCTCACCCGCGCGATTGGCCCTGGTGCGGCGCGAGGCCAGGACCGCCGTGCTGGGCGAGGCGCTGAACTTCCCGATGCCGCAGCTGCTGGGGACGGTCCCGGGCGTCGATTTGGGCGAAGGCTTCCGCGCGCCGCTGCGCATCGACCATCCCGCCCTGCTGGTGGCCGGCACGCTGGACGGCCGCACCCCGATGTCCGAGCAGGACGAGGTGGCGGCCCAGTTCCGGCGCAAGGCGCGGGTGATCGTAGAGAACGCCGGCCACAACGTCTTCGAGGCTCATCCCGACGTGCAGGGCCTGCTGGTGCGGTTCTTCCGCGGCGAGGCCGTGGCCGACACCCGGCTGAGCCTGCCGCCGCCGACGTTCAAGCTGGCCTGATCGCCAGGCCTATCGCAGGAACGCCCGCCCGGCGGCGAAGTCGCCGACCTCGACATAGGCCTTGCGAACCGGGTCCGCGCCGCCGCGGCCGGCGAAGCTGAACTCGATGGTCACCGCCTCGCGCGGGTCCAGAAGCGAGATCGCGTCGGCCGCGCCGACGGGGAAGCGGAAGCTCATCCCGGTCTTGGCCCCCGGCGGCAGCAGCGTCAGCGGCGCTTCCTGCTGGGCCTCGGCGTTGAAGACCAGGCTGGCCGAGCGGGGCGAGACCTTGGACGACAGGGCCTTGCCCCCGCGCGTGTCGATATAGGGACCGAGCGTGCGCGCGGTGTCGCGCACCAGGATGCGGGCGGCGTAGGGGCGCTCGCCGTTGTTGAAGGTGGCCGTGGCGATGACGGCGTTGGCGCGGCCCGCCAGGCCGAAGATCAACCGGTCGCCGCCGAAGGTCGCCGGCTGCGACAGACGCCAGACCGGGATGGTCGCCGAGCTGGCCCGTTCGGCCTGCCAGGCGGCGACGTCGCCCGGATAGGTGATGCGCTGCAGGCTCTTATAGGCGTCGAACGCCGAGCGCACGCGATCGGCGGCGGTGGTCAGGTCCTTGGAATTGCAGGCCGCGCCGGCGGCCTTGGCCCGCGCGCGCTGTTCGACGGCCTCGACCTGCTGCTGGGTGGCGCCCGAGCGCAGGGTCGCGCCGCGCGCCTGGGCGCGGGCGGCGTCGAGGGCCGAGCCGATGGCGGGCGCGAAGAGGCGGCAGCGGCTGTCGGCCGCCGTCATCAGGGTGCGCTCGTAAAGCTGGTCGGCGGCGGTGGCGGCGAACAGGACGCCCGGCGCCATCACGGACGCCGCGCCGACCAGGAACCCCATCCATCGCGCCGCGCGACCTTTGGGGTACGTCATCAGCTGCGTTTCTCGTATGGTCGAGACTTGAAGGGGCCACCTTACGGCCCCGGGGTTGCGGTTCGGTTAGCATGCTTCTGTCGACGGACATCTGGGTGGGGGCGCTGATCCGCCGGGCCGAACTGGCGGGCGCCTTCGCCACCGTCGCGCGCAAGGGCGACGCCAAGGCCGGGGCGGTGCTGGTCAAGGCCGTCGATCGCCGCGAGAACAAGGCCCGCCTGTTCGCCGAGGCCACGCGCGGCGACGGCGAACGCTTCTGGATGCAGCCCACCAAGTCCGACTTCGAACCGGACCTGGACGCCTATGCCGAGCGCGCCGCCCGCATCGATCCCGACCTCTGGGTGGTCGAGATCGAGGACCGCCAGGGCCGGCACTTCCTGACCGAGGCGGTCGAGGAATAGCACCCGCGCTGGACGAGCGTTCTGTGGACAACTCTACCGCAGTGATCCGTTAACCTCGCTTCTACACCGGACTTAAAGCGCGTTCTGGCAGGTTGCAGGTATCCCGACGCCTCCACGAGAACCCCGCCAGTACCGCCATGATTTTTCTGATGAACGATGTCGTTTTCAGCTTCGACGTGGCCGAACTGGCCCCGCCGGTGGAGCGTGACCGCTTCGCCAAGCTGTCGATGAACTACGTCTCGGAACTGGGGCGCGAGCTGTACGCGGAAGAGCCGCTGCTGCACCTGAAGGACCCCGAGCGGGCCCAGCGCCTGGCGGCCCTGATCGTCTCGAAGTCGCCGGAAGTGAACGCGGCGCTGTTCATCGCGCCGGGGCGCGGCTGCCTGGTCGACCAGGTTCAGGTCCGATACGCGCAGATCGGCCTGGAAGTGATGGGCGCGCTTCTGCAGCGCCAGAAGGCGGGCTCGCTGACCAATATTGAGGCCGACCGTCAGGTCTGGCGTCGCCTGGCCGCGTAGGCCGTCTCTACATAAGCAGAGCGATCAGCCACTTGAGGGCCACGGCGGCGGCGATCAGTCCGCTGATCGTGACCACCATGCACACGCCGCTCCGTTCGGCGCGCGGGCTGCTGGAATCGCGGGAGTCGTCCCAAAGAGCCATCTTGTTTCCTCCGCCACGCCCGACGCTCTCAAGGGCGTCGCGTTCGTGACCGAAGCGAGCATGACTCCATCTCCCTTCGCCGCATAGGGATATTTTGTCGCGCGCCCCGGTGCTCGCGCGCCGACGCCGAGGGCCGTCCAGACGGGTGACAAAAAGTCTCCGAAAGGATAGTCCCCCCGGATGAGCACCTCTCCCGCCGCGCCCCTCTCGCCCGTGTTCCAGGCCGCCCGTCGGCGCACCTTCGCCATCATCAGCCACCCTGACGCCGGCAAGACGACCCTGACCGAGAACCTGCTGCTGGCGGGCGGCGCGATCCGCGCGGCAGGCGCGGTGCGCGCGCGCGGCCAGACCCGCCGCACCCAGTCGGACTGGATGAAGATCGAGCGCGAGCGCGGCATCTCAGTGTCGGCCTCGGTGATGACGTTCGACCACGACGGCCTGATGTTCAACCTGCTCGACACCCCGGGCCACGAGGACTTCTCGGAAGACACCTATCGCACCCTGACGGCCGCCGACGCGGCGATCATGGTGCTGGACGCCGCCAAGGGCATCGAGCCCCAGACCCTGAAGCTGTTCGAGGTGTGCCGCCTGCGCGACATCCCGATCATCACCTTCATCAACAAGATGGACCGCGAGGCCCAGGACCCGTTCGAGCTGCTGGACGAGGTCTCGTCGAAGCTGGCCCTCGACCCCGCGCCGCTGTTCTGGCCGGCCGGGTCGGGCGGGCGGTTCAAGGGCATGCTGGACCTGCGCAAGCAGGCCTTCATTCCCTACGCCAAGAAGAGCTCGACCGACGAGGAGGGCCATCCCGCGCCCGTCGCGCTGAACTCCAACGCCATCGTCCAGTACCTCGACCCCGAGGAGCAGGCCGAGGTGGAGGAGGGCGCGATGCTGGTGTCCGAAGCCGCCAAGCCGTTCGATGTGAAGTCCTTCCTGGAAGGCCACATGACGCCGGTGTTCTTCGGCTCGGCCCTGCGCCACTTCGGCGTGTCGGAGCTGCTGGCCGGCATCGGCGCCTACGCCCCGGCCCCCAAGCCGGCCAAGGCCCTGCGCTCGGGCGCCGAGACCCACGTCGCCCCGGGCGACGCCGAGGTGTCGGGCTTCGTCTTCAAGGTCCAGGCGAACATGGACCCCAATCACCGCGACCGGATCGCCTTCCTGCGCCTGACCAGCGGCCGCTTCACGCGCGGCATGAAGCTGAAGGCCCAGAACACCGGCAAGTCGATGAGCGTCAACGCGCCGATCATGTTCTTCGCCTCCGACCGCGAACTGGCCGAGGACGCCTTCGCCGGCGACGTCATCGGGATCCCCAACCATGGTGTCTTGCGGGTGGGCGACAGCCTGTCGGAGACCGGCCTGCTGCGCTTCGCCGGCCTGCCCAACTTCGCCCCGGAAATCCTGCGCCGCGTGCGGGTCAAGGATCCGCTGAAGGCCAAGCACCTGAAGAAGGCGCTGGAGGGCCTGGCCGAGGAGGGCGTCACCCAGCTCTTCCGCCCGATGATCGGCAGCGACTTCATCGTCGGCGCCGTGGGCCAGCTGCAGTTCGAGGTCATGGCCGACCGCCTGGCCAACGAATACCAGCTGGACTGCATCTTCGAAGCCAGCCCCTACGCCGAGGCCCGCTGGCTGACCGGCGAACGCGCCGACGTCGAGGACTTCGTCAACAAGCACCGCTCGGCCATGGGCGAGGACATCGACAACCAGCCGGTGTTCCTGGGCAAGTCCTCCTGGGAGATCGGCTACGTCGCCGAACGCTTCCCGAAAGTGCGCTTCGAGCGGACGAAGGAGCGGGGTTAGGAATACAACGAAGGCCGGAATCTCGTGATCCCGGCCTTCGTGCTTTAGCGATGAGTGTAAGTCCTAGGACTTAAGCTTGGTGGCCTTCATCTTGCCGGCGGCGTCGAACTTGGTTTTATCCGACGGCGACAGGTTGGGGCGGCCGACCATGACGCCGACGCTGAGCGATCCTTCGACATAATAGACCTCGCCGGCGTCGACCTCGAGCGGCAGGATGTCCTTGGCTTCCGAGTGGACGACGTATTCGTGCGTGCCGGGCGCGACGTCGATGAAAAAGTAACCGCCGTTGCTCAGCTTGCCGAGTTCAACCTCGCCTTCGCGCACTTTGAAGCTCACGGCGGCGCCTACGAACTTCCCAGGACGGTAGAAGACGATCTGGCCCTTTCCTTCCGCGGGCGTTCCCAGCGTGGCGGGCCCCGCTTCGGCTTGAGGCGCCTCGGTTGCGGGAGGCGGCGTGACAGGGGGTGCTGCCGTGGCGGGAGGCGGTTCGGGCGATGGCGCGGGCGTCGGCGCGGTTTGCGCGGGTACGGTCGGAGTTACGTCTTGAGCCACGGCGGAGCTCATGCCGAGCGATAGAGCCGCCACGGCGGCGCAAGTCAGTTTGACGATCATTACGGTAGATCTTTCCCAATCTGGTTAGAGGATACGGACGGTGTAGCGGCTGTGGCCGGACTGAAGTCGGCGGCGAGCTTGGCATTGGCCGGTGAGCCCGTAGGGGCTACGACGTCTCCGCCTTGGACGAACAGGGCGAGCGGCCCGGCCGCGATCGCGACGGCGAGCGACAGGTCGGCGTTGTTCTTGCCGCTCATGCCCAGCTTGAAGGCCTTGAGCGGAATGCGGACGCCGCCTTGGTTGAGGAAGCGGGCCGCCAGCAGCAATTCGCCCGGCTTGCCGCCCATCTTCGACGACGCAGCGTGAACGACCTCGCCCTCGCCGACGAGGCCGGCGGGCAGTATTACCCGACCGTTAATCGACACGTCCTGCGCCAGGCGCACCCCAAACTTGTCGCCGCGCTTGTTCAGCGCGGAGCCGACCGACTGCAGCAAGGTCAGCTCGATCACTGTGCCGTTGGGCAGGACAAAGGACGGTTCGACGAGTTGAGCTTCGCTCGTCGGCGGCTGCGGCTTTGCGCCTGTGTCCTGGGCCGAGGACAGTGAAGGCGTGACAAGGCACGACGCGGCGCCAAGCGCCGCCAGGCGCGGATAGATTGAACGCATTGGAATCACCCCCGCAAGATGCGTAGCTTGACCGTAACCAACGGGCAATCTGGCCGACATCATTGTGGGTACGCCGACTGGCGACTATTCACGGCCCAGGATCATCAGGTTTTCAGCATGACAGCCCTCACCATCGGCCTCGTCGCTCATGACGACCGCAAGGCGGCTCTGGTCGAGTGGGCGCGGGCGCATGCCGGCTTTCTGGCGGGCAAGACGCTCTACGCCACCGGCACGACGGGTGGGCGGATCCTGGAGGCGTTGCCGGATCTGAACCTCACGCGGCTGAAGAGCGGGCCGTTGGGCGGGGATCAGCAATTGGGGGCTTTGATCGCCGAGGATCGGCTGGACGTGCTGATCTTCTTCGTCGATCCGCTGTCGCCCCAGCCGCACGACGTCGACGTCAAGGCGCTGATCCGGATGGCGACGCTGGCCGACATCCCGTTCGCCTGCAACCCGGCGACGGCCGACCTGATCGTTAGCGGTCTGGGCTAGGGCGCGTCGCAACCCGCTCAGCGGTCGGCGGCGATGACCTGGATGGTCAGCGGGGCGCCGCCGGCGGCGATCTCGAGCAGACGGTCGACGTTCGGATGCGCGCCCGGACGCGCGCGGGCGTCGGCGGTGTGCTCGGCGAAGACGACCAGGCCGTGTTCGGCGGCTTGGGCGTCCAGGCCGCCGAAGGTCTGTTGCAGATAGTGATAGACGGCGAGCGAGCCCTGCTTGCCCGGCTGGTTCTCGATGCTGGCGACCACGGCGCCGGCGGCGTCGACCAGGTCGATGCGCTGCACGCCATCGACAGTCGCCAGCTGCTGCAGGTTGTCCTTGAACGTCGCGCGGGGTTGAATCATCGCCGCCTGTCTCGAATGCCAGAATGGATCGGGCGGCGCTTTAACACCCTCCGACGGCGTCGGCTACGCTAGCCCGGGAACTTCAGCAGGTTGGGCTTGGGGATGGCGGCCTTGAAGCTGCCGCGGGTCTTGGCGGTGTCGAGGCCGAAGTCGGCCCAGGCCGCCAGGAAGCCGGCGGCCGGCGCGCTGGCGGCCAGAGGCGCCAGGTTCAGCACGGGACAGGCGGCCACCGCCGCGCGGGCGGCGGCCCAGGTCTCGGGCTCGGACGTGGCGTAGGCGCCGTCGGCGCTGACCAGTTCGGAGGCCAGGGCCGGATCGCTGAAGTTCAGGGTCACGGCGACGCCGGCGGGCAGGTCGGACAGACTGGCCAGGGCCTCGATCAGGGCGGTCAGCGACATGCGCGCGCCGCTGGCCCGCCGCTCGCCGCCGGCCGCGCCCTTGATCGCCGCCGCGCCGGTCTCGCCCTCGAGGCGGCGCACGAAGGCGTAGCCGCCATAGCCCGGATCGGGCCGGCACAGGCTGGCGGTCCAGAGGATGACGGTCATGGCGGGCTCCCTCGCTGCCGGCGCTTTCTAGCCTGTTTCGGCGAGGAGGGCAGGTGGCGTGCGCGAGGTCGTTTGGCGGGCGAAATCGCCAGAATTTCAACTTCTCGGAGGTCTGTCGCGGAACGAAAAGTAAACGGGATCTTAAATTTGATGGTTAACGTCATCTTTAGGCCGATGAACAATGTTCTAACGACGATGGTTTACGTCGAGCGGCCAGCCGTAACGCCAAGCAAGAAGCGTGCCAAAACGGGTCAAAAATCCGCCGTGCGGGCTCCTTGGGCTCACTTTGTAAAGAGTTCCCTACTATTTATGGTTAACGCGCCGTAAACACCTATTAACCACTTGTTAAACGCGTTGGCTCCGGGTTTGCTCTTCATGCGTTGAACCCTTGCCGGACGTCCCGGTGTGGGACGATCCGTGTGCGGAGATGCGCGTCGATGTTCGAGTTCGGTCGTGATCTGAAACGTCTCTTCGGCGTCGACGCCGGAGGTGAGGCCAAGGCGGCGTCGCATCGCGAGGGCCTGACCGGCGGTGACACCTCCTTGCTGGAACTGCTGGATGTCCGGCTGCTCACCAACGAGGCGCGCTCGGCCGATGTCGCGGCGGGCCGGATCGGCGCCAAGGATCGCGGCTCGCGTCTCCTCGAAGCCGCCGTCGTCTGGCGCGAACTGGCGCGACGCTCCGGCGACGCGGCGGCGCTGCGCAAGGCCGCCTCGCACGCCGAGGCCGCCAGCAAGGTCTTCGAAACCGAACGCCGCACCGAGGCCCTGTCGGCCGCGCGCTGCGAGCAGGCGACCCTGGCCATCCTCGGGGCCGACCTCTTCGGCGACGAGGGGCTGAACGCCGCCGCCGGCGCGGCCCTGACCCTGGCGCGCACCGCGCCTCACCAGCAATGCGCCCTGGCCATGGCCCTGATCGCCGGCCTCGACGGCCGCGCGGGCCTGGCGGAGAACAATGTCGATCGCGCCCTGGCGGCGGTCCAGGCCTATGAGGCGCCGCTGCGGGCCCTGGCTGCCGCCAAGCGCACCAAGGGCGGCGGCGCGCGTCTGCTGCTGGCCGACCAGCGCGCGGCCCGCATCGAGCTGATCCTGGCCTGCGCCACGCGCCTGAAGGATCGCAATCTGGCCCACCTGGCGATCAGCGAGGCGACGACCGCCGCCGGCGCCCTGGATCCCGATTTCGAACCCCTGGCCTGGTCGCGACTGGAAGGCCTGCGCGGCGCGGCCCTGGTGCAGCTGGGCGAGCTGGACGGTGAGCTGGCCAACATCGCCGACGGCGTCGAGGCGCTGAACGCGGCCGTCGAGCCGATCTCGATGGACCACAGCCCCATGGACTGGGCGCGCGCCCAGGCCGCTTTGGGCGCGGGCCTGCAGGCGATCGGCGAGGCCACCACCTCGGACCGCGCCTTCGAACAAGCCGTCACCTGCTACGACCGCGCCACCCAGGTGCTGAAGGTCCAGCCGGCCCTGGCCCTGCGCGCCGTGGTCGCCAACAACCGCGCGCTGAGCCTGGCGCGCTGCGCCGAGCTGACCGCCGACCTGGCGGTGCTGGACGCCGCCGAGATGGCCTTCAAGACCGAGCTGGCCTCCGCGCCGGGCTCGCGCGATCCGGCCGCCTGGGCCGTGGCCCAGATGAACCTGGCCCGCCTCTATGAGGCCCGGGTCGAGATCACCGGCCGCGACGACGGGCGCCTCGACCGCGCCGCCGTGGCCCTGGCCAGCGCCTTCGACGTGTTCTCGGAGCTGGGCCTGCGCTCGCTGACCGATCTGGCGGCACAGGGCCTGCAGAGGTTGAAGGCGGCCCACGCCCACTGACCCGGTTCGGGACAACAGGCGCCAGGTCGAAGGGGCAGGCCCCGCCGGACGCAAAAAAGTCGACGCATCGCAAGGACGACGCGATCGGCCGGAATAACAGGGACGAAATTACGTGATCGCTTCGCTTGCTCTCGCCGCCATGCTGTCCAACGCCGCTCCGGCCAAGGCCGCCGCCGACATGCTGATCCCGGCCTCGCAGCCGAAGGAAGCCGTCGCGATCCTCAACTGCCTGGTCACCGACGACGGCCACCTGACCGGCTGCACCGTCGAGGGCGAAAGCTCGCCGGAACTGGGCGTCGGCGACGCCGCCCTGAAGATGGCCTCGCGCTTCCAGGTCGACCTGCTGGGTCCCGACGGCAAGAGCCGCGCGGGTTCGTACATCCAGGTGCCGGTGCGCATCCGCATTCGCTGAGACGGGTCACGCTCGGGGGATCGCGGTCGCCCCGAGCATCCACGGTGAGCATCCCGTCGTATCTGTCACGCCAGACGGAGACTTCTCATGCGCGCCCTGCTGATCGCCTCAAGCCTGTTCGCCCTCTCGGGCTGCGCGACGACGGGCGTTTCCCCGAGCGCTCCGCGTCCGGCGACGTCGATAGACGCCGGACGGTTCTACACCGGAACCTGGTACGAGATCGGCCGTCGGCCGATGCGGCTCACCGATGGCTGCGTGGCGGGCGGCACCACCTACACGCCACAAGGCGGCGACAAGGTGAGGGTGCTGGACTTCTGTCGCGACGGCGCTCCCACCGGCAAGCTGAAAACCATCGGCGGCCCCGCGCACATCGTCGATCCGGGGACGAACGCTAAGCTGCACGTCAGCTATCGCGTGTTTTGGGATCATCCGCATTCCCCGCGACTACTGGGTGCTGGAGCGGGCGGACGACTACAGCTGGTTCATCTCGGCCGATCCGAGCTTCCACGACCTTTGGATCTACACGCGCAATCCACGGCCCAGCCCAGCCGAGATCGCGCCGCTTGTCGCTCGCGCCAAAAGGCTCGGCTACGACACCAGCCTGCTGGAATTTCCCGCGACAGGCTCATAGCCGGCGTGTCTTGAGCAGTCTCACCGCGAATCTGTGCGCGGCGGACGGCGGTCCTGGCCTTCTCGCGCCGGTCGCTCGTCGCAGCGCTTGATCAGGCCCTGTCTTTGCGCGGAGCCCTGTCAAAACCGCGCTGAGGCAGAGCGCCGCAGAGACCCGGAACGCGCTTTTCGGTAACAACTCCTAACGCCCTGTTAACCATATCGCGGCACCTTCGAGCCTCGATTCCAGGGTCGTGTTCGGACCCGCTTTGACGAGGCCTTTCGGATGACCGGCGCTGAAGTTCTCGATGTCGGTCGCGATGCGATCTGGCTGACCCTTCAGCTCTGCGCGCCCATCCTGATCGTCGGCCTGGTGGTCGGCGTGGCCATCGGCCTGTTCCAGGCCCTGACCCAGATCCAGGAAGCCACCCTGGTCTACGCCCCCAAGATCGTGTCGATCTTCATCGCCCTGCTGCTGTTCCTGCCGTTCATGGGCGCGCTGATGTCGGCGTTCATGCGCCAGATCGCCGCCCGCATCGCCGGCATGTAGGGGGAGACGAGGGCGCTTGGACTCCTACGCGACAGCCGCACAGGTCTATGTCGCCGGCCTCGTCTTCGCGCGGGTCGGCGCCATGGTCATGCTGATGCCCGGGATCGGCGACACCGCCGTGCCCCAACGCATCCGGCTGTCGTTCGCGCTGTTGATGGCCATGATCCTGGCGCCGCTGGTCTATCGCAACATCGGTCCGATGCCGGCGACGGTCGGCGGGCTGGCCGGCGCGGTGATTCACGAAATCCTGATCGGCCTGATGATCGGCTCGGTGCTGAAGCTGTTCTTCACCGCCATGTC
The DNA here is from genome assembly GCF_058809215.1 of Caulobacter sp. GW821-FHT10F06. NCBI lineage: Bacteria > Pseudomonadati > Pseudomonadota > Alphaproteobacteria > Caulobacterales > Caulobacteraceae > Caulobacter > Caulobacter sp. GW821-FHT10F06. The sequence continues at coordinate 46,923 of NZ_JBXASK010000007.1, read as the reverse complement.
GACGGCGGGTGAAATCGTCTCGATGCAGACCACCCTGTCGTTCGCCCAGAGCACCAACCCGTCGATGGGCCAGTCGAGCACGGCGGTGTCGACCTTCCTGTCGATGCTGGGCCTGACCCTGATCATGGCCACCGACCTGCACCACCTGTTCCTGGGCGCGATCGTCAAGTCGTACGACCTGTTCCCGTTCACCCGCGCCGTGCCGATCAACGACGCGGCCACCCTGGCCGTGCGCACCGTGGCCGACAGCTTCTCCCTGGGCGTGCAGCTGGCCGCCCCGGTCATCGTGTTCTCGCTGGTCTTCAACCTGGCGACCGGCCTGGTGGGGCGGGTCATGCCCGCCTTCCAGATCTTCTTCGTGGCCTCGCCGCTCAGCGTGATCCTGGGCCTGTCTCTGCTGGCCCTGAGCCTTGGCGGCATCGCCATGGTCTGGACCGACCGCTACCGCGACCTCCTGGCGATCTTCAACTAGGGGCGGGGCATGGCGGAAGACACAGATCAGGACTCGAAAACAGAAGAACCGTCAGCCAAGAAGCTGTCGGACGCCAAGGCCAAGGGCGATACGCCCAAAAGTCAGGACGTCCCGCAGCTGGCTTCACTTCTGGGCGCGGTCTGCGTGGTGCTGATGGCCGGCGGCTGGCTGACCCGCGACCTGTCGGCGGCCCTGACCCCGTTCCTGGCCCACGCCGGCTCGATCGACGTCGAGAGCGGCGGGGCCGTGGTGGTGGCGCGCCAGGCGATCATGGCGGCCCTGCCGCCGGTGGTGCTGGTGATGCTGGTGACCGCCGTCTTCGGCGTCGTCGCCCACCTGTCCCAGACGGGGTTCATCCTCAGCGCCGAGAAGATCAAGCCGGACCTCTCCAAGCTCGACCTGATGAAGGGGCTGGGGCGCCTGTTCGGCATCGACGGTCTGGTGCAGTTCGCCAAGTCGGCCGTGAAGTTCATCGTCACCGGCATCATCGCCTGGATGGTGCTCAAGCCCAAGGCCGGCGAGGTGATCAACCTAGTCGGCATGGACCCGGCGCAGATGATCCCCGAGGCCATGAAGCTGTCGAAGACCCTGTTCTTCGCGGTGATCCTGCTGATGGTGGTGGTGGCCGGCTTCGACTGGTTCTGGCAGCGCCAGCGCTTCATGCAGCGCATGCGCATGACGCTCCAGGAAGTGAAGGACGAGTTCAAGCAGTCGGACGGCGACCCGCATATCAAGGCCAAGCGCCGCCAGATCCAGATGCAGCGCTCGCGCCAGCGGATGATGCAGGCGGTGCCCAAGGCGACCGTCGTGGTCATGAACCCGACCCACTACGCCGTGGCGCTGAAGTACGAGCCCGGCGAGACGCCCGCGCCGCTGTGCGTGGCCAAGGGCATGGACGAGCTGGCCCTGAAGATCCGCGCCGTGGCCGAGGAGGCCGGGGTGCCGGTGCTGGAGGATCCGCCCCTGGCTCGCGCGCTCTACGCCGCCGTCGAGGTGGACGAGGAAATTCCGGTCGAGCACTTCGAGGCCGTCGCCAAGGTCATCGGCTTCATCATGAACGGCAAGAAGCCCAAGCCGCGCGCAAGGCCGCTTTGAGGCCCTGATTCAGTCGCCCTCTGACCTTTGTTGCGAAAAGAGTATTGTTATTACGGCCGTAGGTGAGTCGCGGTCCGTATTTCAAATAAGGATTCCCGCCGTCGATGGCCGAAACGCCCGTCCAGGACATCGCTGAAAACGACGCTCCCCGGCGTCGGTTCGACCCCTTGATCTGGGGGGCGGCGATCTTCTTCGTGGCCGCGGCGGGTCTCGCGGCCGTGCCGGCCCTGCGCGCCGGCCCCACCACCCTGGCCGGTCTGCTTCTGCTGGGCGGCGTCGCCGGCGTCGCCATACTGGGCCTGGTGGCCATCCGCGCCTCGGCCCATCACGAAAGCGACCTGGACGCCGCCGAGGGCTTCATCGACGCGCTGAGCGAGCCGACCGCCCTGGTCGCCGCCGACGGCCGCCTGCTGGCCACCAACGCTCCGTGGCGCGCGGTGATGGGCGAGGCCCGTCGCCTGCCCAAGGGCGTGGCCGGTTCGGGCCTGTTCGCCGCCCTGGTGCGGGCCCGCAAGGGCGAGGTGGCCGAGGGCGTGCTGCGCGCCGACGGCGCCGACCGCGTCGCCACCGTCTCGCGCCTGGCCGGCGGCCGCCTGCTGGTGCGCCTGGCCCCGCCCGCGCCGCCCGAACCCGTGGCCCTGGAAATCCCGCCTGCGCCGGTGATCAAGGCCGAAGCGCCGCCGCCCGGCTCGCTGGACGCCTTCTCCGGCGCCTCGCCGTTCGGCGCGGCGCTGCTGGAGGGGCTGGACCCCTTCAACTCGCGCATCCTGGAAGCCAACCCGGCGCTGATGGCCATGGCCGGCCCCACCGCCAAGGCCGGCGTGCTGTTCGGCGACCTGATCGAGCCCGTCACCCGCGCCGAGGCCGAGACCCGGCTGGCCGGCGGCAAGGCGGGCCCGTTCGAGGTGCGCCTGTCGCGCGACCCGACCCGCATCGCCCACCTCTATCTCTACAAGGCCGAAGGTCGTCTGGTCGCCTACATGATCGACGTCTCGGAGCAGAAGCAGATCGAGCTGCAACTGGCCCAGGCCCAGAAGATGCAGGCCATCGGCCAGCTGGCTGGCGGCGTCGCCCACGACTTCAACAACCTGCTGACCGCTATCCAACTGCGCCTGGACGAGCTGCTGCACCGCCACCCGGTCGGCGATCCGTCGTACGAAGGCCTCAACGAAATCCGCCAGACGGGCGTCCGCGCCGCTGACCTGGTCCGTAAGCTGCTGGCCTTCTCGCGCAAGCAGACCGTCCAGCGCGAGGTGCTGGACCTGGGCGAGCTGATCTCGGAATTCGAGGTCCTGCTGCGCCGCCTGCTGCGCGAAGACGTCAAGCTGATCACCGACTATGGCCGAGACCTGCCGCAGGTGCGGGCCGACAAGAGCCAGCTGGAAACGGCGGTCATGAATCTGGCCGTCAACGCCCGCGACGCCGTGCGCGCCGCCAAGGGCGGCGGCATCGTGCGCATCCGCACCGCCCGCCTGACCCAGGAAGAGGCCATCGGCCTGGGCTTCCCGGGCGCCGAGGGCGACACCGCCTTCATCGAGGTTTCCGACGACGGTCCCGGCATTCCGCCCGACGTCATGGGCAAGATCTTCGACCCGTTCTTCACCACCAAGCCGGTGGGCGAGGGCACGGGCCTGGGCCTGGCCACCGTCTACGGCATCGTCAAGCAGAGCGACGGCTGGATCCACGTCCACAGCCGTCCCGACGAGGGCGCGGCCTTCCGCATCTTCCTGCCGGTCCACGAGCCGACCCCGGCCGCCCTGGCCGAGGCCGCCGCGGCGGTCGCCGAGCCGGCCAAGGTGCGTCCGCCCCGCGACCTGTCGGGCGCCGGCCGCATCCTGTTCGTCGAGGACGAGGACGCCGTGCGCGGCGTCGCCGCCCGCCTGCTGCGCGCCCGCGGCTACGAGGTGCTGGAGGCCTGTGACGGCGAGGAGGCCCTGCTGATCGCCGAGGAGCACGCCGGCACCATCGACCTCCTGATCAGCGACGTGATCATGCCCGGCATCGACGGTCCGACCCTGTTGAAGAAGGCGCGCGGCTATCTGGGCAACGCGCCGGTGATGTTCATCAGCGGCTATGCCGAGGCCGAGTTCAGCGATCTGCTGGAAGGCGAGACGGGCGTGACCTTCCTGCCCAAGCCGATCGACATCAAGACCCTGGCCGAGCGGGTCAAGCAGCAGATGGCGGCGGCCTGACGGTCGTCCGCCGCGCGGTCGGCTTTCTTCCGCGCCGGGTGAAAACCGACAGCGTCGCCGTAAACCTGCTATCTTCTGGGACCAACATGACGGTCAGGCCGTAGTGGAGGCGTAGGTGGCTTTCTGGAAACGGCGCAAGTCGATTTCCACCCTCGCGATAGAGCAGGTCGCGGCGTTCTATGCGCAGCTTGCCGAGGGCGCGATCGTCGCCGACGCGGCGGGGCGCATCCTGCTGGTCAACGCCGAGGCCGAACGCATTCACGGCGGAGCCCACATCAACATCGGTCCCGACGACTATGTGCGGGCCTATTCGCTGCGCACCGTCGAGGGCGCGCCCCATCCGCCCGCCGACCTGCCCCTGGCCCGCGCCGTCAATGGCGAGACGGTCAGCGAGGCGCGCTGGCGCATCGTCCGGCCCGACGGCGTCAACGTCCTGGCGATCGGCAGCGCCTCGCCGATCCGCGACGCCCACGGCGTCCAGATCGGCGCCGTGCTGACCCTGCGCGACGACACCGCGCGCGACGTGTTCGAGCAGGAGCTGCGGCGGCTGAACCTGGGCCTCCAGGCCGAGGTCAAGGCCCGCACCGCCGAGCTCAGCCGGGCCTGGGAGCTCAGCGCCGACTTCCTGGCCGTCTGCGGCCTCGACGGCCTGATGACCACCTGCAACCCGATCTGGACCCGCCGGCTGGGCTTCGACGAGACGACGCTGTTCATCACGCCGTTCTGGGATTTCGCGCCGCTGGAGGATCACGACCACGTGGCCGCCAACTTCACCCAGACTAGGGGCCGCAAGACGCCGGTGGACTTCACCAGTCGTCTGGTCGGTCTCGACGGCCGGGTGTTCACCGTCCACTGGACGCTGGTGGCCGAGCGCGACCGCATCTACGTCTCGGGCCGCGACGCCACGCTGGAGACCAGCACCGCCGCCGAGCTGGAAGACGCCCACGCCGCCCTGCGCCAGGCCCAGAAGATGGAGGCCATCGGTCAGCTTACCGGCGGCGTGGCCCACGACTTCAACAACCTGTTGACGGTGATCCGCTCCAGCGTCGACCTGCTGCGCCGGCCCGACCTGGATGACCGCCGCCGTCGCCGCTATGTCGACGCCATCGGCGAAACCGCCGACCGCGCCGCCCAGCTGACCGCCCAGCTCCTGGCCTTCGCCCGCCGCCAGCCGCTGAAGGCCGAGGTGTTCGACGCCGTCGACAGCGTTCATCGCCTCCGGGCCGTGCTGCAGACCCTGGTCGGCGCCAATGTGATCGTTGAGGTCGAGGCGGCGTGCGAATCTTGCGCTATCGAGGTCGACCGCGGCCAGTACGAGACGGCCCTGATCAACATGGCCGTCAACGCGCGCGACGCCATGGACGGGCGCGGACGGCTGTCGATCCACGTCTCGGCCGCCGACTCCATTCCCGGCGGCCGGGCGGCCTCGGCGGTGTCGGGCAGCTTCGTGGTGGTGGCCTTGACCGACACCGGGCCGGGCATCGCCTCCAGCCAGCTGGAGCGGATCTTCGAGCCGTTCTACACCACCAAGGCTGTGGGCAAGGGCACCGGCCTGGGTCTGAGCCAGGTGTACGGCTTCGCCAAGCAATCGGGTGGCGACGTGCGGGTCGAGAGCAGCCCGGGGCAGGGCGCGACCTTCCTGCTCTACCTGCCCGCCACCGGCAAGCGCATGGCCGAGAAGACCGAGCCCGCGCCGGTCACCGAACTGGTCGCGCCGCGCCGCAACCGGGTGCTGATGGTCGAGGACAACGAGGAGGTCGGGGCTTTCGGCCGGCAGCTGCTGACCGACCTTGGCTACACCGTCACCCTGGCCCGCAACGCCGTGCAGGCCCAGGCGCTGCTGGAGGCCGACCCCGAGGCGTTCGACGTGGTGTTCACCGACGTGGTCATGCCCGGCGCGATCAATGGCCTGCAGCTGGCCAAGCGCTTGCGCGAGACCCGGCCCGAGTTGCCGGTGATCCTGACCAGCGGCTACAGCGACGCCCTGGCCAACAGCGAGGGCCAGGGCTTCGACCTGCTGCAGAAGCCCTATTCGGTCGAAGCCCTGTCGCGGATCATCCAGCAGGGCGGCGGCTAGGACCCTTTAGTGGCCGCACGCCATTGTCCGCGCTGGCAGATTCCGGAACTTCGAAGCCACAAATCCTTGTCATCCCGGAAGCCTCGCAGAGGCTGTCCGGGACCCAGGGGCCAAGGCAGTGCGGTGGCCCCTGGGTCCCGGCTCTACAGCCCGCTACGCGGTCTTTCGGCCGGGATGACAAGAATGGGGGACCCAGATGCGCGGCATCAAGGATGCAGGATTGAGCGTCGACCTCAGCGGATCGGCGGCGCGGGCTGGGGCGGCGGGGCCGGCTGGGGCGGCGGCGGTTCGATGGCCTCGGGCGGCGTCTCGCCCGCCGGCGGCGCGGGAACGCCGGGGATCGTCAGGTCGCCTTCGATCAGGCCCAGATCCTCCAGGGTCAGCGTGTCTTCCGCCGGGGCGGGCGCCGTGGCGCGGCCCAGGGCCGACAGCATGAACTCGCGCCAGATGATCGCCGGCTCGCCGCCGCCGACCACGCCGTTCATGGCGCTGTTGTCGTCATTGCCCACCCAGACGCCGACCACGAGGTCGTCGATATAGCCGACGAACAGGGCGTCGCGATAGTTCTGGGTGGTGCCGGTCTTGCCGAAGGCACCGGGAATGGCGGCTTCCAGCCCGGTGCCGCGATGGACGGCCGAGCGCAGCATGTCGCGCATGTTGACCAGCTCGGCCTTGCTCAGCGGCTTGGCGGGCTTGGTCGGACGCCACGCTTCCAGGCCGTGCGGAACGACCGGGTACTGTCCCGCCGCGATGGCTGCATAGGCCGCCGTCAGCCGCACCAGGCTCATCGGGCCAGTGCCCAGGGCCAGGGTCAGGTCGTTGGGGATCGGATCGGTGACTCCCAGGTCGCGGGCCGTGCGGACGATCTCGGCGCGGCCCAGCTGGTGGGCCAGGCGGACGGCGGCGACGTTGGACGAGGCGGCGAAGGCGGTGATCAGCGGCACTTCGCTGGCGTGGTACTTGCCCTCGTGGTTCTTGGGCTTCCAGCCCGACAGCTCGACCGGGGTGTCCGAGATCGGGCTGGTGATGGTCATGCCCTTGCGGATGGCCGTCAGGTAGACGAACAGCTTGAAGGCCGAACCTGGCTGGCGGGCGGCGTCGGCGCGGTTGAACTGGCTGGTCCCGTAATCGCGGCCGCCGACCATGGCCACGACGCGGCCGTCGGCCCGCATGGCGACGATGGCGCCCTGGGTGATGTTCAGCGCCTTGCCGTCGCGGGCCAGATAGCGCTCCAGCACCGCCTCGGCCTTGGCCTGCAGCTTGGGATCCAGCGTCGTGCGGACCACGGTCTCGCCATAGCGGGCGCCGACCGAGGCGCGAGCCTGGGGCAGGGCCCAGTCGGCGAAATAGGAGCCGGTGGGCAGGGTGCGACGGCCGTTGCTGATATGGACGCCGGCCGGCGCGGCCCGGGCCTGCTGGGCCGTGATCGCGCCGGTGTCGACCATCGCGGCCAGGACGATCCGCATGCGCTCGCGCGCGCCGTCGGGGTTGCTGCTGGGCGCCAGGCGCGAGGGCGCCTTGACCATGCCGGCCAGCATCGCCGCTTCGCCGATCGTCAGCTGCTCGGCGGGCTTGTCGAAATACTGCCGGGCGGCGGCGCGGACGCCGAACGCGCCATTGCCGAAATAGACCGACGACAGGTAGCGCGACAGGATCTCGTCCTTGGACAGCCGGGCTTCCAGATAGACCGCGATCAGCGCCTCCTGGGCCTTGCGGCGCAGGTTGCGGTCGCTGGACAGGAAGGCGTTCTTGGCCAGCTGCTGGGTGATGGTCGAGCCGCCTTCGGAGACGCCGCCGGCCTTGGCGTTGGCGCCCAGGGCGCGCGCGATGGCCCGCAGGTCCACCCCCATGTGCTTGTAGAAGCGCCGGTCTTCGATCGAGACAAAGGCCTGGGGCACATAGGCCGGCAAGGTCTTCAGGTCGACCGGGGCTTCCTTGTAGGAGCCGCGCCGGGCGATCGGCGCGCCGTCGGCGTCGACCAGCACCAGGGCCGAATTGTCCAGCGGCTCCAGAGCGCGGCTCAGGGGCAGCGACCACAGCAGCGACAGCACCAGGACCAGCACGGCGGCGACGGCGACGCCCGCGCCGATCTGCCAGGACCGGCGACGCCAGATCGGCGGCTTGGCGGCGGGCTCGACCGCCGGCGCGAGCACAGGCGGGGGCTCGGGCTCAGGCTCGGCCGCCGGTTCAGGCTCGGCGACGTCGAGAACTTCGACGGGCTCGGCGATCTCGGGCGCCGGCTCGGAGATCTCCGCAGCTGTGGCCGGCGCTTCGGCCTCGGCCGCGACGGTCTTCGGCTTGGCCCGCGACCTGGTCTTGGCCTTGGGCTTGGGCTCGGTAGAGGCCTCGATCGCCGGCTGATCTTCAGCGGGCGCGGCCTTCGGTTTGCGCCGAGCGCGCGGCTTGGGCGTGGCGGCTTCCGGTTCGGGGCCGTTCGAGATGGCCTTGGACCGGGGCGGAGTGTTGGGATCGGACATGGGCTGACGCTCGCACCGGGCGTGCGTCGCCGGGTCGGGCGGCTCCATAGCACACGACCTCTGCCCGCCAACACACCAACGGCGCTCTTGAACGGCGAAGTTTGCCTAGCGCCTGCGTTCCAGCACCATGATCGGCGCGTCCTTGAAGGTGGTGTGGGTCTTGAGCCGGAAGTCCATCTTGGCCGCCAGGGCCAGGGATGGTCCGTTTTCCGGATTGATGATGCAGGGCACGAGCGGCGGCGCCAGGGCCTGATCGATCCAGGCCAGGCCCGCCGTCACCGCCTCGGTCCCGAAGCCCTGGCCGTGCGACCAGGCCGTCAGCACCCAGCCCATCTCCGGCAGGCCGCGCAGCGAGGGCTGGATCTCGCGATGCAGATCGGCGAAGCCGACCTCGCCGACATAACGGCCGGTGGAGGTCTCGCGAACGGCCCAATAGCCGAAGCCCAGCACGTCCCACAGGCCTCGGGCCCGCATCAGCCGGGTCCAGCATTCCTCGGGCGTGAAGGCGCGGCCGCCCAGGTGGGTGAGCACCAGCGGATCGCTCCACATCGCGCAGCTGTCTTCGAAGTCGGACAACTGGGGCGGGGCCAGGGTCAGGCGGGCGGTGGTGAGCGTCGGGGCAGGCATGAAGAGGCGTCGACTCGCGTTTGCTGTTGCTCGCGGCGGCAGGCTACACCGGCGGCGACGCTTTGCGAGATCCGCCACCGTGAGCAAGCCATGACCACGCCCGCCGACGCCATCGCCGCCCGCCGCAAGCTGACCAACAAGCTGATCGTCGGCAAGACCGCCGCGCGCCTCGCGCCGTTCTTCGATCCCAAGGCCGTGGTGATCGCCGGCGACGGCTCGATGCTGATGGGCGCGGCCGAGGTGATCGCCGCCTTCGACGCCCAGTTCCGCGACCCCGACTTCATCGCCTATGTCCGCACCGGCGAGGCGATCGAGATCGACAGCGCCGGCCTGCGCGCCGCCGAACGCGGCCGCTGGGTCGGGTCGTGGAAGGGGGCGCCGGATCAGTCGGGGACCTATCTGGCGACCTGGAAGAAGGTCACGGGCCAGTGGGTGATCGAGAGCGAGCTCTATGTGACTCTGGATCGCGGCGAGTGACGCTTTGCGCGTCAGGTCTTGTCCGCCTCGGTCTATTAAGAGAAATTAATTTTCGGCGGAGCGGGGCAGGGCCTACGCATTCGCCCAACAAAATGTCCTTTGGGGGTCTCGCCTTGCAAAATCGCCGTCAGATGCTGCTGTCCACCGTCGCCGCGGGCCTTGCCGCCACCGCGCCGTCGCTCGCCTTCGCGCAGGCCGCCAGTGGCGAAGCCGCCAAGATGAACGCTCTGTTCGACGCCTTCATGGCCAAGACCCTGCGCCAATCGCCCGAACTGACCACCGGCCTGGGCCTGGACAAGGACGAACTGGCCTGGACCAAGGGCCTGCTCAGCGATCGCTCATTCGAGGCCATCGCCGCCGGCGTCGTCCAGACCCGCGAACAGCTGGCCGCCCTGCGCGCCATCGACCGCAAGGCGCTGACCGGCATGGACGCCGTCAACTACGACACCGTCGAGTTCACCCTGGCGGTGCAGGACGAAGGCAACGAGAAGTTCACCTACGCCGGCGGCGGTTCGGGCGCGCCCTATGTGCTGAGCCAGCTGACGGGCTCCTATCAGTACATGCCCGACTTCCTCGACACCCAGCACAGCATCGAGACCAAGGCCGACGCCGACGCCTATCTGCAGCGCCTGGAAGGCTTCGCCCGCTACATGGACGAGGAGACCCTCCTGGCCAAGCGCGACATGGCCGACGGCGTCATCCCGCCCGACTTCATCATCGACAAGACCCTGATCCAGATGAAGGCCTTCGCCGACACCCCGACGGCCGACGCGCCGCTGGTCAAGTCGATCGCCCGCCGCACCAAGGAAAAGAACATCCCGGGCGACTGGGCGGGCGAGGCCACGAAGATCTATGAGAACTCGGTGCTGCCAGCGCTGAAGCGCCAGATCGCGCTGATGGAATGGGCCCGTCCGAAGGCGGTGCACGACGCTGGTGTGTGGCGCCTGAAGGATGGCGGCGCCTACTACGCCACCTCGCTGAAGAACTACACGACCTCGACCATGACCCCCGACGAGATCCACCAGCTGGGCCTGGACCTGGTGACGTCGATCTCGGCCGAGGCGGACAAGATCTTCAAGACCATGGGCATGGCCAAGGGCACGGTCGGCGAGCGCATGGCCGAGCTGGGCAAGGACATCTATCCCAACACCGACGCGGCCAAGGAACAGCTGATCGCGGACCTCAACACCAAGGCCAAGTGGATCGAAAAGCAGCTGCCGGCCTATTTCGGCCAGCTGCCCAAGGCTCCCCTGGAAATCCGCCGCGTGCCCAAGGCCATCGAGGCCGGCGCCCCGGGCGGCTACTACAACTCGCCCTCGCTCGACGGCAAGCGCCCGGGGATCTACTGGATCAACCTGCGCGACACCAAGGAGCAGGCCAAGTACACCCTGACCACCCTGACGGTGCACGAAGGCGTCCCGGGCCACCACCTGCAGCTCTCCCTGTCCAACGAGGCGCAAGGGTTGCCGCTGATCCGCAAGGTCGTCGGCTTCTCGGGCTACGCCGAGGGCTGGGCGCTCTACACCGAGCAGCTGGCCGTCGAGATGGGCGTTTACAAGGACGATCCGCGCGGCCATATCGGCATGCTGCACGACGCCCTGTTCCGCGCCGTGCGCCTGGTCGTCGACAGCGGCATGCACCACAAGAAGTGGAGCCGCGAGCAGGCCGTGAAGTACATGGCCGAGACCATGGGCGACGAGGAAAGCGGCTCGGTCACCGAGATCGAGCGCTACGTCGTGTGGCCGGGCCAGGCGTGCAGCTACATGATCGGCAAGATCACCTGGCTGCGAGCCCGCGAGCGCGCCAAGAAGGCCCTGGGCAAGAAATTCGACATCCGCAAGTTCCACGACGCGGGCCTGCTGTCGGGCATGACGCCGCTGACCGTGCTCGACACCGTGGTCGACAACTACATCGCCGCGACCAAGGCGGCGAAGTAAGGCGACGTGTCTGCCCTCTCCCCTTGCGGGAGAGGGGGGCGGCTCGCCGCTTTGCCGACAAGGCGTTTATCCAGCGCGCAAAGCGGGCATGCCGGGGGTCTGTTCGGGGTGGGAAGCGGCCCAAGGCGATCCAATAATCCCCTCATCCCGGGCCTTGTGCCCGGGACCCCTCTGTCCACCGCAGGTGCGGGAGGGGCGGCGTGCTCAGCACGCCGCTGGCGCTTCACGTGCAAGCTGAACGAGGGGTTCCGGGCACAAGGCCCGGAATGACGGAGGTTTATTCGAAGTGCGGAGAACTTCCCAAACCGACCCGTTGCGGACGTTAGCGGGGTTCAGTTGTCGCCTTGGCTGGCCCGGACCTCTCGCGTATGGTCGCAGCATGATGATGAATATCGCCTCGGTCTTCTTCCTGGCTTGAAGCCCGCGCCTGTGGCGCGACGCTCAACCCCTGAAAGAAAAGATCACGCGTCGACCCGAGAGTCGCCGCGCCAAATGCGATAGGACCCTCCATGGCCAACCACGGCAACGAACGCCGCGCGCTGAACGCCGCCCAGATCCATGACTTTATCGAACACGGCTTCGTCCGGTTGGATGAGGCGTTTTCCCAGGATCTAGCAAGCCAAGCGCGCGACGTTTTATGGAAAGACACTGGCTTCGACCCAACCGACCGCGCATCTTGGACAAAGCCAGTCGTCAGGCTCGGCATGTATAGCCAATCGCCGTTCGTAGAGGCCGCCAACACCGCTGCGCTTCGCGCTGCTTACGATCAGCTAGTTGGAATTGGACGTTGGTTACCCTGCGGAGCGATGGGGACCTTTCCAGTGCGCTTCCCATCGACCGAGGACGCCGGAGATGCGGGTTGGCACATCGATGCGAGCTTTGCGTGGGATCAACCCGACTTCATGGATTGGAGGGTCAACGTCACGTCCAAGGGACGGGCGCTGCTCATGCTATTCCTGTTCTCCGACGTTGGACCCGACGACGCGCCGACGCGACTGATGGCCGGCTCTCATCGCGCCATCGCCCGCGCCCTTGCGGACGCAGGGGAGCAGGGGATGACGCTCAGGCAACTCACGCCGGTCATTGACCAGATGCATCCGCAAGCTACGGCCGTCGCTACGGGTCCAGCGGGCACAGTCTTCCTCTGCCACCCGTTTCTTGTTCATGCAGCCCAGGCGCATCACGGAATAACGCCCCGGTTCCTCGCTCAACCGCCGTTGCTCCCGAAGCAGCCATTGCGCCTGGAACGGAGCGACGGTGATTACTCGGCCGTCGAAATTGCTATTCGACAAGCTCTCGGCTCGGTGATCTGAGGACAAAGGGACCGGCTTTGCCGGGCCGGTCCCGATGACCGCTTTCCACCTCGAACAGACCTTCGGCATGTCCGCTTTCGACGACGGCGATCAGCTTTATCGGTAACTGTGTATCCGTCACCCTTTTGGCCGACACCGTCTCCCGCAAAGGGAAAAGGACGATAAGACTACCCCCAGCTCTCCGAGGCCCCGGCGCGGCGCGCCAGGGGCTTGATGGCTGCGGCGGGCTTCAGGGCCGGTTGCGGGGTGTCGGCCGGCTTGCCGAACAGCCAGCCCTGGGCGAAGTCGACGCCGGCCTTGCGCACCACGTCCTCGACCTCGACCGTCTCGACCATTTCGGCGACGGTGCGGATCTTCAGGTCTCTGCACAGCTCGACCAAGCGGCGCACCATGGCGCCGTCGCGGCCGTTGGCGGCCAGTTCGCGCACGTAGCGGCCGTCGATCTTGACGATGTCCAGCGTCAGTTCCTGCAGATAGGCGAACGAGGCCGAGCCCGAGCCGAAGTCGTCCAGGCAGACCAGGGAGCCCATCTCGCGCAGGCCCTGGATGTGGCGGTTGGCGCGGGGCAGGTCGTCGATGGCGGCGGTCTCGGTGATCTCGAAGATCAGCCGGTTCCTGGCGCTGGGATGGTCCTTCAGCGTGCGGGTGACGTGGTCGACGAAGCCCTCGTTGACGATCGTGCGGCCCGAGACGTTGACGGCCAGCTTCAGCTCATTGGTGCGGTCCTGGGCGATGCGCTTGACGGCCTGCTCGACGATAGCGTGGTCGAGCTCCTCGATCAGATCGAACTCCTCGGCCATGCGGATCAGGGCGAAGGGGCTGCCGCCGTCCTCGAAGCGCACCAGGGTCTCATGGTGATGGGCGACGCCCGTCGACAGGTTGACCACCGGCTGGAAGGCCAGGGTGAAGCGGCGCTGGCTGACGGCCGCGCCCAGGGCGCCGGCGCGGGCCAGGGTGCGCTGCACCGAGCGGTTCATCGCCTCCGACAGGGTCATCGGCGGGGTGTCCTTCAGGCCCTCGCGCAGGAAGTCGTCTAGGGCGTAGCGCAGGGCCTTCAGGCCGCGCGCCGGGGCGACGCCGCCGTCCAGCGGCACGACGTGGGCGCTGGCTTCCAGGGTCGTGGCCTTGGTCAGGCGCTGGGCCATGTCGTCGGGATGGTCGGACTTGGTGCGCACCAGCGCGTAGCGCTCGGGCGACAGCTGGGTGGCCATGCCGCCGGCGTGGGACTCGGCCCGCACCGCGCCGGCCAGCTTGATGTCGAGGGCGTGGGCCTCGCGCGCCGACAGCTGCTCGCGCAGCGAATCCAGGCCGGCGAAGTCGACCATCGCCAGCTCCAGCTCCAGGCCGGTGACGCGGGCGGCCTCGAACAGGCCGCGAGCGATGTCCTCGAAGTTCTCGCGGGAGCGCAGGCCCGAGGCGTCCAGGCCGCCGGCCGGAGCGAGGGCGGCGGTGACCGACACCGAAACCCGGCCGCCGTTCTCGGGCAGGGCCCGCAAGGTCAGGCTGACATGGCGCGCCGGCTCGCCGGCCATGCGCACGGTGAGGGGGCCGCGGCGGAAGCCATCGGTCAGGGCGGTCATCACGGAATCGATCAGCGGACGGTCGGCGGCGGTGAACAGGTCACGCCATGCGCGCCCCATCAGCGTGCGCTCGTCCTGGCCCATCATTCTCTGGGCCGCGCCGAGGGCCAGGATCACCTGACCGTTCTCGATCTCGAGCAACAGATCGGCGCTGGCGAACGCCAGGCCCAGAAGACGGCGCGGATCGATGGACAAGGCTATAGTCCCCCAAGGTGGGCGAACCGTCTCACGCGCGTCTTAAAGACCCCTTTCGCCGCAGGGCCGTCGCCTGCGGCGTCCTGTCGCGCTACCCGCTTCGGGGATCAGGGCCGCAAGGGCTTTGAAAGGCCGCCGGCACGGCGATCTTGACGCGCGTTGGCTTTCCTCTGAGAACGGTCGGGTATCGCTGGCGGCGCGCCGGCCCGGGAAATGCGTGGGCGCCGATGGCCGTCGAATTCGTCGCCGATGACGCGATCGTGGACCTCCATAGCGAGGCGCGGGGACGGATCATCGTCGAGGGCCAGCGCAACGTGCTGCGCGTCGGCCGCAACGTGGTCCTGGACATCGACATCATCATCCGCGGCTCGGGCTGCCTGGTCGAGATCGAGGACGACTGCCAGCTGGCAGGCCTGATCCACATCGTGCGGGGCGAGGGCGCGGTGGTGCGCATCGGCCAGACCACCACCTTCAACACCGTGGCCCTGACGATGCACGAGGCCGCCGAGATCGTCATCGGCAAGGACTGCCTGTTCTCGACCGACATCCATATGGACGTCAGCGACATGCATCCGATCTATGACGGCTTCACCTGCGAGCGGATCAATCCGGCTCGCTCCATCCACATCGGCGACCATGTGTGGATCGGGCGCGGCGTGGTGATCCTCAAGGGCGCGCGGATCGGCTCGGGCAGCGTGATCGGGGCCGGCGCCCTGGTGTCGGGCGAGATCCCGGCCCACGTGGTCGCGCTGGGCTCGCCGGCTCGGGTGACGCGCCGCGACATTCTCTGGTCGCGCAATTTCGGCGACGTCGTCTCGCCGCTGCCGCGTCCGTCGCCGCCGCCCAGCCTGGCGAGGCGAATCCTGTCGCGCGCCCGGCGGTCGTTGAAGGGCCTGCTGGGCCGCGCCTGAGCCTCCTTGATCTCCGACTTCTGGATGCGACCGAAACTGTCGTAGGCCGCCGTCACATAGGGAGTCACCGGAACAGGGCGGCGCGGCGCGTGTCCAACCTCCCCGAACCGGCGACGGATCAACCTCGCTCGCCGAAAAGAACATCTTGCGAACACGGAACAAAGGCGGTACGTCTTTGGGTGTTCCTCGGATCGTTGGGCGCGCGAAACGCGAAGCCCGGCTTGGTCGGGCGGAATCATGGAATAAGGGCGCATCTCCAATGAGCAATCAGGCGGCTTTGAAACTCGTGGGCAAGGAAGACGGCGACAAGCAACGCGCGCTCGAGGCCGCGCTGGCTCAGATCGACCGGGCGTTCGGCAAGGGCTCGGTGATGAAGCTGGGCGACAAGGGCAAGGTCGAGATGGAGTCGGTCTCCACCGGCTCGCTCGGCCTGGACATCGCCCTGGGCATCGGCGGCCTGCCCAAGGGCCGGGTGATCGAGGTCTATGGTCCGGAAAGCTCGGGCAAGACCACCCTGGCCCTGCACGTGGTGGCCGAGGTCCAGAAGGCCGGCGGCACCGCCGCCTTCGTCGACGCCGAACACGCCCTGGACCCGTCCTACGCGTTCAAGCTGGGCGTCAATCTCGACAACCTGCTGGTCTCGCAGCCCGACAACGGCGAACAGGCCCTCGAGATCACCGACACCCTGGTGCGCTCGGGCGCCGTCGACATCGTGGTCGTCGACTCGGTCGCGGCCCTGACGCCGAAGGCCGAAATCGAAGGCGAGATGGGCGACAGCCTGCCGGGCCTTCAAGCCCGCCTGATGAGCCAGGCCCTGCGCAAGCTGACCGGCTCGATCAACAAGACCAACACCATCGTCATCTTCATCAACCAGATCCGTCACAAGATCGGCGTGATGTACGGCAGCCCGGAAACCACGACGGGCGGCAACGCCCTGAAGTTCTACGCCTCAGTGCGCCTGGACATCCGCCGCACCGGTTCGGTCAAGAACCGCGACGAGATCATCGGCAACAACGTCCGCGTGAAGGTGGTCAAGAACAAGGTGGCCCCGCCGTTCCGCGAGGTCGAGTTCGACATCATGTACGGCGAGGGCATCTCCAAGCTGGGCGAGATCATCGACCTGGGCGTCAAGGCCGGGGTGATCGACAAGGCCGGCTCGTGGTTCTCCTACAACAGCCAGCGCATCGGCCAGGGTCGCGACAACGTCCGCGAGTTCCTGAAGGCCAACAAGGACCTGGCCAACGAGATCGAAATGGCGGTCCGCAAGTCTTCCCAGAAGATCGAGGAAGAACTGCTGGTCGGCGGTCCCGAGGATGGCGACGACGAATAGTCCGTCGCCTCAGAGGTTTCGCGGCCTCTCGCACAGCTGCGGGCGACTCCCGCCTATCTAAAGCCCGCAGCGACCCCGCCGCGACGGCCGCGATCCCCCGGACGCCTGGACCCCATGCCAGGCGTCCGTTTTCGTTCATCCTCCCCCTGAAGGGGGAGGCGGCCCGCAGGGCCGGAGGGGAAAGGGCGCGGCGCGAATATCCTCTCCCTGACGGGAGAGGTGTCGGCGCAGCCGACGGAGAGGGAAATTGCAAGCGTGCGGCGCTTCCCCCTCCGGTCGCTACGCAACCACCTCCCCCTTCAGGGGGAGGATCAACCGCCCTTTATCCGCTTGCGCCCAGCCCCCACATCCAACGTGGTTTCCACTCCGCCGAAAACCGCGCTATGCAGCGCCAACTCCGGACAGCCGGACCTGTTAAAGACCTCGAGACACCCATGCCTAAGCTGAACGAGATCCGCGGCGCCTTCCTCGACTATTTCGGCAAGGCCGATCACGCGATCACGCCGTCCGCGCCGCTGGTGCCGCAGAACGATCCGACCCTGCTGTTCGTCAATGCGGGCATGGTGCCGTTCAAGAACGTCTTCACGGGCGCCGAGACCCCGCCGCATCCGCGCGCGGTCAGCTCGCAGAAGTGCGTCCGCGCCGGCGGCAAGCACAACGACCTCGACAATGTCGGCTACACCGCCCGCCACCACACCTTCTTCGAGATGCTGGGCAACTTCTCGTTCGGCGACTACTTCAAGGAACAGGCGATCACCCACGCCTGGACCCTGCTGACCCGCGACTTCGCCCTGCCCAAGGACAAGCTGCTGGTTACGGTCTACCACACCGACGACGAGGCGGCCGACCTGTGGAAGAAGATCGCCGGCCTCGGCGACGACCGCATCATCCGCATCCCGACCAGCGACAACTTCTGGTCCATGGGCGACACCGGCCCCTGCGGCCCGTGCTCGGAAATCTTCTTCGACCACGGCGAGGGCATCCCCGGCGGCCCTCCGGGCAGCCCGGATGAAGACGGCGACCGCTTCATCGAGATCTGGAATCTGGTCTTCATGCAGTTCGAGCAGCTGGCCGGCGGCGAGCGCGTCTCGCTGCCCAAGCCCTCGATCGACACCGGCATGGGCCTTGAGCGGGTCGCCGCCGTCCTGCAGGGCGTGCACGACAACTACGACATCGACCTCTTCAAGACCCTGATCGCCGCCAGCGTCGAGCTGACCGGCGTCAAGGCCGAGGGCGCCCAGGCCCCGTCGCACCGGGTGATCGCCGACCACCTGCGCTCGTCTTCGTTCCTGCTGGCCGACGGCGTCACGCCGTCGAACGAAGGCCGTGGCTACGTGCTGCGCCGGATCATGCGCCGGGCCATGCGCCACGCCTATCTGCTGGGCGCGAACGAGCCCCTGATGCACCGCCTGGCCCCGACCCTGGTGGCCGAGATGGGCCAGGCCTATCCGGAACTGCGCCGCGCCGAGGCCTCGATCGTCGAGACCCTGCGTCAGGAGGAAGAGCGCTTCCGCGTCACCCTGGGCCGCGGCATGGGCCTGCTGGATGAGGCCACCGCCAACCTGTCCTCGGGCGGCGTGCTGGACGGCGAGACGGCCTTCAAGCTCTACGACACCTACGGCTTCCCGCTGGACCTGACCCAGGACGCCGTGCGCGCCAAGGGCATCACGGTCGACACCGACGGCTTCGACGTGGCCATGGACCGTCAGCGCACCATGGCGCGCGCCAACTGGGCCGGTTCGGGCCAGCAGGGCGCGGCCGCGGCCTGGTTCTCGATCAAGGAAAAGGCCGGCGCCACCGACTTCGTGGGCTACGAGACCACCGAGACCACGGGCGTCGTGAAGGCCATCGTCGTCGACGGAACCGAGGTCGAGTCGGCCACGGCCGGCCTGACCGTCGAGGTCCTGCTGGACCGCACCAGCTTCTACGCCGAGAGCGGCGGCCAGGCCGGCGACACCGGCGTCCTCGAGGCCAACGGCCGCGAGAGCGCGGTGCTCGACACCCAGAAGCAGGCCGGCGAGCTCTATGTCCACAAGGTCGAACTGGCCGGCGACCTGAAGGTCGGCGACAGCGTCGTGGTCAGCGTCGACGCCGCCAAGCGCACCACCACCCGCGCCAACCACTCGGCCGCCCACCTGGTGCATGCCGCCCTGCACCATGTGCTGGGCCCGCACGTCGCCCAGAAGGGCCAGATGGTCGACGGCGACCGCATGCGCTTCGACTTCAGTCACGGCGGTCCGCTGTCGCCCGACGAGATCGAGCGCATCGAGGCCGAGGTCAACGAGGTCATCCGCCAGAACGTCCCGGCCGAGACCAAGGAAATGGCCCCGCAGGAGGCCATCGAGGCCGGCGCCATCGCGCTGTTCGGCGAGAAGTATGGCGACAGCGTCCGGGTGCTGACCCTGGGCAAGTCGCTGACCGACGCCGGCAAGGCCTATTCGGTCGAGCTGTGCGGCGGCACCCACGTGGCCCGCACCGGCGATATCGCGCTGTTCAAGATCGTCTCCGAGCAGGGCGTGGCCGCCGGCGTGCGCCGCATCGAGGCCCTGACCGGCGAGGCGGCCCGCCGCTTCCTGCTGGACCAGGCCGGCGTCGCCAAGGCCCTGGCCGAGCAGTTCAAGACCCCAGTCAGCGAGGTCGGCTCCCGCGTCGAGGCCCTGATCGCCGAGCGCAAGTCGCTGGAAAAGCAGCTGGCCGAGGCCAAGAAGCAACTGGCCCTGGGCGGCGGCGGCGCGGCCTCGGGTCCGGAGGACGTCAACGGCACGGCCCTGATCGGCAAGATCCTGGACGGCGTCGGCGGCAAGGAGCTGCGCGGCGTGGCCGAGGAGTTCAAGAAGCAGCTGACCAGCGGCGTCGTCGCCCTGGTCGGCACCAGCGACGGCAAGGCCGCCGTGACGGTGGCGGTCACCGCCGACCTGACCGGCAAGTTCAGCGCCGCCGACCTCGCCAAGGCCGCCGTGCTGGCCATGGGCGGTCAGGGCGCGGGCGGCAAGGCCGACTTCGCCCAGGGCGGCGCGCCCGATGCGACCAAGGCCCAGGACGGCCTGGACGCCATCAAGGCGGCTATGGCGGGGTAGGCTTCACGGCCAGCTTCGAAACCCGAAGGGGACGCTGTGAGGCGTCCCCTTTTCTGTGCGCGCTTGACGACGGAGGCGATCGCTCTTCTTATCGAGTTACGAACGTAATTTCATCGGAGGGCGCATGTCGACCAGCAGCCATCGGTCCTGGGCCAAGGCGGTGGTCGCCGCCAGCCTGTTGCTCGCGCTCGCCGCCTGCGGGCAACACGAAGCGCGCCGGGAGTACGGCGGCATCGCGCCCTCGGCCCTTTGGAGGGCCGAGGTGGTCGAGGATTCCGGCGGCCGGACGGGCGCCGTCGACATCTGCGCCAACCCGGAGCTGGTCGGGTCGTTCACCCGGATCGAGCCCAACATCAACGGCCAGCCCTGCGTGCCCTATGGCGACCCGGCGACAGACACAGCCGCCGAACACGTCGCCCGCTGCCAGGCCGGCGGCCTGCGCTATGGCCGCTACCTGTCGATAACCCGCCAGGCCGTCGGCGACTTCACGGTGCGCTTCGCCCTGCAGCCGTTGCAGGCGGCCGGCGGCAAGGTGGTTCAGGCACGCCGCTATCGCCGCCTGGGCGAGTGTCCGACAGGCTGGCGGGGCGGCGACCAGGGTCCGCCCGGCGGCGCGCCGACCTCCAACCTGATGACGGGCCAGAGGTACGCCGCGCGGGCGCAGTAGGACGGGGATCGCTGGGGCAGCGGAGCCGAGACCCTCGTCCTTCGACAAGCTCAGGATGAGGTTCTCTACTGAACAGCGGTCAAATGGTCCTCATCCTGAGCCTGTCGAAGGACGAGGACCCCGCACGACGCCAGACGTCGATCAGCCCTTCAGGAAGGCCGACAGCTTGTTGCCGTCCGGGTCGCGCACATAGGCCAGGTAATAGCCCTCGCCATAGGCCGGGCGCGGTCCGGGCGGGCCGGCGCATTCGCCGCCGTGGGCCATGGCGGCGGCGTGGAAGGCGTCGACCTGCTCGGGGGTCTCGGCCTTCAGCCCGACCATGATCCCGTTGCCGGCCTTGGCGGGCAGGCCGTTCTCGGGCGCGCAGATCATCACCGTGGCGTGGTCCTCGTCGGGACCATAGCCGATCCAGTCGCCCTGTCGCCACAGCCGCTTGCTGCCCAGCGCGCCCAGCGCCGCGTCATAGAAGGCGCCGGCGCGATCGATGTCGCTGGCGCCGATGGTGATGTAGCTGATCATGGGAAGTCCTCCTGCCGGAGAGCTTAGCCAGGCGCGGCGCCAGCATGTGTCAGCAGCAGCGCGACGACCGACAGGGTCAGGGCGGACAAGGCCGTGGTCAGGGCCACGGTCCGTGCTCCGCCGCGCGCGAAGACGCCCAGGGTCCGGGTCTGGATGAAGACATTGACCGCGGTCGGCGTGGCGGCCAGCAAGGTCGCGCCCAGCCGGAAGGCCAGCGGCGCTTCGGTTAAGCCGACCAACAGCCAGGTCAGGATCGGCAGGGCGACCAGCTTGGCGACCGACGCGGCGATCACCGGCCCCGAGCGCGGCGCAGCGGCGGCGTCCGGATCGCGCAAGGCCAGGGCCGCGCCCAGCGCGACCAGGGCCACGGGGCTGCCCGAAGCGGCGGCGGCGCTGACGGCGCGGTCCAGCAGGCTGGGCAGTTTCAGGCTGAACAGCGCCAGGAAGACGCCGATCAGCGACGCGGCGACGATGGGGTTGCTCAGCGCCTGGACGACCGAGCGGGGGATCGACCGCCCCGAGGCCCAGCCCAGCAGGGCGATGCCGGTGGCGGCCACCAGCACGAAGTCCACCGCCACGACCCCGGCGGCCAGCCGTGCGGCCTCGGGACCCAGCACGGCGGCCGCGACAGGCAAGCCCAGGAACGCGCTGTTGCCCAGGCCGCCGGCCAGGGCCGCGCCGGCCCGCTCCTCGCGGGTCCAGCCCAGGGTCAGCCCCAGCACGAGCAACAACAGCATCACCGCCAGCGCCGCGCCGGCGAAGGCGGCCAGGCCTACGGCCAGGGCCGGTCCCGGCGCGCCGATCGCCGACAGCGAGTGGATCAGCAGGGCCGGAAAGCCGATCCAGAACACATAGGCCGACAGGCCGCGCGCCATGCCGTCGTCCAGCAGACGCAGCCTCACCAGGGCCACGCCGGCCCCGACCAGCAGGAAGAACGGCAGCACCCGCGCCAGGACGCCGAGCACGAGGTCGATCTGGAGCAAGGGCGGCGGTTCCGGCGGAGAGGTGAGCTTCGCCGATAGCACCCTGTCGAGGCTCTCGCTAGCGGTGGGCGGCGCCCCAACCGGGCAGGGTCAGGCGATAGACCAGGATCAGGTTGTCGTTGTCGCCGGCCGGCGAGCCGTCGGCCGCCTTGACCTCGGCGTCGAACGCCACACCGCCGACCCTGCCGTCGCGGGTCTCGAAGTCGTTGTCCGAGCCGATGAACAGGAAGACGTCATCCGGCGTCTTGGGATCCAGCACCGGGACCACGGCCAGGGCCTCCAGCTTCTCGGGCAGGGTGAAGCGGTTGGTGGCGGCGTTGTCGAGGTTGAGGCCCAGGCGGGCCAGCTGGACCGGGTTGATGATATTGACCAGCTGGGTCTGCTTCACCGGCGTGATCGAGGGCTCCAGCACGCCGCTCGGGGCGATGGGCTTGGTCGTGGTCTCGTAGGCCGTGCCGGCTAGGTTGGTGGCGCCCGCGGTGTCGATCAGCAGCACGCTGCGATAGACCGCCGGGCGGGCCGAGCCATTGCCGCGTCCATTGCCGTCGCGGGCCAGGACCAGGAACTGGTGATCGTTCAGGGCCAGCAGTTCGGACTGGGCGGCGGTCTTGTCGGGCCCGCCGCCGTCACCCTTGGCGCGCACGATCGGCAGCTGGACGACATAATCCGCGATCGGCTTGGCCGGGGTCGCCGTCTTGCCGATGTCGTAGACGAACAGGCGGGTGTTGGCGCGGGTCTGCTCGGCGTCCTTGCCGGGCGCGGTGTCCTGCACCGTCGCGCTCTGCAGCAGGGTGGCCAGGCGCTTGCCGCCGGGAATGAGGCTGACGCCTTCCAGGCCCTGGTTATTGCGCCGGCCGGTGTCGGGGGCGGAGAGGCCGGTGATGTTCAGCTTGCCGCCGGTCGTCGGGGCCAGGGCGGGAACGGGCGGGATCACGCCCTTCAGCGCGCCGGTCTTGTCGAAGCGATAGACCGCCGCCGCATATTCGTCGGAGACGTAGAAGCCGCCGTCGGCCGTCAGGGCCAGGCCTTCGCTGTCCAGGCTGGTGCGGCCGGCGATGGCCGGATCGGTGGGCTCCAGGCCGGTCATCGGGCGGCCCTGGGCGTCCTTCAGGATGAGGCCGCCCGTCGGGGTCAGCTTCACCTGGTTCGGCGCGGCTGCGCCGTCGCCGGCCGGCGCGAAGGTCAGGACGAAGCGGTGCAGGCGGTTGGCGTAGTCCGAGGTGCCGACGATCGAGCCCACGGCGTTGGGGCCGCGATCGGGCAGGGTGGTCAGGGTCCCGGCATAGGTCCCGTCGGGCAGGCGCTTCCAGTCGGTGATGGCCATCGACGAGAACGAGCCCAGGGTGTCGCCCTTGAAGTCGCGGGTGGCGGCCGCCAGTTGGCCCGCGCCGACCAGGCCGTGGTTGACGAAGGTCGTTCCGGCGAAGTCGATCGACACCGCGCCTGGGTCGGTAGCGACGTTGGGCGTGCGGTAGGCCAGAGGCTGAGCATTGGCCGGGCTTGTGCTGGCCAGCAGGGCCGCGACGGCGAGCGCCCGGATAGGGAGGATCATAGAGGGCGCGCTCCGGAAGGTCAGGTCCGGGCGGTAGCAGCCTAGTTTGACAGCGCGGTGACGACGGGCGCGCGGAGCCGCAAACCTCGTCCTTCGACACGCTCAGGATGAGGTTCTGCCGCCGAGGCCTGCCTTGGTCCCCACCCTGAGCCTGTCGAAGGGCGAGGGCCGCGAACAGACCCTACCGCTCCTCGCGCGGCAGGCGGATGTGGACCAGCTTCCAGGTGAACAGCGCCTTGCGCTGGAAGGTGAACACCGTGACCCGTTCGGGCGCGCCGGGACGCTTCATGGCCACGCGGACGCGGTTGGGGTCCCAATAGGCGATCGTGGGGTAGGGGCCCTGGACCACGGCCTTGACCTTCCCGGTCGCCGTGTCGGGGCGCGCGGGGCCGGCCGGCGCGGTTCCGGGCGCATAGCCGCGGGTCAGGGCCGAGATGCCGGCGATGGTCAGGTAGCGGTCGACCTGGGGTTCGGGCGGGGCGATCGGCTCGATGGCCCGGCGCATGGCGCCCAGCGGATCGCGCCAGATCGACGGCGGCTCGGCGGCCGCCACCGGGGCGTCTTCGTGCAGCTGGCCGGTCAGGCTGCGGCGCACGGCGGGGAAGTCGACCAGCTCGCCGATGGCCTGCACGTCCTCGTACTGGGCCGCCGCCTTCAGGGCCCGGAACGCGAACCAGGGCGCCGAGGCGAAGGCCGCCGCGAAGATGAAGATGGCCAGGACGATCAGGTCCCAGATCCGCTTCTGCAAGGTCATCGACGGGTCCTAAAGGTTAACGTCGCATAGAAGGGGTACTTCCAGCTTCGCCGCAAGGCCGTTCGCGCGCAAAGAGACCAAGTCGGAGAGGTCAGTCGCCGCGCAGCGGCATGCTGAAGGTGAAACGCGTCTCGGCCGCATCCGACGCCACGCTGAGCGCGCCGGCATGGGCGTGGGCGATCTCGGTGGCGATGTAGAGACCCAGGCCCAGGCCCTGCTGGTGGGGATCGTCGGAGGCGCGGGTGAAGGGGCGGAACAGGCGCTTGGCGGTCTCGGGCGGGATCGGATCGCCGGCGTTGGCCACCGACAGCTCGAAGCGGCCGTCCGCCGTAGTGGCCCGCACCGTCACCGGCTGGTCGGGCGCGCCGTGGGTCAGGGCGTTGGCCACCAGGTTCGACAGCAGTTGCGCCACCCGCCGGCTGTCGCAGGCCACCGGCTGGTCCAGCTTCATCTCGGCGTGGACGGCGCGTAGCGGCTGGGCGCTGCGGAACTCGGCCAGCACCTGGTTGAGGGCTTCCTCGATCTGGGCGTTGGGACGCGGGTCGACGTCGAGGCCACCGCCCAGGCGACCACGGGCGAAGTCCATGACGTCGTCGATCAGCCCGGCCATGCGGGTGACGCTGTGCTCCATCTGGCCCAGGATGAACTCGCGCTTGTCCGGCTCGGGCGACTTGCGCAGCAGGCGCGCGCCGCCGGCGATGGCGGCCAGCGGGTTGCGCAGGTCGTGGCCTAGCACGGCAATGAACTGCTCGCGCAGCTCGGCGCTCTCGCGCTCGCCCAGCAGGGCCGCCTCGCTGCGTTCCAGGCGTTGCTGGGCATCCAGATGGCTGCCGATCAGTTCGGCGAAGATCTCGAAGGTCGCGAGGGCGTTGGAGGCCTTCAGGTCGAACGGGCGCGGGTCGATGGCGCACAGGGTGCCGAAGAAGGCGCCGTCATGATGGATGGGCGTCGAGATATAGCTCTGGAAGCCGTACTTGGCCGGGGTGTGGTGGTCGCGGAACGCCGGGTCCTGGGCCACGTGGTTGATGACCACCGCCGCGCCGCTGGCGCGAATCTCGTCGCAGATGGTGGTCTTCAGCTCCAGCTCGCCGCCGGGCTTGAGGCCGAAGGCGATCTCGTCGCGCACGGCGCAGGCCACCCACTTGTCCTCGGTGACGCGGGCGACGGCGGCGAAGCCCATGCCCGTGGTGCGGCAGATCACTTCCAGGATCTTGGGCACGACGTCGATCTTGCCAACGGCGGCCACATCGGCGGCGATCAGGTCGCGCATGCTGGAGAGTGCCTTCCGTCGTCAGCGCGTCCCGCGCCTGTCATGCCCCGCGTGGGCGAAATCGTCCGTCGGGTTCCAGACAAATGGCAGAGCTTCGTCAAGCCTGCCCTGGCGCTGGCTTACGCGATCCGGGTACGGCTTGCTGACAGCTTCTGGCCATCGCGCGCGCTAGATCGTGCCGCGCCAGGAGGCGCGCCCATGACCCCGGACCTCAAAGTCGTCGAGCTTCGTCAGTACACCCTGCATCCCGAGCAGCGCGAGACGCTGATCGCGCTGTTCGAGCGTGAGTTCGTCGAGACCCAGACGGCGGCGGGGATCACGCTGATCGGCCTGTTCCGCGACCTGGACCATCCCGACCGCTTCGTCTGGCTGCGCGGCTTTCGTGACATGGACCAGCGGCGCGAAGCCCTGACCGCCTTCTACGGCGGACCCGCCTGGGCGGCGCATCGCGAGGCCGCCAACGCCACCATGATCGACAGCGATGACGTCCTGCTGCTGCGGCCTGGCGCGAACGTCACAGCGTCGGCGACCGGTGCGCTGATCGCTATCACCATCCAGGCCCTGGAGCCGGACGCCGAGGCCCGCTTCGAGCGCGAGACCCGATCCGACCTGGAGCGCGCCGGCGCCCAGGTCCTGGCCTGGTGGGTCACCGAACCGGCCGCCAACACCTTTCCGCGCCTGCCGGTGCGCGAAGGCGAGCAGGTGCTGGTCTGGCTGGCCAGTTTCCCCGACCCCATGGCCCACGCCGCCTGCCTGGCCGCCGTGCGCGCCTCGGGCGCGTGGGTGCGCCAGCGGCTGCGCCTGGAGCCGACGGCCCGCTCGGCGGTGCGCTGAAACGCAGAACGCCTCCCGGTTTCCCGAGAGGCGTTCGTTGGATACGTCTTCCCCCTATGGGAGGAGCGCGAAGCGCGGAGGGGGCGAGTTCGGCGAACCGAACCCCTTGCCCCCACCTGACCGCTTCGCGGTCGTCCGCCCCCATAGGGGGCGGATCAAGTCCTAGGCCATGGCCTTCTTCAGGTTCTCGTCGATCTTGTCGAGGAAGCCTTCGGTGGTCAGCCACGACTGCTTGTCGCCGACCAGCAGGGCCAGATCCTTGGTCATGAAGCCGCTCTCGACGGTGTCGACGCAGACCTTCTCCAGGGTGGCGGCGAAGTTGGCCAGGTCCTGGTTGTCGTCGAGCTTGGCGCGGTGGGCCAGGCCACGGGTCCAGGCGAAGATCGAGGCGATCGAGTTGGTCGAGGTGCTCTCGCCCTTCTGATGCTGGCGATAGTGACGGGTCACGGTGCCGTGGGCGGCTTCGGCTTCCACCGTCTTGCCGTCCGGGGTCATCAGCACCGAGGTCATCAGGCCCAGCGAACCGAAGCCCTGGGCGACGATGTCCGACTGCACGTCGCCGTCGTAGTTCTTGCAGGCCCAGACATAGCCGCCCGACCACTTCAGCGCCGAGGCGACCATGTCGTCGATCAGGCGGTGCTCGTAGTGGATGCCGGCGGCCTTGAACTTGTCGGCGTATTCGGCGTCGAAGATCTCCTGGAAAATATCCTTGAAGCGGCCGTCATAGGCCTTGAGGATCGTGTTCTTCGTCGAGAGATAGACCGGATAGTTGCGGTTCAGGCCGTAGGCGAACGAGGCGTGCGCGAAGTCGCGGATCGAATCGTCGAGGTTGTACATGCCCATGGCGACGCCCGAGGACGGAGCCTTGAACACTTCGTGCTCGATCGTCTGGCCGTCTTCGCCGACGAACTTGATCGTCAGGGTGCCCTTGCCGGGGAACAGGAAGTCGGTGGCCTTGTACTGGTCGCCGAAGGCGTGACGGCCGACGATGATCGGCTGGGTCCAGCCCGGCACCAGGCGCGGCACGTTCTGGCAGATGATCGGCTCGCGGAAGATCACGCCGCCCAGGATGTTGCGGATCGTGCCGTTGGGCGACTTCCACATCTTCTTGAGATTGAACTCGGTGACGCGTTGCTCATCGGGGGTGATGGTCGCGCACTTGACGGCCACGCCGTGCTTCTTGGTGGCTTCGGCCGCGTCGATGGTCACCTGGTCGTTGGTGGCGTCGCGATTCTCGACCGACAGGTCGTAGTAGTCGAGCTCCAGGTCCAGGTACGGGAAGATCAGCTTATCCTTGATGAGCTTCCAGATGATGCGGGTCATTTCGTCGCCGTCCATGTCGACGACGGGATTGGCGACTTTGATCTTGGCCATTGCGGGGGCTTTCCTCTGGCGGTGGCGCGCCTGTGACTCTTTGGCGCACAGGGCCCAGGAGCGGCGCGGACCGGGTCGCTATAGACTGTTGCGCGTAAAGGGAAAAGCGGCTCGGTTGGACGAGGCGACAGTTCTAGGGCCGCGAGGGCCGTTTAGCGTTCTGGAATGGGCTTAAGCCCCTCGAAACGAGGTGGAAGGAACAGACAAGGCGTGATCAGCCTTCGCCCCAACACCGAGATGACCTCGCCGCTGGCCCGGCGGCTGCTGACGATCGTCGCGGTGCTGTCCATCGCCGTGACCGGTGTGGCGACGGCCGTGGCCTTCGTCTTCGTGCAGAAGAGCGCCGCCGACACCCAGATGCGCCACCTGGCCGAATATGTCGGCGAGCGGGTGAAGTCCGAGGATCGACTGTTCTCTGACCTGGTCAAGGTGCACGACGCGGCCAGTCAGGCCCTGACCATGCGCCTGGAAAGCCGTGATGCGGCCGACGCCCAGACCGAGTTCACCAGGCTCTATCTGGATCATGGCGACGGCACCCGTCGCACGGCGCCCGCACTCTTCGACGGGGCCCGCGAGGGGCCGCACTTCGTCTATGGCATCGGCGGCTACCTGCCCAAGGCCGACAATCTGACCCGTGGCGAGAAGGCTCTGTTCGTCTCGGCCATGGAGGTCGTGGCCAACACCGGCGAGACCGAGATCCAGCACTACGACAACTTCTACTTCTTCACGCCCAAGACCCGGATGGTGATGTTCGGCCCCAAGCGGCAGGACAAGCTGCTGTACTACCGCCGCGACGCCCCGCCGACCCTGGACATCTCCAAGGAGGAGATGGTCCAGATCTCCGTGCCGGAGGGCAATCCCGGCCGGTCGATGCGCTGCACCAAGCTGCGCCGCCTGATCTCCGACCCCAGCGGCCGGGGCCTGAACGCCGCCTGCGTGACGCCCTACTACTTCCACAACCAGTTCATGGGCGCGTGGGGCACCAGCCTGTCGCTCAACGCCTATCTGGAGCGGGCCGTGGCCGAGGCCCTGCCGGGCGGCAGCAACCTGATCGTCGCCGACGACGGCGAGCTGATCGCCGCCCAGGGCCTGGCCCGCAACGGCGTGGTCGACGTCGGCCGCCTGCGCGAGGCCGAGCGTCAGACCCATGCGCGTGAGGTGATCCAGCAGATCAAGGCCGAAGGCCGCGACGTCGGGGCCATCCGCGACAAGCGAAACGACCGGATCATCGCCTATGGCCGCCTGAAGGAGCCCAACTGGTGGTTCCTGATGACCTTCCCGTCGGACGACCTGGTGCTGTCGTCGCTGAAGACCGCCTCGTGGGTGCTTTTGTTCGGCGTGCTGGGCGTGCTGATCCAGCTGGTGCTGCTGTATCGGGTGATCAGCCGCGAGGTGGCCTGGCCCCTGGGCGTCCTGGCCCAGGCCCAGCAAAGCACCGACCGCAAGGAGATCATGGCGGTCGAGGCCCGCAAGGACGAGATCGGCGACTTCGCCCGCACCCTGCGCCAGCAGCGCCAGGGCAACGAGGAGCTGCTTCGCCTGCTGGAAGAGCGCGTGGCCGAGCGCACCGCCGAGCTGGAGCGCGCCAACCAGGCCAAGTCGGTGTTCCTGGCCAATATGAGCCACGAGCTGCGCACGCCGCTGAACGGCGTCATCGCCATCGGCGACCGCCTGGCCGAGGAAGAGGATCCCAAGGTCCGTCGCGAACTGGCCGCGCTGGTCACCTCGTCGGGACGCCTGCTGGAGCAGGTGCTGGGCGACATCCTGGACGTCTCCAAGATCGAGGCGGGCCAGTTCCAGCTGACCCCCGCGCCGTTCGACCTGGAGCGCCTGGTGCGCGGCATGGCCGAGCTGCACGCCGCCGCGGCGTCGGCCAAGAACCTGATCTTCAACTGGACGGTCTCGCCCGACGCGGCGGGGGTCTATCTGGGCGACGCCGGCCGCATCAGCCAGATCCTGTCCAACCTCCTGGCCAACGCCGTGAAGTTCACCGCCCAGGGCACGATCACCCTGGCGGTCGAGCGCCGCGACGAACTCCTGGTGTTCACGGTGGCCGACACCGGAGTCGGCTTCGATGACACCGTGCGCGAGCGCCTGTTCAAGCGCTTCGTGCAAGCCGACCAGTCGATCACCCGCCAGTTCGGCGGCACGGGCCTTGGCCTGTCAATCTCGGCCGCCCTGGCCGAGATGATGGGCGGCCGCATCGACGCGCGGGCCGTGGTCGGGGCGGGGGCCACCTTCTCGGTTCAGCTGCCGCTGCCGCGCTGCGAGGGCGACCTGGTCGACGTCGAGGCGGGGTTCGAGGACGAGATCTCGCTGCAGGGCCTGCGGGTCCTGGTCGCCGAGGACCATCCGACCAACCGCAAGGTCGTGGAGGTGGTGCTGGAGCCGTTTGGCGTCGAGCTGACCATGGTCGAGGACGGCGCCGCCGCCGTGGCGGCCGTCGAGCGCCAGACCTTCGACGCCATCCTGATGGACATGCAGATGCCGGTGATGGACGGCCTGACCGCCACGCGTGCGATCCGGGCCCGCGAGGCGGCCAAGTCGCTGGCGCCGGTGCTGATCATCATGCTGACCGCCAACGCCATGGAAGAGCATGTCGGCTCGGCGCGCGAGGCGGGCGCCGACCTGCACCTGGCCAAACCGCTGCATCCCGACCAGCTGCTGATCGCCCTGGCCGGCGTCCGGATGGGCCGCGACGCAGGGCCCGCCAGCGCCGCCGGCTAAAAGCGGATTTCACGCCCACCGACCTCCGCCCATAAATCCCGTCATTCCAGGCCTTGTGCCCGGAACCCCTGGTTCAGCTTGTAGGTGAAGCGCCAGCGGCGCGCTCAGCGCGCCGCCCCATCCGCACCTGCGGCGGACAGAGGGGTTCCGGGCACAAGGCCCGGAATGACGATGCTGGTTGGGTGACGCAGAGATCCAAACGTTCGCCAGGATGCCTGGGGAGGGTCGGTTGAATATCGATCCGCACTACGCCTTCGCCGCCTTCAGCACGATCCTCCCGACCTCGGCGATGATCGCGTCGCGGTCGTCGTCCGACGCCGTCGAGCCGGACAGGAACACCGCCACCGCAAATTGCCGGCCGTCTTTCAGCGTGTAGATCCCGATGTCGTTGGTCGCCGGGTTCATGCCCAGGTCGGTGCGCGCCCAGCCGGTCTTGTGGGCCAGGCTGGCGCCGTCGGGCAGGGCGGCCCTCAGGCGCTTGGGGCCCGTCGTGGTGTTGGTCATGATCGCCAGCAACCTCTGGGTCGAGGCCTTCGACAGCAGCTGGCCGCTGCGTAGGGCCTCCAGGAAGGCCAGGGCCGCTACCGGCGTAGCGGTGTCGCGCGGATCGGTCAGATAGGCCGCCGTCGCCGCGCGCCGCTGAGCCGGCGGTATGGATCGCAGGACGGCGCCATAGGCCGCCTCGCCCTTCCAGGCTTCGCGGAACGAGGCCATGCCCGCGATGTCGGGCTGCAGCTGACGCTCGTAGCGGTCGACGTTGAACTCGTGGATGTTCTTCAGCGACAGCCAGGCGGTCACGGCGCCGGGACCGCCGATCTTCTTCATCAGCACGTCGGCGGCGGTGTTGTCGCTAGCCCCGCTGGCGCGCTCCAGCAGCTCGGCGATCGTATAGTCGGTGCGGCCCGGCCAGGCGTCGGCCACCGGACTGAAGGGCGGCGACAGGTCGACGTCGCGGAGGGTGATCGTCTCGTCCAGGCTCAGCCGGCCCGCGTCGACCTCGGCCAGCACGGCCGCGCCCAGCGGAGCCTTGAACACACTCTGCAGGGGGAAGCGGCGGTCGCCGTTGAACACCACGGTCTGGCCGGTCTGCACGTCGCGCAGCCCCACGCCCAGCACGCCGGGCGCGGCCTTGTCGGCCAGGGCCTGGAACTGGACGGTCAGGTCCTTGCCGTCGAACACCGGCTCCAGCTGGCCCAGCATCGGCTTGTCGCGGCAGCCGGCGAGCAGGGCGGCGGCGGAAAGCAGGACGGTGCGACGGAGCATGGAGCGGTCTCGTAAGGGCGAACGTGACCGTAACGCGCGAGGGCCCGAAAAGGCGGACTTGATCCGTCGATGCCGACTCAGACCTTGCGCGAGACCGCCCGGCGGCGGCAAAGGGAGGCATGAACGACGCCGCTCCTTCCGCTTCCGCGCCTCTTCCGCCCTGCGTGATCCTCAACGAGCCGCAGCTGGCCGAGAACATCGGCGCCGTGGCCCGCGTGATGGCCAATTTCGGCCTCGCCGACCTGCGCCTGGTGCGGCCGCGCGACGGCTGGCCGCAGGAGCGCGCCTGGCCCTCGTCCTCGGGCGCGACCTGGCCGCTGGACAACGCCAAGGTGTTCGACACCCTCGAAGAGGCGATCGCCGACCTGAAGCTGGTGTTCGCCACCACCGCTCGCCCGCGCGAGACGCGCCTGCCGGTGCTGACCCCGCGCGAGGCGGCCGGCCAGCTGGCTGACGACGTCGCCCAGGGCCGCAAGGTCGGCCTGCTGTTCGGCGGCGAGCGCGCCGGGCTGGAGACCCACGACATCGCCCTGTGCCAGGCCATCGTCAGCATCCCGATCGACGAGCGCTTCCGGTCGCTGAACCTGGCCCAGGCCGTGTCGATCAACGCCTACGAATGGAAGATGACGGTCGACGACCGGCCGTGGGTCAAGTTCGAGCAGAACGTCGAGGACCCCGCCGACCAGGCGTCCCTGCTGGGCCTCTATGGCCAGCTCGAGGACGAGCTGGAGAAGGCCGGTTTTTATCACCCGCCCGAGAAGAAGCCGTCGATGGTCCGGAACCTGCGCGTGCCGCTGGCCCGGGCCCGCCTGACCGAGCAGGAGGTCCGCACCTTCCGGGGCGTGATCACCGCCCTGTCGCGCGGCCGGGGCCGGGTGCTGGCCAAGCTGGCGGAAAAGGCCAAGACCGAGAAGGGCGAAGGCTAGCCTCGTTACTTCGCCGGCGGGACCTTCATCGCCAGGATCTCCTTGGTCCGGCGGGTGATGCCGTACAACGTGCCCGGCTGACTTTCGTCCCAGTCGATCGCCTGGCCCTCGGCTTCCATGCCGACGGTCTCCAGGTGGTCCAGAACGCCGCCGCCCATCGGCAATTGCATCACATAGAGCTCGGGCAGGTCGTGGCCGCTCAGATAGAGCTTGCCGTCCGGACCCCAGCCGCCGCCCGAAATGCTCATCGGCGCGATGCGGTCCAGCACCGTGGCGGGCAGGGCCCAGGCCTCCAGGCGTCGCCACTGATCGTCGAACTTGACCAGGGTGGTGTGACGATGGTCGCGCGGCGGCTCGCCGCCCTTGCCGTCATAGTTGGCGAACATCGCCCACCAGAAGCCGTCGTGGCGATCGACCCAGGTCACCGACCCCGTGCCCAGGCCCAGCGAGATGCTGCGCCGGTGGGCCAGGGTCATGGGATCGAAGATCTCGACCGTGCTGACCTGCGGCACGCCGGGGAAGTTGGAGCTGGCGCAGACCAGGTCCTTGGCGATCAGCGCGCAGGAGTTGATGTGCGGGAAGCGGGCCTTGTCGCCGACCCACTCCGCGCGCTTCTCGCCGGTCTTCTTGTCGAAGCGGACCAGCTTGAAATTGCTGATCGAATAGACGTTGTTGGGTCCCGCCGTCGCGCCCTGGCTGGCGGCGCCGTCGTAGCGACGGACCGTCTCGGCCCTGCGCGCGAAGACCGGCGTATCGGCCTTGGGCGCTTCGGCCGCCTGCAGCGCCACGGCCGCGAAGAGTTCCAGGATCATCGATGTCTCCGTCTTCCGTCGGCGTGACCGAAACCTCGTCCTTCGACAGGCTCAGGATGGGTTTTCTCGTGAACGGCCGCCAAAATGGTCCTCATCCTGAGCTTGTCGAAGGACGAGGACCACGCACAAGTCCTAGAAGTTCAACGCCGCGCCGACCCAGTAGGTGCGGCCGTAGTTGGCCCATTCCTGCAGGTTATGGCGGCTGGGGCCAGTGACTTCCTGGCGGCCGGTGTTGCTGAGGTTCTGGCCCTCGACGAAGACCGTCAGGTGATCGGCGAAGCGCCAGGACAGGCTGGCGTCGAACACGTGGCGGCCCTTCCAGTACTGGTCGGAGTTGCGGTTGGCGTCGTTGATCGTCTCCAACTGGCCGCCGATATAGTTGTGCGACACCCGGGCCTCGAGCGGACCGCGCTGGTAGTAGAGCGACTCGTTGGTGGTGATGTCGGGCTGCTGGAACAGGCCCGTACGGCGCGGGCCGGTCGAGGTCAGGAATGTGAACTCGGTGTCCAGCACCGTGATGTTGCCGTTGAAGCCGAAGCCGTCGAACGGCGCGGGCAGGAAGGTGAAGGCCTGCTGCACCGCGAACTCCAGGCCGCTGACCTTGGCGGTCTCGGCGTTGCGGGGTGTGGACACCAGCACCGGCTCGACGCCGCGGCCGACGTCGCGGTTCTCGACCGAGCTCAGCGTGAAGATTTCGTTCTTGATGTCCTTGTTGAACACCGCCAGCGAGATCATGCCGTCGGTCGGGTAGAACTCGATCGAAAGGTCGAAGCCCTCGCTCTCGCGGGCCTTCAGGTTGGGATTGCCGCGCGACAGGGTGGGCTGGCTGCCGTCGAAGCTGAGGCCCTCGGTGGCGGCCAGCGAGCCGTAGTCCGGGCGGCCGATGGTGTTGGTCCAGGCGGCGCGGACGATCCAGTTCTCCGCCGGCTTCCACTGGATGTGGGCGCTGGGCATCCAGTTGCCGTACGAGCCGGAATTGCTGACCGGGGTCAGGACGCCGGCGGTGGTGCGGATGGCGTCGGACTCGACCTTGGTCTTCTCGTAGCGGACGCCGCCCAGGACCGTCAGGTCGCCGATCTGGTAGCTGGCCTGGGCGTAGCCGGCATAGACGTCCTCGCTGACCTTGTAGTTGCCGGTCGGCGCGGTGACCGTTTCGGTGAACTTGGCGCGATTGGCGTGGAAGAAGTCCATCGCCGCCTTGGCGTTGATGCGGGGGTTCAAGCTGTAGCGCCCGGCGATCAGCTCGCTGGGGCCGGCGCTGTCGACCTCGTCCAGGGTGTAGGTGAAGCCCGTCCCGGTGCGGTAGTTGACCTGGCTGCTGGTGAACTTGCGCTCGCTGGAGCGCAGCGCGCCGCCGATCTTGGCCTTCAGGTTGCGCTCGCCGCCCTCGTCGTCGAAGGCGAGGTCGAAGCGCGCCTGGCCCGTGCTCTCATTGGTCTTGGTCAGGGCGATGCGGTGCTGCTGCAGCACGTAGTTGGCCGGATTGCGCAGGGCCGCGTCGTTCAGCGGCGTGAAGGTCGGGAACAGCGGATTGGTGGTGTCGTAGTTGAAGGCGTAGTTGGCGCCCTGGGCGTCGACGGTGCGGAACTCGACCGACTCGTTGGGCACTTCCAGGCCGGCCGCCGAATAGATCAGGTCGCCGTCAGCCTTCCATTTGGGCGCGAAATTCCACTGGAAGCCGGTGCGGGCCAGGCCGATCTCGCGCTTGGTGATCGGCTGGTTCAGCTGGATGATGCCGCGACCGCGGGCGAAGCTGCCGCTGGTCGGGGTCTGGTTGGCGACGTTGCCGATCGGCTCGATGCGGTACTCGATCCGCTCCTCGTCGTCCTCCATGCGGGCGAACAGGCCCGAAGCGTCCCAGCGGAAGTCGTCGGTGGGGCGGTACTCGATCTTGCCGTTCACGCCGCTGCGCTGCTTGGTGTTGTTGTACCAGAACAGGCGGACCTGGGTCGGCACCTGCAGGCCGTTGCCATTGGCCGCGCCCGACAGCACCGGCGCGCCGGCGGTGCTGTATTCGCGCACGCTGGGATCGGCGGATTCGACCTGCGGGATGTCGTAGTCCAGCTGCTCGTGCGAGGCCCCGACCACCACGCCCCATTCGTCGTTGGGGCCGAAGGTGGTCCCGGTGGCGAAGGCCAGGCGGTAGGAGGGCTTGTCGTTGCGCACGCCGCCGCTGCGCTCGTAGTCGCCGTACGAGACCATGCCGTTGAAGAACGGCTTGCCGGCGTCGAAGGCGCTGCGGGTGGTGACGTTGATGACGCCGCCGATGGCGTTGCCGTCGTTCTCGGGCGTCACGGTCTTGATGACTTCCAGCCGGCCGGCCATCACCGAGGGCACGATGTCCATGGGCACGGTGCGGCCGCTCTCGTCGACCGAGGCCACCAGGGCGCCGTCGACGGTGGTGCGGTTGTAGGTCGAGCGCAGGCCGCGGATCACCGGGAAGCGCGGCTCGCCCTGGTCCTCCATCACCGAGATGCCGGGAATGCGGCGCAGGGCGGCGGCGGTGTTGTGGTCGGGCAGCTTGCCGATGTCGTCGGCCGAGACCACGTCGGACACCACGAACGTGTCGCGCTTGACGGCGATGGCGGCGCGCTGGGCCTCGCGCTGGCCGGTGACCACCACGGCGTCGACGGCGTTGGGCTCGTCCTGGGCGAAGGCGAGGGCGGGGACCGACAGCGCGGTCGTGGCCAGCAGGCCGGCAATCAGATGATGCGTCTTGGACATGGTTCGCCCCTTCCATGCAATGTGATGGGAGGCGCTTAGGCGGCGTCCGCGACGCGGCCGTTACAGTTGTCCTGAAGTTTTGCGCCACTAAGGCGACAGCTTGGCGACGGTCCATCCGTGGTCGGATCGAGATTCGAAAAGCAAAAGGGCGCGCCAGGACCTGGTCCCGACGCGCCCTCAAGCGGTCCGCTAGGCGGCGACGACTAGTTCAGCTTGGCGCTGATCGAGACGCCGACGATGCGGGGTTCGTTGTAGACGGCCGCCATGTAGTTCTCGATGACGCCCTTGAGGTTCTTCTCGTTGGTGATGTTGCGGCCGAACAGGGCCACTTCGTAACCCTTGTCGCTGGCGTAGCCGAGCTTCAGGCCGCCCTCGAAGTTGCCGTTCGAGGTGAACTCCTTGGTCTTGTAGAGCACGAAGCTGGTGTAGCCCTGCAGGTTCCAGTCGGTGGCGACGAAGAACTTGCCGCTCTCGACCGGCACGTCGTAGCGGCCCGACAGGTTGACGTTGTACTCCGGCGCGTTGGGCAGCGGCTCGCCGTCGATCTGGGCGAAGACGTTCGTGCCGATCTTGATCGTCGGGTCGCCCACCGAGCAGACCACCACGCCATTGAGCGCGCAGACCTGGGCGTAGACGCGCTTGTCCTTGATCTCGCTGTGCAGCAGGCTGACGCCGGCGGTCAGGGTCAGGTTCGAGACCGGGCGCCATTCGGCGTCGGCTTCCATGCCGTAAGCCTTGGCCTTGTCGGCGTTGAACAGCACGCCGTTGCCGTTGCTGTCGTTGCCGTTCAGCTGGATGTCGCTGACCTCGTAGGTGAACGCCGAGGCGTTCAGGCGCAGCGTGTTGTCCAGCAGGGTGCTCTTGAAGCCGGCTTCGTACGACAGGATGGTCTCGCTGTCGGCGGTGGTGAAGTCGGAGTTGAACACCGCCGAGCGGCCCTGGATGGTCGGGCCGCGGAAGCCCTTGGCGACGCGGGCGTAGACGCTGACGTCGTCATTGACCT
This sequence comes from Caulobacter sp. GW821-FHT10F06, assembly GCF_058809215.1. Classification (NCBI taxonomy): domain Bacteria; kingdom Pseudomonadati; phylum Pseudomonadota; class Alphaproteobacteria; order Caulobacterales; family Caulobacteraceae; genus Caulobacter; species Caulobacter sp. GW821-FHT10F06. The sequence goes on along the minus strand of NZ_JBXASK010000007.1, from coordinate 9,755 downwards.
GGTAGAGACCGCTCAGATCCCAGCTGACCTTGTTGTCCGACATCTTCACATAGCGGCGACCGGTGTAGGTCACGACGCCGGCGGCGGTGTCGGCCGTCTTCAGCAGGCGGGTCTTCTTGGTGTCGTCGGTCTGGCGAACGCCGCCGGTGATGGTCAGCTTGTCGGTGACCTCATAGCTGGCCTGGCCGAACACCGCCCAAGAGGTGTTCTCGTTCTTCAGGGCGACCCAGTTGTTCGGGTTGGTCTTCACGAAGAAGGCGCGCTGATAGAAGTCGGTGTAGTCGCGGGCGTCGAAGTAGAAGCCGCCGACCTGCCACTTCAGCTTGCCTTCGCCGTTGCTAGCCAGGCGGATTTCCTGGGTCAGCTGGTCGAGGTCCTTCAGCACGCCCATCGACTGGCCAAAGCCGTTCGGAACGCCGCCGACCGGGAAATTGGCCGCTGCGCCGCCGTCAGTGTCGCCGCGGCTGTAGCCCTTGGCGCCTTCGAAGGCGCTGATCGAGGTCAGGGTGACCGGGCCGAAGTCGTAGGCGACGTTCAGCGACACGCCCGACATCTTGTAGGCCTGCGGGTTGTTGTCGGCTTCGTCGAAGGCGACCTGATCGCGCGGGACCGAGGTGTTGTTCGAGCCCTTCTTCAGCGCGCCGCGCAGGAACAGGGTCGAGGTGCCTTCGTAGTCACGGGCGTGGGCCGAGGCCAGGACCGTCAGGGCTTCGGTCGGCGTCGCCAGGATCTGGATGCGCGCGTCCTTCTCGGTGAAGCCGCCCATGGCGTTCTTCTTCGGGGTCACGGTGCCGTCGGCGCTCGCGCCCGAGAAGGTGTTGTCCACCCAGTCGTCGCGGTGCTGGTAGAGGGTCGAGACGCGGAAGGCCAGCTTGTCCTCGACGATCGGGCCGCCGATACCGCCGTCGAACGTGGTGGTGCCATAGCTGCCGTACGAGGCGTTGAAGCGGCCTTGCAGGGTCTGGGTCGGCTTGGCCGTGTCGAACTTGATGATGCCGGCGGTGGTGTTGCGGCCGAACAGCGAGCCTTGCGGGCCGCGCAGCACTTCAACCTGCTGGACGTCGAACACGGGGTTGGACTTCAGGACGACGTGCTCCAGCACGACCTCGTCCTGGATGATCGCCACCGGCTGCGAGGCGCCGAGGTAGAAGTCGATGTTGCCCAGGCCGCGGATGTAGAAGCGCGGGAAGATCCGGCCCGTGGTGGTCTCGGCGTAGAGGCTGGGGACGCGGCCCGACAGCGACAGGATGTCGTCGCCGCCCGCCTGAACGGCGCGCAGTTGCTCGCCGGCCACGGCGGCCACCGACAGCGGCACCTTCTGCAGGTTTTCCGAGCGGCGCTCGGCGGTCACCACGACCTCGTCCAGTTGCGTCCCGGCGGCTTCCTGGGCCGAGGCGGCGCAGGCGAAGGACAGGGCCGCGATCGCGGTCCCGAGCAACAGGACATTGCGTTTATCTAGCATGGAGCATCCCCAAATAGGCGGTCTGATCTGATCGAAAGCCGCCTGGGTCATCGTCCCGATCACGATGAGTCTTCCGGCGGTCCGCGCGTCTTTGCACGGCTTTCGCCGCCGATACGCACGTTGGATGACGGTCTCGTGACAATTCAGGGAAAGGTTACTTACCAGCCACACTTGTGGGCATTCGCCGCCGCGACATTAGGCCGTCGTGGACGCCGCGCCGGCCCGTGTTAAAGCGGCCCTGGGGCGTCTAGTAACGGGAGCGCGCACATGCGCAATTCCGGCCGCATGGCCTGTGTCTCGGTTTTCGCCGGACTGCTTTTCTCGATTCTCGCCCCCGCCGCCTTCGCTGCTGACGCTGAAGGTCTGGACGACGCCGTCCTGGCCGAGATCAACTACGCCCGCGCCAACCCGGCCGACTATGCGCGCGAGCTGCGCCGCCAGGCCGTGTCGGTCCAGCGCGGCGACTATTCCGGCGATGATCCCGAGGCGGTGGAGGAGGCGATCGACTTCCTGTCGCGCCAACGCCCTTTGCCGGCCCTGACCTGGGACGACCGCATCGCCGTCGCGGCCCGCGAGCACACGCGGGTCCAGGGATCGCGTGGCGATGTCGGCCATGGCGCGGCCGGCGCGCTCGGGCGCAGGCTGCAAGGGGCGGGCGTCTGGGCCGGCATGTCGGCCGAGAACATCTCGTACGGCTATGACGACGCCCGCGATGTCGTCCGCCAGCTGATCATCGACAGCGGCGTCCCCATGCGCGGCCATCGCCACAACATCTTCGGGACCGGCTATCAGCTGGCCGGCGTCGCCTGCGGCCCGCACCGGGCCTATGGCGCGATGTGCACGATCGACTTCGCCGGAGCCCTGGCGCGGTAGGGCGCGCTTGCTAGAGACAGGATGCGGCAAGTGGCGTTACCCTCGCTTCAAACAAGCGTTGGGGAGAAACGCCATGAACCGTCGGGAACTGCTGGCCCTGGCCGGCGCGCTGGGCCTTGCGCCCGGTCTGGCCAACGCGCAGGACGGCGAGGGCGCGGCCCTGGCCGCGCGCGACGCCTATTTCTTCGCCCTGCCGCTGATCGAGATGGCGACCACGCGGGCGCGGGTGCTGAGCGCGCCCGGCGCGACCACCAACACGCTGCTGCACACCCGGGTTCTGAGCGACCACACCGCCCGCCGGGTGACGACGCCCAACAACGACACCCTCTATTCGATCGCCTTCCTGGACCTGACCCAGGGCCCGGCGACCCTGACCATACCCGCGACCGGCGACCGCTATTTCTCGGTCGCGATCATGGACATGTACACCAACAACAATGTCGTCCTGGGCGCGCGGACCATCGGCGGGCAGGGGGGACCTTCACCCTGGTCGGGCCAGGCCAGCCGGCGGCGGGCCCCAACCCGACCCGCATCGCCACGCCGCATGCCTGGCTGCTGATCCGCGTGCTGGTGCAGGACGACGCCGACCTGCCGGCGGTTCACAAGGTGCAGGACGGCTTCTCTCTCAGGGGTCCGGCGGGCGCCGCCGTGCCGGCTTACGCCGCTCGCGACGCCGCGCCGGAGGCCTATTTCGCCGCCGCCCGCGCGCTGCTGGCGTCCGACCCCGCCCCGCCGACCGACCTGAAGATCCTGCGCCGCACGTCCGCCTTCCTGGGCGCGGGACCCTTCGACGCCCGGGCGGCCGCAGACGGCGTCGACACCGCCCGGATGATCACCGTGATGGCCAAGGGGCGGCAGACCTTCGTGGGCGGCTGGAGTTATCCGCGCGCCAACCTCGGCGACTACGGCCAGGACTATCTCTACCGCGCCATCGTCGCCCTGCAGGGCCTGGGCGCGCTGCCGGCCGCCTTCATGTACATGAAGGCGGCCGGCGACGACGGCGCGGGCCTGTTCACGGGCGACGGCCTCTACCGCCTGACCCTGCCGGCCCAACTGCCGCTGGATGGCTTCTGGTCGCTGTCGATGTACGAGGCCACGGCTGACGGCCAGTTCTTCTTCACCGACAATCCGCTCAAGCGCTACGCCATCGGCGACCGCACGGCCGGTATGAAGCGCAACGCCGACGGGACGCTGGACCTCTGGATCGGCCGCACCGACCCCGGCGGCGAGCGCTCGGCCAACTGGCTGCCCGCGCCGAAGGCGGGGCCGTTCGCGCTGTATCTGCGGACGTACCTGCCGAGGGCGGAGTTGCTGGACGGGCGGTACAGGCTGCCGGCGGTGGTGAAGGTGTGACGGTCCTCGCCGCGAGGTTGCGGACCAACCCTGGCGGCGGCATGCTGCGACGACAGGTGCGGGGCGGCGTGATGGGCGACACTCACTTCGTACGATCGCGGGACGGGACCTCGATCGGCTATCAACGGATCGGCGAAGGCCCCGCCATCGTCCTCGTGCACGGTGGGCTGAACCTGGGCGTCGACTGGCGTCCGGTCGCCAAGCTGCTGGCGTCGCGCTGCACCTGCTTTCTGCCCGACCGTCGAGGGCGGGGCGCGAGCGGCGATCATGCCGACCACGACCTGAACCGCGAATGCGACGACGTGCTGGCGCTGCTGCAGGCCGCTGGCCCGGACGCCACGCTTTTTGGCCACTCGTTCGGCGCGGTGTTGGCGCTGGAGACGGCGTTACGCGCGCCGGTCGCCCGCTTGATCATCTATGAGCCGCCGCTTTATGGCGGCGCCGATCCGGCCAGCCTGGCGATGATGGAACGGTACAAGGCCCTGTTGGCCGAGGGAGACGCCGAGGCGGCCGTCGCCCTGTTCCTGACCGAGGGGACCGGCATGCCCGCCCGAGCACTGCCGTTCCTGAAGGCCACGGCCGCTTGGCCCCGCATGATGGCCACGGCCCCAACCTTGATCCGTGAAGGCATGGTTCTGAGCGAGCTGGGCGATCCCGCCCACTATGGCGCGTTGTCCGTGCCCGTGTTGTTGCTAACCGGAGAATTGACCACGGGCGCTTTGAAGGCCGCCGCCGATCGCCTAGCCTGGGAGGCACCGACGCTGGTCACGCGCATACTGCCGGGCCAGGGGCACGCCGCGCATCGCATGGCGCCCGAACTTGTCGCCGAGGCGATCCTGGGCTTTGTGCCGGACGCCGCGCACGCGGGCTCGACCCAGTGAAGTCGGGAAGGCAAAGTCCGCCCCGACTCACCGACTAGGAGACCTCCCGATGAAGACCCGCGCCGCCGTCGCCTTCGCGCCCAAACAGCCGCTGGAAATCGTCGAGGTCGACCTGGAAGGCCCCAAGGCCGGCGAGGTTCTGGTCGAGATCAAGGCCACGGGCGTCTGCCACACCGACGCCTACACGCTGGACGGCCTGGACAGCGAGGGCCTGTTCCCCTCGATCCTGGGCCACGAAGGCGCGGGCGTGGTCGTCGAGGTCGGGGCGGGCGTCACCTCGGTGGCGGTCGGCGATCACGTGATCCCGCTCTACACGCCCGAATGTCGCCAGTGCAAAAGCTGCCTTTCCGGCAAGACCAACCTCTGCACGGCCATCCGCGCCACCCAGGGCAAGGGCCTGATGCCCGACGGCACCAGCCGCTTTTCCTACAAGGGCCAGACCATCCATCACTACATGGGCTGTTCGACCTTCTCGAACTACACGGTCCTGCCCGAGATCGCGGTCGCCAAGATCCGCCGCGACGCGCCGTTCAAGACCGCCTGCTACTGCGGCTGCGGCGTGACCACCGGCGTGGGCGCGGTGACCAACACCGCCAAGGTCGAGCCGGGCGCCAACGCCGTGGTGTTCGGCCTGGGCGGCATCGGCCTGAACGTCATCCAGGGCCTGAAGCTGGTCGGCGCCAACATGATCATCGGCGTCGACATCAATCCCGACCGCGAGGCCTGGGGCCGCCAGTTCGGCATGACCCACTTCGTGAACCCGAAGACCATCGACGGCGACGTGGTGGCCCATCTGGTGGCCCTGACCGATGGCGGCGCGGACTACACCTTCGACGCCACCGGCAACACCACGGTCATGCGCCAGGCTCTTGAAGCCTGCCATCGCGGCTGGGGCGAAAGCATCATCATCGGCGTGGCCGAGGCCGGCAAGGAGATCGCCACCCGCCCGTTCCAGCTGGTCACCGGCCGGGTCTGGAAGGGCACGGCCTTTGGCGGCGCGCGCGGCCGCACCGACACCCCCAAGATCGTCGACTGGTACATGGACGGCAAGATCCAGATCGACCCGATGATCACCCACGTCCTGCCGCTGGAAGACATCAACAAGGCCTTCGACCTGATGCACGCGGGCGAGAGCATCCGGACCGTGGTGACGTTCTAGGACTTCATCCTTCTCCCCTTGCGGGAGAAGGTGTCGCCGCAGGCGACGGATGAGGGGTTGCACGGAGGCGCCGGTAGACCCCTCATCCGACCTGCTTCGCAGGCCACCTTCTCCCGCAAGGGGAGAAGGATCGTTCGAGTAAGCCATGACCGTCGAAACCACCGCTACCCACCGCGTTCACGGCGGAACCCTGCGATACTGCAGGCACGACAGCGCCAGCACCGGCACGCCGATGAAGTTCACGGTGTGGACGCCCGACGGGACGGGGCCTTTCCCCTATCTCATCTGGCTGTCGGGCCTGACCTGCACGGAAGACAATTTCACGGTGAAATCGGGTGTCTACGAACACGCCGCCCGACATGGGATCGCCATCGTCGCGCCCGACACCTCGCCGCGTGGGGAGGGTGTGGCCGACGATCCGGCCTATGACCTGGGGCAGGGCGCAGGCTTCTATGTCGACGCCACGCAGCAGCCCTGGGCTTCGCACTTCAAGATGTACTCCTACGTCACAAAGGACCTGCTGGAGGCCGTCGACGGCGCCTTCCCGCTGGACGCGTCGCGACGCGGGATTTTCGGTCACTCGATGGGCGGCCACGGCGCCCTGACGATCGCCCTGCGCAATCCCGAGCGCTTCAAGTCGGTCAGCGCCTTCTCGCCGATCGTCTCGCCGCTGAACTGCCCGTGGGGCGACAAGGCGATGACGGCGTATCTGGGTGAAGACCGCGCCGCCTGGCGGGCCCACGACGCCACCGCCTTGATCGAGGATGGGGCAGGGGAGAGCTTCGACGAGATCCTGATCGAGCAAGGCCTGGCCGACAGCTTTCTGGACAACCAGCTGAAGCCGCAGCTGATCGAGGCCGCCGCCGCCAAGGCCGGCCGCAAGGTCGTGGTCAACCGCCGCGAGGGCTACGACCACAGCTACTTCTTCATCACCACCTTCATCGGCGAGCACGTGGCGTGGCACGCGCAAAGATTGTAATTCAGTTCGCTGGACCGGTGTGATAGGCTGACGCCATGGTTCCTGAGCCCTCCATCTTCGATGAGATCGACGCCGACGCCGAACAGGCCGCCGACGCCGAAGGCATGGCCGACATCGCCGCTGGCCGGATCGTGCCGCACGCCGAGGTCTCGGCTTGGCTGGACACCTGGGGAACGCCTGACGAGAAGCCCGCGCCCAAGTCGTGGCTGAAGTAGTCTGGTCGCGGCGGGCGCTGGCCGATCTGATCGCCATCCGCGCCTATATCGGCCAATTCAGTCCTCTGGCCGCTCAGCGCATGGCGCAAAGGTTGAAAAGCGCGGCCGAAAGCCTGTCGGACCACCCCGAGGGTGGTCGCCCGGCGACGGCGACGCTCCGCGAGTTGGTGGCCCTTCCGCCCTATATCATCCGCTACCACGTCGGTGATGACGTCGTGACGATCGTTCGAATACGGCACGCCGCGCGGCTCTAGGCGTTTAGGGCGGGTCTCGCCACAGGAGCCCGCCCATGTCGCTCACCGGAAGCTGCCATTGCGGCAAGGTCGCGTTCTCGATCATCGGCCAGATCCCCGAGGCCCTGACCCGCTGCACCTGCTCGTTCTGCTCCAAGCGCGGACAGCTTTACGCCTATTACAGGCCCGACCAGTTCACCCTGACTACGCCGTTCGGGGAGGAGGCAGTCTATCGCTGGAACAGCAAGATGGTGGCCCACCACTTCTGCCCCGACTGCGGCTGCGGCACGTTCAGCGACAGCCCGGACTTCCAGCCCGACGGCTCCTGGGACGGCAAGACCCGCCGCATCGGCGTCAACGCCCGGCTGCTGGACGACTTCGAGGCCGCCGACCATCCGGTCACGGTCATCGACGGCAAGACCCTGTGGTGACGTGAACTTTCCGTAATTCATCCTGGGTTCAGGCGGCGGACGCTGATCTGGCTCCACGGTCAAGTTTCGACCGGTGGGGACTTCACATGAAATTTGCTTCGCTCGCCGCCGTCATCGGCCTGGCGCTCACGACCTCGGCCTGCGTGATCATCGACGCCGACGACCACAAGGACGTCTCGGTCAGCGTGATCAAGTCCGACTTGGAGCCGATCCGGGCCGCGACCGTCGACAAGAACGACCTGATCATCCAGGTCTCGTCCAACGGCTGCACCGCCGTCGGCGACTTCGCCGTCGAGAGCCAGCGCCGCGACGGCGTGGTCACCTTCACCTTCACGCGCAAGCGCCCGGACCTGTGCCGCGCCTTCGTGGCCGAGGGCGTCTCCCTGCGCTTCCCGCTGGACGCGTACGACGTCGAGCACGGCGCCAAGGTGCACGTGCGCAATCCGCTGCTGCGGCCCTAGGCGGGATCGTCGAACGCGACGACTCGCAGCAACATCATGAAAGCCATTCGCGTTGATCTCGCGCGGCCTTTCTGTGTTTCATGGCCAAGAGGCAAGGCAGGTCATGTCCGTGTTGCAAGCCGATATCGTCGCGTTCGACGCCATGAAGGCCGATCTGGAAGCCGAGCATTTCGGCGAATGGGTCGTCTTCCATTCGGGCGTCCTTGCCGCCGTATGTGGGACTTTCGAGGACGCCGCAACCGAGGCCGTGGAACGCTTCGAACGCGGCCCTTATCTGATCCGCCAAGTCGGCGCGTCCATGGTCAATCTGCCGGCTTCGGTGATGTATCGTCCAGCCCATGGCTGAGACGCAGGCGGGCTTCAAGGACGGGAAGAGCGAACGCGCCCCCGATCTCCTCGTCCGCTTTGGCCCCACCTTGCTGGTCGATATCGGCTTCAAGCCCATCGCGATCACGGATGATGGTCCGGAACTCGAATTCAAGGGGCTCAGGGCGCTGGTGGACGCTGGTGCGGGCGACAGCTGCATCGACAGCGGCATCGCCGGACGCGCCCGATTGCCCGTCATCGACCAGAGAATCGCCAGCGGCATCGGCGGCGCGACCCGCGTGAACATCCATATGGCGCGGCTCTACATTCCATCCTTGAAGCAGATGCTGTTCCAGCCTTTCGCCGGAGTCGAACTCGAGACGGGCGGCCAGTGGCATCAGGCTTTGCTGGGGCGAACCTTCCTGCGACCCTACACCCTGCGCTATGTCGGCCCGGCCGGTGAGGTCGTGATCTCTCACGCCGATTGACTCCCAGTCGCCCCTCCGCCATAAACCGCGCCTTCCCGCCGCCGGCTCGCCGTGCGGTGCGGAACCATATGACGGAATGACCCGAAGCCGCCGTTGCGATCGCACCCTCTCGAGGGCGCCGGCCCGGATCGAACTAAAAGAGTGACTTATGTCCAAGCGCCATAGCGCCAAGTACAAGATCGATCGCCGCATGGGCGAAAACCTCTGGGGCCGGCCGAAGTCGCCGGTGAACCAGCGGTCCTACGGCCCCGGCCAGCACGGCCAGCGCCGCAAGCAAAAGGTTTCCGACTTCGGTCTGCAGCTGCGCGCCAAGCAAAAGCTGAAGGGCTACTACGGCAACCTGACCGAGAAGCAATTCTCGCGCACCTACGAGGAAGCCGCCCGCCGCAAGGGCAACACCTCGGAAAACCTGATCGCGCTGCTCGAGTCGCGCCTGGACGCCGTCGTCTATCGCGCCAAGTTCGTGCCGACCGTGTTCGCCGCCCGCCAGTTCGTGAACCACGGCCACGTGACCGTGAACGGCAAGCGCGTCAACATCGCCTCGTACCGCTGCAAGGCCGGCGACGTCATCGCCGTCCGTGAGCGTTCGCGCAACATGGCCCTGGTGCTGGAAGCCGTCGCCTCGGCCGAACGCGACTTCGCCGAGTACGTCTCGGTCGACGTGAAGGGCCTGTCGGCCACCTTCGTGCGCGCCCCGGAACTGTCGGAAGTGCCGTACCCGGTGAAGATGGAACCGAACCTCGTCGTCGAATTCTACGCTTCGTAAGAAGCCCTTCGACCTCGAAGAGATACGGAAAGGCCCCGGAGAAATCCGGGGCCTTTTTCTTGGTCTGTGCAAGTCAGATCCTCCCCCTCTGGGGGAGGTGGCCCGGAGGGCCGGAGGGGGTCCTCTCCGGCCTGCACCGTTGAGGTGG
>NZ_JBXASK010000006.1:0-380580 GCF_058809215.1 Caulobacter sp. GW821-FHT10F06 | reverse complement strand
CCCCCCCCCCCCCCCCCCCCCCCCCTCTCCGGCCTACGCCGTTGAGGACCCCCTCAGTCGCTCCGCGACAGCTCCCCCAGAGGGGGAGCATCTGTTTGCGGCCTCTTAAGGCAGCAGGTCCCGGGGCGGATCGCGCGGATCGAAGGCGTCGCCTTGCGTCAGCCACGGCAGGGCGGCCAGCAGCAGGATCAGCACGAAGGCCATCCGCGCGGCCATGTCGATCCCGACGGCGGCCATGCCGGCGGTCAGGGACGACAGCAGCAGGGCCACGACGCCGATGGCCAGGAAGCCGGCCACCCAAGTCAGGGCCGGACGGGCCTCGATCCGGGCCAGGCTGAAGCGGGCGGCGGGGGCGGCGTCGGCGGCCTGGCGCGACAGCTCGCGAGCGAAGGCCGAGAAGCTTGCCAGCCGGTCCTCGGCGACGCCGGGCGCGACATAGCTCTGGGCGATGATCACCATCCGGGCTCGGCCGAAGCTGAGCTGTAGCACGCGGCGGCGACCACCCTTGGGCGCGGCGGCCAGGCGATATTGGGTGAGAGCGCTCAGCGGAAAACCGCGCACCTTCAGGCCGCGCGTCTCGACCAGCGTCTCGTCCTTCAGCGCCCAGACCGTTTCGGGCTGGAAGGGCGCGAGGCGGGCGCTGTGGGTGTCGGACATCTCAGGCCCGGACGGCGGTGATCTCGACGCCGGCGGCGGCGGCGTGCGGGGCCAGGGCCAGGGGCTTTTCGACCCGCACCCGAGCGCGGGTGACGCGCGCGTCGGCGAAGCAGGCCTGGGCCAGGCGTTCGGCGAAGGTCTCGACCAGGTCGATATGGCCGGCGTCGGCGATGGCGCGGGCGGCCTCGCCGATGGTCTCGTAATTGACCGTGTCGCCGATGCGCTCGCAGTGGCTGGCGGCGACGTCGAGCTCGACATCGATGACCAGCGGCTGGCGGGCGCCGTGCTCGTGGTCGTAGACGCCGATCCAGGCTTCCACCTTCAGGGCGCGGACGAAGACCTTGGTCACGATCACGCGGGCCACCGGCTGGGCGTCCGTGTCGGTTTCGGCGAGGGAGGAGGCGGCCAAGCGGAGCGCCTTTCTTAAGGTGCGACGATGTCGGGCGTGCGCCAGGCCAGATGCTGGCCGGCGTCCACGGCGATCATCTGGCCCGTGACCGCCCTGGCGTCAATGAGATAGCGCAGGGCGGCGGCGATGTCGGACGGATCGGCGTGGCGCTGCAACAGGGTGCCCGCCGCCTCGGCCTCGAACTCGCCCGGCGCCTGATGCACCGACGGCAGGGTCGGGCCGGGACCGATGGCGTTGACGCGGATGCGCGGCGCCAGGGCCTGCGCCAAGGTCTGGGTCGCCCACCACAGGCCGGCCTTGCTGAGGCTGTAGCTGAAGAACTGCGGATTGGGCCGCCAGACCCGCTGGTCGACGATATTGACGATCAGCCCCTCGGCGCCGTCCGGCAGGGCCGCCGCGAAGGCTTCGGCCAGCACGATCGGGGCGCGCAGATTGGTCTCGAGATGGGCGTCCCACACGGCGCGGTCGAGAGACCCGACGCGGTCGTCGTGGAAGCTGGAGGCGCTGTTGACCAGCAGGGTCAGCGGGCCCAGCGGCGCGGTCTGGCCGATCAGGCCCAAGACCTGGGTCTCTTCCGACAGCTCGGCGGACACGGCCAGGGCGCGACGCCCCAGGGCCTGGATCGCCGCCACGGTCTCGGCGGCCTCGTCGGGCGGGCCGCGATGATGGACGGCGACGTCGTAGCCGGCGCGCGCGGCTTCGAGGGCCAGGGCCTGGCCGATCCGACGCCCCGCGCCGGTGACCAGGGCCGCGCCGCGCGAGGCGCTCATCAGTCGATGCGGCCGAACTCGAAGGCGTTCAGCGCGAAGATGACGCCCAGGAAGGCGGCGATGACGAGGATCGCGAGCATGGCGCGGCTCCGTAAGAGGAAAGGTCTGACCGGGCTTTAGCGAGGCGCGTGGCTGGGGGCAAGAGCTCGCCTGCGTCAGGCCGCCGTCTTCAGGGGGCGGGCGCGTTCGATACGTTCGCGTTCGGTGGGCGAGTGCAGCGCCTCCCAAAGATCGCCGCGCCGCTGAACGTTGAGCCAGAACTCCGGGCTGTTGCCGAAGACGCGGGCCAGGATCAGGGCCGTCGAAGCGGTGACGGTGCGGCGATCGTTACACAGTTCGTTGACGTGCTTGCGCTGCACGCCCATCGCCTGGGCCAGGGCGACCTGGGTCAGGCCCAGAGGCGTCATGAACTCCTCCGTGAGAATCTCGCCAACCGTGGCCGGCTTGCGCGTGGTCATCAACATGGCTCGTCTCACCTGTAGCTATGGTCGTCGAGATAAAGGTCCGACGCTTCGCCCCGCGCGCCATCCCAGCGGAACACCAGCCGCCACTGCTTGTTGACCCGGATCGAATGCAGCCCGTCCAGCGATCCGCGCAGCTTCTCGAAATGATTGCTGGGCGGCGCGAGCAGATCTTGATCGCTGGTCGCGTCGTCGATCATCTGGAGCTTGCGGAACACCCGACTTTCCAGATCCGGGGGAACGCGCCGCGACCTTAGATCCTCCACGAAGAAGGCGCGTAGGTCCTCGTCTCCGAAACTGACAATCATGGAGCGATCCCGATTAGATCCACTGTACCACTCAGTGGGTCATGCGGCAAGATCGCGGTCACAGGCGGCGCGACGGATCGCTTTACTGTAATCTCGCCCTCATGCTCTGGCGTCGTCGCATCGAACCCTTCACTCGGCCCTTCGTCTATGCCTGGTTCCGCTGGAACCGGGGTCTGACCATGGGCGTGCGCGGGCTGGTCACCGACGCCGAGGGGCGGATCCTGCTGATCCAGCACACCTATGTGCCCGGCTGGTACATGCCCGGCGGCGGGGTCGAGCGGGGCGAGACGGCCGAGACGGCGGTGATCCGCGAACTGCAGGAGGAGGCCGGTATCCGCGTGCTGGGCCGGCCTCGGCTGATCTCGGTGCACGACAACCATGTGCGTCATCCGGGCGACCACGTGCTGGTCTATCGCATCGACGCCTGGGAGCCGTGCGACGCGGCCGCGAACCAGGCCGAGATCCACGCGGTGGGTTGGTTCGCGCCGGACGCCCTGCCGGACGACACCACCCCGGCCACGCGGCGGCGGATCGTCGAGGCGTTGGAGGGGGTCGAGAGCGATCCGCTTTGGTGATCCGAAAATAGCTGTCATCCCGGCCGCAGCGCAGCGGAGAGCCGGGACCGCAGCAAGCGCCGAGCTTCCGGCGGTCCCGGGTCTTCGCCCGGGATGACATGTGTTTTGATCTCGCGCCCCCTAGCCACATTAACGCCGATCATTAAAATGATTGTTTGAAGAAGGCCCGCCGACCGAGCAGGGCCTCAAACGGGCAGGAGCACGGCATGCGCGACTACACCAAGTTCTATATCGACGGGGCCTGGGTCGATCCGGTCGCGCCCAAGCTGCTGGACGTCATCAACCCGGCCACCGAAGAGGTGTGCGGCCATATCTCGATGGGCGGCGTCGCCGACGTCGACAAGGCCGTGCTGGCCGCCCGCAAGGCCTTCGAGAGCTTCAGCCAGACCAGCCGCGAAGAGCGCATCGACCTCCTGGAACGCATCATCGCCGAGTACCAGAAGCGCTTCGAGGACATGGCGAAAGCCATCACCGAGGAGATGGGCGCCCCCGCCTGGCTGGCCCAGCGCGCCCAGGCGGCCATGGGCATCGGCCACGTCCAGACCGCCGTGGCGGTGCTGAAGGACTACAAGTTCGAGGAAGACCGCGGCACCACCCGCATCGTCAAAGAGCCGATCGGCGTCTGCGCGTTCATCACGCCGTGGAACTGGCCGGTCAACCAGATCGCCTGCAAGGTCGGCCCGGCTCTCGCCACCGGCTGCACCATGGTGCTCAAGCCCTCCGAGATCGCGCCGTTCAGCGGCTATATCTGGACCGAGGTTCTGCACGCCGCCGGCGTTCCGGCCGGCGTCTTCAACCTGGTCAACGGCGACGGCCCCACGGTGGGCGCGGCGATGTCCAGCCATCCGGAAGTCGACATGGTGTCCTTCACCGGCTCGACCCGCGCCGGCATCGAGGTGGCCAAGAACGCCGCCCCGACCGTCAAGCGCGTGCACCAGGAGCTGGGCGGCAAGAGCCCCAACATCATCCTGGAAGACGCCGACTTCCAGCGCGCCGTCTCGGGCGGCGTGGCTTCGGTGATGATGAACTCGGGCCAGTCCTGCAACGCCCCCACCCGCATGCTGGTGCCCGGCGCGAAGATGGACGAGGTCATCGCCATCGCCCGCGCCACGGCCGAGGCCCACACGGTCGGCGACCCCAACGGCAATTCCAAGATGGGCCCCGTCGTCTCCGACGTGCAGTGGAACAAGATCCAGGGCCTGATCCAGAAGGGCATCGACGAGGGCGCCACCCTCGTCTCGGGCGGCGTCGGCCGTCCCGAGGGCCTGGACAAAGGCTACTACGTCAAGCCCACCGTCTTCGCCAACGTCACCAACGACATGACCATCGCCAAGGAAGAGATCTTCGGCCCGGTTGTGGCCATCCTCGGCTACGAGACGGTCGACGAGGCGGTGAAGGTCGGCAACGACACCGAGTACGGCTTGGCGGCCTATATCTCGGGCGGCGACCAGGACAACGTCCGCAAGGTGGCGTCTAGGCTTCGTGCTGGGCAGGTGAACCTGAACGGCGCCAGCCCCGACCTGATGGCCCCGTTCGGCGGCTACAAGATGAGCGGCAACGGCCGCGAGTGGGGCGACCACGCGTTCGGCGAGTTCCTCGAGACGAAGGCGATCCTCGGGTACTCGCCGAAGGTGGCGGCGGAGTAGGGTTTTACTGCGTTAGACGGGTTTGGAGGGGCGGGGTCGAAGGGCTCCGTCCCTTTTTATATCGCAAGATGCGTTAGTCTGGTCCGCCAGGCGGCGGCGGCAGAGGTGAAGCCAAGCTCGTATCTTGATCAGCGTAGGCCGTCATGATTGTCCCCTTTTTGATGGAGACGTCTTTGCCTTTAATGAAAGGCGCGGCAGGCCAGAACAAGATTACTGTCGCGACTGTGGCGCCAACGCGCGTCTCGCCCTTAGTACCTTTGTTGGCGCGAAGCCTGACACGATCATCGCCAACCTTGAGGTAAACCAAGCGAACGTTGAGCTTGCCGTTTTTACCGAGCATGCCGTTGTCCCGGGCTTCGACAACTTCGCCAACCCCGCGATAGCCAGCGCGTAAAACGGTTCCGTCGGGAAGCTTTACGTCGTCATCAAGACTGATTGTAAAGCGGTCACCCTCCTTAGCGATGGAGCTGGAAAGCGCTTCGTCCACGCGGATCGGGAATTCAGTGCCCTCGGGAACCTTGATCTCCGCGAAGGCGGAAGTGGACACCCAAAGCGCTAATATGCCGAACGCTGCGGCGACTTGCATTTTCATGCTTCCCCCCTTGGAAGTTGTGCCGAGACGCTAGGGCCAAGCTTCGCGGGCGTCCAGTAAAGTAAGCAGACAGCGTGCAGTCTTTTCATTTCGGACGCCCTGCGTCCCACCAACTCCTTCATCTCTCGTAGGCAGCAGCGTGCCGGTCTGGACAGGTCAGTCAAGGACTGCCTCTGGCGGCCGCGTCGCGGCGACGCGACGCGTCGTCCTTGAGTGACCTCTCCAGACCGGCGATCGTCTCGCCGTGAGATGAAGGGTTGGCTCCCTTCGCGAGCGAAGGGGCGGCAAGCCACAGCCCATATAAACTCCCGTCATTCCCGCCCTTGTGGCGGGAACCCCTCGCGCCGCCGCAAGGGCGGATGTGTGGCGCGCCGGCGCGCCAATGCGCTTCACGTGCGGCTGAACCAGGGGTTCCCGCCACAAGGGCGGGAATGACGGAGTTTATGTTTGAGAGCGCGGGGACAAAGCCCGCCCCATCCCGAGCGTTCGTCGGTTCAAACCCCGCCAAATCAACGCCCTATGACTTTCTCGCATAGCGCTGTCCAAGGCGCCGGAAACCGCCCCCATACTGTCTGCACCCAGGAGCAAGGGAAGGGACGTCGGCCGGCGACCTGATGGGCTTCTGGCGGTGATCGAGCGGGAAGCGCTCGCCGGGGGTCTTCGATGACCGCCCTCGCGACGGATCTGGACGGGCTCCCTGAAACATCGGGACGAAAGCCAGACGGCGAGGGTTCGGCGGACGCGGCAGGCGCGGGCTGAAATCGCCCGTGCGGTCCGGACGGGGTTCGCTGCCCCTCCGCCCGTCGGGGGCCTAGGTCGGGAGCGGGTTAAGACCCCGCGCCTCGAAGGCTCACCGGACAACGGTCACGCGGAGCGCCTGTCTTCGTCGAAACGGTATTTATTCAAACTCCCTCCGGGCGAGGCCCGGGCGCTCCGCGACCCTTCCCATGACTTCGCAGCGAAAGCGCGAGGGCGCCGAGACTTGCCCCCACCGGACCGCTTCGCGGTCGTCCGCCCCCATAGGGGGCGGATGAAGCGCGCCGACCTCGTCTTCCCCCTATGGGGGAGGAGCGCGCAGCGCGGAGGGGGCCAGGGCGGCGAACCCCCACCCCGCGATCATCGCGTCCACGCCGCTGGACCCCGCCCCGCCGCCGGCTACACTCCCCACACGCAACCCAGGAGCACTCCCATGAGCGACGCGATCCAGACCGTTCCCCTCAAGCGCATCGACGGCGCGCCGGCCAGCCTGGCCGACTACCGGGGAAAGGTGCTGCTGATCGTCAACGTCGCCTCCAAGTGCGGCCTGACCAAGCAGTACGAAGGGCTTGAGGCCCTCTATCGCGACAAGAAGGACGCCGGGCTGGAGGTGCTGGGTTTCCCGGCCAACAACTTCCGCGAACAGGAGCCGGGCTCGGACGACGAGATCGCCAGCTTCTGCGCGACGACCTATGACGTGACCTTCCCGATGTTCTCCAAGATCAGCGTCAAGGGCGACGACATCCACCCGCTGTACAGCGGCCTGACGGCGGCTCAGCCGACCGCCACGGGCGATGGTCCCATGCGCGAGCGGCTGGCTGGCTTCGGCATTCCGCCCGGCGCGCCGGGCGAGGTGGTGTGGAACTTCGAGAAGTTCCTGGTCGGCCGCGACGGCAAGGTCGTGGGCCGCTTCGCGCCCGACGTGACGGCGGACGATCCTCGCATCGCCGAAGCCATCGACGGCGCCCTGGCGGCGGCGGGCTAGCGAGATCCCGGGCGTGGGCGCCCTTCCCTTCCCACGCCCCCGAACGCTAAGGATCATCCCGGACACGCGAAGGGAAACGCCGATGGACAGCGCGGGAATTGCACGTCGAGGCCTGCTGGGCGCGGTCGGGGTGATGGCGGCGGCGGGGCCCGTGCGGGCCCTGGCGGCCGGCAAGCCGCGGGTGACGATCCAGACGCCGCAGGGCGCGATCGTCCTCGAGCTGGAAGATAAGAAGGCCCCGATCACCTCGGCCAACTTCCTGCGCTATGTCGAGGCCAGGAAGTACGACGGCGGGGCCTTCTATCGTGCTCAGCGCAAGAAGGGCGTCCCTGGCGCCGGCTCGATCCAGGGCGGGCCGGCGGTGCGGGCGCGGCGCTATGCGCCGATCGCCCACGAGAGCACCCGCACGACGGGCCTGCGGCACAAGGCGGGGACCATCTCGCTGGCCCGCAATGCGCCGGGCTCGGCGACGGCGGACTTCTTCATCTGCGCCAGCCCGATGCCCTATCTCGACGCCCACCCCGGCGCGCCGGGCGACAACCAGGGCTTCGCGGCCTTCGGCGCGGTGGTGCAGGGCATGGACGTGGTCCGCAAGATCCTGGCCGCGCGCGCCGACGGCCCGGCCATGGTCCCCGAGATGAAGGGCCAGATGCTGAACCCGCCGATCCAGATCATCAGCATGAAGCGCACGGGCTAGGGGCCGGGCGGCCAATCACCCTTATCCGTCGTTCCCGCCACAAGGGCGGGAATGACGGAGGTTATAGGGTCGCTCTACGCCGGAACGGTCGCCGGGGCCTCGTTGCGGACCAGGCGGGCATAGGTGTCCATCAGGTCCAGCGACAGGGCGGCCGGGGTGAACTTGAACTCGCCGATCTCCGACACCGGGGTCACCTCGGCGGCGGTGCCGACGATGAAGCACTCGGAGAAGCCGGCCAGCTCTTCCTTCTGGATGTGGCGCTCGACCACCTCGATCCCCTTGTCCTTGGCGATCGCGATCACGGTGCGGCGGGTGATGCCATCCAGGAAGCAGTCGGGCTTGGGGGTGTGCAGCACGCCGTCCTTGACGAAGAACACGTTGGCGCCGGTCGCCTCGGCCACATAGCCGCGATAGTCCAGCATCATCGCGTCGGCGTAACCGTCCTTCTCGGCGGCGTGCTTGGAGATGGTGCAGATCATGTAGAGGCCGGCGGCCTTGGCGGCGACCGGGGCGGTCTTCGGATCCGGACGCTGGTACTTGGCCCAGGTCAGGCGGATGCCCTTGGCCTTGGTGGCCGGGTCGAAATAGCTGGGCCATTCCCACACGGCGATGGCCACGTGGATCTTGGTCTGCTGCGCCGAAACACCGATCATTTCGCTGCCGCGCCAGGCGATCGGGCGCACATAGCAGTCATCCAGGTTGTTCTTGGCGGCCGTCGCCTTGCAGGCCTCGTCGATCTCGGCCACCGTGTAGGGGATCTTGAAATCGAGGATTTCAGCCGACTTGAAGAGGCGCTCGGTATGCTCGGTGAGCTTGAAGATCTCGCCGCCGTACATGCGTTCGCCTTCGAACACCGACGAGGCGTAGTGAAGACCGTGGGTCAGTACGTGCACCTTCGCCTCGCGCCAGGCTACGAACTGGCCGTCCAGCCAGATCCATCCATCGCGATCGTCGAAGGGAACGAGAGACATCGGTCCGAGACCTCCTTATTTGAGACGGGGTTCTTAGACGCCTCGCGACTTGTGACGTCAAATAAAATGGACTTACGGCGATGATAGCGCCCCTGCAGCCCGGCGCGACCGACCCCCGACTGATCCTGCGGGAAGAGGAGCTGGATAGCGGCCTGGAACTGATCCTGCTGGCCGAGGCGGCCCTGTGGGCGGCGGTCGACGCGGCGCTGGAAGCCGAGACGCTTGGCCTGGGCCGCTCGCACTGGCGCGCCGCCTTCCTGCTGCGCCGGCGGCCCGGGATCGGCGTGCAGGACCTGTCGAAACTGACCAGCCTCTCCAAGCAGGCCGCCAGCCGCACCCTGTCGGACCTGACCAAGGCCGGGCTGGTCGAGCGCTCGGGCGGCGACCTGGACGGCCGTCGCAAGCCCACCGTGCTGACCGCCGAGGGCGTGGCCTTCGAGGCCCGGGTGGCCGAGCGGCTGCGCGGACTTCTGGCGCGGGCCTATCGCACCGGCGGCCTGGACGGCGTGGCCGGCACCCGCCGGATCCTGGCGGCCCTGGCGGGGCCGAGACAGGGCGTGGGTCCCACGCGTAGAGTGGTGGCATGACCCCCGAGGAACGCCGCGAACGCCACCTTCTGGTCGTCGATGACGACGACCGCATCCGCAAGCTCTTGAAGGAGTTCCTGGTCCGGGCCGGCTTCCGGGTCAGCACCGCCGCCGACGCGGCCGGGGCCGACCGGCTGTGCGGCTCGCTGGACTTCGACCTCATGGTGCTGGACGTGATGATGCCCGGCGAGGACGGCTTTGCCTTCACCAAGCGCCTGCGGGCCAAGGGCGGCGATGTCGGCAAGACGCCGATCCTGATGCTGACCGCCCGCGACCAGGCCGCCGACCGCATCGAGGGCCTCACCCACGGCGTCGACGACTATCTGGGCAAGCCGTTCGAGCCGCAGGAGCTGTTGCTGCGCATCGAGGCGATCCTGCGCCGCACCGCCGCCAAGCCGTCCGGCCCGCGCGAGCTGTCGCTGGGCCGCTGTTCGTTCGAACCCGAGCGCGGCGAGCTGACCTGCGACGGCGAGCCCGTTCGCCTGACCGAGGCCGAGGTCGTGCTGATGCGTCGCCTGGCCCGCGCCGCCCACGAGCCCGTCGACCGCCTGGAACTGGCCCGTGACACCGCCGACGCCACCGGCCGCGCGGTCGACGTCCAGGTCACCCGCCTGCGCCGCAAGATCGAGCCGGACCCGAAGAACCCGCGCTATCTGCAGACGGTGCGGGGCATTGGGTATCGGCTGGCGCCGGATTGACCTGATGCGCCTTCGCGCCAAGCTCTACCTCCCGCGCCAGATCAAGCGCTGGCTGCCGACCTCGCTGTTCGGGCGCAGCCTGCTGATTATCGTCCTGCCGGTGGCGGTGATGCAGATTGCCGTGACTTGGGCCTTCTTCGACGCCCACTGGCAGACGGTGAACAGCAAGCTCTCCGAAGGCCTGGCCGGCGACATCGCCTGGGCGGTGGCCAGCTATGAGGACGATCCCAGCCCCGCCGCCGTGACCCGGCTGGCCGACCGGGCCGAGCAGTCGCTGTCGCTGTCGATCGCCTTCCAGAAGGGCAAGAAGCTGCCGATCAGCCAGCGGCCGTCGCTGTTCGCGGCCCTCGACCATTCGCTGCAGGAAGCCCTGTCCGATCGGCTGAACGCGCCGTTCTGGTTCGATACCACCCGCTACACGGCCTATATCGACATCCGGGTTCAGGTCGAGGGCGGGGTGCTGCAGATCTACGCCCTGCGCGACCGGGCCTTCGCCACCCAGGGTCACATCTTCATCCTGTGGATGGTGATGGCGACCATGCTGCTGACGGCCATCGCCATCCTGTTCATTCGCAACCAGGTGCGGGCCATCGAGCGCCTGGCCGAGGCGGCCGACGCCTTCGGACGCGGCGGCGACGTCGACTTCAAGCCGCACGGCGCACGCGAAGTGCGCCAGGCGGCCCAGGCCTTCCTATCGATGAAGGCCCGCATCCAGCGCCATATCGAGCAGCGCACCGCCCTGCTCGCCTCGGTCAGCCACGACCTGCGCACGCCCCTGACCCGGCTGAAGCTGGAAATGGCCCTGTCGGAGCCCAGCGAGCAGTTGGACGCCATGAAGGGCGATCTCTCCGAAATGGAGCACATGATCGACGAGTACCTGGCCTTCGCCCGCGGCGAGGGCGGGGAGGCGCCGCAGCGGGTCGACCTGACCGAGCTGATCGGCGCGATCCTGGCCGACGCGGCCCGGGCCGGCACGACGGTCGACGCGGCCGTGGCCCCCGACATGTCGGTGGAGCTGCGTCCCAACGCCTTCAAGCGGGCCCTGGCCAACCTGATCGACAACGCCGCCTCGCACGGCGAACACGTCAGGGTCACCGCCGCGCCGCGCCTGACCGGGGGGGTCGAGATCGCCGTCGACGACGACGGGCCGGGCATTCCGGAGGATCGCTATGAAGAGGCCTTCAAGCCCTTCAACCGGCTCGACGAGTCGCGAAACCAGAACGAGAAGGGCGTCGGCCTGGGCCTGGCCATCGCGCGGGACATGGCGCGCGGGCTGGGCGGGGACCTGGTGCTGGAGCGCTCGGCGATGGGGGGACTTAGGGCGGTGATGCGGTTGCCGGGGTGACCGCCAGACTAGCCCCCACCTGACCGCTTCGCGGTCGTCCGCCCCCATAGGGGGCAGAAAAGATCATCTTCCCCCCATGGGGGAGGAGCGCGAAGCGCGGAGGGGGCGAGTCTCAGAACCCCGCCCCGACCTTCCCCAATCGCTCCGCCATCTGCTTGAGCCGCTTGTCGAGCTCCGCCATCGTGCGGTTCAGCGCGCCTTCGTCGTCGCGCCAGACCTGGACCGTGCGGGCCCACACCGCCGTCATCGCGGCCAGGCGGGCCGGGGTGGCGTCGACGCCGCCGGCCTCGAGGATCGCGCGAGCGGTCTTGGGGAAACGCAACGCCGAGACCACCACGCTTTCGGACCGGCTGATGGCGATCAGCGCGGCGCGGTGCGGCTCCATCGCCTCCAGGCGGGCCATGGCCGCATCGAACAGGCGATCGTGAGCCGTAGCGTCGTCGGCCGAGACGGTGGCCAGGGCGGCGCGGTCGAAGCGGGTCGACAGGTGGCCCAGCACCGCGCTCTTGCCGTCGGCCAGGGCGTACAGTTCGGCGAACGAGACCTCGGCCTTGAAGGCGATGTCGCGCAGGCTGATCTGCGGCCAGGGACGGTCCGACGCCAGGGCCAGGGCGGCGGCGGCGGCGCGGTCGAGGATGTCTTCCGAAGCGGTCATGGTCTTCAGATGGCGGGTGAAGGCGGCGCGGGCAAGGCGCCGCCTTCGTATCGTGGCTAGTCGATCTTGATGAACGGCGTGGAGGCGCCGGTCACCTTGGGCAGGACGCCGTCCCATTTCTCGATGGCCTGCTGCTGCAAGACCTGCGGATTAGAGCGCAAGGCTTCGCCCTTGATCCGCGTGGCCTCGGCCTCGCCCTTGGCCTTGGCGACCGCTGCGTTGGCCAGCGCCGTCTCCTTGGCCTCAAGCGCCTTGGCGGCCAGGGCTTCCTGCTCCAGCTGGGTCTTACGCTGCATCTGGTCGATGACGGCGGCCGGGTAGCGGATCGAGCCGATCCAATCCATCTGCGAGACCGTGACCCCGTGCTTGGACCACTTGCCCGACACCCGCGCGAAGGCCTTCTGGATGACCATCTGGCGCCCGCCGCTGTAGAGCGTCTCGACCCCGACCTTTTCGGCCTCGGCCGCGACGGCCGAGCGGACGTCGTTGCGGATCGGTCCGTCCAGCAGCTGGTCGAAGGTCAGGCGGTAGGTCTGGTAGAGGTTCGGGGCCGAGGCCGGATTGACCTGCATCGTCACCGACACGTCGGCCGTCATCGGCAGGCCGGTGTTGTCGGAGAAGGTGATCTCCTCGTTCTCGTTGCCGCGCTCGTCCTTCTCGCGGGTGTAGCTGTAGGTGCGCTGGATCACCGGATATTGGACGATGCGCTCACCGATCCCCCGGAAGTACCAGCGGGCCGGCAGGGCTTCGGGCGACACGCCGGCGCCGGAGCCCAGGGTGCGAATCTTCACCCCGACATTGCCCGGTTCGACCGTGGTGCTGTGCGAGACGACGCTGCATCCGCCGACCAGCAGCACCAGCACGCCCGTCGTGATGATCAGGCTATTGCGGACCGCATTGGGGGACACGCCCTTGGAAAGGCTCGTGGTCATCGGGGTTGGTTCTCTCCTTCGTCGGGCGCGAGGCCCTTGGCGACGTCGCGCATCATCACGCGCGCCAGCCATGCCAGTCCGATCACGCCACCCGCGCCGGAG
The DNA here is from genome assembly GCF_058809215.1 of Caulobacter sp. GW821-FHT10F06. NCBI lineage: Bacteria > Pseudomonadati > Pseudomonadota > Alphaproteobacteria > Caulobacterales > Caulobacteraceae > Caulobacter > Caulobacter sp. GW821-FHT10F06. The sequence goes on along the minus strand of NZ_JBXASK010000006.1, from coordinate 367,434 downwards.
AGAACAGCCGCAATCATCCCGAGATCCGAAGCCGAACCCCAAAGTGGTCCGATCACGATCCTCAGCAATGTTATAACAGCCGCGACGAACAGAATAACGTAGGCGACCGCCTTCGCGGCGCTGAAATACTGCCTGTCGGTCATAAGCCCTCCAGCCGAGCGGCGCTCGGATTACGCCAGTATTTTAGCGCAAGGCGGAATTATGGCGAATGACTTTTCGTTTATCTTGGATAATGCGAATCGTTAGCCGCCCAATTCTTGGGAACGGGCGATGGCGGCTTCCAACGCCTTGGGCAACAGGTCGCCGAAGCCGCCCTGCCCCATCAGCACCGACAAGGCGGCCGCCGTGGTGCCGCCCGGCGAGGTGACCTGCTTGCGCAACTCGGCAGGCTCCTCGCCCCCCGCTTCCATCAGAGCGGCCGCCCCGATGATAGTGGCCCGAGCCAGCTGGGCCGAGGCCGCGGGATCCAGCCCCGCGCCGGCGCCGGCCGCCTCCAGGGCTTCGACGAAGGCGTAGAGATAGGCGGGAGCTGAGCCCGAGACGGCGGTGGCCGCGTGCATCAGCTCTTCGCTGGGCAGGTCGACCACGGTCGCCACCGGGGCGAACAGGGCGTGGGCGGCGGCGGCGGCCTTGGGCTCGTCGGCGAAGATGCTGGCCGTGCCCCGGCCGATGGCGACGGCCGTGGTCGGCATCACCCGGGCGACGGCGCGACCGCCGAAGGCCTCGGAAATGTCAGCGGCGCGGACACCGGCGGCGATCGAGACGATGACGGCGTCGGGCGCCAGGTGCGGGACCACATCCTTGACCGCCTCGCGCCAGATCTGCGGCTTGACGGCCAGCAGCACGGTCTTGGCGGCCGACAGGGCTTCCAGCGGCGGATTGACCAGCGCGCCCGCGAAGGCGGCGGGGTCGACATGGGGATCGCGGACGATCAGGTCGGCGGCGGCGAAGGCGCCAGCCTCGCGCCAGCCCTGGATCAGCGCGCCGCCCATGCGGCCGGCGCCGAGGAGGAGGATGGGGGTCATGGACTTGCTCCTAGCTGTCATCCCGGACGGCCTGAAAGGCCGAGCCGGGACCGCCGGAAACTCCAGCGCTTGCCGCGGTCCCGGCTCTTCAGCCCGCGATGCGGGCTTTCGGCCGGGATGACAAGTCGATTATGCCTGACCGACCGTCTCGAACATGCAGGCGGCCATGGCCTGGTCCGGGGTCTTGGCGCCCTGGAGAAGGAAGTCGAAGGCCGGATAGAAGCGGTCTGCGGCTTCCACCGCCGCGTCGATCATCGAGGCGGCCTGGGCCATGGTCGGGCGCTCGCCCGAGGGCAGGGCCAGGGCGTGGCGGAAGACCACCTCGCCGTCCTCGGTCCAGACCTCGAAATGGCCCAGCCAGACGCGCTGGTTGATCATGGCCAGCAGCTCGTAGGCGCTGGCGCGCTTGGCCTTGGGCGCGCGCAGGTCCAGCGACAGGCACAGCTGCAGGCAGTCGGCCTCGGGTCGCCAGGCGAACCACAGCTCGTAGTCCTTCCAGTCGCCGGTCAGGGCGAACGCAAGGTCGCCGTCTTCCGTGCGATCGAAGGTCAGGTTTTCGGCCGACAGGACATGCTCGACCACTTCGAGGGGGTCGAGAGCCATCAGGACGTCGTCGTCTTCCGGTTGGGTGTCCATGGGAATCCTGCGCGTCCCGTGAGCGATGGCGGGCGTGAGACCCCCCATGAATCGCTTACGTCGCGATGAGTCTAATCTGCTTCGTGGGCGGCGTCACAACCACTTCACGTCGAGGGCGAGCGACGATTCGTCTATTCGCCTGTCTTGGGGGCCTTCGGCGTGGCCGGAGCCTTCTTGGCCTTCAGCGTCGCGACCTCTTCGCGCAGCGCCGCCACCTCGGCCTTCAGGGCCTCGAAATCGTCGCGGCGGATCAGGTCGAACTCGGCCGCCAGACGATCGGCCTGGGCGCGCATGGCGGTCTTGGCCTCTTCGCCGGCCGTCTGGGCGATGCCCATGGCCGCCTGGGTCAGCTTGGCGAATTCGTCGAGGAAGGGGTTCTGGCTGTGCATCGAGATTCCACGCGCGGGCGTTCTTGTCCGCCCTCCTTATATGGGATGCGGGGGATGAAAGCGAAGGACGAACAGGCTATGCCTGCGACGATCTGTCCCGAAGGGAGCCCAACGGCGTGATCTTTCCCGATATCGACCCCGTCGTTCACCTCGGCCCCCTGGCCCTGCAGATCGGTCCGCTGGCCATCCGCTGGTACGCCCTGGCCTATGTGGCGGGCATCCTGCTGGGCTGGCGCTACGCCGTGCGGCTGGTCAAGGACACGCCGCTGTGGGGCGGCCAGAAGCCGCCGGCCACGCCGCTGCAGATCGACGATCTGGTGCTGTGGATCACCCTGGGCATCATCATCGGTGGGCGGCTGGGCTACATCCTGTTCTACATGATGATCAATCCCGACCAGCGCGCGGGCCTGCTGGCCCACCCGGTCGAGGCCTTCAAGATCTGGGAAGGCGGCATGTCGTTCCACGGCGGCTTCCTGGGCGTCTGCGCCGCGGTGCTGCTGTTCGCCCGCCAGCAGAAGATCGACATCCTGCGGCTGGGCGACCTCGTCGCGCCGGTCGCGCCGATCGGCCTGTTCTTCGGCCGCTGCGCCAACTTCATCAATGGCGAGCTGTGGGGCCGGGTCACCGACCATCCGTTCGGGATGATCTTCTGCAACGCCACGATCAAGGCGGCCAACGCCGACCGCTGCCCGGCCGGCCCGCTGCCGCGCCATCCCAGCCAGCTCTACGAGGCCGCCCTGGAGGGCGCCGTGCTGTTCGCCCTGCTGTGGCTGGCCTCGCACAAGCTGAAGTGGCTGCAGCGGCGCGGCGCGCTGACCGGGACCTTCCTGGTCGGCTATGGCCTGTTCCGGGCGGCGCTTGAGAACGTGCGCAATCCCGACGTCGGCATGCCCGCCTTCCCGTTCGGCCTGACCATGGGGATGATGCTGTCGATCCCGATGTTCCTGGTGGGCGTGTGGCTGCTGTGGAAGGCCCTGCGCGAGCCGGTGGTCGACGAGACCTATGAGCCTGCTTGATCGCCTGAAGGCGCAGATCGCCCAGGACGGTCCGATCGGCGTCGCCGAATATTTCACCCGCTGCCTGCACGACCCGCGCGACGGCTATTACGCCACGCGGCCCGATCTCGGCCCCGGCGGCGACTTCATCACCGCCCCGCTGGTCAGCCAGATGTTCGGCGAACTGATCGGCCTGTGGGCGGTCGAGACCTGGACCCGCATGGGGAAACCCGCGCCGTTCCGCCTGGTCGAGATGGGCCCCGGCGACGGCACGCTGATGAGCGATCTGCTGCGGGCGGCGAAGCTGGCGCCGGACTTCATGGCCGCCGCGCAGCTGTGGCTGGTCGAGGTCTCGCCACCGCTCCGCGCCAAGCAGGCCGAGCGTCTGGCCGGGGCAGCGCCGAACTGGGCCGACCGGCTGGAGGCCGTGCCTGGCGGAGCGCCGATGATCCTGATCGCAAACGAGGTGCTCGACTGTTTGCCCGCGCGGCAGTTCGTGCGGACCGAAAAGGGCTGGGCGGAGCGGGTGATCGGGCTGGACGAGGCGGGCGAGCTGGCGTTCGGGTTGAAGGCCATCTCAAAAGAACCCTTCCCCCTTGATGGGAGAAGGGCAGGGATGGGGGTGGCTGCGGCGGTTGACGAAGAGCGCCGTCGCGAAGCCGCCGGCTCAGTAGCCACCCCCATCCCTTCCCCCATCAAGGGTGAAGGGAGCCTTGCATTGGGCGCCATCCTCGAATCCTCGCCCGCCCAGGAAGCCCTCGGAACCGAGATCGGCCACCGCCTCGCGGTCGACGGCGGCGCGGCGCTGCTGATCGACTACGGCCGCGACGCGCCCGGGCCGGGCGACACGCTGCAGGCGATCCAGGGGCACCGGAAGGTCGACCCGCTGGCCAGTCCCGGCCAGGCCGACCTGACCGTCTGGGCCGATTTCCCCGCCGTGCTGGCGGCCGGCGTCGCGGCGGGCGCGCAAGCGGGTCCGATTCTCAGCCAGGCGGCGTTCCTGGGCATGCTCGGCATCGAGGCGCGGGCCCAGTCCTTGGCCGCCGCTCGGCCCGATCGCGCCGACCAGATCGCAAGACAGCTTGATCGACTGACCGGCGAGGCGCAGATGGGCGCCTTGTTCAAGGCCGTGTGCCTTTATGCGCCCGGTTTCACGCCGCCTGCTTTCGAGGTCGCCTGACATGCCGCACAGCCAACTGCCCACGATCCAGTCGCCGCTGCTGGCCGCCGTGCCCGGCGTGCGCCACGCCTTCTTCACCCGTCAGGGCGGGGTCTCGACGGGCATCTATGACAGCCTCAATGTCGGGCGCGGCAGCAAGGACGATCCCGCCGACGTGGTCGAGAACCGCGCCCGCGCCGCTCGCTGGTTCGGCGTCGATCCCGAAGACCTCAACACCTGCTTCCAGATCCATTCGACCATCGCCATCAAGGCCGACGGTTCGTGGGGCGACGCCCGCCCGCAGGGCGACGCGGTCGTCACCAAGACCCCCGGCGTGGTCTGCGGCGCCCTGGCGGCCGACTGCGCCCCGGTGCTGATCGTCGACCCCGAGGCCCGCATCGTGGCCGCCGCCCACGCCGGCTGGCGCGGCGCTCTGGACGGGGTGGTGCAGGCCGCCGTCGACGCCATGGTCGAGCTGGGCGGCGATCCGGCCCGTATGATCGCCGCCGTCGGCCCCTGTATCGGCCCCGACTCCTACGAGGTGGGCGTTGACTTCCTGCACAGGTTCGAGGCCGACAGCCCGGGCTCGGGCCAGTTCTTCCGGGCCGGCGTCGGCGACGACAAGCGCTTCTTCGACCTGCCCGCCTTCGTGCTGGACCGCCTGCGCACGGCCGGGATCGATCAACGCGAATGGGTCGGCCGCGACACCCGCGCCGAGGAGGCCCTGTTCTTCTCCAACCGCCGCGCCTTCCTGAACGGCGAAGGCGATTACGGCCGCCTGCTGTCGGCGATCGCGCTGGAGGCGTGAGCCGCGCAAATCTCGTCCTTCGACAAGCTCAGAATGAGGTTTTCGGCTGCTGAGGCTTGTGAATGGTCCATCCTGAGCTTGTCGAAGGACGAGGGTCACGCACTGCGCGTAGTGCTCCAGCCAAACCCGAAAGACACAAAACGGCGCCGATCCGTCAGCGGGGTCGTTAAGGTCTTGCTCCGGAGCCGATGACTGCTAGAAGCCCCGCAACGCGACACCCCCTGCTCCGAGCGCCCCCATGAAGCTGCTGTCCGGCAACTCGAACCGCCCGCTGTCCCAGTCGATCGCGGAGTATCTCGACATGCCGCTGACCCGCGCCCAGGTGCGCCGGTTCGCCGACCTCGAGGTGTTCGTCACCATCGACGAGAACGTGCGGGGCGAGGACGTCTTCGTCATCCAGTCGACCAGCTATCCGGCCAACGACAACCTGATGGAGCTGCTGATCTGCATCGACGCCCTGAAGCGCGCGTCGGGCAAGCGGATCACCGCCGTGCTGCCGTACTTCGGCTACGCCCGCCAGGACCGCAAGACCGGCGGCCGCACGCCGATCTCGGCCAAGCTGGTCGCCAACCTGATCACCCGCTCGGGCGCCGACCGTGTGCTGACGATGGATCTGCACGCCGGCCAGATCCAGGGCTTCTTCGACATCCCCACCGACAACCTGCTGCCCTCGCGCCTGCTGGCCGACGACATCATCCGCAACTACTCGATCGGCGACGACCTGATGGTCGTCTCGCCCGACGTCGGCGGCGTGGTGCGCGCCCGGGCCCTGGCCAAGCGCCTGAACGACGCCGACCTGGCCATCGTCGACAAGCGCCGCTCGGGCCCCGGCCAGTCGGAAGTGATGAACATCATCGGCGACGTCTCGGGCCGCCGCTGCATCCTGTTCGACGACATCGCCGACTCGGCCGGCACCCTGTGCAACGCCGCCGCCGCCCTGGTGGCCCAGGGCGCGACCTCGGTCAGCGCCTATGTCACCCACGGCGTGCTGTCGGGCGCGGCCGCCGAGCGCGTCGCCAATTCGGTGCTGACCGAGCTGGTGGTGACCGACTCCATAGAGGCCTCCGACACCGTCAAGGCCTGCCCGAAGATCCGCTACGTCTCGTGCGCCCCGCTGATCGGCGAAGCCATCCGCCGGATCGCCAACGAAGAATCGGTCTCCAAGCTGTTCGACTAGCGGCCGGCGCGAGCGGGACGTCGGATGGGACGGGAACTGGCCGTCAGGAATTCGCCTCTCGCACGGCCACGCTTGCTAAAGACTGGTTAACGGGCTGACTGTCACAATATGGCCTGCCGCGGGTGATATCCGCGTAAAATCAGTCTCATGGGGAAGTTCGCCCGAATGCACATCTTTTCGCGTGCGCGCGTCGTATGGATGACGACCGCGATCGCGCTGGTCACCGTCGTGGCCGGTTGCGAGACCCCGCCTCCCCCGCCGCCGCCGGTGGTCGCCGCGCCGGCTCCGCCGCCGTCGATCACCCTGTCCAACACCCTGGTCGAGCGCGCCAGCGCCTTCCGCGGCTACATGGCCCGGGCCGGGGCGATCAGCCCCAACTTCACCAGCGGCGACGACATCCAGACCTCGCTGAAGGTCGGCGTCGCCTATGAGCCCAAGCAACTGTTGAGCGGCGCGGTGGCCTACGCCGCCGTCATCGCCCTGCAGGACCCGACCTTCGTCGGCAATGTCCGCAGCTTCGCGGCAGACCCGGCCCAGCGCCAGCAGGTGATCAACGCCATCGTCGCCGACCCGGCCTACGCCGTCGGCTTCAAGGGCAGCGACACCGCCGCCGGCCTGATCATCGACACCCTGGGCGCCGAGGGCCTGAAGGTCTTCACCGCCGGCAAGGCGGTCAAGCAGGCCGCCTATGACGTCCAGCGCTCCAACTGGTCGAAGGCCACCGTCAACGACCGCGACGGCCGCCTGGCCTACGCCAAGACCCAGTCGGCGATCCCGGCCCAGGGCGACATGAACGACGTCTCTGTGCTGCAGCAGGCCTCGGTCGGCGCTCAGCCCCTGACCCTGACCCCGCGCTCGGCTCCTGGTCCCTACCAGCCGGTGGTGATCCGCGGCATGGCCGTGGCCGCCCTGGCCGCCCTCGGCGCCGCCGGCGACAACAACCTGCCGACCATCGAGGCGGTGATGGCCGACCCGACCTCGGCCATGTGCCTGAACATGGGCAAGCTGAACCTCTACCAGTGCCTCGCCGTCTCCAAGCCGCACTATGAGGACGTCTTCTGCCTGGGCCAGCACGTCCTGATGGACACCGGACAGTGCGTGATCAAGGCCTCGGGCGCGCCCATGCCCGTCGAGCCGCCGCGCGCCTTGCCGGAAAAGGCCTCGATCAGCCAGGCCGGCGGCGCGGGCCGCAACTCCAAGGCCGCCAAGACCGCGACCAAGAAGCCCGCCTCCAAGAGGTAGGCCGCTCTCGCGGAGCAAAAGCCTGGAAAAGCTTAGGAAGGGCCGGACGTTGCATCGTCCGGCCCTTCTGTGTATGTAGCGCGACCCAAAAATGGTCGACCGAGCGGGACAATCCAGTCCTGTGCGGCGATTTCGCATTTCGAGAGCATGGGCTCTCAAGAGAGACAACAATGGCCGAGATCATTCTGAACGTTGAACTCCGCGACCGCGCCGGCACCGGCGGCGCTCGCGAAACCCGCCGCAAGGGCCTGGTCCCCGGCGTGCTGTACGGCGGCGCCAAGGCTCCCGTGAACATCGCGGTGAAGTCGAACGAATTCCGCAAGGCGCTCTACACCGGCAAGCTGCTGGGCCACCTGGTGACCCTGCAATACGGCGACGAGAAGCAATCGGTCATCGCCAAGGCCGTGCAATTCCACGCCGTCACCGACGAGCCGGTCCACTTCGACCTGTATCGCGTCGACGAGCACCAGCTGATCAAGATCGAAGTGCCCGTGCACTTCAAGAACAACGACATCTCGGTCGGCCTGAAGAAGGGCGGCACGCTGGAAGTCATCCGCCACACCGTCGAGCTGGCCTGCCCGGCCGACAAGATCCCCGAGGAACTGGTCATCGACCTGGCCTCGCACGACATCGGCGACGTCATCCGCATCTCGGAAGTGAAGCTGCCGGAAGGCGTGAAGCCCGCCCAGGACCGCGACTTCGTGATCGCCAACCTGAAGGCCTCGGCCGCTTCGCAATCGAACGAAGGCGACACCACCGAAGCCTAAGGCTTTCGGATCGGGTCTCCGATCGACTATCAGACGGGCGGGCCTTCGGGTCCGCCCGTTTTCGTTTCGGCCGAGGCTTTGCGTCCTTCGAGGCCCGCTATCGCGGACGCCTCAGGATGAGGAACTCGGCAGATCGAACGCGCAGACATCCCTCATCCTGAGGCGCCTTGCATCGCAAGGCCTCGAAGGACGCACGGAGCCTTAGCCATGCTGATCCTCGCCGGTCTCGGCAATCCCGAGCCCAAGTACGAGAAGAACCGCCACAACGTCGGCTTCATGGCCGTCGACGCCCTGGCCCGCAAGTGGGGCACGGCGCCGTGGCGCGCGCGCTTCCAGGGCCTGGCCTGCGAAGGCTCCGTGCCGACCCCGAACGGGGCGGTGAAGCTGCTGCTGCTCAAGCCCAAGACCTATTACAACGAGAGCGGCCGATCCGTCGGCGAGGCGATGAAATTCTTCAAGCTGGCCCCGACCGACGTCATCGTCTTCCACGACGAGATCGACATGGCGCCCGGCCGTTTCCGGATGAAGGCGGGCGGCGGAGCGGCGGGCAACAACGGCATCCGCTCGGTGACCAGCCAGATCGGGGACACGTTCCGCCGGGGCCGCATCGGCGTCGGCCATCCCGGCGACAAGGCCATGGTCATGCACTACGTGCTGGGCGACTTCCACAAGGTCGAGCACCAGTGGCTGGACCCGATGCTGGACGCACTCTGCGACGCCCTGCCCTTCGCGGCCGCCGGCGACGACGAGCGCTATCAGGCCGAGGTGCTGCGCCTCGCGCCCGCGCCGAAGGCCGATCCGCGGAAGCCGAAGGCGGAGTAGCAGATCCTCTCCCTGAACGGAGAGGATCGCCTCAGAACTTCCCGCTCTGGAAATCCTGGAACGCCTGCACGATCTCGTCGCGGGAGTTCATCACGAACGGGCCGTGCCAGAAAACCGGCTCCTCGATCGGACGACCGGCCAGCAGCAGGACGCGGGCGTCGGTGATCGCTTCGACCACCACCTTGTCGCCCTTGCCCAGGAACACGCCGCTCAGCGCGTCCACCTTGCCGCCGGACACCCGGACCTGGCCTTCATAGACCGCCAGCATGGCGTTGCGATCGGCTCCGACAGGTTCCTCGAACCGTGTCCCGGCCGGCAGCACGACGTCGAAATAGAGTGCGTCGACCGCGCCGCCGCCGATCGGACCGGCGGTTCCGCCATCCGTGACGCCCGAGATCACCTTGACCGTGACGCCGCCGTCGCGGGCCTCGACCGGGATCGCATCGCTCTCGAACTCCGAATAGCCCGGCTGGCTCATCTTCAGCTTGGCCGGCAGGTTCACCCACAACTGGAAGCCGCGCATGCGGCCTTCGCTCTGCTCGGGCATTTCGGAGTGGACGATGCCCTTGCCGGCCCGCATCCACTGGATGCCGCCCGGACCGATCACGCCTTCGCGGCCGGTATTGTCGCGGTGCCGCATCCGTCCTTCCAGCATGTAGGTCACGGTCTCGAAGCCGCGATGCGGATGGTCGGGGAAGCCGCCCATGTAGTCGGACGCCTGGTCGTTGTCGAAACAGTCCAGCATCAGGAACGGGTCGAACATCTGGGCCTCGGCCGTGCCCAGCATGCGGGTCAGGCGCACGCCGTCGCCGTCCGAGGCGGGGACGCCCTTCACGATCTTCACTACCGGCCGAATGCTCATCTGACTGCTCCTTCTCGGCCTTTGATATCGGATGCGGTTACAGTTCGTTCAAGTCCCTGCGACTTCGCGTTCGCCGTCGATCCGTGCTAGGTCGCGGCCAACGAAATTCACGAGAGTTCCATGGCCCTTAAAGTCGCCATCGTCGGCCTGCCCAATGTCGGCAAGTCCACCCTGTTCAACGCCCTGACCCAGACGGCGTCGGCCCAGGCCGCCAACTATCCGTTCTGCACCATCGAGCCCAACACCGGCGAGGTCGCGGTGCCCGAGCCGCGCCTGGACGCCCTGGCCAAGATCGCCGGCTCCAAGGAAATCATCCCGGCCCGCATCACCTTCGTCGACATCGCCGGCCTGGTGCGCGGCGCGTCCAAGGGCGAAGGCCTGGGCAACCAGTTCCTGGCCAACATCCGCGACTGCGACGCCGTGGCCTTCGTGGCCCGCTGCTTCGAGGACGGCGACATCGTCCACGTGGAAGGCCGCATCGACCCGATCAGCGATCTCGAGATCATCGAGATGGAGCTGATGCTGGCCGACCTGGAAAGCCTGGAAAAGCGCGTCCCCGCCCTCGAGAAGCGCGCCAAGGTCGGCGCCGACAAGGAAAGCGCCAACACCCTGCGTCTGGCCAATATCGCCCTGGCCCTGCTGCGCGAAGGCCGCCCGGCCCGCGCCGCCAAGATCGACGCCGATGACGAAAAAGCCTGGCACATGCTGCAGCTGCTGACCGCGCTGCCGGCTCTCTATGTCTGCAATGTCGACGAAGGCAGCGCCGACAAGGGCAACAAGTACAGCGACCTGGTCGCCGAACGCGCCGCCAAGGACAACGCCAAGAGCGTGGTCATCTCAGCCCAGATCGAGAGCGAGATCGCCCTGCTGGACGCCGAGGAGCGCGCCGAGTTCCTCGAGACCCTGGGCCTGGAGGAGCCGGGCCTGAACCGCCTGATCCGCGAGGCCTACAAGCTTCTCGATCTGCAGACCTACTTCACGGTCGGCCCCAAGGAAGCCCGCGCCTGGACCATCCACGTCGGCGACACCGGCCCGCAGGCGGCCGGCGTCATCCACACCGACTTCGAGAAGGGCTACATCCGCGCCGAGACGATCGCCTACGAAGACTTCGTCAAGCTGGGCGGCGAAGGCCCGGCCAAGGAAGCCGGCAAGATGCGCGCCGAAGGCAAGGACTACGTCGTCAAGGACGGCGACGTGATGCACTTCCGCTTCAACGTCTAGAACTGTGCGTCCTTCGAGGCTCGCCTAGAGGCGAGCACCTCAGGATGAGGAAATCATAGCAATATAGCTCCTCATCCTGAGGCGCCCGCATAGCGGGCCTCGAAGGACGCAAGGCCTCACGGCTTGACCTGCTCGGATAGAGAGTCTTCGATCCGCCGCCGCAGAGAGAAGAGAGCCCAGATGTCCGAGATCATCACCCTGACCGCCGCCCACGACGGCTTCCAGTTCACCGCCCTGCACGCCCAGCCGGAAGGCCAACGCAAGGGCGGGGTGATCGTGATCCAGGAGATTTTCGGCATCGACCAGTACGTCCAGGAAGACGTCGCCCGCTGGGCGGCGCTGGGCTTCGAGGTGCTGGCCCCGTCGATGTTCGACCGCCAGGAGAAGGGCTTCACCGCCCTGCATGATCCGGACGGCTTCGCGGCCGGCGTGAAGTACGCCATGGCCAACGGCCCCGACAACGCCATGGGCGACCTGCAGGCCTGCATCGACTTCCTGGGCGCGCGCGGCCCGGTGTTCATGACCGGCTACTGCTACGGCGGCAGCATGACCTGGCTGGCCGCCTCGCGGCTGACGGGCCTGTCGGCCGGCTCCAGCTATTACGGCAGCCAGGTGGGCCAGATGGCCAAGTTCAGCCTATCGTGCCCGGTGATCGTCCACCTGGGCCGCAAGGACGGCCACATCCCCGCCGACGAGGTGAAGGCCGCCGTCGAGGCCGCCCACCCGGAAGTGCCCGTCTACATCTACGAAAACAGCGGCCACGGCTTCAACAATGACGGCCGGCCGGATTCCGACCTCGAAGACGCCAAGCTGTCGCGCGAGCGGACCCTGGCCCTGTTCCAAGCCAACGGCGCGGCCTGATGGGCGACAAGATCGCCCTGGCCACGCGGGACGGCGCGCCGTTCAGCGCCTGGCACGCGCCGAACCAGGAGGCGCGGCGCGGCGGCCTGGTGATCCTGCACGCCATCTGGGGCGTGACGCCTCACATCCGCGAGCTCTCCGACACCCTCGCCGAGCAAGGCTACGAGGTGATCGCGCCGGCCCTGTTCGACGCCGTCGACGCGCCGTTTCCCGAAGCCAACACCGAGCCGGCGATCCTGGATCAGCGCATGAGCATGGGCGAGGCCACCGGCTGGGGCGTCAGCGCCCTGCCTCGCGTCCAGGCCTGCATCGACGCCCTGCAAGGGCCGGTGTTCGCCATGGGCTTCTGCTATGGCGGCACGACCGCCTGGCTGGCCTCGGCGCGCTGCGAGGGCCTGTCGGCGGTGTCATGCTTCTATGGCGGCGACATCCTCCAGTATGTCGGCGAGACCCCGAAGGCGCCGACGGCCCTGCACTTCGGCAAGACCGACGGCCTGATCCCGCTGGTCGACGTCGAGGCGATCCGCGAGGCCCATCCGGACCTGCCGGTCTATGTCTACGACGCCGGCCACGCCTTCGTGGCCCCCAGCGGCTATCACGCCGACAGCGCCAAGCTGGCCATGCTGCGCACCCTGCAGCTGTTCCAGCGCGGCGGCGGAAACAAGGGCGAGGCCTGAAGGCTATTTCGGCGGGATCGCCCCGGCCGTCGGCCAGGCGCTGTCGCCGACCCGGGTCAGGTTCATCTCGAAGAACTGGACCGGCGGGCGGCCGTCCATGATCCGCTCGCCGATCTCGCGCCAGACCCCGTCCTTGACGACGGCGGTATAGCGGATGGTCATCGGCCCGGCCGGAATGTCCCAGACATAGCCGTCCGAGGTGAGCGTGAGCTTGAAGTCACCCTTCTGGCTCATGGCGTAGGAATGCAGCGTGTAGGCGTAGGTCGACGGCTCATACGAGAGCACGCCCAGAGCGTTGAAACCGGTCGAGCCGTCGGCGTTGTAGCCGCGCCCTTCCATCACCTTCACCGTGCCGTCCAGCAGCGGACCGATGCGCTCGGCCTGGGTGATCTCGTGCTTGCCGCTGGGGGTCAGGGTCCAGGCCGAGCCACGCCAGACGCCATCCATCCAGGACAGCTTCTCCATGGCCAGCTTCTGCGCCGCCAGACGCGGGGCTTGATCGGGCGGCATCTGGGCGAAGGCCGGGGCGGACAGCGAGAGGGCGGCGGCGACCGTGAGGCCTGCGAAATGACGAAACATGGGCGGCTCCTTGCATGAGACGCCTTCACTTTGTTATTCAAAGTTCTTGATGTCAATCCATTCGAGCGATCTTGCGCGCCGCCCGACCTATGATGAAGCCGCGCACGCCCAGGCCGATCGGGATCGCCCAGTAGGCCATTCCGGGCAGCCAAGGCGCGAAGCCGATCGGCGCATAGGTCAGCAGCACCGAGAGCAGCCCGCCGCCGGCCACGATGATCCAGATCTGGGCGACGCCGCTCGCCACCACCGCGTCCTCGGCGCTGAGGCCCAGGCGCTGGGGCGACCGCGCGGCGTGGGCGTAGAGGCTGACGAACAGGCCGGCCAGCAGCAGGAAGCCCAGGCCGTAGACCCGGAACAGCAGGCGCAGATCGTCCAGGGTGTGGATGATGATCTCCCCAGGCAGCCGGCCGCCCGAGATCCAGACGAAGCCCGACTCCACCAACATGCGCAGCGGGAACACATAGACCAACACCACGAAGACGATGGCCAGGCCGTTGAGGCTGGAGACCGTGTCGCGGCGCGGGGCCAGCCGGCCAAAGTCGCGATAGGCCAGCCAGAACATGGCGATCAGCACGAAGGCGCCCAGCGAGGCCGGGATGCGGCCCATGGCCGTTCCCAAGGCCGCCAGACTGGGCGGCCCCTCCGCGCCAGCGATCACCAGCAGGGTCACCGCGAAGGCGAAGGCGGCGTCGACGAAAGCGTCCAGGCGCTTGGCGGCCTCGTGCTCGTGGTCCTGATCGTCAGCCATGCCTCGCCCCCTTCAGCCTCGCCCCAAGACCCGTCCCGCCACGGCCGAGAGCCGCGCGACGGCGGCCGGGTCCCAGGCGCTCCTGGGGGTGATGATGGCGCCGTCCAGGCCAGTGTCGATAGGGCTCGGCTCCCGCTTCGCCGGCAGGGCCGCGACGAAGGCGGCGATCAGGGCCCGGGCGCGATCGGCGTTGGACTTCATCACCGCCAGCACGTCGGCGACCTCGACGCCGGCCTCGCCCTCGCGCCAGGCGTCGTAGTCGGTGACCATGCAGACGCTGGCGTAGGGCAGCTCGGCCTCGCGGGCCAGCTTTGCCTCCGGCATGCCGGTCATGCCGATCACGTCGCAGCCCCACGAGCGGTAGAGCCGGCTCTCGGCGGCGGTCGAGAACTGCGGGCCCTCCATGGCCAGATAGGTCCCGCCCGCGACCACCGACGCGCCAGCCGCCTTGGCCGCGGCGACCGCCATGGCGGACAGCCGAGAGCAGACCGGCTGGGCCATTGAGACGTGGGCCACCACGCCCTTGCCGAAGAAACTTTTTGCCCGCGCGAAGGTGCGGTCGACATACTGATCGATCACCACGAAGGCGCCCGGCGGCAGGTCCTCCCTCAATGAGCCGACCGCCGACAGGGCCAGGATGTCGGTGCAGCCCAACCGCTTGAGCGCATCGATATTGGCCCGGGGATTGACCTCGGTGGGCGACAGGCGGTGCTCGCGGCCGTGGCGGGGCAGGAAGGCCACGCGGACACCCGCCAACCGGCCGATGACGATCTCGTCGGACGGTGCGCCGAAGCTGCTCTCGACTGCGACGCGGCGGCGATTCTCCAGGCCGGGCATGTCGTACAGGCCCGAGCCGCCGATGATCCCGATCGCCCAATTCGTCATCGTCGCCCCTCCAACATGCTGACGCTTATCGCCGGACGCAAAAGGCTTGGCTAGGATCGCCCCATGCGCCGCCGCTCGTCAGTCCTGATCGCGTTCCTGTCGCTGGCGGCGACCGGATCGGCGCGCGCCGGCGAGACCGCCTGCTGGTTCGAGAACGGCGCCGTCGTCGCGCCGGCCGC
Source organism: Caulobacter sp. GW821-FHT10F06 (assembly GCF_058809215.1). Taxonomy (NCBI): domain Bacteria; kingdom Pseudomonadati; phylum Pseudomonadota; class Alphaproteobacteria; order Caulobacterales; family Caulobacteraceae; genus Caulobacter; species Caulobacter sp. GW821-FHT10F06. The sequence continues at coordinate 352,402 of NZ_JBXASK010000006.1, read as the reverse complement.
CATCGCCGACATGGCCGGCGACTATGTGATCGACCTGTCGGCGCCCCAGACCCTGCTGCACGAGACCAAGGCCCAGATGAGCGGCTACGCCGAGACCGACCTGGCCCTGCCGGTGCGGTTGGCCGGCCAGCGGGTGGCCAGCGCGCCGGTGGTGGTCAAGGACCTCGATTATCGCGGCGTCGGCTTCGTCGCGCCGATCGCCGGGGTGATCGGCGCCGACATCCTGGACCGCTATGTGGTGACGATCGACTTCGCCCCCTCCTGCCGGCTGCGGCTGGACGACCCCGGCGCGTCACGCGCGCCTAAGGGGCGGTCGCTGGCGGTGACCCTGGTCCAAGGCGTGCCCACGGTGCTGGCGGCCGCCGCCGGCGACGGCAGAGCCCTGGCCGGTCCCTTCGCCATCGACACCGCCTCGAACGGCGGCGTGCGCGCACGAGGCCCGGCCGACGCTCCGCGCCAGAAGCCGGCCGGACGGTTGCGGGCCCTGTCGCTCGACGGCGTGCTGCGCCAGGACCTGCCGGCGGTGAAGGCCGGCGATCTGCCCGACGGCGTGGTCGGGGCGCTGGGTGTTCAGGTGCTGTCGGCCTACCGGCTGCGGCTGGACGCTGCGGCGGGCCGGCTGTGGCTGACGCCGGCGGCCAGGACGCCGTAACGCCTTCATCCCGGGCGGAGTGAAGCGCCGACCTAGGACCACAGCAGGCACCGGCGGTTCGCAGCGGTCCCGGATCTGCGCGTTACGCGCTTGTTCCGGATGACAGGGGAACGACGCTCACACCCGAGCAGGCAAAGAAAAAGGCCCGGCGTTTCCGCCGGGCCCCGATCTTTCGTCCGATCCCTAGGATCAGTGCGACTCGTTCTTCCAGACCTTGCGGTAGCTGGCGTACAGAAGGCCGCTGAACATCAGCAGATAGAGGATGACGGCGAAGCCCATCTTCTTGCGCTCTTCCAGCTTGGGCTCGGCGGCCCACATCAGGAAGGCCGAGACGTCCTTGGCCTGTTGGTCCAGGGTCGACTTGGTGCCGTCGTCGAAGCTGACCAGACCAGCCTTCAGCGGCGGGTTCATGGCGATGAAGCCACCCGGCGGAACGTGCTCGTGGTCGCCCGACCAGGCCGAGGTGAGATCACCGGCCATGTAGGGGTTGTAGTGCTGGCCGGGGCCGACCTTCAGACCCTTCGGAGCCGGCTCGTAGCCGGTCACGATCGAGTAGATGTAGGCCGGGCCGCCTTCGCGGGCCTTGGCCAGCAGCGACATGTCCGGCGGCAGGGCGCCGCCGTTGCTGGCGCGAGCGGCCGGCTCGTTCGGGAACGGCGCGGGGAAGCGGTCGGCGCTGGTGGCCGGACGCTTGATCGCGTCGCCGGTCTCGGAGTCGATGTCGGCGACCTCGTAGTCCTTGGCGATCGCCTTGACCCACGGGTTGTCGTTCGAGTTCTTGTACTTCTCGTTATAGAACGGGCCGCCCTTGTCGCCGAGGTTGCGGAACGACACCAGGCTCATCGAGTGGCAGGCCGAGCAGACCTCCCGATAGACCTTGTAGCCGCGTTGCAGCTGGGCCTGGTCGAACTTGCCGAAGGGGCCTTCGAACGACCAGTGGACGTCCTTGGGTTCTTCCTTGTGACCGCTGGCTAGGGCCGGAGCGGCCAGACCAGCCGTCATCAGACCCGCGACGGCTGCGATGATGGAGAGTTTGCGCAGCATCTGGATCAGCCCTTCTCAGCAGGCGCGGCGGCCGGGTGCGAGAGCGCCGGAGAGGCGATCGAGTCCGGCACGGGCAGAGGCGTTTCCTTCAGGCCCAGGATCGGGAGGATCACCAGGAAGAAGGCGAAGTAGTACAGCGCCGCGACGCGCGACAGCCAGACGAAGCTGTTGAGGTCGGAGTCGATCAGCGTGAACGTGGTCAGGTGCGGGATGACCGGATCGCTCGGCAGCTTGGCGCCGCAGAGGCCCAGGACGCAGCACGCCACCACGAAGAACAGGAAGTAGACCTTCGCGGTCGGGCGGTAGCGCATCGAGCGCACCTTGGAGGTGTCCAGCCACGGCAGGGCGAACAGGCAGGCGATGGCGCCGAACATGGCCAGCACGCCGAACAGCTTGTCCGGAACGGCGCGCAGGATCGCGTAGAACGGCAGGAAATACCATTCCGGAACGATGTGCGACGGCGTCACCAGCGGGTTGGCCGGGATGTAGTTGTCCGAGTGGCCCAGGGCGTTCGGCAGATAGAACACGAAGATCGCGAAGAGGATCAGGAACACGCTCATCGCGAAGCCGTCCTTCACCGTCGCGTACGGCGTGAAGGGAAGGGTGTCGGCCTTCGACTTCGGGTCAACGCCGGTCGGGTTGTTCTGGCCGACCACGTGCAGGGCCCAGATGTGCAGGATCACGACGCCCGCGATCATGAAGGGCAGCAGGTAGTGCAGCGAGAAGAAGCGGTTCAGCGTGGCGTTGTCGACGGCGAAGCCGCCCCACAGCCAGGTGGTGATCGCCGGGCCCACGATCGGCAGGGCGCCGAACAGGTTGGTGATCACGACGGCGCCGTGGAAGGACATCTGACCCCAGGGCAGCACGTAGCCCATGAAGGCGGTGGCCATCATCAGCAGGTAGATCACGCAGCCCAGGATCCACAGCACTTCGCGGGGCGCCTTGTAGGACCCGTAGTAGAGACCGCGGAACATGTGGATGTAGACGGCGATGAAGAACATCGACGCCCCGTTGGCGTGCATGTAGCGGATCAGCCAGCCGTAGTTCACGTCGCGCATGATGTGCTCGACGGAGGCGAAGGCGTGGTCCGCGCTCGGCGTGTAGTGCATCACCAGGATGATGCCGGTGATCAGTTGGCTGGCCAGGCAGAGCGACAGGATGCCGCCGAAGGTCCACCAGTAGTTCAGGTTCCGCGGCGTCGGGTAATCGACGAAGCTGTCATAGCCGAGGCGCACGATCGGAAGACGGGCGTCGAGCCAGCGCTCGATACCGGTCTTGGGTTCATAGGTCGAATGTCCGCTCATCTCGCTTAGCCGATCTTGACCTTGGTGTCGGAGAGGAAGGCGTACTCCGGAACCGCGAGGTTCAGGGGCGCCGGGCCCTTACGAATACGGCCGGAGGTGTCGTACACCGAGCCGTGGCACGGGCAGAACCAGCCGCCGTAGTCGCCGCCGCCGAACGTGGGCACGCAGCCCAGGTGCGTACAGCTGCCGATCAGCACCAGCCAGTTGGCCTTGCCGGGCTTCACCCGGTCGGCGTCCTTCTGGGGATCCTTCATCGACGCGCCGTCGTCCTTCACCGCCGCGGCGATTTCCGCCTTGGTGCGGTTGCGGACGAACAGAGGCTTGCCGCGCCATTTCAGCGTGACCTGCTGGCCCTCGACGACCTTGGTCAGGTCGAACTCGATCGAGGCCAGGGCCAGCGTATCGGCTGACGGGTTCATCTGATCGACGAACGGCCACACCAGCGACGCGCCAGCGCCGGCGGCGGCGGCGATCGTCGCGATGTAAATGAAGTCGCGCCGGCTGGGGTCAGCCCCATGTTCCGGCTCGGTCGTTGCGCCCACGGCGGTGTCGGCCACCTTAAGTCACCCTTCGATTCCGCCGCGCCGAGAAACCGGCCGGCCAGGAGAAGCGCCTTGCGGCGCCGTATCTTTCTCGACCCGCAAGCGGATCTCCGCCACAAGGCAGCGGTCGGATCGTCCTATCGGACGCGCGGCGCAAGTCCGCAAGCCCTTTCGATTCGCAGTAATGTCCCTGCTAGCCCTGTGGTTGGTTCGCTTAGAATGCGTGTCGCACTTTTTCAACCAGGCATTCCGCAAAACGTCGGCGCCGCGATCCGTTTAGCCGCGTGTTTCGGCGCCGGTCTCGACGTTATCGAGCCTTGCAGCTTTCCCTTGGACGACAAGAGCTTGAAGCGCGCGGCGCTCGATTATGGGCCCTTGGCGCACATGAAACGGCACGTTTCGTGGGAGGCCTTCCTCGCCGCGCCCGAACGGGTCGAGGGCCGGCTGCTGCTGTTCACGACGAAAGGCGCCACGCCCTTTCACCAATTCGAGTTTCAGTCCGGCGACACCCTGCTGTTCGGCAACGAAAGCCGGGGCGCGCCCGAGGAGGTCCACGCGGCGGCCCAGGGCCGGCTGGTGATTCCCTTGCGGCCCGAGGCCCGGTCGATGAACCTGGCCACGACGGTGGCCATGGCGATGGGCGAGGCGCTGCGGCAGACGGACAGTTTCCCGACTTGGGAACCCAAGTCCGCGCCCTGACGGACGCCTCCGCAAAATCCCTTATGCGCCTTCCCCGATTTGCGCCGGCCGCGCCTAGGGCTTAATCGGCTCCCATGAGCACGATCTCGACCCTCGACGACAAGAAGGCGGCCGCCCGAGCCTGGTTCGAAACCCTGCGCGACCAGATCTGCGCGGAGTTCGAGCGCCTGGAGGACGAGGCCCCGGCCGATCTCTATCCCGGCGAGGCCGGCCGCTTTGCCCGCAAGCCGTGGGATCGCGCGGCCGGCGGCGGCGGCGTGATGTCGGTGATGCACGGGCGCCTGTTCGAAAAGGTCGGCGTGCACTGCTCGACGGTGTTCGGAACCTTCACGCCGGAAATGGCCAAGGGCATGCCGGGCGCCGACGAAGACCCCCGGTTCTTCGCCACGGGGATCAGCCTGATCGCCCACATGACCAATCCGCGCGTGCCGGCCGTGCACATGAACACCCGCTTCATCGCCACGACGAAGAGCTGGTTCGGGGGCGGCGGCGACCTGACGCCCCTGCTCGGCTATCAGCGCCAGCAGGACTTCCCCGACGCCGTCGACTTCCACGCTGCCTACCAGCGCGCCTGCGACGCCCACGACCCGACCTGGCACGCCAAATACAAGGCCTGGTGCGACGAGTACTTCTTCCTGCCCCACCGCAACGAGCCGCGCGGCATCGGCGGCATCTTCTACGACCACCACGACAGCGGCGACTGGGCCCGCGACTTCGCCTTCACGCAAGACGTCGGCAAGGCGTTCCTGGAAATCTATCCGGAGCTGGTCCGCCGCCGGATGGGCGAGGCCTGGACCGCCGACGAGCGCGAACAACAGCTGGTGCAGCGCGGGCGGTATGTGGAGTTCAACCTGCTCTACGACCGCGGCACGATGTTCGGACTGAAGACCGGCGGCAACGTCGAGTCGATCCTTAGCTCGATGCCGCCGACGGTGAAGTGGCCGTAAACTTGTCATTCCGGACGGCCCGAAGGGACGATCCGGGACCGCAAGAAACACCGCGCTTGCCGTGGTCCCGGCTCTTCGCTGCGCTCCGGCCGGGGTGACAGCAATTTAGGCCTTCGGACACTTCGCCCCGGTATCCACCCACGCCCGGATCAGCTCGCCGAACTGCGCCTGCGTGCCGGGGGCCGGCTTGCGGCCCTCGCCAGGGTTCCAGGCCCAGCCGACCAGGTGATCCTCGGCCATGTGGTGGTGAATCTCTTCCAGGGAGCGGCCGCCATTGCGGGCTGGGTCCTTGATCTGGGCGCAGATCGCGCCCAGCGACTTGCCCTGCCAGGCCATCTCGACCGGGGCCAGCGCCCATTTCGGATCGCCGGGGATCGAGCGGATGCTGTCGCTCCAGGTCGGGACGTTGGCGACGCCGTGGCACGACAGGCACGGCAGGCCCGGCACGCCGTGGCCGCTCTGGCCGGCCGACATCGGCGGATTGTGCGGATGCAGGTCGTCGCCCTGGGTCGGACGACGTTCCACCGGATGGCAGTTCAGGCAGCGCGGGCTCTGGATCACCTTGCCGGCCTCGGCGAACAGGGCGACCGACCGGGCGGCCGGGTCCTTGATCGAGGTGAAGGTCGCGGCGGCCTTCAGTGGCGCCGGCGCGGGCTTGGCGGCTTCGGGGGCGGCGTTGACGCTGGCGGTGACGGCGCCGCCCGCCAGGGCGAGGCCAAGAACGATGACGATGGTGGCGGGGCGCATGGGCAGGTCTCCCTCGGAGACCGGAACGCTCAAGCTACCTCGCGGTTGCCTGCTCCAGGAACGCGGCGATCCAGCCGCCGACCCGCGCGCGGTCGTTGGGCGCCTGCAAGGTCGCGATCGCGGCGTCGGCCTGGGGATCGGTGTAGCGCGTCCCGCGCCGGGCCTCGATCAGCGCGGCGGCGTAGGCCGGATCGAATTCCGGGTGGAACTGCATCGAGATCGCCGACTGGCCATCGTAGCTCAGCATGCCGAACGGCGTGAAGGCGCTGCCGCCGACCACGGTGGCGCCGGGCGGCAGAGCGACCACCTGGTCCTGGTGCGAGGCCGGGATGGCGACGCTGGGCGCGTCGGTCCAGGCCTGCGGCTGCTCGATGGCGTAGCGGTGCAGGCCCACGCCCCAACCGCGCTCGGACTTGACCACCTGGCCGCCGAAGGCCTGGGCCATGATCTGGTGGCCGAAACACACCCCGACCAGCGGAACCTCGCCCTTGGCGGCGCGCAGGAAGTCCGACAGCGGTTCGATCCAGGACAGGTCGTCATAGACCCCGGCCGACGAGCCGGTGATCAGCCAGGCGTCCTGCTCGCCCGGCGCGGCCGGCAGCTGGCCGGCCTGGACGTCGTAGGTCGTGTAGGTATGATCCGGCCCCAGCAGGGTCTGGAACATGCCGCCATAGCGCCCAAAGGCCGGCTGCAGTTCGCTCGGCGGCTCGCCGGTCTCCAGCAGCCCGATCCGCATCAGTAGACCATGCCCTGGGCCACGGCCTTCAGCCGCTCGATGGCGCTGAACTTGTCCTCAATGAAGTCCTGGTCAATCCACCAGATCTCGATCTCGCGCATCACTTCCCCCACCAGGGGCCCCTTGGACACGCCGGCCTTCATGACCTCCTCGCCGCTCAGGGGGAACGGCGGCGGGGTCCAGGTCTCGGCCATGGCCAGCAGGCCGCGCCATTGCGGAGCGGTGACCGGACGGCCCGATCCGGCCCAGGCCAGCTTGATGCGGTCGCAGAAGGTGCGCACGCCCAGAGCGTAGATCGCCCGACGGGCCTCGCGCGGGCTCATCCAGCTGACGATGCGCGGGTTCTTGCCCACCGCGTCGACCAGACGGTCGCGGGTGTTGTTGGGCAGGCGCAGCCGCTCGGCCATCTGTTCGGCGGTCTTGGGATCGTCGGGGATCAGCGAGGCCAGGCGCAGTTCGGGATCGTTCTCGAACAACTGCTCGGTCTCGATGGCCAGCAGGCTGTCGAAGCGGGCCAGGGATTTGACGAACGGCAGGATCGAGCCCAGCACGCCGGTGGCCGCCATCAGCCGCAGGGCCGGACGCGGATCGTCGGACGCCAGAAGCTTCATCAGCTCCTTCTGGGTGCGCTCGGCGGCGCGGCCCGAGACCATGCCCTTCAGCGCCTTGCAGGCGGCCAGGGCCTTCTGGTCGGCGTCGCCCTTGCCGTACCAGGCGTGGAACCGGAAGAAGCGCAGGATGCGCAGATAGTCCTCGCGGATCCGGGTCATCGGATCGCCGACGAACACCACCCGGCCCTCGCGAGCGTCGTTCACCCCTTCGCCGGTCGGGTCGTACAGCCGGCCCTCGGGATCGACATAGAGGGCGTTGAAGCGGAAATCGCGGCGCTCGGCGTCCTGGCCCCAGTCCTGGCTGAAGGCCACCACCGCCCGGCGGCCGTCGGTGGAGACGTCTCGCCGCAGGGTGGTGATCTCGTAGGGCCGGCCGTTCGAGATGGCGGTGACGGTGCCGTGGTCGACGCCGGTGGGTATGGCCCGCAGTCCGGCATGAGCCAGGGCGTCGATCACCTGGTCGGGGGTCAGGGTGGTGGCGATGTCGATGTCGTCGATCGGCTTGCCCATCAGGGTGTTGCGCACGCAACCGCCGACGAAGCGAGCGCACCCGACGAAGCCGCGCTCCTCGAGGGCCGCGATCACCGCCCGCGTCTCCGGCAGCGCCATCCAGGGCGCCACGCCGATCGATTCACTGCTCAAAACGTCACTCCGCGACGCGCCCCCCCAGAGCGAGGGGCGTATTTAGGACAGGTAGATAGGCCTTCGCCAGCCGGCAAACGCCCTAGGCCTGGGGGTTGTCACCAGTTTCTTCGTGCAAGCGCTCGTAGAGAGCCCGCAACATCCCCGCCGTCGCGCCCCAGATGAAGCGGTCGTTCCACGGCATGGCGTAGAAATTCCGCCGCTCTCCGCTGGGCGTCTCGCGGTGCTGGCGCTGGTGGTTGACCGGGTTCATCAGGAACTCGAACGGCGTCTCGAAGACGTCGGCGACCTCCTCGGGACTGGCGACGAATTCGGCGGCGGGATCGATGAACCCGACCACCGGCGTGACATGAAAGCCGGTCACCGTCTGGTAGCCGTGCAGCAGGCCGGCCAGGGTCACGAACTTCGGGTCCAGCCCCACCTCTTCCTGCGCCTCGCGCAGGGCCGTCTGCCAGGGCGTCTCGCCCGGATCGCAGCGGCCGCCCGGAAAGGCGATCTGGCCGGTGTGGCTGCGCAGGGTGTCCGAACGCCGGGTCAGCAGCACGGTCAGGCCGTCGGGATGCTCGATCAGCCCCACCAGCACGGCGGCGGGCCGCAGGGCGTGGGGGTTGTCCATCCGCAGGCCGGGATTGAGATCGAAGTCCGACCGCACCGGGTCGGCCAGGCTGGGGTCGTAGAGATGGATCGGATCCAGGCGGCCGGTGATCCAGTCCCGGCGTTCCTGCGGCGTCATGCCGAAACCGCGCCGGCCGGAGCGATCGGGAACCAGGCGCCGTTCGAGCCGACGCCGAACACGCTGCCGTCGGCGGTGTCGCGCGGCTGGGCCATCTCGGCCAGCTCATAGAACACCGGCCGGGCGATAAGCGCCTCCAGGCCCCGCCGCACGTGCAGATAGGGCCGCGGTTCGCCGGTGGCCGGATCGGTCTCGACACGGATGATGTTCTCGGGCCCCGCCTCGACCACGTCGCCGACATTGGTCGTGAAGCGCAGGGTCTCGCCCTCCTGGTCGACGCGCACGGCGATGAAGGGCGCGTCCTCGACCGTGATCTTCATCTTCTCGACGGGCGTGACCAGGTGATAACCGTCTAGGTCCAGCCGCAGCACGGTCGAGAACAGCCGCACCAACGCCTCACGGCCAATTGGCGTGCCCTCGTGGAACCACACCCCGTCCTTGCGGATGCGGATGTCGATCTCGCCGCAATGCTCGGGATGCCACAGCCAAACCGGCGGCAGGCCGCGCGCGCCGGCGGCCTTGGCCGCTTGGGCGACGCCGTCCAGTCCGGCCTTGCCAGCGTCGCTTGGGGGAGCATCGGCGGTCATGGCTTTTCAGGTAGGCCATGCCGCCGTCCGGCTCAAGCGTCCCCTAAGGAACGGCGACCATTCCCGCGAAGCCTTCGTCGCCGCCGGCGACCAAAGGCTTCAGCAGCACGCGGCGCTGATCGACCGGTCCGGGCATGGCCACGCCGGCCGTATGGGCGACCGAGAAGCCGGCGCGGGTGAAATAGGGCGCGTCGCCGACCAGCAACACGGCCTTCCAGCCGGCGGACTGGGCGGCCGCGCAGGCGCTCTCGACCAGGGTCTGGCCCAGGCCGGCGCTGCGCTCGTCGGGGTCGACCGCCAGCGGGCCCAGAAAGGCCACGGGCGCGCCGCCTACGGTGACCGGCCACATGCGCACGCAGCCGACGGGCTTGTCGCCCCGCAGCGCCACATAGGAGCAGTCGCCCAGCAGGCGATTGCCCTCGCGCAGGCGCTCGGAAACCTTGGCGAAGCGACCGGGGCCGAACACCCGGTCGATCAGGGCGGTGACGGCGGTCTCCATCGCGGGGGTCTCAAGGACCAGCACGGGCGCGGAAACGGCGGAAAGCGTGGAAGAGGAAATGGAGGTCATCAGCCTTCGGAATGCGAAAGGTCGGTCGGGACTCCCGACGCCTAACGCGGGAGGGCTTCAGATCGTGGCGCGTTCGCGCGTCATTCGTCGTTGGCGTCGCATCGCCGGACCTCTCATGAACTCGCGGGCGCTGTAGGGCCAAGCCTCCGTCAGGTCAATAAGGTTGCTCCCCCGGCGAGCCAGACTATGGTGCGGCGCGATGTCCGACCTCCCCCCTGCGTCCGCCGAACCCACGCCCGACACCTCTACCCGCGCCCTGTTGCGGGAACGTGACTTCATGCTGTTCTGGGCGGCGAGGTTCGTCTCGACCCTGGGGGTGCAGATCCAATCGGTGGCCATCGGCTGGCAGGTCTACGCCATCGCCCGCCTGACCCATTCGGTCGGCGAGTCGGCCTTCCTGGTCAGCATGATCGGCCTGGCCCAGTTCATCCCGCTGTTCCTGCTGACCTTGATCGCCGGCGAGACCGCCGACCGCCGCACCCGCAAGCTGATCGTGGCCACCACCCTGGCGATCGACACCGTCAGCGCCAGCGTGCTGCTGTTCTTGGCCCTGACTGGCTCGCACGCCCTATGGCCGATCTTCGCGGTGTCGGTGGCGTTCGGCGCCAGCCGCGCCTTCCTGTCGCCCGCGAGCAGCGCGATGGGACCCATGCTGGTGCCGCGCCCGCTGCTGCCGCGCGCCATCGCGTGGAACGCCCTGTCCTGGCAGAGCGGCTCGATCATGGGCCCGGCCCTCGGCGGCCTGCTGCTGATCCACTCGCCGGGCCTGGCCTTCGGCGCGTCCATGGTCATGTACCTGACGGCGGCCCTGATGGCCTTGCTGATCCGCAAGAACACCCGGCCCGAGACCCAGCCGGGCTCGCGCGTCGAGCTGATCAAGGAGGGCCTGGCCTATGTCTGGAACAACAAGATCGTCTTCGGCTCGATCTCGCTGGACCTGTTCGCGGTGATCCTGGGCGGCGCGACCGCCCTGCTGCCGGTGTTCGCCAAGGACGTGCTGCACATCGGCCCCGGCGGCTTCGGCATCCTGCGCGCCTCGCCCGCCATCGGCGCGACGGTGGTGGCGATCTACCTGGCCAGCAACCCGATCCGCCGCCATGCCGGCCGGATCATGTTCTCCGGCGTGGCGCTGTTCGGCGCGGCGACGGTGGTGTTTGGCCTGTCCAAGCTGCTGTGGCTGTCGGTCGGCGCCCTGGCCCTGCTGGGCGGGGCCGATATGCTCAGCGTCTATGTCCGCCAGACCCTGGTGCAGATCGTCACCCCCGACGCCATGCGCGGCCGCGTCGCCGCCGTCTCGGGCGTGTTCATCAGCGCCTCCAACGAACTGGGCGAGACCGAGAGCGGCATCGTCGCCTGGCTGATGGGCCCCGTCGGCGCGGCGGTGTTCGGCGGCCTCGGCGCCATGGGCGTCACCGGCCTTTGGGCCTGGCTGTTCCCGGACCTGCGCAAGGCCGACCGGCTGGACTAGGCCCCCGCCAGCCTCCGCAGCGCATCCCCCGTCATCCGACGCACGATCCACTCGTCCATCGCGGCGGCGCCCAGGCTGTCATAGAAGGCGATCGACGGGGCGTTCCAGTCCAGCACCGCCCATTCCAGCCGGCCCAGGTTCTCGTCGACGCATCGCTTGGCCAGGTTGGCCAGCAGCGCCTTGCCCGCGCCCGAGCCCCGCGCCTGCGGCCGCACGAACAAGTCCTCCAGATAGATCCCGTGCCGGCCCACGAAGGTCGAGTAATTGTAGAACCACAGGGCGAAGCCGACCGGCTGGCCGTCGATCTCGGCGATGTCGGCGAAGGCGCGCGGGGTCTCGCCGAACAGGGCCGCCGCCACATCGGCCTCCGTGGCCTCGACGCTGTCGAGCAGCTTTTCGTATTCGGCCAGGTCTCGGATGAACTGGAGAATCAGGGCGCTATCGGACGGCGTTGCGGGGCGGACGGAAACGGGCATGGCGGTCTCTTCGGACTATCTGGACTTCGTGCTCGAACAGCTGGCCCCGCTGGGGACGCTGAAGTCGCGCAAGATGTTCGGCGGCATAGGGCTCTACGCGAACGACCTGTTCTTCGCCCTGATCGATGACGACGTCCTCTATCTCAAGGGCGACGAGTCGCTGAAAGCCGATTTCGAAGCGGCGGGCTCGCAGCCGTTCCAGCCCTTCGGCATGGACAAGCCCATGGCCTATTGGAATGCGCCGGTCGACGCGCTGGACGACGGCGACCTGCTGGTGGACTGGGCGCGGCGGTCGGTCGAGGTGGCGGCCAAGCGCAAGAGGCGGTGAGGCGTTGCGTCCTTCGAGGCTCGGCCGCGCCTCGCACCTCAGGATGAGGAATTCAGAGCACAAAAGCCCCTCATCCTGAGGCGCCCACTCAGCCTGCCTCGAAGGACGCAGAGCCTCAGCCGATCTTCACCCCCGGCGGCGGGACGCTGTCCTCCGGCACGAAGAAATCGGGCATCAGGGTCGCCGTCGGATCGACGCGGTACTGGTCGAAGTCGCGAACGCCTTCGGCATGGAGGAACGTGTCGTCGATCACGAAATTGCCGGTGAATTCGCGCGACGGCTTCTCGAAGATCGCATGCGCCGCGTCGGCCATGATCTCGGGCGTGCGGCAATGCTTGAGGCCCTCCTCGCCGGTCAGGGCGAACTGGATGGCGGCGGTGGCGATGCCAGTGCGCGGCCACAGGGCGTTGAAGGCGATCCCGTCGCTCTTGAACTCCTCGGCCATGCCCAGCACGCACATCGACATGCCGAACTTGGCCATGGTGTAGGCGACGTGGCTTCCAAACCAGCGGGGCGACATGTCCAGCGGCGGCGACAGCATCAACACGTGCGGATTGGCCGCCTGCTTCAAATGCGGGATGCAGGCCTTCGAGGTCAGGAACGTGCCGCGCGTGTTGACCTGGTGCATCAGGTCGTAGCGCTTCATCTCGGTCGACAGCGTGCCGGTCAGCGAGATGGCCGAGGCGTTGTTCACGCAGATGTCGATGCCGCCGAAGGTCGCCACGGCCTTGGCGACCGCCTCCTGCACGGAAGCTTCCTCGCGCACGTCGACCACCAGCGGCAGCGCCTTGCCGCCGGCCGCCTCGATTTCCTTGGCGGCGGCGTAGATGGTGCCGGGCAGCTTGGGATGCGGGTCGGCGGTCTTGGCGGCCACGACGATATTGGCCCCGTCCCGCGCGGCGCGCAGGGCGATGGCCAGGCCGATGCCGCGCGAGGCGCCGGTAATGAACAGGGTCTTGCCGCTGAGGCTCATTGGGGATCTCCGGATGGGGCTCGGCCCTGGCGGATCAGCTGAACGCCCAGGGCCACGGAAGCGAGGGCGAAACAGGCGGCGGCCAGGCGATGGGCCAGACCCTGGTCCTTCAGCGCGATCCCGGCAAGGCCGACGACCAGGGTCGCGATCCACAGCCAGGCCGAGGCCTTGTAGGGCAGCCGCCCGCGCAGGATGGCGGCGGCCACGACGACCATCCCGATCACCCAGACGCTGGAGGCCAGAGCGTAGGTCGCGCCGCCCAGGACATTGGTCGCCGCCGAGCGCACCAGCAGCACGGCCGTCACCGCGATCACGAAACCGACCAGCCCCAGAACGCCCATCGCCCGCCCCGCCGCCGACTGCAGGCCCAGAAGGCCGAACAGCAGCAGCAGGTCGATCAGCACATAGACCGCCTGCCGCGCGGGCTCGGCCAGGTGCGGATAGAGCCAGGGTCCGACCAGGTCGGTCAGCCCGCCGACGATCGCCGCGCCGCCGGCCAGGACCCACAGCGTCTCGCGCCGCATCAGGCGCCGGCGCCCGTGGTCTTCACCGACAGCTCCCACAGGCGATCGGCCGCCTCGGGGTCGAGGGCGTGGGGCATGACCCCGAACCACGGCTTGTCCTTCGACCACGGCTCGGCCTGGGCGAGGTCCTCAAGATAGAGCCCGCCCACGCCTTCCAGCTCGTCGCCGACGGCGGCCCAGACGCTGGTCGAGGCGCCCTCTTCCGGGGTCTTGAAGCCGTCGCGGACCTTGCCGTTCTCGTCGATCCAGCCCAGGGCGATCTGTTCCTCGATCGGCAGGTGGCGCTGCAGCGGGGTCATGATGCCGCCCGGCATCACGGCGTTGGCGAACACGCCCTGGTCCTTGAAGCGCTTGTTGAAGCCGACGGCGAACAACGCGTTGGCGGTCTTGGCCTGGCCGTAGCTCTCCCACTTGTCGTAGGCGCGGGTCTTGTAGTGCGGATCGTCGAAATTGACGCCAGAGCGGCGATGGCCGATCGACGACAGCGACACCAGCCGCGAGGTCTTGCCCGACGCCTTGGCTCCCGCGATCAGGTTCGGCGCCAGCAGCGCCGACAGCAGGTAGTGGCCGAAATGGTTGGTGCCGATCTGCATCTCCAGACCGTCCTCGGTGTAGGCGAGCGGGCTGGCCATCACGCCGGCGTTGTTGATCAGGATGTTCAGCGGCTTGTCGCCCCAGCGCTCGGCGAAAGCGCGGATCGACTTGAAGCTGGAGAGATCGAGCATCGACCACGAGGCCTTGGCGCCTTTCGCGGTCTTGTTGACCTCAGCGACGGCGGCCTCGGCCAGATCGGGCTTGCGCACGGCGATGATCACCTCGGCGCCAGCCTCGGCGAGAGCACGAGCGGTCTCGATCCCGATGCCGGTGGCCGCGCCGGTGACGATCGCGACCTTGCCGGTCAGATCATGGCCGGCGACCACGTCGCGGGCCGGGGTGTGAGGCTTGAAGCCCGAGACGATGCGGTCGGCCATGGCGTTTCTCTCCCGTTATGGTGTTGTTTTTGAACGCACTACTAAAGACACAACAAAGCTTGTCATCCCGGCCGCAGCGAAGCGGAGAGCCGGGACCCAGGAGCCGACGCAGTGCGGTTGCCCTGGGTCCCGGACAGCCTCTGCGAGGCTTCCGGGATGACAAGATTATGGGCGGTTAAGCCACCTTGCTGAAGTCTGGCGCGCGCCGCTCGGCGAAGGCCATGAATGCCTCGCGCGCCTCGGCCGTCTGCAGCCGCTCGGCGAACAGCGCGCCTTCGGTGTCCATCAGTTCGGCGATCTTCTCGGCGTCGCGCATCAGGCGCTTGGTGACGGTCAGCGCGCCCAGCGGACGCTTGGCCAGCTGGTCGGCGGCGGCGCGGGCGCGGGCCCGCAGCTCGTCCAGCGGAACCACCGCGTTCGACAGGCCCCAGGCGGCCGCCGTGGTCCCGTCCACCGCCTCGCCCAGGGCGAACATGGCGTAGGCGCGGGCATGGCCGATACGGGCCGGCAGAAGCCAGCTGGACGCGGCCTCGGGCGCCAGGGCCAGGTTGACGAACGGCACGGTCAGGCGTGCGTCGGGGCTGGTGAAGACCAAGTCGCAGTGCAGCAGCATGGTCGTGCCGACGCCGACGGCCTGGCCCTGGACGGCGGCGACCAGCGGCCGGGTGGCCCGGGCCAGGGCTTTCAGGAACCGCCACACGTGACGCTCCTCGGTGAAGGTCCCGGTGGCCTGGGCCGTGAAGTCCTTCAGGTCGTTGCCCGCACTGAAGCTGTCGCCGTCGGCCTGGAACACCACGACGCGCACGGCGGGGTCGGCCTCGGCCTGGTCCAGGCTGTCGGCCAGGGCGCCGTACATGGCGTTGCTCAGCGCGTTCTTCTTGTCCGGACGGGCCAGGGTGATGGTCATCACGCCCGCGTCGATCTCGACCTTCACAAGATCGGTCATGCGGAATCTCCTTTGGGGAACTTGGTCTGCAGGCTGGCGAGCCAGCGGGCGACCACGGCGATCTCGTCGTCAGAGAAGCCGTCGGTCAGGTGAGCGTTGATGCCGTCCAGGCCCGCCTTGGCGGCCTGCCGGGCGGCGTGGCCCTTTTCGGTCAGGTGCAGGCGCATGGCGCGGCCGTCGCTGGGATCGTGCCGGCGCTCGACCAGCTCGGCGCGGGTCATGCGGTCGATCAGGCCGGTCATGGCCGAGGGGGCCAGGTCCAGGGCCTCGGCCGCTTCGCCGATCAGGGCGCCGTCCTGGCCGCCGAGGAAGAACAGCACCCCCGACTGCGCCGCCGTCAGGCCGCCCTTGGCCGCCATCTTGGCCTCGATCCAGCGCTGCACGCGCCGATGGCCGGCGTTGAGCAGAAAGACGAGGCGGCGGTCGGGCGGGACGGACATGGGACGAAGTTTATACTTCGCGCACGAAATATCAAACGGTTGTTTCAGCGCCCCCCTCGGCGCCGTACCAGGCCACCCCCTCGGCGTCGGTCTCGCGCTTGAGCAGGCCGCGGCCGATCAGACAGTTCAGATGCGCCAGGGCCTCGCCGGTCGCCATGCCCAGCAGATCCGGACCGATCGGCCGGGCGAACAGCGAGCCGAAGGTGTCGACCACCCGCTTGGGTTCGGCCAACTTCTTTTCCAGCCGCGCCAGGCCGCGCTCATGGCCGGCGATCAGGTTGTCGATCCGCGAGTGCAGCCCGTGGAACGGGTCGTTGTGGGCCGGCAGCACCAACACGCTATCGGGCACGGTCGCCTTGACCTTGGCCAGCGAGCGCAGCCAGTCGCTCAATGGGTCGGCGTCGGGCTCGGTCGGGAACACCGAGACGTTGGACGAGATGCGCGGCAGCACCTGATCGCCGCTGATCAGCACGTCCAGCTCGGGACACCACAGGCAGGCGTGGTCGGGCGAATGGCCCTGCCCCGTCACCACGCGCCAGGTCTTGCCGCCGATGTCGAAGTCCTCGCCGTCGGACAGCCGACGATAGCTGTCGGGCAGGGCATAGATCGCCTTTCCGAAGCCGCCGAAGCGGGCCTTGTAGTTCTCGATGGCGTCCTCGTCCCAGCCGGCGGCCTTGAAGAACCGCACGCCGTCCTCGGGCGCCTCGCGGCCGGTGTCGGCCACCAGCATCCGGCACTGGAAGTATTCCAGGCGGGTCATCCACAGCCGGCAATCGAACTTTCGCACGATCCAGCCGGCCAGGCCGATATGGTCGGGATGCAGGTGGGTGACGATCACCCGGGTGATCGGCTTGCCGCCCAGGGCCCCGGCGAAGGCCGCCCGCCAGGCCTGGCTGGTCTCCTTGGTCTGCACGCCGGTGTCGACAATGGCCCAGCCCTCGCCGTCCTGGATAGCCCAGACATTGATGAACTGCAGCGACCCGCCCAGCGGCTGGCGCAGCCACAGGACGCCGGGCGCGACCTCGACCGCCTCGCCGGTTCCCTGCTCCGGAACGGTCTCGAACGGATAGACCAGCTTGGGTCTGCGCGGTTCGGTCGCATCCTCTTCCAGCCCGTCGCGCATCTCTCGTCCCTTCACGCCATGTTTTCGCTCACCTCGGAGGACATCTTGACCCCCGATGCAAGCGCGCGCTTATGTCCGCGCGAGGAATCCACCCAGGAGATGTTTCCCATGAGGCCATTCGCGATCGGCTTGGCCGCCGCCCTCGCGCTCGGCGCGCTCGTTCCAGCCGCCGTCATTTCGGCGCCGAAAGAGAGCAAGGACAAGCCCGCTATCGACGCCAAGGCGCGCGAAGCCGGCATGAAAGAAGCTCCGCCGCTCGTTCAAGCCGCCAATTCAGGCTGCACCGTCACCGACGCGCGCCTGATCGGCGCCGACAAGAAGGCCGGCGCCAGCTATTACGAAGTGGCCTGTCAGGACAGCATCGGCTTCGCCGTCATCGCCAAGAAGGACGCCGCGCCGCAGCTGTTCACCTGCCTGGAGTCGAACCAACCGGCTCCGGACGGCAAGCCCAGCGCTCTGGCCTGCATCCTGCCCGGCAACGCCGATCCCAAGGCCGGCCTGAAGCCGTTCGTGGCCAAGTCCGGCGCCCAGTGCGACATCGAGAACGCTCGCGCCATCGGTTCGGGCGCCAAGAACTCGTACTTCGAAGTCGCCTGTAAGGGCGGCGCGGGCTACGTGCTGCAGACCACCGCTCCGGCCAATCCCGCCGGCGAAGTCGTCGCCAATAGCTGCCTGCTGTACGAAGAAGGCGGCAATGTCAGCTGCAAGCTGACCGACAAGGCCAGCCAGCTGCGCATCGTCGACACCCTGGCCGCGGCCTCGGGCAAGAACTGCCAGGTCAAGGACCGCAAATACGTCCTCAGCACCAAGGCCGACAACTACTTCGAAGTCGCCTGCGCCGACGGCAAGGGCTACATGCTGCAACAGACCGCGGCGACCGGCGCCCTGGCCCGCACCATCGACTGCGCCCAGGCGTCGTTCGTGGGCGGCGGCTGCACCATGACCGACTCGGTCGCGGCCCAGACCGAACAGGCCGGCCTCTATAGCAAGCTGGCCGCCAAGGGCGGTTTCAACTGCAAGGTCGAAAAGTACGGCATGCTGCCGAGCCCGGACAACAAGAAGGAAGTCGTCGAGCTGAAGTGCTCGGACCGTCCCGACGGCGCGATCGCGGTCTTCTCGGCCGGTCCGGCCGTGATCTACGACTGCCTGACCGCCGAGCTGAACGGCTATCGCTGCAGCTTCTCCAAGCCGGACACCGAGTTCGCGCGCCTGTCGGGCGAACTGAAGGCCTTCGGCAAGGGCTCCTGCACGGTCTCCAGCGTCCGCGTCGTCGGCCGCAACGACACCGACGGTTTCGTCGAAGTCGCCTGCTCGGACGGCCTGCCCGGCTGGGTTCTGGCCTATCCGGTCAACGTCGCCGCGCCGAAGGCCAAGGAGTTCCTCTCCTGCGCCCAGGCCAAGGGCATCGGCGGCGGCTGCAAGCTGCCGACCAACGTCAAGAAGTAAGGCTGGCGACAGTCTGAAACAGGAAGCCCGCCGGGAGCGATCCCGGCGGGCTTTTCTGTACCTTAGGCCCTCCCCCTTGATGGGGAGGGTTGGGTGAGGGTGATAGGGCGATACGGCTGAACCGCCGCATCAACCCCCATCCCCAGCCCGTTCCCCATCAAGGGGAAGGGAGCTAGCGCATCGCCGCTTCGATGAAGTGCGGTCCCGGCGTCGTCATCGCGGCCGCCATCGCCGCGTCGAAAGCCTCGGCCGTCTCGACCCGCTGCGCCGGCATGCCCAGCCCGCCGGCCACCGCCACCCAGTCGATCCTGGGATCGCCCAGATCCAGCAGCCGCGAGGCCTTGGGCCCCGGCTCGCCGCCGCCGGTGCGGCCCATCTCGATGCCCAGGATGCGATAGGCGCCGTTGGCGAAGATGACCACCGTCACGTCCAGCTTCTCGCGGGCGATCGTCCACAGCCCCTGCACGGTGTACATGCCCGCCCCGTCGCCATTGAGGCTCAGCACCTTGCGGTCCGGACAGGCCACGGCCGCGCCGATGGCCACGGGGATGCCCTGGCCGATCGCGCCGCCCGTGAGGCTCAGCCAGTCATGGGCGCGGGCGTTGCGGGTCTGGGTGAAGATCGGCAGGCCGGCGGTCACCGCGTCGTCGGAGATGATCGCGTCGGTCGGCATGTGACGGGCGATCGACGCGCCCATGGTCCAGGCGTCGAACTTGGGGCCCGGCGCGGCGGGTTCGACATAGGCCTCGACCACCGCCTCGGCGGGCGCGCCCAGCGCGTCGGCCAGGGCGTTCAAAGCCGCCACGGCGTCGACCTCCCGGCCGCAAAGGGTCTCCAGCGCGCAGCCTTCCGGAACCTGCACGCTGGGCCGGTCGGGATAGGCGAAGAAGGCCACCGGCTGGCTGGTCCCGGCCAGGACGATCAGGTCGGTCCCGGCGAGGTCCTTCAGGGCCTGCTCGCCGAAATACATCATCTTGTCGGGTCGGAAGCGGCCCTCGCCCCGCGACTGGCGGGCGGTGAAGGTGTCGGTCAGCACCCGCACGCCGACGGCGGCCAGTCGCCCGGCGGCGGCGATCCCCGCCTCGCCGCAGGCGCTGGAGCCCAGCAGGATCGCGGGCTTGGCCGCGGCCTTGATCGCCTTGGCGACGGTCGCGACAGCCGAGGCGTCGGGCGCGGTCGGACGCGGCGTCTCGATCACCGGCCCGGCGGCGTTGGTCTCGTTCCAGGCGCTGTCGGCCGGAAGGATCAGGCAGGCGTTGCCGCCCGGCGCGCCGAAGCTGGCGGCCACCGCCTCGGCGGCCAGGAGCCCGACCTGATCTGCGGTCTCCGCCGACTTGACCCAGATCGAGTTGGGCGCAGCCAGCGCCGCGATGTCGGAATTGAGCGGGGCGTCGTACTGGCGATGGTCGGTGGCGTGGTCGCCGATCACATTGACCACCGGCGTGTAGGCGCGCCGCGCATTGTGCAGATTGGCCGCGCCGTTGGCGTAGCCGGGACCCAGGTGCAACAGGGTGCAGGCCGGCTTGCCCGCCATCCGGCCGTAGCCGTCGGCCGCGCCGGTCGCCACGCCCTCGAACAGACACAGGATCGAGCGCATGCGCGGCTCGCGGTCCAAGGCGGCGACGAACTGCATCTCGCTGGTGCCGGGATTGGCGAAACAGGCGGTGACGCCGTTGTCGGCCAGGGTGGTGATCAGGGCGTCGGCGCCGTTCATTCTGGTTCTTTCCCTATCGCTCATAAGCTTGTCATCCCGGACGGCGTAGCCGATCCGGGACCCAGGGGCCGGCGCATTGCGGTTGTCCCTGGGTCCCGGCTCTCCGCTGCGCTGCGGCCGGGATGACAGCCTCTAGAGCACGATGATGTCGCGATCCGGCGTCTCGGCGAACAGCCGCTCCAGCGCCTGGGGCCGCCGCTCGCGGGCCAGGGCCTGGTTGATATAGCCCTTGTCGGTCAGCTCGCCCGAGGCCGCGTCCGGCGCGCCGTCCAGGATCAGGGCACGCGCGACCTTGCCGCCGCCCTTGGCCGAGGCGTTCAGGCGCAACAAGCCCTCGACGATCGCCGCGCGCACCGCCGTCTCATCGCCCAGCCGCTCGCAGGACTTGGGATCGAGGAACAGCATCAGCCCCACGCCGTCGCGCCCTTCGCCGCAGACCAGGGCGTCGGACACCGCGCCGCCGATCGCCGACACCGCCGCCACCCGCAGGGCCCCGGCCGCCACGAAGGTGCCGCTGGCCAACTTGAAATTCTCGACCAGCCGCCCGTCGAAGACGAGGCCCGCCGCCGGGTCTTCCGGATCGGCCAGCCGCGCGGCGTCACCCAGGCGGTAGAAGCCGTCCTCGTCGAAGGCCTCCGCCGTCGCCTCGGGCTGATCCAGATAGCCGGGCGAGACCTGCGGTCCCTTCACGCGGATCTCGAACTTGTCGCCGGCGGGGACAAGTTTCACGGACGTGCCCGGCGTGGGCAGGCCGACCATGCCCGAGCGGGCGTTCAGCCAGTGGATGTTGCAGGCCGTTGGGCCCGTCTCGGTCGCGCCATAGCCGGCCGCGAAGGTCACCCGCTCACCGATGGTGCGCACGGCCACGGCCTGGACCCGGTCGAGGATCGACTGGGCCATCGACGCCCCGCCATATTGCAGCACCCGGACCTTGTCGAAGAACCGCCGCGCCAGGGCCGCGTCGCGCTCCAGCTCGCCCACCAGCAGCCCCCAACCGGCCGGAACCATGTTGTGATAGGTCGGCGAGACCTCGCGCAGATTGCGGATCGTCTCGGCGAACCGCGCTGGCGTCGGCTGGCCGGCGTCGATGTACAAAGTCCCACCCCGGTGCAGCACCATGTGCAGGATGGCGTTGGCGCCCAGGCTGTGGCTCCAGGGCGCGGAATTGACCAGAACCGGATAGTCGGGATCGTCGTAGCAGCCCTGAATCTGCGCCGCGTTCAACGCGATGTTGGCGTGGGTGCACACCACCGCCTTGGGCTTGCCGGTCGAGCCGGAAGTGAGCAGCAGCTTGGCGACGTCGCCGGGCTGGCACACCGGCGCGACGGGCGGCGCCTCGAGCAGGTCGGCGAACGGAATGTCGGCGTCGCGCGCGTTCAGGCTGGCGATCACCGGAAGACCGGCCAGGAACGGCGCGGCCAGGGCTTCGGCGAAGGCGACCGCGTCGTCGGCATAAACCGCCGCCGGCTTCAACCGTTCGACCGCGAAGGCCAGGCGCGACAGGTCCGCGCCCAGCAGGCCGTACTGCGGCGACACCGGCGCGATCGGCGCGCCCAGGCTCATGGCGGCGTAGCCGATCAGGGCGTGATCGATGGTGTTGCGGGCCAGCATCAGCAGCGGCTTGCCGGGACCCTGGTCCAGGGCTTTCAGCCCGCCGGCCAGGGCCTCGATCCGGGTTTTGGCGTCGCCATAGGTCACCGTTCGCCAGCGCTCGCCGTCGCGCTCGGCCAGCCAGACGCGGTCCGGCGCCTCGACGGCCCAGCGCGCCAGCGGCGCCGTGACCGTCTGGACAGCGTCCGAATAGGGCATGGGATTGCGCAGGATCAACGCCTCGCCACGCTGTTCGACCTCGAGGGCGCGCGGCGCGTAACGGGCGTCGCGGAAGGGCGCTGGGCTGGGGGTCGATCCGTCCATGTCCGCAGTTATGGGACGGCTCATACGACTGTTCAATCGACGAACGACGCTCGACATTTTTTGCGCGCGCCTGTCGAATCCCGCCGACCCGGCGCGTCTCTCCCACGAAGCGCCGCGATGGTCGCGGGCCTCGAGGACGACACGCCATGCAATACGCCCTGCTGATCTATGAGAACGAAGACCTTTACCGCGCCGACAACGGCCGCTCGTTCGACGACATCATCGCCGCCCACCGCGCCCTGGCCGGCGAGCTGGCGGCCCAAGGCGTCCTGCGCGGCGGCCAGGGCCTGAAGACCGCCGACACCGCCACCACCGTGCGCAAGGCCGGCGGCGAACACGCCCTGCACGACGGCCCCTATGCCGAGGCCCGCGAGCAGCTGGGCGGCTTCTATCTGGTCGACGTGCCCGACCTCGACGCGGCCCTCGCCATCGCCAAGCGCATCCCGCTGGCCGGCGACGGGGCCGTCGAGGTTCGCCCGATGATCGACGAGGGGTGAAGACGCTCGACCAGGCGGCGCGGCAGAGTGGCGGGCGCATTGTCGCCGCCCTGGCCGCGACCTTCCGCGACCTCGACCTGGCCGAGGAGGCCTTCGCTGAGGCCTGCGCGCGGGCCGCCGCCGTCTGGTCCGACGCCCCGCCCCTCGACCCAGCGGCCTGGCTCTATGCCACCGCCCGCCGCTGCGCATTGGATATGATCCGCAAGCAGAGCGTTCGCCGGCGCTTAGCGCCCGATGCGCCGGAACCGGAAGCTTCGGCCGAGGATGTGCTGGCCTCCGACGCTCGGCTGATCCCCGATGAGCGGCTGCGGCTGATCTTCGTCTGCTGCCACCCGGCCGTCACGGCCGAGGCCCGCGCGGCCCTGACACTGCGGCTGGTCTGCGGCCTGTCCGTGCGCGAGATCGCCCAGGCCTTCCTGGTCGCCGAGCCGGCGATGCTTCAGCGCCTGACCCGAGCCAAGAAGAAGATCGCGGAAGCCGGCGTCTCATTCGAGGTCCCCGGTCCCGAGGCCTGGCCCGAGCGCCTGGCGGCGGTGCTGTCGACCCTGGAGGTCGCCTACGCCCGGGCACACGAGGACGCCGCCGGGGCCGGCGCCCATGCCGGCTACGCCCGCGAAATGCTGGACCTGACCGCCGTGCTGATCGAGCTCCTGCCCGAAGAGCCGGAGTGCCTGGCCTTCGCCGCCTTGGTCCGCTTCGCCGAGGCCCGCCGCCCTGCGCGGCTGGACGCCGAGGGGGTGATGGTTCCGCTGTCGGAGCAGGATCCCGCGCTGTGGCGGCGGCCGCTGATCGCGCAGGGCGACACGTTGCTGCGACGGGCCGCGCGGCTCAACGCTCCTGGTCCGCGCCAGCTGCGGGCGGCTTTGCACGCGGTGTGGTGTGTGCGCCGCTCCCTGACGGAGCCGCCGCCGTGGCCGGCGGTGCTGGCGCTCTACGACCTGCTGCTGGACTGGCGGGAAGATCCGTTCGTGCGGCTCAATCGCGCCGTGGCGCTGGCCGAGATCGTGGGGCCGGCGGCGGCCCTGGCCGAGGTGGACGGGCTGGACGCGGCGCAGCTGGCTAAGTTCCAGCCGCTCCACGCGGTGCGGGCGGATCTGCTGGCGCGGCTTGGGCGACGTGACGAGGCGATGGCGGCTTATGACCGGGCGTTGGAGCTGGAGCCTGGGGTGGCGGAGCGGGCGTGGTTGATCCGCAGGCGGAGTAAAGTCTGACTTTTGCTCAAAATCCTTGTCATCCCGGAAGCGCGTAGCGCTGTCCGGGACCCAGGGGCCGGCGCGCTGCGGTTGCCCTGGGTCCCGGCTCTCCGCTTCGCTACGGCCGGGATGACAAGATTTTAGCGGGCGGTCAGCCCGCCAACGTCTCCAGGAACCGCACCGGCTCGCCCTTGCCCTCGGCGACGATCTCGTCGTCGCGCATCACCACGATGCCGCGCACGATGGTCGCCTTGGGCCAGGCTTTGGCCTCGAAGCCGTCGAACGGGGTCCAGCCCGAGCGGGTGGCCATCCAGTCGTGGGTGATGACCCGGCGGGCCTTCATGTCAACGATGGTGAAGTCGGCGTCGAAACCCTCGGCGATGCGGCCCTTGTCTGCCAGGCCGAACACGCGGTTGACGCCGTGGCTGGTGAGATCGACGAAGCGCTCCAGGCTCAGGCGGCCGTCGACCACGTGGGTCAGCATGATCGGCACCAGGGTCTGGACGCCCGGCATGCCCGAGGGCGAGGCCGGATAGGGCCGGGCCTTTTCCTCGCGGGTGTGGGGGGCGTGGTCGGAGCCCAGCACGTCGGCGATGCCGGCCTCGATGCCGCGCCAGATCCCGGCCACGTGGTCGGCCGAGCGGATCGGCGGGTTCATCTGCGCAAAGCCCTTCAGCCGCTCATAGGCCTCGGGCGCCACCAGGGTCAGGTGCTGGGGCGTGACCTCGACCGAGGCGACGTCCTTGTTCTGGGCCAGGAAGTCGATCTCTTCCTTGGTGGTCACGTGCAGCACGTGGATGCGCTTGCCGAGGTTCTTGGCGATGCGCACCAGGCGGTGGGTCGACTGCAGGGCGGCCTGGGCGTCGCGCACCTCCGGATGGCTGGTCCAGTCGCCGGGACGGGCCAGCGAGCGGCGCTCGGCCAGACGGTACTCGTCCTCGGAGTGGAAGGCGGCGCGGCGGTTCACATGCCGCAGCACGTTCTCGACGCCCTCGTCGTCCTGCACCAGCAGGCTGCCCGTCGAGGCGCCCATGAACACCTTGATGCCGCAGCAGCCCGGGAGCCGTTCCAGTTCGCCCAGGAAGGTCGCGTTCTCATGGGTGCCGCCCACGTAGAAGGCATGGTCGGTGTGCATGCGGTTCTTGGCGCGAGCCAGCTTGTCGGCCAGGGCGTCCGGGTCGGTGGTGGTCGGCTCGGTGTTGGGCATCTCGAACACGGCGACCACGCCGCCCAGGGCCGCGCCGCGCGAGCCGCTTTCCAGATCTTCCTTCCACTCCAGGCCGGGCTCGCGGAAGTGGACTTGGCTGTCGATCACGCCCGGCAGCACCGTCAGGCCGGTGGCGTCGAACACCTCGCCCGCGCTGGCCTGGGACAGGTCGCCGATAGCGACGATCTTGCCGTTGCGGACTCCGATGTCGGTAAAGCCGCGCCCCGCGTGGTTGACCACCTCGCCGCCGCGCACGATCAGGTCGAAGGTCTGGGACATGGAACGGCTCCTGAGGTTTTGGGCGGTCTAGGTCTCGACCGAGACCTTCGCAAGACCAAACATGGTCGTCGTCGCCCGACCATCACAAACCTTCGTCATCCCCCGACGTGTTCGGGGGGCCCAAGCCGCGTCGGCCAAGTCCGCTTGGGTCCCCCGCATGAAGCGGGGGATGACGGATATTTAGGTGGGGTCGGCCTCGATCTTCGGCTCGGCGAGCTCAGGCTCGGCAACAGGCTCGATGTCCGCCTCAGCCGAAAGGCGCGCCGCTGGCAGGATGATTTCCGGCTCGAAGACCTCGGGCTCCGGCGCGACCTCAGGCTCGACAGCCTCGACCACCGCCGCCTCGCGGGCCGCCTTCACGTCGGCCAGCAGCGCCTTGGCCGCCTTGACCACCGTGGCCACGGGCAGGTCGCTCATGTGGCGGATGGCTTGCGAGAGATCGGGATCGACGGCCAGGAACTGGTCCAGCGAGCGCGGTCCGCGAACCGACCGGGCGAACGGTCCCCACGGGGCGTAACGGCGCTCGTCCGATGGTCCGAACAGGCCGATGGTCGGCGCGCCGGCGGCGGCGGCGATGTGCATCAAGCCGCTGTCGTTGCCGATGAAGAGGTCGGCGCGTTTCAGGCAGGCATAGGCGGTCAAGAGATCGACCTTGCCGGTCAGGTCGATGCAGCGGCCGCGCGCCGAGGCCATGCGCAGCTCCTCGACCATGCGGCCGTCTTCCGGTCCGCCCAGGATCAGCAGCCGGCCGCCGGCCAGCGGACCGTCCGGACCCAGAAGCTGCTGCGAGGTCTGGGCGAAGCGCTCGATCGGCCAGACCTTGCCGACCCAGTTGGAGGCGGGACCCATGGCCAGCAGGGGACCGGGCTCCTCGCCCGGCTTGCCGGCCAGCATCTGGTCGGCCAGGGCCTGGACCTCGGGGGTGATGTAGAGGTGCGGCGGCGGCGGATCACCTTCCAGCTTCAGCACGCGGGCCGCGTCGATCACCTTGTGGATCGGCTCGCCGCCCAGCGACTTCTTCCAGATCGCCCGCTTGTCGCGGCGCAGGAAGAGCGCGGTGGCGCTGCCGCGCAGGTCGACGATCAGGCTCCACTTCTTGTGGCGCACCTGGTTCCACAACTTGAACCAGTGGCCCTTGCCCTTGCCCTTCTCCATGACGATCACCCGATCCAGACCGGGGACATGGGCGAACAGCGGCGCGGCCAAAGGCCCGGCGACGATGGTGAAGCGGGCGTTGGGGATCTGATCGGCGAGCATCTTGATTAGGCCGGACGACAGCACGGCGTCGCCGATCCGCGTGGCGGTGATGAAAAGAATCGGGAAGGCCCGCTGTGTCATCCGTCCTTGTATAGGGCAGGCGGCGAGTCGGCGCATCCCGCTATAACGGCTAAGCTTTCCGTAAACTTGCCCTCTGGCGCGACACGCTGTCGCACGCCACATGAGGACCCATGACCAGCCCCGCCATCGCCCGACTCGAAACCCGCGCCGTCATCGCCCTCGGGGGACCTGACTGGCGGTCCTTTCTGCAGGGGCTGATCACCCAGGATGTCGACACCCTGGCGTTGGGCGAGCTGCGGCTGGGCGCGATCCTGACGCCGCAGGGCCGGCTGCTGTACGACCTGTTTATCGCCGGGATCGAGGACGGCGCCCTGCTGGACGTGCAGGCGCAGCACCGCGAGGCGATCATCCAGCGCCTGACGATGTATCGCCTGCGGGCCAAGGTCGAGATCGCCGCCAGCGACCTGACGGTCAGCGCCGTGTTTCCGGCCGACGACGGCGTTCAGGCCGGCGAGGGCTTCTTCCGCGATCCGCGCCTGCCGGCTCTGGGCGCACGCGCCTACGGCCTGGCCGCCGCCCCCACCGTCGACGAGGACACCTATGAAGCCCATCGCCTGGCCCTGGGCGCGCCGGGCCCGGCCGACTGGCTCAGCGACACGGCCTATCCGATCGAGGCCGACTTCGACCTGCTGCACGGCATCGACTTCAAGAAGGGCTGCTTCGTCGGCCAGGAGACCACCAGCCGCATGAAGCGGCGCGGCACGATCAAGAATCGCATGCTGCCGATCAGCTTCGATGGCCCCGCCCCGGCCTTCGGCGCCGAGGTGCTGGTCGGCGACCTGCGGGCCGGCGAGGTGCTGTCCGGCCGCGACGGCCGCGCCATGGCCCTGCTACGCCTCGATCGGATCGAGGGCGGCGATCTCAGCGTCGATGGACGGCCGGTGAGGGTCGAGCGGCCCGACTGGATCGACCCGAACTAGCGATTGCCAGATCAGTTCGCATCAAGTACTTTGATATTCAAAGTCTATGTGGGGATCTATCGCAATGAACCGTCGTGAAATCCTGGGCGCGGGCCTGATGGCCGCCGCCTTCCTGGCTGCCGGCCCGACGCTGGCCGCCGTCGCCGCCGACCGCTTCACCGTGCAGGTGCGCGGCAAGGGTCCCGACGTGATCCTGGTCCCGGGCCTGTCGTCCTCGGCCTCGATCTGGGAGCCGACCGCCAAGGCGCTGGAGGGCCGTTATCGCGTCCACGTGGTGCAGGTGGCGGGCTTCGCCGGCGCGCCGACGGCCGGCAACGCCCAAGGGCAGGTCGTGGCCGGCGTCGCCGAGGGCCTCGCCGGCTACATCCAGGCCAAGGGCCTGAAGACGCCGGCCGTCATCGGCCACTCGATGGGCGGCACGATCGGCATGGAGCTGGCGGCGCGTCATCCCGATCTGGTCGGCAAGCTGATGGTGGTCGACATGTTCCCCAAGCTCGCTGTGGCCTATTTCGGCCCGACCGCGACATCCGAGGTCGTCGCCAAACGGGCCGCCGCCATCCGCGAACAGATCGCCAGCGCGCCCCTCGATCAGTTCACCGCCCAGCAGAACCAGGTGATCACCTCGATGGTGCTGACGGAATCGGCGCGCAGGGGCCTGGTCGACCAGTCGCTGGCCAGCGACCGCGACGTCGCCGGCCGGTCGATGGAAGAGCTCCTGACCACCGACCTTAGCCCCGAACTGGGCAAGATCACCGCGCCGACCACCGTGGTCTACGCCGTCAACAAGGCCCTGCCCGTCCCCGCCGCCGCGTTCGACGGCTGGTACCGGGCGGCCTACGCGCCGCTGAAGGGGGTCAGGATCGTCCAGGTGCAGGACAGCGCGCACTTCATCATGATCGACCAGCCGGCCCGGTTCCAGGCCGAGGTGGAGACCTTCCTGGCCGGCTAGCGGTCGCTTGACTCTCGTGTCACCTCAAGGTTACTAGTAACCCGTAGGTTACACACCTGAGGACCCGCCATGCCAACCGCCTCGCCCAGCCAGATCGCCGAACGCGCCCAGCGTCGCCGCAACCGCATGCTGTGGCTGGCCCCGATGCTGTTCTTCGTCTGGCAGGGCGCGTTCTTCGCCAGCTACGCCCGGCCGCACGCGCCGCTGCGGACGGTGGAACTGGTGTCGCTGGGCTCGCACCTGTTTCTGGCGGCCGTGCTGCTGTTCCTGCTGGCCACCGGCGGCGGCTGGCGGCACGGCAAGGTGGTGCGGGCCCTGCTCGACGACGAAGCCACCCGCGCCCATCGCGCCCAGGCCTATGCCGCGGGGTTCTGGGCCCTGGCCGCCTGCGCCCTGGGCCTCTACGCCGCCGCGCCGTTCATGCGGCTGCAGACCGGCGACATCGCCCACATCCTGCTGTCGGTCGCCGTGGCGGTCCCGGCCCTGCGCTTCGTGATGCTGGAGCGCCGCGCCGACCGTGACTGATGCGCCGCTGCTGAGTCATCTGAAGACCCTACGCACCGAGGCCGGCCTGACGCAGGCCGACCTGGCCGAGCGGGTGGGCGTGACCCGCAAGACCATCAACACCGTCGAGAACGGCGTCTTCATCCCCTCCACCGTGCTGGCGCTGAAGCTGGCCAGGGCCCTGTCGACCACGGTCGAGGGTCTTTTCCAGCTGCCGGACTAGGCCTGGGCGTCGGGTCGGGGGTTGCGTCCCTCAACCCCAAGGTTAACCTCAGCTTGGCAAGGCGAGCGGGGCGGGGGCCAAGACGTGAAACAGGCGGCTGCAGCGGGCTTGGCCTTGGCGTTGTGGGCCGGCGTCGTCCAGGCGCAGGTCATCGAGAATGTCCCCGTCGTCGAGGCGATGGCCGACTATGTCGAGCCGGGCGGCGACGTACAGGCGGACGGCGGGCGACATCTCCATATCCGCTGCCTGGGAAGCGGTTCGCCGACGGTGGTGTTCACCGCCGGCCTCGGCGCCTGGTCGGCGACCTGGGCCAAGGTCCAGCCGGAGGTCGCCAAGACGACCCGAGCCTGCGCCTGGGACCGTGCGGGCTTTGGTCTCAGTGACGGCGACGCTAGGGCGGCCCAGACCGTGGGACGCACCACGGACGACCTGGAGCGCGCCTTGAAGGGCGCAGGCGTCAGCGGTCCCTACGTGATGGTCGGTCATTCGGCCGGCGCCCACGAGGTCCTGACCTTCACCGATCGCCATCGCCGGGACGTCGCGGGCGTGGTTCTGGTCGATCCGGTCAGGCCGCACGACATGGCGCGGGAGGCCGCAGCCGGTCCCAAGGCCGCCGCACTGGATCGGGCCTACCTCGCCGGCGAGGCGCGCCGGTTGCGCGATTGCGCGGCCGGCGTCGAGGCCGGAACCGTGAAGACCGGCGCGCCGGCGCCGCCCTGTTTCGACTACTATCCGGAATTCCCGGCCAAGGTGCGCACGGTCCTGGCGCAGCGCGACGCCGATCCGGCTCGGCTGCGCACCCAGGCGTCGCTCTTCGAGGAGTACGAGCCGAACGGCGAGCGGGTGGTCAAGGACGACCGGGATTATGGCGACCTGCCGCTGATCGTGATCAGCGCCGGAACGGCCAGCCTGTGGTCAGACGAGGCCAAGGCCGAGCATGCGGCACTGATGGCTGACTGGACCGACAGCCATCTGGGGCTGGCGCGCCTGTCCCGACGGGGCGAGCGCCGCGTGGCCGAGGGTTCCAGGCACCTGGTCCAGCTGGACCGTCCGCAAACCGTGATCGACGCCGTCCTCGACGTCGTTCGCGCTGCCCGGTCGCGTTCATGAAAAGTTCTGGAAATTCGTGATCGATTCCGTCAAGCTTTGCGGATGACGGAGATTCATCGCTGCACCTGGAGAGGCATGAACGGCGACCCGTTCTACGAGGCCTATCACGACACTGAATGGGGCGTGCCGGAATACGACTCCCGCGCCCTGTGGGAGAAGCTGGTGCTGGACGGCTTCCAGGCCGGGCTGTCGTGGATCACCATCCTGCGCAAGCGTGAGGCCTTCCGCGCCGCCTTCGCCGACTTCGACCCGGAAAAGGTCGCGCGCTTCGGCGACGAGGACCGCGCCCGGCTGATGGCCGACGCCGGCATCATCCGCTCCAACAGCAAGATCGACGCGGCCATCAGCGGCGCGCGGATCTATCTGGACATGCGCGAGCGCGGCGAGGACTTCAGCCAGTTCCTGTGGGACATGGTCGGCGGATCGCCGGTGCAGAGCAACTTCACCCGCGAGACCGGCGTCCCGCCCCGCACACCCCTGGGCGACGAGGTGGCCAAGGCGCTGAAGGCCAAGGGCTTCAAGTTCTGCGGCCCGGTGATCGTCTACGCCTTCATGGAGGCCACCGGCCTGGTCAACGACCACATGACCCACTGCTTCCGTCACGAGGAATGCAAGGCCCTGGCGCGGTAGGCGGACTATCGCTCTGCGACCTTCGAGGCGCGCTCAGGAGCGCGCACCTCAGGATGAGGAGCTCATAGCTTTGCACCCCCTCATCCTGAGGCGCCCGCGCAGCGGGCCTCGAAGGACGCAAGGCGCTTCCCGTTTACCGGCCTAGCGCCCGGTCCATCCAGCCCGGAACCAGCCGCTCCGCGCCCGAGGCGCTGAGGTGGTCGTCGTCGAAATAGATCAGCTTGCTGTCGATGGCGCTGACGCAGGTCTCGCCACGGCACAGGCTGTCGCCTGGGAACACGGCGCGGACAGCGGGGCGCTGGACCAGGGCCCGGCGGATCTCGGCCTGCGCCGGACGCAGGCGGGCCAGCGTCAGGCCGGACGGAGCGTTGAAGCACCCCTGCTCGCTCAGGCCCAGATGGCGCGCCTGGGCCAGGCATTCGGGCGGAGTGAAGGTCAGTTCCGGCGTCGGGCCCATGATCAGCACCTCGGCGCCCGGATTGGCGACGGCGATGGCGTCGATCGTTTCAACCAGGACCTTCGAGAGCGCGGGGCGTGTTCCAGGCGCGGTCGCCGAGACCATCACGGTGCGCGGCGAGTTGGCGTCGTAGAACGGCGGGGCGTCGCGATACATCGGCCAGCGGGCCGACAGCACCACCAGCTTCAGCTTCGGATTGGCCTTGATCTCGGCCATGGCCTGGCTGGCGGCCTGCGGACATTTCAGCTCGAAGCCATTGGGCAGACGCACGCGCACGCCGATCACCGGCGGGCAACCGCCTTGCGTGGCCTCGCGCACGCTCCAGCCGCGCGCCCTGGCCCAGGCGGCCACACCGGGGGTCACCGCGTCGGCGTGGGAGTCGCCCCAGACCAGCACGTCATAGTCCGTGGCGTCGGGCGCGGCGCCGATCCGGCAACCGGTCACGGGGATGCCGCCGCGATGCTCGAAGCAGGTCGCGCGCAGCGGATTGACGTCGCCCTCCTCCAGCGCCGCGGCCGCCTTGGCCGATGGCGACAGGCGTTGCGGCAGGCCGTGGGTGAAGAACAGCACCGCGCCCGCGCCGATCACCAGCAGCAGCGGCGACAAGGCCAGACCCAGACGCCGCCAAGGCCGCTCCAGCGAACCCTTGCGGAACGGCTGCTCGACCAGGAGCCAGGTCGCCGCGGCCAGGACGACCGCCAGAGCCAGCAGGCCGGCGCGCTGTGGAAGGGTCAGCGGACGCTGGGCGACGTCGGCGGCCAGCACCAGCAGCGGCCAGTGCCACAGATAGAGCGAGTACGAAATCCGGCCGACGGCGACCATCGGCGGCGTCCGCAGGATCGCTGCGCCCGCGACCTCGCCAGACTGACCGCTCCACAGGATCAGCGCCGCCCCCAGGCAGGCGGGCGCGGCGAAGAGGCCGGGGAACGGCGTCGTCTCCTTCAGCAGGATCAGGCTGCCCCCGATCAGCGCCAGGCCCGCGACAGCCGCCGCGTTGGCCACGCCGCGCCCGGTCGGCGGCCGGACGAGACCGAGCGCCACCACCGCCCCGGCCAGGAACTCCCAAGCCCGCAACGGCGGCCCGAAGAACGCCCAGACGCTCTGCCCGCCCGACACCAGCATCTGCGCGCCGACCAGCGAGACGGCCAGCAACACGAGCGCCAGCCACGGCCGGGCGGGCCTGAGCCACTTCAGCGAAAGCCCCGCGATCAGCAGCGGCCAGACCAGGTAGAACTGTTCCTCGATGCTCAGCGACCACAGGTGCAGCAGCGGGTTCTCCTGGGCGCCGGGCGAGAAGTAGCCAGCGGTCTGGGCTAACAGGATATTGGCGACGAACAGGCCCGAGGCGGCCAAGGCCGCGCCGGTCTGGGTCAGCTGGCGCGGCATCTCGATCCAGGCCGCCAGACTGGCCGTGACCAGGGCGACCACGACATAGGCCGGCGCGATCCGCCATGCCCGCCGCAGCCAGAACCCGCCCCACGAAAACACTCCGGCGTCCCGCTGGTCGGCGATGATTCGGGTGATCAGGAAGCCGGAGATCACGAAGAACACGTCTACCCCGACGAAGCCGCCGGGCAGCCAGTCGGGAAAGACGTGGCAGACCAAGATCGCCAGCACCGCGACGGCGCGCAGCCCGTCGATGTCGCGCCGATAGGCTTGCCCGCTTTCCATTTCCCGCCCCGATACTTACATTTGTAAATCTCAGTCGAGCGTAGAGGATGCGGGCCGTCAAGCAGATTATTACGAACGTAATCTCACGTCAGGCGTCGAGGCGCGTCACCCGCACCGCCATCCAGGGTCGGGCCGGCAGAGCGACCGTCGGCCGTTTGGGATCCTGGAAATAATAGGCGTCGCGGCTGGCCATCACGAACTCGCCCTCGACCGGCGTGACGGTCATGGCCCAGGTGTCGAGCACGTCGACCTTGAAGCGCTCGCCGCCCTTCAAGCCATCCTTCGGCAGGGCCAGGGCCCATTCGGCCGGCGCGGTCCGTCCGAAATAGCGCAGGTAGAAGGTTCCGGTCTTGCCGCCCAGGTGCTGGTCCCAAGTGGCGTCGATGGGGTCGAGACCGGGCGCGGGCCCCGCCTCCATCACCGCCCGCAGGAAGGCCAGGCGCGGTTCGCTCTGGCCCTTCAGGCGACCACCCCGCGCGGTCCACAGGTCGTCACCTTTGCCGTAGGTCTCGCCGTGGCCGACATAGGTCCCGGCGACCAGCCCGTGCCAGAATCGCTCGACCAGGCCCTGCGGCTCGAGATCGCCCCAGCGCTTGTCGAGGTCGCCCTCGTAGCGGACCTCGTCGAAGATCACCGGCTTCTTCCACACGGCGCGGAAGATCTCGGCCCGGGCGTCGTCCAGCACCGCCGAGCCGTTCTGGACGCTGGCATGGGTGATCCACGGCCGGTTGTTGTCGTAGAGCTCGCGCCAGTTGTGGATCGAGCGCAGGCGGCAATAGGGATCGTGGGCCTGGATCACGCCGGCGATGCGCTCGAAGTCGGCGACCGACTTGGCCTTGACCAGGTCCCACTCGTTGGCCAGCGACCACCAGACGTTCGAATAGGCCGCCAGCCGCGCGACGAGATAGCGCACATAGCGATCGTCCCGCGCCGGGCTCATGGCGTGGAAGCCGCTATCCTTGTCGTAGGGGTGGAACAGGATCACGTCGGCCTGGATGCCCAGGTCGCCCAGTCGTCGCACGCGGTCCTCGAAGCGGCGGAAGAACACCGGGTTGGGGCGGTCATAGTCCAGGCGCCGCCGGCGGTCTTCTCGAAGGGCCAAATCGGCTCGGCCGAGACGTTGGGGAACACGCACATGCGGATCTTGTTGAACGGCGAGGCGGCCAGGGTGGCCAGGGTCTCGGCGCACAGGGCGTCGCTCTGCTGGGCCCAGGCATAGGCGGTCGTGCCCACCTGCCGAAACGGCGCGCCGTCGGCATGGGTGAAGTGATAGCCGCCCGCCACCTTCAAAGGTCCGTGGTCGCCCGCCTTCGGCGCCGTCGCCAGCACCGAGCCGCTCTTGCCGGCCAGGGCCGCGACCTTGCTTTGCGTCCGCCAGCGCCAGACGCCCTCGGTCGGCGGGCTGAAGCGCAGGCGCCAGACCCCGTCGCCATCATAGAAGCCCGGAACGCGAAGGGTCGCCCTGCCGTCTGTGAAGTCGCCCCACAGCAAGACATCGAACGGATTGCCCGTACCCGGCCCGTTCAGCGTCACCTCGTGCACGCCCCAGCGGTTGACGGTCGGAACGGCGGCCAGGGCCGGCGTGGCGAGCGCGGCCAGTCCCAGGGCGGTCACGGCGCGGCGGGTGGGGCGAGGCGGAGGCAAAGTCATGACCCACGAAAGGCGAACCGGAGCGTGCTGACAACCCCGGCGAACCGCCTTAAACAGCCGCCATGCCTCCCGGTCCCGACATGATGCTGGAACTGGCCTGCGGACCCGGCCCGGTCTGCGGGGTGGACGAGGCTGGGCGCGGCCCCTGGGCCGGACCGGTCAGCGCCGGCGCGGTGATCCTGCACCCCGACCGCATCCCCAAGGGCCTCAACGACTCCAAGAAACTCACCGCCAAGGCCCGCGCGGCCCTGGAGATCGAGATCAAGGAAACGGCCATCGCCTGGGGCGTCGGCCTGGCCACGATCGAAGAGATCGAAGAGCTCAACATCCTGCACGCCGCCGGCCTGGCCATGTGCCGCGCCATCGAGGCGCTGTCGGTGACCCCGGCCTTCGCCCTGGTGGACGGCAACTACGCCTTCAAGCTGCCCTGCCCGATCAAGACGGTGATCAAGGGCGACAGCCTGTCGTGCTCGATCGCTGCGGCCTCGATCCTGGCCAAGGAAGCCCGCGACCGCATCATGGTCGAGATGGACGCCGTCTATCCCGGCTACGGCTTCGCCGGCCACAAGGGCTATCACGCCCCGATCCATGTCGAAGGCCTGCGCAAGCTCGGCCCCTCGCCGATCCACCGGATGAGCTGGGCCCCGGTCAAGGCGGCCCTGGCGGGCGACTTGGCGCAAGACCTTATGGGCGAAGACCTCGAAGCCTGATCGCGCACAAGATTATGAGTCCAATCAGACTCAAATCGGCCGGTTAACGGCCCGCTAACCACGCTTCGACACGTCCCGTTTACCAGCAAGACTCATGATTCCGCTGGCTGTTTTACAGGACGCGGACATGACCTTCGGGCCAGAGACCATAATTCAAGGCGACTGCATCGAGGCGATGAACGCCTTGCCCGAGAAGTCGGTCGACCTGATCTTCGCCGACCCGCCCTATAACCTTCAGCTGGGCGGCGACCTGCTGCGTCCGGACAATTCCAAGGTCGACGCGGTCGACGACCACTGGGACCAGTTCGAAAGCTTCGCGGCCTATGACAAGTTCACCCGCGAGTGGCTGAAGGCCGCCCGCCGCGTCCTGAAGGACGACGGCGCGATCTGGGTGATCGGCAGCTATCACAACATCTTCCGCGTCGGCGTGGCCGTGCAGGACCTGGGCTTCTGGATCCTCAACGACGTCATCTGGCGCAAGTCCAACCCGATGCCCAACTTCAAGGGCACCCGCTTCGCGAATGCCCACGAGACCCTGATCTGGGCCTCCAAGAGCCAGGCGGCCAAGCGCTACACCTTCAACTACGACGCCCTGAAGATGGCCAATGACGAGGTGCAGATGCGCTCGGACTGGACCATCCCGCTGTGCACTGGCGAGGAGCGCATCAAGGGCGCCGACGGCGCCAAGGCCCACCCGACTCAGAAGCCCGAAGCCCTGCTCTATCGGGTGATCATGTCGACGACCAAGCCGGGCGACGTAATCCTGGATCCGTTCTTCGGCGTCGGCACCACCGGCGCGGCCGCCAAGCGCCTGGGCCGCAAGTTCATCGGCATCGAGCGCGAGGCCGACTATGTCGCCCACGCCAAGGCCCGCATCGCCAAGGTCGTGCCGATCGCCCCGGAAGACCTCGACGTGATGGGCTCCAAGCGCGCCGAGCCGCGCGTGCCGTTCGGCACGATCGTCGAGGCCGGCCTGCTGTCTCCGGGCGACGCCCTGTTCTGCTCGAAGGGGAACCACGTCGCCAAGGTGCGGGCCGACGGCTCGATCACGGTCGGCGACCTATCGGGCTCGATCCACAAGATCGGCGCCCTGGTGCAGTCGGCCCCCGCCTGCAACGGCTGGACCTACTGGCACTTCAAGACCGACGCCGGCCTCGCGCCAATCGACGTCCTGCGGGCCCAGGTCCGGGCGGGAATGAACTGAGGGCCTGGACACCACGGCGCATATTGCGCTCGCGCGATAATTCGCGATTTACGCGCAATGAATTGCTGGACAGCCCTTGCGATACCCCCTTAGAGCGGGCGTACGCGCTTGGGGTGGGGTTTCGTGGCTGATCTGTCTATTTCGCCTCTGGGCGCGAGCAATGCTGCCTTCAACAGCAACCTGCTCTTGAGCTTCAGCGTCCCCGCGATGACGTTGGTGCTCACAGCGCCGACGTCGATGTCCTACTCGTCCGGCGCCTTCACTGGCTATCTGACCGGCACGTTCCTGTTCGACAAGAATGACGACCTCTCCGGCGGTTCGATCGCCACCTTC
The DNA here is from genome assembly GCF_058809215.1 of Caulobacter sp. GW821-FHT10F06. NCBI lineage: Bacteria > Pseudomonadati > Pseudomonadota > Alphaproteobacteria > Caulobacterales > Caulobacteraceae > Caulobacter > Caulobacter sp. GW821-FHT10F06. The sequence goes on along the minus strand of NZ_JBXASK010000006.1, from coordinate 315,392 downwards.
GGCTTGAGCCATTCGCAGGGGATCTCCCTGACGTTCACGGGCTTGAACCTGCCGGTCCTCGACTTCACGAACACGCTGGCGACCCAGGGTGCCCTGGCGCTCTATCAGCAGGCGCTCGCAGGAAATGACCGCATCACCAACAGCACGTCGAGCGCCGTGATCGAGGGCTTCGGCGGCAATGACACAATTAGCGCGGGCGGCGGCCACGACACTATCTATGGCGGCTCGGGCAACGACCTTATCACCGCCCGTGACGGCACGGCCTATGCCAACACCACGACCTACCTGCGCGGCGATGACGGCAACGACACTGTCCGCGGCGGGTTCGGTTTCGACGACATCAACGGCAACAAGGGCGACGACGTTTGCGTCGGCGGCGACGGCTCCGACTGGGTCGTCGGCGGTCAGGGCAACGACCTCCTCTATGGCGATCGGGACAATGGTGTCCCTCCGATCAATGGCGGCGCCGACATCGTCTACGGCAACCTCGGCAACGACACCTGCTACGGCGGCGCCGGCGCGGACTGGGTGCGTGGCGGGCAGGATAACGACGTGCTGTACGGCGAGGACGGCAACGATTGGATGGCCGGTGACCGTGGGAACGACACCGTCACCGGCGGCGCTGGAGCCGACGTCTTCTACGGCTTCAAGGGCATAGCGCTGGACTATGTGACCGACTTCTCACGCGCTCAGGGCGACCGCATCCAGCTGGCGCCAGGCACGGCCTACACCCTGCGCCAGGACGGAGCCGACGCGGTGATCGACCTGGGCGACGGCGACAAGATCGTCCTGGCCAATGTCCAGGCCAGCAGCCTGACCGGCGACTGGTTGTTCTTCGCCTGAACCCAAGCGCTGCTGGCGGGTTAAACCGCCATGGAACAGCGCTGGCCAGATCGCCTCTGGATCGTCCGCCACGGCCAAAGCGCCGGCAATGTCGCGCGTGACGCGGCCGACGCGGCGGGGCGGGGCCGCATCGACATCGCCGACCGCGACATGGACGTGGCGCTCAGCCCTTTGGGCCAGGAACAGGCCACGGCGCTAGGCAAGTGGTTCGCCGACCAGCCCCACGGCGAGCGCCCCTGCACCCTGATGGCCTCGCCCTATCGCCGGGCCATCCAGACCAGCCAGCTGATCCGCGACCACGGCGGCATGGCCGCGCCGAACCAGAAGTTCTGCATCGACGAGCGTCTGCGCGAGAAGGAGTTCGGCGTCCTCGACCGCCTGACCCGGGTCGGCATCGAGCAGCAGTTTCCCGAACAGGCCGAGTTCCGCCGCCTGCTGGGGAAGTTCTATCACCGGCCGCCGGGCGGCGAGAGCTGGTGCGACGTGATCCTGCGGCTGCGCAGCCTGCTCGACACCATCAGCCTGCACCATGGCGGCGAGCGGGTGATGATCGTCGCCCACCAGGTCGTGGTGCTGTGCCTGCGCTATCTGCTGGAGAGCCTGACCGAGGCCCAGATCCTGGCCATCGACCGCGAGGCCGACATCGCCAATTGCGGGGTCACCGAGTACCGCTTCGACCCCAAGGCCGGCCAGGACGGCGGGCTGGTGCTGACGCGCTACAACTTCACCGCCCCGCTGGAACAACAGGCCGCGCCGGTGACCGCAGCGCCCGACGCCAACGTCGCCGCCCGATGACGCACGCCATGACGCCGCTCGACGTCGACCTGCTGAAAGCCATGCCCCTGCCGGTGGTGGGCGACGGCGGCAAGGACGAGCGCGGGCGGGTGCTGGTGATCGGCGGCGGGCTGGAGCTGGCTGGCGCGGTGCTGCTGGCGGGGGTTGCGGCCTTGCGGGCGGGAGCCGGCAAGCTGCAGCTGGCCACCGCCGCCAGCGTGGTCCCGGCCCTGACCGTGGCCGTGCCCGAGGCCAGGGTCTTCGCCCTTCCGGAAACCGCCGACGGCCGGCCGACGCCTGACGCCGCCAGGATCCTGGCCCAGCATCTGGAGGGTTGCGACGCCATCCTGATCGGTCCGGGCATGATGCGCGACGAGGAAGGCCTGGCCGCCGAGGTTCTTGGCCTGGTCGATCGCCAACCGATGGTGCTGGACGCCGGCGCCATGGCGGCCCTGTCGACGGCGGGTCCGTCACGCGCCGGCCGCGTGCTGACGCCCCACGCCGGCGAGATGGCGCGGCTGCTGGAGCGCGACAAGGCCGATGTCGAGACCCATCCCCTGGCCGCCGCCCGCGAGGCCGCCGAGCGTTTCTCCGCCGTCGTGCTGATGAAGGGCGCGCGCACCCACGTCGCCGTGCCGGACGGCCGCGCCGCCCTCTATTCCGGCGGCGGCGTGGGCCTGGGGACGTCGGGCTCCGGCGACGTGCTGGCCGGGATCATCGCCGGCCTTCTGGCGCGCGGCGCCGAGCCCTTCACGGCGGCCGCCTGGGGCGTCTGGCTGCACGGCGAGGCCGGCCGCCGACTGAGCGGCAAGGTGGGGCCGCTGGGCTTCCTGGCCCGCGAGATCGCCGGCGAGGTCCCGGCCCTGATGGGCGAACTGGCCTAGATCAGCCGCTCGCCGGCCAGCGCCGCCTTCAGGAACACGCTGGGCAGAGCGCCCAGGCCTTCGCGCGAGGTCCAGACGAAGTCGCCGTCGTTGGCGCCGTCGGCGGCGAACACCCGCAGGGTCAGGGAGAAGTGCGTGAAGACGTGCTCGACCGCGCCCCGGTCGCGCCAAGCGGCGGCCACGGGGGCGGCGGCGATCGCCTCGGCGTCGGACCACGGCGCGCTCCGCCAGTCCGAGGTCGGCAGGCCCAGCATGCCGCCCAGCAGGCCCTTGGGCGGACGGCGGACCAAGGCCACCTGGTCGCCGCGCGTCAGCAGATAGGCCACGCCGTGGCGGCGCGGTCGGTCGGCCTTCTTGGTCTTGCGCGGATAGGTCTCCGGCGCGCCGGTCCTGAGGCCGTCGCACCAGGTCGAGATCGGGCAGATATCGCACAGCGGGCTCTTGGGCCGGCAGACCGTCGCGCCCAGGTCCATCAGCGCCTGGGCCCAGTCGCCGGGACGCTCGGCGGTGACCAGGGACGCGGCGAGGTCTTTCAGCTCCGGCTTGGCGTCGGGCACGGGGGTCTCGACCGCGAACAGCCGGGCCATCACCCGCTCGACATTGCCGTCTACGACGTTGGCCTCGCGGTCGAAGGCGATCGCGGCCACGGCGGCGGCGGTGTAGGCGCCGACGCCCGGCAGGGCCCGCAAGCCCTCCTCGGTGTCGGGGAAGACGCCGCCATGATCCTTCGCCACCGCTCGCGCGCAGGCCAGCAGGTTGCGGGCCCGGGCGTAGTAGCCCAACCCCGCCCAGGCGGCCATCAAGTCGCCGTCTTCCACCGCCGCCAGGTCCAGCACCGTCGGCCAGCGCTGGGTGAAGCTCAGGAAATAGGGCGTCGCGTGCGGCACGGTGGTCTGCTGCAGCATCACCTCCGACAGCCAGATCCGATAGGGATCTGACCGCACCCCATCGCGCCGGTCGGCCGGCCCCACGCGCCAAGCCAGGTCCCGCGCCTGGCGGTCGTACCAGGACAGCAGGGCCGAGCGGATGGCGTCGCGATGTTTCATGCATTCTGGCTAGCGCAAACCTCGCCCGGAGCGAAGGCCTCGTGCTAGCCTGACCGCATGGCCCGCCGCCCCCTGCCCACCGCCGAAGAAGCCCTCGCGATCCTGCGCCAGCGCCGCACGCGCCCGCCCCTGCGCACCCCGCCGCCGGCCGGCAAAAACCTGGCGCCGCTGCTCAAGGCGCTGGAGGAGAAATACGGCCAGGGCCCGGCCGCCCTCCAGACCCGCTGGAAGGAGATCGTCGGCGAGACCCTGGCGCGCCGCACCGAGCCCGTCCGCATCATCAAGGGCCGCAACGGCGCCGGCGGGGCGCTGGAGCTGCGCGTCGACGGTCCCGTGGCCTCCCTGATCCAGCACCAGGCCCCGCAGATCACCGCCCGCCTCGACATGCTGCTGGGCAAGGGAACCGTCACCCGCCTGCGCATCGTCCAGGGCCCGCTGAAGGCCGCCCCCGCGCCCGTGGTCGCCAAGCCGCGCCGCAAGCCGCCCCTGGACGCCGCGCTCGAACGCCAGCTGGCCGACAGCCTGGCCGACCAGCCCGACGGCGGCCTGAAGGACGCTTTGATGAAACTGGGTCGCGGCGTGCTGCGGAACGAGCCGTCCTAGACGCGCGAGGCTCCCCTGGCGGATTGACAACCCCGCCGCGATTGCGCTCATGCCAAGGCCTTATCCGCGCCCTTTTCGCCCGGCTTAAGAATCGCGCTTAACTCTACTGTTCTTGCCTCAAGGAAGATCGATCATGCGTCCGCTGACCCGCCGGCTTCTGACCGCCGTCGCCCTCACCGCCTCGCTGGCCGCGCTCGCCGCCTGCGGCAAGAAGGACGCCGTCACCGCCGACGACATGAGCCTGGGTGATCCCAATTCGAAGATCACGGTCGTCGAATACGCCTCGGCCACCTGCTCGCACTGCGGCCGCTGGAACAAGGACGTCTATCCGGCCTTCAAGGCCAAGTATGTCGACACCAAGAAGGTCAACTACGTCTACCGCGAGATCCTGACGGCCCCGGCCGAAGTAGCGGCCGCCTCGTTCCTGATGGCCCGCTGCGCCGGCAAGGACAAGTATTTCCAGGTCGTGGACTCGGTCTACCGCTCGCAGGAAGAGATGTTCACCACCGGCCAGTTCCGCGAAGTGCTGGTGCGCATCGCCCAGTCGGCCGGCATGGACGAAGCCAAGTTCAACGCCTGCGTCTCGGACGAGAAGGCCCTGAAGGCCCTGAACGCCCGCGTCGAAAAGTACAGCAAGGAACAGGACATCCAGGGCACCCCGACCTTCGTCGTCAACGGCAAGAAGGTGGGCGGTCCCGAAGGCGGCGAGGTCAGCCTGGCCCAACTGGACGCCGCCATCGCCGAAGCGTCCAAGTAAGGCTCCGCCATGACCCTCGACCGTCGCGCGCTGATCGCTTCCGGCGCCGTCCTGGCGGCCAGTCCCGCGATGGCGCGCGCCGGCGCCCTGCCGCCGGCCGACGGCGACATGGTGATGGGCTCGCCCAAGGCTCCGGTGCAGCTGGTGGTCTACGCCTCCGCCAGCTGTCCGCACTGCGCCCACTGGTGGACGACGGTGCTGCCCGGCCTGAAGAAGACCTTCATCGACCCCGGCAAGGTCCGCCTGGTGTTCCGCGAATTCCTGACACAGCCGCCCGAATTCGCCGCCGCCGGCTTCCTGCTGTCGCGCCGCATTCCAGGCAAGTATTTCGACGTGCTGGGGACGGTGTTCGCCAAGCAGGCCGAGATCTACGCAAGCGGGCAGCTCTATGAAGGCCTGCTGGCCATCGGCAAGAGCTACGGCCTGACCGACGCCCAGTTTGCCGCCGCCCTGTCGGACAAGGCCAACCTCGCCGCGCTCAACGCCCGCGTTGAGAAGGCGGCCGCCCGCGACCGGGTCGATGTGACGCCGACCTTCTTCGTGGCCGGCCGGCACATGCCCGACGAGACCTCGACCGAGCAGCTGACCGCCGCCCTCGCCGCCGCGGCCAAGGGCTAGAGCCGGAGGGACCGCCCCGTGCAGTTCCAGCGCCTGCGCCTTTCGGGCTTCAAGTCCTTCGTCGAACCGACCGAATTTCGGATCGAGCCCGGGCTGACGGGCATTGTCGGGCCCAATGGCTGCGGCAAGTCCAACCTGCTGGAAGCCCTGCGCTGGGTGATGGGCGCCAATTCGGCCAAGGCCATGCGGGCCGGCGGCATGGACGACGTGATCTTCGCCGGCAGCGGCGCGCGCCCGGCCCGCAACCACGCCGACGTCACCCTGACCATCGACAACGCCGACCGCACGGCGCCGGCCCAGTTCAACGACGACCCGGTGCTGGAAGTGGTGCGCCGCATCGACCGCGGCGAGGGCTCGACCTATCGCATCAACGGCCGCGAGGTGCGGGCCCGCGATGTGCAGCTGCTCTTCGCCGACGCCTCGACGGGGGCCAACTCGCCGGCCCTGGTGCGTCAGGGCCAGATCAGCGAGCTGATCGGCGCCAAGCCGCAGAACCGCCGCCGCATCCTGGAAGAGGCCGCCGGCGTCTCGGGTCTGCACACCCGCCGCCACGAGGCCGAGCTGCGGCTGCGGGCGGCCGAGACCAATCTCTCGCGGCTCGAGGATGTGGCCCGCGAGCTCGAGACGGCCCTGAACCGCCTGCGCCGCGAAGCCCGTCAGGCCGAGAAGTACAAGCGCCTGTCGTCCGAGATCCGGGCCGTGCAGGGCGCGGTGCTGTTCGCCCGCTGGTCCGAAGCCCGAGACACCCTGCACCGCGTCCAGGCCGAGGCCACCGACGCGGCCCGCGCCGTCGAGGACACCGCCCGCGCCGCCGCCTCGGCCCAGGTGGAGATCACTCGCGCCGAGGCCGCCATGCCGCCCCTGCGCGAGGAGGCGACGATCGCCCAGGCGGTGCTGGGCCAGCTGGCGATCCAGAAGGACCGCGCCGAGCGCGAGGCCGAAGCGGCCGCCGCCGAGTTCGAGCGCCTGTCGTCGGATCTCTCCCGGATCGACGATGACGCCGCCCGCGAAGCCCAGACCCGGCAGGACGCCGCCACTGCTCTGGCTCGCCTCGACGCCGAACTGGCCGAGGTGCGCGCCGAGGTCGCCGCCGCACCGGAACGAGGTCCCGAACTGGCCGCCGCCGCAAAGGCGGCAGAGGAGGCCCGCGCCGACGCCGAGGCCGTGGTCGAGCAGCTGGCCGCTCGCGCCGCCGCAGAGGACGCCAGGGCCCGCGCCGCCGCCGCCCGTCTGGCCGACGCCGAGGGCCGGATGGCGCGCACCGTCCGCGCCTTGGACCAGGCCAAGGCCGAGCGTGGGGCGTTGGGGCCGGAGACCGATCCGGCCGCCGCCGACGCCCGCCAGCGCTTCGACAACGCCCAAGCCGCCCTGACCGCCGCCCGCGCCGCCCTGGAGACCGCCGAGGCCGAGCGCGCCAAGGCCGCCGAGCAGGAAGCCATGGCCCGCCAGCTGGCCCGCAGCCTGGAAGACCAGCTGGGTCGTCTGCGCACCGAGGCGCGCGGCCTGGCTCAGCTTACCGCCCCGCGCAGCAAGAGCGGCCACGCCCCCGCCCTCGACGCCGTCTCGCCCGACAAGGGTTATGGCGCGGCCTTGGCCGCGGCTCTGGGCGATGATCTCGACGCGGCGCTGGACGCCCGCGCGCCGTCCTATTGGGGCGGGGCCGAGGCGCCGAGCCCGATCTGGCCCGAGGGCGCCCAGGCCTTGGCGCCGCTGGTCAAGGCGCCGGCCGAACTGGCCGCGCGACTGGCCCTGACCGCCGTGGTCGAGCGCGCCGATGGCGACCGCCTGCAAAGGACCCTGCAGCCCGGCATGCGCTTGGTCTCCAAGGAGGGCGACCTGTGGCGCTGGGACGGCTTCGTCGCCCGCGCCGACGCGCCCAAGCCCGCCGCCGTGCGGCTGGAGCAGCGCACCCGCCTGGCCGAGGTCGAGGCCGAGATCGATGTCCAGGCTCCCCGCGCCGAAGCCACAGCCGCCGCGCTGAAGACCGCCTCGGACGCCCTGCGCGCCGCCGAGGACGCCTTGCGCGACAAACGCCGGGGCCCGCCGGACGCCGAGCGCCTGCTGGCCGGGGCGCGCGACGCCGTCGCCCAGTTCGAGCGTCAGGCCGCGCTTCGCGCCGCAAGGGCCCAATCGCTGGACGAGACCATCGCCCGCTTCCAGGCCGAACACGCCGAGGCCGAGACCGCGCTGACCGCCGTCCGCGCCGAGCATGCCGGGGCGACCGGAGCGGCCGATCTCGCCCCCAAGCTCGCCGAAGCCCGCCAGGCCTCCGCCGCAGCCCGCGAAGCCGCCGCCGCCGCTCGCACCGCCCTGGATGTCGAGACCCGCGAGCGCTCGGGCCGCCAGCGCCGGTTGGAGAACCTGGAGCGCGATCGCGGCGACTGGGCCCGACGGGCCGAGGCCGCCGGCAAGCGCACCGCCGCTCTGGACGCCGACCGCATCAAGGCCGCCGCCGCCCTGGAGGCCGCCCGCGAGGCGCCCGCCGCGCTGAAGGAAAAGCTGCTGGTCCTGCTGGACGAGTTCGGCGCGGCCGAGGCCCGCCGCGCCAAGGCCAGCGACGCCCTAGAAGAGGCCGAGACCGCCCGCCTGCACGCCGACCGCGCCGCCCGCGCCGCCGATCAGGCCGCCGGCGAGGCTCGCGAGAAGCGCGCCGCGCTGGTCGCTCATCTGGACGGTGCACGCGGCCGGTTCGCCGAGATCGCCGGCAACATCCGCGAATCGGTGCGCATGGAGCCCGAAGAGCTGGGCCGCCACGTCGCCGGCGAGGCCGTGGCCGTCCCGAAGGACGCCGCCGGGGTCGAGGCCCACCTCTTCGCCCTCGAGCGCGAACGCGACGCCATCGGGCCGGTGAACCTGCGCGCCGAGGAAGAGGCCCAGGAATATGCCGGCCGCCTGGAGACCATGCGCACCGAGCGCTCGGACCTGTCGGGCGCGGTGACCAAGCTTCGGGCCGGCATCGAAGAGCTGAACGCCGAAGGGCGCGAGCGTCTGCTGGCCGCCTTCGAGGTGATCAACGCCCACTTCCAGACGCTCTTCCAGGCGCTGTTCGGGGGGGGACAGGCCGAGCTGCGCCTGATCGAGAGCGACGATCCGCTGGAGGCCGGCCTGGAGATCTTCGCCTGCCCGCCGGGCAAGCGCATGGCCAGCATGAGCCTGATGAGCGGCGGCGAGCAGGCCCTGACCGCCAGCGCCCTGATCTTCGGCGTCTTCCTGGCCAACCCGGCCCCGATCTGCGTGCTCGACGAAGTCGACGCGCCGCTCGATGACGCCAATGTCGACCGCTACTGCAACATGCTCGACGAGATGCGCCGCCGGACCCAGACGCGGTTCATCGCGATCACGCACAACCCGGTGACGATGAGCCGGATGGACCGCCTGTTTGGCGTGACCATGGGCGAGCGGGGCGTCAGCCAGCTGGTCAGCGTGGACCTGTCGACGGCCGAGCAGTTGGTGGCGGCGCAGTAGCGGCAAGCGCCGGACGCCCCCTCCGTCACGATGCGTATTCGCATCGCGCCACCTCCCCCGCTTCGCATGGGAGGAGGAGATCAGCGACGTTCCTCCTCACCTGTGAAACGGGGGAGGTGGCGCGGCGCCGATAGGCGACGTGACGGAGGGGGCGCTACGGCGCTAACCGCCAAACAAGCCCACGACCGCATGCCGCAGCGGATTGGCCGGATCGGCCAACAGCTTCACCGCCATCAGGCACGACATCGTCACCAGCAGCGGCCGGATCAGCTTGGCCCCGAACCGCATCGCCAGCCGTGACCCCACCTGCGCGCCGAGGAAAGCTCCTGCCGCCATGGCCAGGCCCACGGGCCACACGACCGCGCCCTTGAGGATGAACAGCGCGAGGCTGCCCAGATTGCTCGACGCATTGGCCAGCTTGGTATGGGCGGTGGCCTTCAGCGCGCCGTAGCCCAGCAGGGTGACGATGGCGACCATGTAGAAGGCCCCCGCGCCCGGACCGAAGATGCCGTCGTAGAAACCGACCAGCGGCGCGATGAAGCCGGCGAACATCGGCAGAGCCAGCCGGGGCGCGCCGTCCTCCGCCTTCAGGGCCTTGGACAGGGCGAAATAGAGCGCGATGACGATCAGTAGGATCGGCGCCAGGGCCTTCAGGAATCGCGGCGACAGCAGGCTGGCGCAAAGGGCGCCGCACAGGCCGGCAAGACCTGCGGCGAGGGCGACAGGCAGGGCGGTCTTCCAGTCGATCAGGCCGCGCCGCGCGAAGGCGGTCGTCGACGAGACCGAGCCGAAGGAGCCTTGCAGCTTGTTGGTGGCCAGCGCCGCGACGGGGTCCAGGCCCGCCAGCAGCAGGGCAGGCAGGGTCAGCAGGCCGCCGCCGCCGGCGATGGCGTCGAAAGCGCCCGCCAAAGCGGCCACGGCGAACATCGTCGCCAGCAGTTGGGGATCGAGAACATGCACGCGCCAGCCCTCCCGCATGAACCGGCGAGCGCCAGGACCATGCGGTCGAGTCCGGGCTGGGCCAAAGAAAAGGGGCCCGAAGGCCCCTTCCCGCCTGATCAGCCGATCAGGTTGCCCCATTCGTGAGCGCGGGCGCTCTTGCTGGTGCGGCCAAGGGCGCGAAGCTGCTCGCGCTGGGCGGCCTTCTCTTCCTTGCGCATTTTCTGCTCGGCGGCGGCGTCGGCCTTGCGTTCCTTACGCTCGGCGCGCTTGGCGGCCAGGATCTCTTCCTGCTTGGCCACTTGCTCGAGGCGGGCGGCTTCGCGGGCCTCGGCGCGCGCCGCGCGCACGGCTTCCAGTTCGGCCGCACGAAGCTCTTCGCGCTTGTCGAAATCCGGATCGGTGACGGTGGGCTTGGGCTTCAGTTTCGCCAGCATAGCCTTCTTGGCTTCGGCGGCGGCGGAGATACGATCGGAGAAACCGGTGTTCTTCAGATGCGACATGAATCTTCTGGCTAAGGGAAAGTCGCGGCTCTCAAACCCCAAAATCGTGCAAAAAGCAATGCGTCATCCCGCGCGAGACCAAAGACCGCGCCGCGGCATGCGGATTCGTTTTCGACGCGCGGAGCGAGCCACGGGCGACGAGATAATAATGCCCGCCCCGGCCTTCAAGGCGGCCCGCTCACTCCGACAGGCGGCGAGTGTCGACACACGGCGGCAAACTTTTGCCCGCGATCGCCTGCCGTTACGTAAAACACCTTATTAAACAGTCGCTTGTAAGCGCGCCCGCCAACCTTGACGCACCGCAGCAGGCCCTATAGGTTCCGCCGCGATCAAGCCGGCCGGAAATTCGCCTCTTTTTGGAGGCGACCGCGGGCGTTTTCGGACCTGACCGCTCCCATGCCCAAGGCCGACGAACCGAACGACAAGGCCTTCGAAAGCCTCGACGCTCGGCTCGGCGCATTTGAGGCCAAGAAGGCGGCGGAAAAGCCGGTTCGCGCCGAGAACGAGAAATCGTCCCAGGACGGCTATCGTCTCCTGGCGGATTTGATCGGCGGCGTCCTGGTGGGGCTCGGCTTTGGCTGGCTGCTCGACCGATACGCCGGAACGGCGCCCTGGGGCATGGTCGGCGGTCTGCTGATCGGCATGGGGGCTTCGATATTCTCCGTCGTCCGCAAGGCGACGAAACTGAGCGCGCAGGCGTCGACGACTTCTCCCAAACAGGAGAGCGGCGGCGAAGACACGGGAGACGGGCCAACCGTCCCCAAGCAGAAGAGAGACTAGGGCCGATGGCCGATCCGATGCACCAGTTCCAGGTCAGCAAGATCGTGGAACTGCCGACCGTGACCGTGTTCGGCTACCCGATCGACCTGTCGATCACCAATTCCGTGGCCGCCATGCTGCTGGCCGCGACCCTGGTCATCGTGTTCTACGCCCTGGCGTCGGCCAAGCAGGCCGTGGTGCCGGGCCGCCTGCAGACGGTGGGCGAGATGCTTTACGGGCTGGTCGACGGCCTGGCGGAATCCATCATCGGCCATGAGGGCAAGAAGTTCCTGCCCTTCGTCTTCACCCTGTTTGCGTTCGTGCTGTTCATGAACCTGCAGGGCATGTTCCTGGTCTTCACCTCGACCTCGCAACTGGCCGTGACCCTGACCCTGGGCCTGCTGGTCATCCTGACCGTGGTCGCCGTGGGCTTCGCCAAGAACGGCCTCAAGTTCTTCAAGCTGTTCGCCCCGTCGGGCGTCCCCGGCTGGATCCTGCCGCTGGTGGTGCTGATCGAGATCGTCTCGTTCCTGGTCCGCCCGCTGACCCTGGCCCTGCGTCTGTTCGGCAACATGGTCGGCGGCCACGTGGTGCTGAAGATCTTCGCCGGCTTCGTCATCGCCCTGGGCGGCCTTGGCGTGCTCGGCTGGGCCGGCGCGGCGCTGGCTCTGACCTCCGTCGTCGCCCTGACGGCCCTAGAGTTCATGGTGGCCTTCCTGCAGGCCTTCGTGTTCGCGGTGCTCACCTGCGTCTATCTGAACGACGTCGTGCACCTCGACAGCCACTGATCAACCTTTAGTCTTTCCAACACATATCTCTTCAAGGAGTCTCTATCATGGACGCTGCTGCAGCTAAGTACATCGGCGCTGGCCTGGCCATGCTCGGCATGATCGGCGCGGGCGTGGGCCTGGGCGTGATGTTCGGCAACTACTTCCAAGGCGCCCTGCGCAACCCGACCGCCGCCGCTCAAGAGCGCCCGATGCTGTTCCTCGGCATGGCTCTGACGGAAGCCCTGGGCATCTTCGCCCTGGTCGTCGCCTTCCTGATCCTGTTCTCGTAATCCTTAGCTAAGAGGCGACTTCGCCCATGGCGACGGAACCCCACGGCACGGTCGAGTCGACTGAAGCCCCCGGGCACGAAGGCGGCGGCGGTCTTCCGCAGCTGCAGTTCGAGCACTGGGGCGGTCAGGTCGTCTGGCTGCTGCTCATCTTCGCCGTTCTCTACGCGGTGCTGTCCAAGGGGCTGCTGCCCCGCGTCAGCGGCGCCATCGAGGAACGCGGCGCCAAGATCGCCGGCGACATCGCCGACGCCCGTCGTCTGAAGGACGAAGCCGAGGTCCAGGCCCGCGCGGCCGCGACCGAGGTCGCCGAGGCTCGCGCTTCGGCCCAGAAGACCGCGGCGGACGCCAAGGCCAAGGCTTCGGCCGAAGCCGCCGAGCGTCAGGCGAAGGAAGAAGCGGTGCTGGCTGAAAAGCTGGCCGCCGCCGAGGCCGACATCCAGGCCGCGCGCGACCAGGCCATGAGCCATGTCGCCGCCGTGGCTTCGGAAACGGCCGGCGCCATCGTCGAGAAGCTGACGGGCAAGGCGGCCACGGCCGCCGAGCTCAAAGCGGCTCTGGCCTAAGGAGAGACGACGATGGAACACGAGTCCCTGTTCAGCCTCTCCAATCCCGAGTTCTGGGTGCTGGTCGCGCTGGTCCTGTTCTTCGGCCTGCTGGTCGTGCTCAAGGTCCTGCCGGGCGCCCTGTTCGGGGCGCTCGACGGCTACGCCGCCAAGATCAAGGCCGAGCTCGACGAAGCCCAGCAACTGCGTGAAGAGGCCCAGGCCCTGCTCGCGGACGTGAAGGCCCAGCGCGAGGAAGCCGAACGTCAGGCCGCCGGCATGATCGAGGCCGCCAAGGCCGACGCCAAGCGTCTGGCCGAGGAAGCCAAGGAAAAGCTCGAGGAGCAGATCAAGCGCCGCGCCGAGATGGCCGAACGCAAGATCGCCCAGGCCGAGGCCCAGGCCGCTGCGGACGTCAAGGCCGCCGCCGTCGACCTCGCCGCCCAGGCCGCCGAAGCCGTGCTCACCGCGCGTCTGTCGGGCCTGAAGAGCGATCCGCTGGTCGATCAGGCCATCGGCCAGATGGGCGCCAAGCTCCAGTAGCTTCGGTCTCTTCGGACGAAAAAGACAAGGGCGCGGACCTCACGGTTCGCGCCCTTTTTCTTTGTTCTTCACTTGTCATCCCGGCCGCAGCGAAGCGGAGAGCCGGGACCGCCGGAAACGCGGAGCTTGCCGTGGTCCCGGATAGCCTCTGCGAGGCTTCCGGGATGACAAGCTATATTGAAGCCGCCTCGGCCTTCGGCCACCTCCGACGCCAGTAGCGCTTCACATGCTTGCGGCTCTGCTTCAGCACCCGCCAGCGGGCCCGGCGCAGGATCATCTTCTCGGTCCGGAGCATTTGCTGCCAGACCACCAGCAGCACTTCGGGCTCGCGCCGCATCAGGCGGCGGATCGGGAAGACCAGCTTGGGATGTCGTTTCTGCCAGCGGATGAAGGTCTTGCGGGCCGCGAACGAGTAGCGCAGCACGATCATCAGGCCGATGACCAGCAACGGCAGGCCCAGGTGCCCCGGCAGGGGCGTCAGGACCGCGCCGGCGACGATGACCAGGCTGCCGAAGCCGATGGCGGCCCAGCGAAAGGCGCGGGCGGCGGACTCGCGCAGAAGCAGGGCCAGTCGCGCGCGGCGACGAACCTTGTGCTTGATGTCGATCGCGGTGGAGGCAGCCGTCACCGTTGTTTGCGCTTGAGAGACTTGCGCCAGCGAACGGCCACGCGCCAGCGGCGCGGCACGATCAGGCGCTCGATGCGCAGGGCCTGCTGCCAGGCCACGAGGACGACCTCGGGCTCGCGCCGCAGCAGGCGACGGATCGGGAAGACCAGCTTGGGATGGGCGTGCTGGAAGCGCACGAACTGCTTGCGGGCCTTGAACGAGTTGCGCAGCACCAGCATCAGCCCCACCACCGTCAGCGGCAGGCCCAGCGGACCGGGCAGCGGCGCGATCAGGGCGCCCGCCGCGATCAGCACCAGGCCAAGCGTCACCAGGATGACGCGCAGAAAGCGCGCCACGATCTCGCGAGCGAGATCGTCGGCCGGTGAGAAGCGGGCGCGAGGCATGGCGAGGGCGACTGAGACGTTCATAAGGGAGCTAACGGGCTTCGCGCCCCGCTTGCTCCCTGGAAGATCCAGACAACCCGACACGCGAGCCTGATATGTGGACCGATATGGGCGCCGTAAAGGCGCCCATTCGACGCGTCTTGAAACGTTGTTGTTCTATTCGGCCGCCAGTGGCGCTTCCGCCACAGGTTTCCACCTCAACCGGGGCTTGCGGGCCGCCAAGGTCTCGTCGAGGCGGCGCATGGGGGCGTGGAACGGGGCGCCCTTGAAACGCTCGACGTCGCCGGCCTTGGCCGCGCCCGCCAGGAGGCGCAGCGCCTCGACGAAGCGATCCAACTCCTGCTTAGACTCTGTCTCGGTGGGCTCGATCAGCATGGCCCCGTGGACGACCAGCGGGAAATACATGGTCATCGGGTGGAAACCTTCGTCGATCATCGCCTTGGCGAAGTCGAGCGTGGTCACGCCGGTGCCTTCCAGCCAGGCGTCGTCGAACAGGGCCTCGTGCATGCAGGGGCCGTCCGGGAAGGCCGGGCTCATCACGTCCGACAAACGCGCCTTCAGGTAGTTGGCGTTGAGGACGGCGTCCTCGGCCACCTGACGCAGGCCGTCGGCCCCGTGGCTGAGCATGTAGGCATAGGCGCGGACATACATGCCCATCTGGCCGTGGAAGGCGCTCATGCGGCCAAAAGCGGTTTCCGCGCCCTCTTCGCCGGCGTGCTCGATCAGGGCGAAGCCGTCGTCGCCGTGGACGAGCCAGGGGGTGGGCGCGAAGGTCGCCAGGGCTTCGCTGAGCACCACAGGGCCCGCACCCGGTCCGCCGCCGCCGTGGGGCGTCGAGAAGGTCTTGTGCAGGTTTATGTGCATGGCGTCGACGCCCAGGTCGCCCGGACGCACCCGGCCGACGATGGCGTTGAAGTTGGCGCCGTCGCAGTAGAAATAGGCCCCCGCCGCGTGGGTCAGGCGGGCGATCTCGACGACGTCGCGCTCGAACAGGCCGCAGGTGTTGGGGTTGGTGACCATGATCGCGGCCACGTGGTCGCCGAGCTTGGACTCCAGATCCGCCAGGTCGACCCGGCCATCCTCGGTCTGGGCGATCTCGACCACGGTGTAGCCGACGAAGGCCGCCGTGGCGGGGTTGGTGCCGTGGGCGCTGGTCGGAGCCAGGACGGTCTTGCGGTGGCCCTGGCCGTTGGCCTCGTGAGCCGCGCGGATGGCCAGCATGCCGCACATCTCGCCATGGGCGCCGGCCTTGGGCGTCAAGGCGACGGCGGGCATGCCGGTCAGGGTCTTCAGCCAGTGGGCCAGGCGGTCCATCAGCTGCAGGGCTCCCTGCACGGTCGACTGCGGCTGCAGCGGGTGGATGTCGGAGAAGCCCGGCAAGCGCGCCATCTTCTCGTTCAGGCGCGGGTTGTGCTTCATCGTGCACGAGCCCAGCGGATAGAGCGCCAGGTCGATGGCGTGGTTCTTCTGGCTCAGGCGCACGTAGTGGCGCACGGCTTCGGGCTCGGAGAGGCCCGGCAGGCCGATCGGCGCGTCGCGCAGCAGGCCGGCCAGATCGTCCGACGGCGCGGCGGCCGGCGGCAGGTCGACGCCGGTCTTGTTCCAGCCGCCCAGTTCGAAGATCAGGGCCTCGTCCTGCAGCAGGCCGCGGCCGCCGGTCAGGGTTTCGTGCGCGCTGGCCGCGTCATTGGCGGGAGCGGTTTCGGGACGGGTCGGCCGTCCAACGCTGTTCATGCTCATTGGGCGACGACCTTGGCCAGGACCTTGGAGAAGAAGGTGATGTCGATATCCATCGTGGTCTCGGTGGCGGCCACGAGCAACACGTCGTCGAGGCCGGCGTTGGCGTCGAGGCGCGAGAACGGCACGCCGGCGATGATGCCATGGCCGGCCAGGGTCTCGACCAGGTCGGCGGCCTTGCCGGGCACGCGGATGGCGAACTCGTTGAAGAAGCGAGGGGTCAAAATCTCGACGCCGGGCGTGGCGGCCAGGGCGTCGCGCAGGGCGCGGGCCTTCTCGTGATTGATCGCCGCCAGCTGGCGTAGGCCCGTCTCGCCCAGCAGGCTCATGTGGATGCTGAACGCCAGGGCGCACAGGCCGCTGTTGGTGCAGATGTTCGAGGTCGCCTTGTCGCGGCGGATGTGCTGCTCGCGCGTCGACAGGGTCAGGACGAAACCGCGACGGCCGTCGGCGTCGACGGTCTCGCCGCAGAGCCGGCCCGGGGCTTGGCGGATGTATTTTTCCTTGCAGGCAAAGAGGCCGACATAAGGGCCGCCGAAGTTCAGGCCGTTGCCGATCGACTGGCCCTCGGCCACGGCGATGTCGGCGCCCATCTCGCCCGGCGACTTCAGCAGGCCGTAAGAGACGGCCTCGGTGGTGACCACGATCAGCAGCGCCCCGGCCGCGTGGGCGGCTTCGGCGATCTTGCTGACGTCGGTGACCGTGCCAAACACGTTGGGGGTCTGCACGACGACGCAGGCGGTGTCGGCGTCGATGGCGGCGATGACCGCGTCCTCGGCGTCGACGGCGGGCGCCATCTTCTCGGTGGCGACACCGGCCGCGTGAGCCAGGGTCTCGATGGTCTCGACATAGTGCGGGTGGACGCCGCCGGACATCACGGCCTTGTTCCGGCGCGTGACCCGCTGGGCCATCATCACCGCCTCGGCGGCGGCGGTGGAGCCGTCATAGAGCGAGGCGTTGGCCACTTCCATGCCGGTCAGGGCCGCGACCTGGGTCTGGAACTCGAACAGCACCTGCAGGGTGCCCTGAGCGATTTCCGGCTGGTAGGGCGTGTAGCTGGTCAGGAACTCCGACCGCTGGATGATGTGGTCGACCGTGGCCGGCACATGGTGACGATAGGCGCCAGCCCCGCAGAAGAAGGGTCCCTCTCCCGCCGCGCGGTTGCGCTTGGCCAGGCCCGCCATTTCGCGCTCAACCTCCAGCTCGCCGGCATGCAGCGGCAGGTCGACGGTTCCGGAACGCTGGGCGGAGGCGGGCACGTCGACGAACAGGGCGTCGATCGAGTCCACGCCGATGACGCCGAGCATCTCGGCGCGATCTTCGGGAGTCAGGGGGAGGTAGCGCATGATCTGGGTCCTTCTCCCTTCCCCCTTGATGGGGGAAGGGTCGGGGATGGGGGTGTTTACGGCGGTGGGGTCACCCCCAACCCTGCCCTTCCCCATCAAGGGGGAATGGTCTTTTTAAAGGGTCGAGAGGAAGGCTTCGTAGGCGACGCGGTCCATCAGGGCGTCGACCTCGGCCGGGTTCGACAGCTTGATCTTGGCGAACCAGCCGCCGGCTTCCGGCACGGCGTTGACGGTCTCGGGGCTGTCGGACAGCTCGCCATTGGCCTCGACCACCTCGCCCGACACCGGGGCGTAGACGTCGGAGGCGGCCTTGACGCTCTCGACCACGGCCAGGCCGTCGCCCTGCTTCACGGTCTTGCCGACTTCCGGCGTCTCGACGAACACCACGTCGCCCAGTTGCTCGGCGGCGTAACCGGTGATGCCGACGGTGGCGATGTCGCCGTCGACGGCGACCCATTCATGGTCCTTGGTGAAGCGCATTGTCTGGGCCCTTTTTCAGATCTTGCGAACGTAACGATTGGGAACGAACGGCGAGGCCACGACCTCGGCCGCCTGCGGCTTTCCGCGAACGATGACCTTCAGCTTCGTGCCGACCGCCGACAAGGCCGGGGGCGCGAAACCGATGGCGATGGCGCCGCCGACACTGGGACCAAAGCCGCCGCTGGTGACAACGCCAACCACTGCGCCGGTCTCGTCGGCGATCTCGGCGCCTTCACGGGCCGGCGCGCCTTCCAGGACGCGCAGATTGACCCGAACGCGCTTCAGCTCGCCGGCCAGCTCCCTGGAAATCCGGTCGGCGCCCAGATAGTCGCCAGCCTCGCGGCGGCTCTTGCCGATGGCGAAGTTCATGCCGGCCTCGATCGGCGAGACGGTCTCGTCCATGTCGTGGCCGTAGAGCGGCAGGCCGGCCTCCAGGCGGAGGCTGTCGCGGGCGCCCAGGCCGATGGCCTTCACGCGCTCGTCTTCCAGCAGGGCGTTCCAGATCCGCGTCGCCTCAGCGGCTGGCACGGAGATTTCATAGCCGTCCTCGCCGGTGTAGCCCGAGCGCGAGATGATGGCGTCGACACCGAAGGCGGTCAGGGCCTTGGTGTCCATGAACACCATCTCGGCCGCTTCCGGCACGTGGGCGGCCAGCACGGCGGCGGCCTCGGGTCCCTGCAACGCCAGCAGCGCGCGGTCCTCCAGGCGCTCGACGGTCGCCTCACCCTTCAGCGCCTCGGCGATGATGGCGTAGTCGTTGTCCTTACAAGCCCCGTTGACCACCACGAACAGGCCGTCGTCATCGGGCCGCGCGGTCATCAGGTCGTCGATCACGCCGCCCTCGGCGTTCAGCAACACGGCGTAGCGCTGCTTGCCGGGCTTGAGACCCTGATAGTCGGCCGAGACCAGCTTCTCGAAGCTCTTGGCCGGGTTCTCGCCGCGCAACCGGGCCTGGCCCATGTGTGAGACGTCGAACAGACCCGCGTGCTCGCGAGTCCACAGGTGCTCCTTGAGCACTCCGTCCTTGTACTGCACCGGCATCGAATAACCCGCGAACGGGACCATGCGGGCGCCGGCGGCGACGTGCGCGTCGTACAGGGGCGTCTTCTTGAGATCTTGGTCGGACACGCGGAGGGCTCCAAACGGGGACGGCGCTGCAAGCCCGGCTTTCGCCCGGCGATCGCGCCCCCGCTGTCCCTTTGACCTGAGAGATTCCGGCCCTGAATATAGGGCCTTGCTCCTTCGGCGGGCAATCCTTCCGGACTGCCTCTTTCCAGCGTTCCTAAACCCGCGCGGTCCTTTTGCCTGAGCGTTTCCGGGGCGGTTGCGCCTTCGGCCTCGGGACGCGAATCCCGATGTCTCCCGCGTGGGTCTTGGGCTCAATGCGGGAGGGCCGGCGGCGAGTCAAGCGATGCCGGCGACGCGAGCCTTGCTCCCTCAAAACGCCTTCGGCAAACCCGCTTGCTTGAGCACTTCGTTGGCGGTGTGTCGGCTTTTGGATCGCGGCACGATGAAGGTGTGACCGGAGATCGGGCTGCGCCATTTCTCGTGGCTTCCCTTGCCGCCGATCAGGCGCTCGCAGCCTGCAGCGAGCAGAAGCTTCACGAGGTCAGTATAAAAGTCCTTCGGCATCGATTCCCACGGGCGAAAAGCATTCACTACGCAGACACGCCGAAGAGCGCCTTAATCTAAGTTAGGACCAAGAAATTATGCGACGGCAAGTTCGATCAAGCCGTTAGCGCGCAGCTCTAACGGCACCTTGCCCCGAACACCCAGGTTCTCGGCGAGCAGACCCGGCGCGAGTTCGCTAACGAGTTCAATGAACTCAGGCAAAGTCGCGGCTTCGACCACAAGGCCTGGGATGTTGCTGGACGACGTCCACACACCGGCTTCCGCGTCCCAATCCGCTTCAACGTGATAGGTCGTTTCGCTCATGTCCGGAGTGTGCGCTTGTCGCGCTCCTTCGCCAAGGTCGATCCTACATCCGCTCCGGCGCTTCGATGCCCAGCAGCTCCAGGGCCTGCTCCAGCTGGCGCAAGGTGGTCTGCGCCAGGGTCAGGCGCGAGGCGCGGGTGGCTTCGTCGTCGGCGCTCATGATCGGGCAGGCCGCGTAGAACTTCGAGAAGGTTTGGGCCAGCTTGTAGGCGTGCTCGGCCACGAAGTTGGGGGCCTTCTTGTCATAGGCCTCCGACAGGGCACCCTCGAAGGCGTCCAGCAACATGGCCAGGTCGCGCTCGGCCGGTTCGCCGATGACGATGCGTCCGCCCTGCGCGCCGGCTTCCGCCGCGCGGCGCAGCACGCTCTTGATGCGCACCGACTGGTACAGCAGGTATGGGCCGGTCTTGCCCTCGAAGCTGGTGAAGCGGTCGAGGTCAAAGACGTAGGAGGTGCCGCGGAAGTTCTGCAGATCGGCGAACTTCAGGGCCGCGACGCCGACCTTGTGCGCGGTGTCCTCGAAGGCCTCTTCCGACAGCTCGGCGCCCAGGCCGGCTTCGCGCAGGCGCTCGCGGGCCTTTTCGCGGGCCATCTCGATCAGGTCGTGAAGCTTCAGGACGCCGCCGGCGCGGGTCTTGAACGGCTTGCCGTCGCTGCCGTTCATGGTGCCAAAGCCGATGTGCTCCAGCGCGCCCGGCTCGGCGTAGCCGGCCAGATAGGCGGCGCGGAACACCGTCTCGAAGTGCAGGGCCTGGCGTTGGTCCACGCAGTACAGGATCAGGTGTGGGTCGAACGAGCTGCGGCGATCCAGGATCGTGGCCAGGTCGGTCGTGCCGTACATGGCCGAGCCTTCGGATGAGACCACCAGCAGCGGCGGCACGTCCTGCTTATCGCCCTCTTGGGCCACGCGAACGATCCGCGCGCCCTGGTCCTCGACCAGCAGGCCCTTGTCCTCGAGCTGGCGAACCATCGGCCCGATCAGCTCCTGAACATCGCTCTCGCCCTTCCACAGGTCGAAGTCGACGCCGAGGGCGTGGAACTCACGCTCCAGGGCCACGCGGCTGACATTGACGAAGTGGCGCCACAGCAGGCGGTAGCCGAAGCGGCCGTTCTGCAGCTCGGCGGTCGCGCGGCGGGCGCGCTCCTTGTAGTCGAGGTCTTCCTTCTGGCGCGTCGAGGCCATCGGATAGAGACGATCGAGATCCGCCAGGCTGATGCGCGGGGCCAGCTCGGCCAGCACCTTGTCCTCGTCGGCCTTGGTGAAGCCGCGCGGCGCTTCCGGCAGCTTTTCCATCAGGGCGCGGATGAAGGGGTCCTCGTCCATCACCGCGGTGATCAGCAGGCCCATCTGGAAGCCCCAGTCGCCGAAGTGGGCGTCACCCACCACGTCGTCGCCGCGGAAGCGGTACAGGCGCTTGACCGACTCGCCGATGATCGAGGCGCGCAGGTGGCCCACGTGCATCGGCTTGGCGACGTTGGGGCCGGCATAGTCGATCAGCACGCGGCGCGGCTCGGCCACCAGTTCGGCGCCGGCGCGGGGATCGGCGGCGATCTCCTTGGCGCGCGCCGACAGGGCCTCGGCGCTGACGCGCATGTTGATGAAGCCGACGCCGGCGATCTCCACCGAGGCCAGACGCGGATCGCCCTTCAGGTGATCGACGACCTGCACCGCGATCTCGCGCGGATTGCGCTTGGCGCTCTTGGCGGCCGCGAGGGCGCCGTTGCATTGGAAATCGGCAAGGTCGGGCCGGTCGGACGCCGTGACACGCCCGAACTCGGGAGATAGTCCGGCGGCCTCGAAAGCGGCCGCGGCCGCTTCGCTCAAGGACCGCTTCAAATCGCTCATTGCTTGGTGGTCGTCCCTGCTTGACCCGCCTGGGCGGTCGTCTGGCCGGCGTTGACCCGGAAGCGCTTGCCGTCGCGGTTGAAGGCGGCCATTTCCGGGGTCACGTCGAAGCCGACCAGGACTTCGAAATTGCCGCCGCTGACCTTGGCGTCGGCGCGCGGGATGGTGATGGTGTTCAGCGTCTCGGTGGCGAATACGCGGTCCTGCCCGGACGAGAAGGTGATCGGCAGGTCGAAATATTCCTTGGCGATCACGGCCTGGTTCCGCTCGGTGACGGCGACCCAGTAACGATAGGTGTGGTGATTGTCGGCGGCCTGCGGGCCACGGCCCAGCTGGAACAGCATCTCGACGCGGATGCTGATCGGATCGTCGCTCTTATAGGCGCAGCCGGAGGACACCCCCTGGATCTCGCCGGTATAGCCGGTCGCGGAAGGGCTTTCCTTGCCGTCCTTGAACTCGACATAGCGGCTGGCGTCGTACAGCACCTTCACATACGGGCACGGGCCGGCGTTGCGCAGTTGCATCAGCGGAGCCTTGGGCTGGTTCCACTCCTCGTCGCGCTTCTTCTTCTTGCCGGCCTGATCGTCGTCGCCACCGCCGCCCGGGCCTTGGCCGCCGCGGCCGCCGCCCGCCTGGGCGTGGCCGACGCTGGCCGTCGCGACGACCGAAAGGGCCAGGAAAGCGCTGAGCGCGAGCGTGAAATTACGGCGCATGAAACGTCCGGTCAGAATTGAGAGCCTGAAGGGGCGCATGCCCCAGACGGCGTCATGCAGCCTGATAAAGGCATATGCGTGACGTCGCAATGCAGTGGTCATGCTAGCACATCCGCGCGTGAACGCTTAGGTTCCGGCCATGAACGTGCATTCCCCGGTTCGTCCGCCGCTCACCATCGTGCTCGCCAGCCCTAGGGGCTTCTGCGCGGGGGTCGATCGCGCCATCCAGATCGTCGAGCGCGCCATCGAGAAATTCGGCGCGCCGGTCTATGTGCGTCACGAGATCGTCCATAACCGCCATGTCGTCGACCGCCTGAAGGCGCTGGGCGCGGTGTTCATCGAGGAGCTGTCCGAGGCCCCCGACGATCGCCCGATCGTGTTCTCGGCCCACGGCGTGCCCAAGTCGGTGCCGGCAGAGGCCAAGGCCCGCGAGATGATCTATCTGGACGCCACCTGCCCGCTGGTCTCCAAGGTCCACGTCGAGGCCCAGAAGCACTTCAACTCCGGCCGCGAGATCGTGCTGATCGGCCATGCCGGCCATCCGGAAGTCGTCGGCACCATGGGTCAGCTGCCCGAAGGCACCGTGACCCTGATCGAGGACATCGAGGACGCCCGCGCCTGGATCCCCAAGGACCCGGCCAATGTGGCGTTCCTGACCCAGACCACCCTGTCGGTCGACGACACCGCCGATATGGTCGACCTCTTGAAGGCCCGCTTTCCCGGCATCGCCGCGCCGCACAAGGAAGACATCTGCTACGCCACCACCAACCGCCAGGACGCGGTCAAGCACCTGGCGCAGGGCACGGAGCTGGTGCTTGTGGTCGGGTCGCGCAACTCATCCAATTCGGTGCGCCTGGCCGAGGTGGGCCTGAAGGCGGGAGCCAAGGACGCCCGGCTGATCGACGACGCCTCGGGTCTCGACTGGTCGTGGTTCGACGGCGTCTCCCGCGTGGGCCTGACGGCCGGCGCCTCGGCGCCGGAAGACCTGGTGCAGGGCGTCATCGACGCCATCTCCGCGCATTTCGACGTCACCATCGAAGACCTGATCGAGGCCCGCGAGACGGTGACCTTCAAACTGCCGAGACTGCTGACGGCTTAGACGACGCGGGTGCGGAGCCAGTCGGTGAGCTCAGGAATATCAATCTCACCCCGAGCAACGCCCATCATCGCATCGGTCGCGTCGTTCGGCTCGGCGATTAGCGTCAGTCCGTTGTCGTCGAGAAAAAGGCCGAGCGCCATGAACGCCGCACGCTTATTGCCGTCGATGAACGGATGATTCGACGCGATCGCCACGGCATAGGTCGTGGCCAACTCGATCAGATCCGTTACGCCGTCATAGCCGTAACGATTGATTGGTCGCGCCAACGCTGAGTTCAACAGATTGGCGCGCGGATGCCGCTCGCACCGCCCGTGACGCGCAGCACCTCTTCATGGAGCCGGATCAACAGCTCCTCGTCCATCCATAACGGCTCGCTCATCGGTTATTTGGCGAGGGCGTCGAAGGTGGTTCGATAGCGCTCGAGAAAGGCCTTGCCCCGTTCGAACCGTTCGTCTTGGGAAGGTTGCCTTGAGAGGGTCGGCTTGCCTTCCGCATCTTGCGAAAGAACGAACACCTCGCCTGGCTTCGGCTCAAGACGCGCTAGCATCTCGTCGCTAGGCACCAACACCATGTCGCCATCACGTTGCTCGGCCTTCAAGGCAATCATGCGTCTGCTCCTTGGAACGCGAACATAACATGATCGGAAGTGGCGCGACACCCTCGCCCCCTTGACCGCCAGCGCCCGCTCCCGCATCCCCCGGTCATGGCCGTCTATACCGACATCACCGACGAAGAACTCGCCGCCTTCCTGGCCGACTTCGACCTGGGGCAAGCCGTTGCGTTCAAGGGCATCGCCGAGGGCGTGGAGAACTCCAACTTCCTGCTGGAGACCGAGGTCGGCCGCTACATTCTGACGGTCTACGAAAAGCGCGCGCGTCCCGAGGACCTGCCCTACTTCCTGAACCTGATGCGCTGGCTGGCCGACAAGGGCTTTCCTAGCGCCACGCCGATCGCCGATCGCCAAGGGCGCACGCTGAAGACCATTCGCGGCAAGCCCGCCGCCCTGGTAGAGTTCCTGCCCGGCCTTTCGGTGCGCAAGCCCACCATCGCCCACTGCCGCGAGGCCGGCGAGGGCCTGGCCCACCTGCACCTGGCGGGCGAAGGCTATGCCGGCCGCCGCGCCAACGACCTGGGCCAGCCGCACTGGGCGCCGCTGTTTTCCAAGCATCGCAAGGCCGCGGACGGCCTCAAGCCCGGCCTGTCGGCGACCATCGACAAGGACCTGGCGGAGCTGGCCTTGGCCTGGCCGCGCGACCTGCCGTCGGGCGTGATCCACGCCGACTATTTCCCCGACAACGTCTTCTTCAAACCGGACGGAAAGTTCGCCGCCGCGATCGACTTCTACTTCGCCTGCGACGACAGCTACGCCTACGACATCGCCGTGACCCTGAACGCCTGGTGCTTTGAGGCCGACGGCAGCTTCAACGCCACCGCCGCCGCGGCCCTGCTGACCGGCTACCAGCGCCGCCGGCCCCTGAGCCCGACCGAGAAGCAGGCCCTGCCGATCCTGGCGCGGGGCGCGGCCATGCGCTTCTTCCTGACCCGCCTGGCCGACTGGGGCGCGACGCCCGCCGGCGCGCTGGTGAGGCCGAAGGACCCGCTGGAATACGAGCGCAAGCTGGCCGTCCACCGCGAGGGCCTGACCCTGTTCGGAGCCGGCGCATGACGCCCAAGGTGGTCGTCTATACCGACGGCGCCTGCAAGGGGAACCCCGGCCCGGGCGGCTGGGGCGCCCTGCTGATGTACGGCGACAAGAAGAAGGAAATCTGCGGCGGCGAATCCCCGACCACCAACAACCGCATGGAGTTGATGGGCGCGATCATGGCGCTGGAGACCCTGACCAAACCCTGCAAGGTCGAGCTGCACACCGACAGCCAGTACGTGATGAAGGGCGTCACCCAGTGGATCCATGGCTGGAAGGCCCGGGGCTGGCGCACCGCCGACAAGAGCCCGGTCAAGAACGACGACCTGTGGAAGCGCCTCGACGCCGCCCGTAATCGCCACGAGGTCGACTGGCGCTGGGTCAAGGGTCACGCCGGCCATCCGCTGAACGAACGGGCCGACGAACTGGCCAACCAGGGCCTTCGCGAAGCGCGGAGCTAGCCGTCTCGTCGGAAGTTGTGGGCGACCTGTCGCCCGCGCCGGAAACTCCTCGCCAACGGCCGGCCGGTTTGCAAAGTGCCGGGATGAATTTCGTCGGCTATTACCGCGTGCCGCCCGTGCGGGGGATCTTCTTCAGCCCGGCCCAGGAAGAGCGGCTGCTGCTTCTGGGATGCCAGGAGGTGTTCAGCGACCGCTGCCTGGCCGGCGGCGTGGTGCGCCCGGGGCTGGACCGGGCCCTCGCCGCGCTGGACGATGGCGGGACCCTGGCCGTGCCCAGCTTCCACGCCCTGGCCGGCGCGATGGTCGACCTGCTGGACGTGATCCTGAAGCTGAAGGCGCGAGGCCTGAACCTGGTCGTCGTCCAGCCGGCGATCGACACCCGCGTCGAGCCCGGCCTTTTCGACGCCTGGACGGCCCTGGCGACCTTCAACGGCGAGCGCGCCATGATCCGGTCCGCCGAGGCCGCGATGGTCGCCAAGGGCTTTCCGCGTCCCCGCGCCAAGGCTCGGGTCGAGGAGCCGGACGCCGAGGACGCCGAGGCCGAGGGCTCCGACCTCTAGGTCTTCAGGCGATAACCCGTCTTGAAGATCCACCACACGGCCGTCAGGCACAGGACCAGGAACACGCAGGTCATGGCCAGGCTGACGCCGACGCCGACGTCGGAGACGCCGTAGAAGCTCCAGCGGAAGCCGCTGACCAGATAGACCACCGGGTTGAACAGGGTGATCTTCTGCCAGACCGGCGGCAGCATGTTGATCGAGTAGAAGCTGCCGCCCAGGAAGGTCAGGGGCGTGATGATCAGCGCCGGCACGATCTGCAGCTTCTGGAAGTTGTCGGCCCAGACCCCGATCACGAAGCCGAACAGGCTGAAGGTCACCGCCGTCAGCACCAGGAACAGCGCCATCACGAACGGGTGGGCGATCTCGAACGGCACGAAGATCCGCGCCGTGGCCAGGATCAGCAGGCCCAGCAGCACCGACTTGGTCGCCGCCGCGCCGACATAGCCGATGACCGTCTCCAGCCACGACACGGGCGCCGACAGCAGCTCATAGATCGTGCCGGCCCACTTGGGCATGTAGATGCCGAAGGCGGCGTTTGAGATGCTCTCGCTGAGCAGGGACAGCATCACCAGGCCCGGGATGATGAAGGCCCCATAGCTGACCCCCTCGATGGCCTGCATGCGCGAGCCGATGGCCGAGCCGAACACCACGAAATAGAGCGAGGTCGAGATCACTGGCGCCAGGATGCTCTGGGCCAGGGTGCGGAACCAGCGCGCCAGCTCGAAGCGGTAGATGGCTTTGATCGCATGGACGTTCATCGGGCGTGCACCAGGCTGACGAAGATTTCTTCCAGAGAGCTCTGGGTCGTGTGCAGGTCCTTGAAGTCGACGCCTTCTTCACCGAGGCGGCGCAGCAGACCGGCGATGCCGGTCTCCTCGGCCTGGGCGTCGAAGGTGTAGACCAGCTCGGTCCCGTCCTTGACCAGCTCCAGCGCGTAGTCCGACAGCTTGGCGGGCACGGCGGTCAGCGGGCTCTGCAGCTGCAGGGTCAGCTGCTTCTTGCCCAGCTTGCGCATGAGCACGTCCTTGTCCTCGACCAGGATGATCTGGCCCTTGCTGATCACCCCGATCCGGTCGGCCATCTCCTCGGCCTCCTCGATATAGTGGGTGGTCAGGATGATGGTGACGCCGCTCTCGCGCAGGGCCCGGACCATCAGCCACATGTCGCGGCGCAGCTCGACGTCGACGCCGGCGGTGGGCTCGTCCAGGAACAGGATGGTCGGCTCGTGGCTCAAGGCCTTGGCGATCATCACCCGACGCTTCATGCCGCCCGACAGCGCCATGATCTTGCTGTCCTTCTTGTCCCACAGGGACAGGTCGCGAAGGATCTTCTCGATATAGGCGTCGTTGGGCGCCTTGCCGAACAGGCCGCGCGAGAAGCGCACGGTGGCCCAGACGGTCTCGAAGGCGTCGGTGTTCAGCTCCTGCGGCACCAGCCCGATCTTCGTCCGGGCCGCGCGGTAGTCGCGAACGACGTCGTGGCCGTCGGCCAGGATCGTTCCGGTGCTGGGATTGACGATGCCGCAGATGATGCTGATCAGCGTGGTCTTGCCCGCTCCGTTGGGGCCCAGCAGGGCGAAGATCTCGCCCGGGCGGATGTCGAGATCCACCGACTTCAGGGCCTGATGGCCCGAAGCATAGGTCTTGGTCAGACCCGATACCGAAATGATGCCCGTCACGGGTCCCCCTGGTCGTCCGCAGCGATGCAAGCGCGGCGTAACGGCCAGATGGGGATGCGCTCGCCAAAACGCCAGCGCATTCTCCGCCAGGCGGAGAGTTAGTAGGCGCGGACCGTCAGGGTGGCGCCGTCGACGCCAACCACCTGGATGCGCTGGCCCGAGAGCGGCGCGGGGCCGTCAAGCCGGGCCTGCCACTCCTTGCCGTCGACGAACACCCGACCCAGACCGCTGTCGAAGGTCGACAGCACCTGGCCGTCACGGCCGATCAGCCGCATCAGGGGATCGTTCAGATCGGGCGCCTTGCCCTCCAGCGCCGGCCGCAGGAACCGCCGCGCCAGATAGGTCGTGGCGATGGTCAGGATCGCGAACAGGGCGATCTCGACGGGCAGGCCCAGATGAACGCCCAAGGCCAGGATGCCGACCAGGGCGGCCGAGGCCGCCGGCCACAGCAGCCAGCCGGTGCCGGTGGCGACCTCGACGGCCAGGAACAGCGCCGCCACGGCCAGCCAGACCCAGAACGGATGCATCGCGTAGAAACTCGCCAGGGCGCTCATCGGATCAGACCCGCTTGGCGCCGCCGGTCGGCGCATTGGTGGTGGGCCGCGGAGCCGGGGGCGGCGCGACCGCGTTGGAGCCGCCCAGGGTCTTGATCAGCTCGGCCACGCCCGCGACCGTGCCGGTCAGGCCGGCAAAGTCCGCGGGCACGATGACGGTCTTGGCGTTGGGCGAGCGGGCCAGGTCGCCGAAGGCTTCGACGTACTTCTGGGCGATGAAATAGTTGATGGCGTTGACGTCGCCCTTGGAGATGGCTTCCGACACGAACGCCGTCGCCTTGGCCTCGGCCTCAGCTTCCCGCTCGCGGGCCTCGGAGTCGCGGAAGGCGGCTTCCCGGCGGCCCTCGGCCTGCAGGATGGCCGACTGCTTCTGGCCCTCGGCGCGGGCGATGGCGGCCTGCTTCTCGCCCTCGGCCTCGGTGATCACGGCCCGGCGCTCGCGCTCGGCCTTCATCTGCCGCGCCATGGCGTTGGTGATGTCGGCCGGCGGCGTCAGGTCCTTGATCTCGATGCGGGCGATCTTGACGCCCCACGGGCCCGTCGCGTGGTCGATGGTCGACAGCAGGCGGGTGTTGATCTGGTCGCGCTGGCTCAGCACCTCGTCCAGCTCCATCGAGCCGACCACGGTGCGCAGGTTGGTCTGGGCCAGCTGGGTGATGGCGTACATCAGGTTGTCGACCCGATAGGCGGCCTGCGAGGCGTCCATCACCTGGATGAAGACGATGGCGTCGACCTTCACCGACACGTTGTCCTTGGTGATGACCTCCTGCTGGGGAACGTCGAGCACCTGCTCCATCATGTTCACCCGCCGGCCGATCGTCTCCATGAACGGCGTCAGGATGCTGATGCCGGGCTTCAGGGTGCGGGTGTAGCGGCCGAACCGCTCGACGGTGAATTCGCGGCCCTGCGGCACGATCTTGATGACGGAGATGACGAGGAAGAACGCCAGGACCAGAAGGACCAGGGGAACCAGAAGGGTGGTCAAAACGACGCTCCTACGCAACCGATAGGCGTAGGTTAGCGCGGCCCGGCGACCTTAGCCATTAATTCGGCGACACGCTTTCCGGATCGGTCTCGCCGTGATGCACGACGCGCATCGACTGCGACAGCTTCAGCGCCAGGGCCTGGCCCTTGCGGGCCGATTGCTGCTCGGCCTTGCGGCTGGAGGCGTCGCACAGCGGGAACTCGCCTTGGCGCGCCGCGAAGCCGACATTGAAGCGTTCGCGCAGCTGGGCGTCGAAGCCCTGCTCGGCCTGCTCCACCTCGGTCAGGCGCACCATGCGCGAGCGCCAGTATTGATCCGAAGCGCCTTCGCAGACCTGGCGCAGGGCGTGGCTCTCGCCCAGCGTATAGGCCAGGTCCAGCAGGCGCTGGCGCTCCGCCGGCTCGCGCTCCTGGGCCAGGACAGGACCCGCCAGAGCGGCGATCAGAACGGTGACGACGGACAAACGAAGCATGACAATAGTATTCCCGGCCGGACGACGATTGTCACGCCGACGCGCCCATCGCGCGAATACGTGACCATCTTATGGCTAATTAGGCCTTGTGATCGCCACGGATCGGCGCGACCCTCCTCTTACTGCAAGGAGGTCCCTCATGACTGAAGTGCATTACGGCGTCGTGCGCGTCGGAGACCACTGGGCCATCGTGGGCGATAACCTGCGGTTTGGAACCTACACCTCGCGGCGTCAGGCCAGCGAAGCGGCTTCGAGACTGGCCGAACAGTCCACCGGCGTCGGCGTGCCCGTCCTCCTGCATGTTCAGGAGGAGGATTTCAGCCTCCCCGGCCCGACATTGCTGAGCTGAACCGATTTCCGATCTCCCCGGCGAAAGCCGGGGATGTTGGATCAGTCCTCGTCATCGCTGAAAGTCTCGGAGACCGCCCGACCGAGGAACGGCTTGATCACGCGCCAGACCTGCAGGGCCGAGGCCACGAAGCCGACGATCGACGCCACGACCTGGAAAGCCCCCCACACGGCGGCGACCAGCGGTCCTTCCACCAGCATCGACACCACCGGATAGATCAACTGGCTGACGATGATGCGGAACTGCGCATAGGCGTTGGAATATTCGATCGCCACCCCGCCGATCGTGGCGACGATCAGCACCGCCAGCACCGGCGACCAAAGCAAGGGCAGGATCAGCAGCAGGGCCAGGGCCGTGATCAGCACCTTGGCGGCCAGGCTGGCCTCGGAGATGACCGTCAGCGCCAGGCCGACGACCACGGCGCCGCCCAGGACGATGAAGCTGATCGGCAGGACGATGTCGGCCACCGTGATCAGATCCAGCCCGACCGCCAGGCTGGCGATCGCGGCCCCCGTCAACACCAGCAGGAACGACGCCAGCCACAGCGCGCCGTACTCGCTGAGCCGCGCTTTCAAGATCCGCCCGTCGCGCATGACCGCTCCCCCGTCGCTCCCGAAGCCTGCCTTGGAAGCGGCGCCGCGTCGATTGGAAACTAAAGCACCGCTTCGCGCGCTATCGCTGGGCAAGCTTTACGGTCGAGGAGGATCGTTCATGGCCTACACCGCAGAAGACATGGCGCCGCCGCAAGTGCGCGACCAGGATATGTCGGATTGCGCCAACCGGCTGGTGGCGGCGCTTGATCCGCGCGAGATGGCGCGCCTGACCCCGCACCTGCGCCTTCTGGAGCTGTCGCGCGACCAGGTGCTGTTCGATGTCGGTCAGGACGTGGTCCAAACCTACCTGCCCTGTCGCGGGACCATGGTCTCGTTGCTGGTGGTCACCAGCGACGGCCAGGAGATCGAAGTCGCCAATGTCGGCCGCGAAGGCGCGATCGGCGGCGTCGTCAGCGCCGGCTTCAAGCCCGCCTATGGCCGCGCCGTCGTCCGCGCGCCCGGCAACGCCCTGTGCATCCCCACCGCGCGGCTGGAAGAGGCCAAGAACCAGTCGCCGGCCATAGCGGACCTGTTCTCGCGCTACGCCGACGCCCTGCTCGCCCAGATGATGCAGTCGGCCGCCTGCAACGCCCTGCACAATGTCGAGCAACGTTGCTGCCGCTGGTTGCTGTCGGCCCACGATCGCGCCAACGAGTCCTCGATCCGCCTGACCCAGGAAGCCCTCGCCCAGATGCTGGGCGTCCAGCGCACTACGGTCACCGCCGTTGTCGGGGTGCTGCAGGACCAAGGCCTGATCGGCTCGGGCCGCGGCCGCATCGACGTGCTGGACCGCCAGGGCCTGGAGCGCCGAGCCTGCGAATGCCACGACGCCGTCGAGGCCCACTTCCTGCGGATCCTGCCCGAGGTGGAGACGACGGAGTAGCGGCTCGCTTTTCTGTCATCCCGGACAAGCGCGCAGCGCGCCGATCCGGGACCGCCGGAAACGCACGAGCTTGTTGCGGTCCCGGGTCTTCGCTTCGCTACGCCCCGGATGACACCCTAGGTTAGCGCGCCCTCAGCCTCGCGATCCGTCCGATCGACGCCTCGGCCTCGCTCATGATCCGCGCCACGATCTCGCCGGCCGGCAGCACCTCGCGGATTCCGCCGGCGCTCTGGCCCATGGCGAAGCACGACTTGGCGGCGTCCAAGCCGTCGATCTGACCGCCGATGCCGCCCATGGCCCCGTTTTGGATCGAGACCATGGCCTGCTGCGGGAAGGGCTGGATGTCGGCGGGGCGGGCTTCCCAGTCGTCGACATAGGGGTTCTTGCGCACCCGCATCGGCTTGCCGGAATAGCAGCGGGTGCGAACCGTATCCTCGTCGGCCGCCTCGACCACGGCCTGGCGATAGAGGTCGCCGGCGTGGGCCTCGGTCGAGGCGATGAACCGCGTGCCCATCCAGACGCCTTGGGCGCCCAGGGCCAGGGCCGCGGCCAGTCCTCGGCCGTCGTGCAGACCACCGGCCGCCACGACCGGGATCTTTACGGCCTCCACCGCCTGGGCCACCAGCGGCAGGGTGCCGACCAGGCCGGTATGACCGCCGCCTTCCCCGCCCTGGCAGATCACCGCGTCGCAGCCGGCCTGCTCGGCCTTCACCGCGTGCTTCACGGCCCCACAGACCACCATGACCTTCAGGCCGGCGCTCTTGAGGCGTTCGATGATCGGCAGCGGCACGCCAAGGCCGGCGATGAAGGCCGAAGCGCCCTCGGCGATGATCACCTCGACGCTGTCGGTCAGGGCGTCCGGCGTGGCGGCCAGCAGGTCGACGCCGAATGGCTTGTCGGTGAGCTCGCGGACCTGCCGCATCTGCTGGCGGATGAAGTCGGGAGACGTGCCGGCCATGCCCAGCACGCCATAGCCGCCCGCATTGGAGACGGCCGCCGCCAACGGCGCGTAGGAGACCCCGCCCATGCCGGCCAGCAGGATCGGATGCTCGATGTCCAGAAGATCGCAAAGGGGCGTATGCAACGCCATGAGCCCGTTCCTCCCGTTATTTTCCGGAAGGATGGGCGAGGGGTCGGCGGGCTAGCAAGCCTGCCGCGAGGTCAGTCCCGACGAACCGACTCGTGCTCGACTTCCGAGGTCCAGAAGCAGGCGGCCATGCCCATCAGCATCATGGCGATCATGGCCAGCAAGCCGCGCGGCGGAGTCAGGCTGACGACATCTTGCGGGGTCATGGTTCGTTTCCTCGAAAAGCGCCCGGATCTGACGTCCAGGCTGCTCTCAAGGAAAAGCTTCTCACCAAGCTTGAGGTTCCGCAAGACCCTGTTTTTAATAGGGGTTTCTTGGGCTCAAGAGTCCAGAAATCAACCGGAAACCTCCGGGGTCAGAAGATCGAATAGCCGCCGTCGATCACCAGGGTGTCGCCCGAGTGATAGGTCGAGGCATCCGAAGCCAAGTAGACCGCCATGCCGCCGAAGTCGGCGGGCTCGCCCCAACGTCGGGCGGGCACGCGGGGGATGACCTTCTCGGCGAAGGCGGCGTTGCCCTGGGCGCCGGCGGTCATGTCGGTGGCGATCCAGCCGGGCAGGATGGCGTTGGCCCGCACGCCGTAGCGGGCATGCTCGACGGCGACCGACTTTATCATCGAGATCACCGCGCCCTTGGTGGCGGCATAGGCTTGGTTGCGGGCCGCGCCCTCGATGGCGGCCAGCGAGGCCACGCCCACCAGCGAACCGCCCGGATCGCCGCGCTTGGCGCGGTCGACCATGTGCCGGCACGCCTCGCGCAGGGTGAAGAACACCCCGTCCAGATTCACCGCCAGGGTCTTGCGATAGGTGTCGGTCTGCATGTCGACGAACGACGGCGAGCCAAAGCCGACGCCGGCGTTGGCGAACACCGAGTCGACCCGGCCCATGGCCTCGACCGCCTCGACCATGGCCTGCGCCACCTGGGTCTCGCTGGAGACGTCGACGGTCTGGGCCTTCACTCGCACGCCGTGTTTCAGCAGCTCGCCCTCGGCGGCCTGGTTGCGCTCGGCGTTGGAGCCCCAGATGACGATGTCGGCGCCCGACTGGGCCAGGGCCGTGGCCATACCCAGGCCGATGCCGCGATTGCCGCCGGTGACCAGGGCCACCTTGCCGGCTAGATTGAACGGCGCATAGGCCATGGCGCTTCTCCCTTTTTGAACGCTTGTTTGAAGGAGAGGCGGTCAGCACCGGAAGGTCAAGGGCTCCGGTGCGTCAGCTCCAAAAGTGGAAGGCGTTCCAGCCGTCACGGATGGCCTCACGCGGCACGCCCAGCAGATCAGCGATCAACAGGGCGCCGCCGAAGATGAGGCGACTGACGCCAGGAACCCAGAAGATCAGGGCAAACAGGATCAGGAAGCCGACCTTCTCGACCTTGACCAGCTTGGCGCGAAGGCTGTCGGGCAGGAACGGCCGGATGACGCCATAGCCGTCCAGGCCGGGCACGGGCAGCAGGTTTAGGATCAGGGCGCTGGCTTGCAGCAGGGCCAGCAGCGCCAGGGCGTTGAACAAGGCCGGCCAGCGGTCGGTCAGCGGCAGGATCAAGGACAGAGCGATCAGCACCGCCAGCGTCCCCAGCGGTCCCGCCAACGAGGCCAGCGACCGCCAGCCGCGCGTGCGCATCAGGTCCTCGCGCAGATAGACCGCCCCGCCCGGAAAGCCGATGCCGCCCAAGGCCAGAGCGATCAGCGGGAGGACGATGGTGGTGGTCAGGTCCGAATATTTCACCGGATCGAGGGTCAGATAGCCCTTCTCGACGATGGTGGTGTCGCCGGCTTTGTGGGCGACGAAGGCGTGGCCGAACTCGTGGATTCCGACGCTGAGAATCCAGGTGGCCGCGACGAAGGCGAAGGTCAGGAAGCCGGTCAGCGTCGTCGGAATGGTCAGGGTCGCGCCCAGCGCCACGCAGGCGCCCAGCAGGATCAGGGCGTTGGGACTGATCGGCCAGCGCGGCGCGGGGGTTTCCAGGGTGGTCATGCGCTGAACCGCTCGTAGGTCTCGTGGATCACCCGCCGCGTCTCGTCCCACTCAACCATGGCCATGGCCTCCTCGCGCGAGACGAAGCGGGCCTCGGCCGCGTCGTCGCCGGCCACGGGCTCGCCGCCGGTCCAGCGGGCGGCGTAGTCGATCAGCACGTAGTGGCGAGTGATCTCCCCGCCTGGCCTGGCGGGAAACACCCCGTCGATCACGTCGACCAGGCCCAGCAGCACGGCGTCGACGCCGGTCTCTTCCTTCAGCTCGCGCAGGGCGGCGACGGCGTTGGCCTCGCCCCACTCGATGCGGCCGCCGGGCAGACTCCACTGGCCCAGCCGGGGCGGCGTGCCGCGCTTGATGAGCAGAACCTGGTCATCGCGCAGGCAGATGACGCCGACGGTCGGCACGGGGTGTTGAGGAGGCGAACTCATGGGCGCTCAGATAGGCCCCCGTTTCGGTCAGGGAAAGCCGACCTTGAGGTCGACCGTGGATTTGACGCCGATGGAATTGCCGCAGTCGGCCAGCCAGGCGTCGGCGGCCTTGCGGCCGCGTTCCTTCAGGTCCGACAGGAAGCTCCACTCGGTGTTGAACTTGCTGGACAGCGAGAGATCCGCCAGCGGCCCGTCGGCGGTGATGGCGTGGACCAGCATGCGGCGATAGCGGCCCTTGGCGTTGTCCTTCAGCAGCCCCTCGTCCAGCAGCTTCTGCACGAAGCCGATGGCCCGCAGCTCCGAGGCCAGCGAGGCGTTGAAAGTGATCTCGTTCAGCCGATCCATGATCTCGCCCGGCGACCTGGGCGTCTCCTCGCGGACGAAGGGATTGAGGCTGACCACCAGGATGTCGTCGGGCGTGTCGTCGTAGAACAGCGGCCACAGCGGCGGATTGGCCAGGAAGCCGCCGTCCCAATAGGGCTCGCCGTCGATCTCCACGGCCTGGAACACCTGGGGCAGGCAGGCCGACGCCATGATGTGCTTGGCCGTCAGCTCGGTCTCTCGGAAGATCTTTGCCTTGCTCTGCCGGATCGCCGTGGCGGCGATGTACAGCTTGACCGGCGAGCGCTCGCGGATCGCCTTGAAGTTCACCGCCGCCTCGAGGATGTCGTGCAGCGGATTGAGGTTGAACGGATTGAACTCGTAGGGGCTCAGGCTCAGCGCGAAGGTCTCGGCCATCCGCCAGCCGGGGGTGTTCTTCAGCCAGTCGGGACCGGCGAAGGCCTTGGTCCAGATGCTGCTGTCGCCGAACACGTTCTGGCCGCCGGCCCGGTTCGTGCCCCGCCAGAAGGCGTCCAGCGTCTTGCGGGCTTCTTCGCGGCCGCCCACCGCGAGGCCATGGGCCAGGCAGACGGCGTTCATCGCTCCGGCCGAGGCGGCGGTCACCGCCTTGATCTCGAGGGTCTCGTCTTCCAGCAGGCGGTCGAGGATGCCCCACTCGAACGCGCCATGCGCGCCGCCGCCTTGCAGGGCCAGGCTGAGCCCACGCGGACCGGACGGCTTCTTCTTGAAGGGACCGACCGGCATGACGCGCTCCTGAGCTACTGAGCGGTCCAGCCGCCGTCGATGGAGAAGGCCGAGCCGTTGGCCGAGGCCCCGGCGTCGGAGACGAGGTACAGCAGCATGCCCGACAACTGGTCGAAGGTGACGAACTGCTTGGTCGGCTGGGCGGCCAGGATGACGTCCTTCATCACCGCTTCTTCGCTGATGCCGCGCGCCTTGGCCTGATCGACGATCTGGGCCTCGACCAGCGGGGTCTTCACGAAGCCCGGGCAGATGGCGTTGCAGGTGATGCCGAAGGTGGCGACCTCGAGGCCGACCGTCTTGGTCAGGCCCAGGATGCCGTGCTTGGCGGCGACATAGGCGGCCTTGAACGGCGAGGCGACCAGCCCGTGGGCCGAGGCGATGTTGACGATCCGGCCGCGGCCCTGCGCCTTCATGATCGGCACGGCGGCCTTGGTGGCGTGGAAGGCCGAGGTCAGGTTGATGGCGATGATCTGGTCCCACTTCTCGGTGGGGAAGTCCTCGATCGGGGCCACGTGCTGGACGCCGGCGTTGTTGATCAGGATGTCCAGCTCGCCGAACTCGGCCTTGGCGGCCTTGACCATGTCGGCGATCTGGTCGGGCTTTGTCATGTCGGCGCCATTGTACAGCACCTCCACGCCATGCTTCTCGGCCAGCTCGGCGCGGGTGCGCTCGATGGCGTTCATCTCGCCTAGGCCGTTGAGGACGATGTTGACGCCCTGCTCGGCGAGAGCGTCGGCGAGCGCGTGGCCGATGCCGCTGGTCGAGCCGGTGACGATGGCGACCTGCCCCTGCAAACCGAAATCCACGGCCATGCGAACGCGCTCCTGATTGACGGCCCTAATCTTGCTGCGGTGCAGCATATAGCTCGCTCCCGCGAAGGGCGAGCTTTTATAAATTCATCACTAAATGAATTCAGGGCTGGGGACGAGCGAAAACCCAGTCGGTGTCGGTGGAAAGCTCCGCCTTGAAACGATAGCCGTCCAGATTGAAGGCCTTGAGGTCCTTGGCGTGCTCGACGCGGTTGTCGATGACGTAGCGCGCCATGCGCCCCCGAGCCTTCTTGGCGAAGAAACCCAGCACCTTGAGCAGGCCGGCCTTCTCTTCCTTGAAGTGGCAGGTGACGACCGGCAGCTTCAGCGCCTTGGCGTCGACGGCGCCGAAATATTCCTGGCTGGCCAAGTTCACCAAGGTCTTGTCGGCATGACCCTCGGCGGCGTCGTTGAGGGTCTTGGAGATCGTCTCGCCCCAGAAGTCGTACAGATTGTTCCCGCGCTTGGTCTTCAGCCGCGTGCCCATCTCCAGGCGATAGGGCTGCAGGGCGTCCAGCGGCCGCAGCACGCCATAAAGGCCCGACAGTATCCGCAGGTGGTCCTGGGCCCAGTCCAGCGCCGCCCGGTCCAGCTCGCGCGCCGCCAGGCCGGCATAGACGTCGCCGTTGAAGGCGATCACGGCCTGGAGACCTTCCTCGACCTCGGGATCAAAGCTTTGGAAACGCTCGCGGTTCAGGTCGGCCAACTTCTCGGAGATGTGCATCAGACGGCGCAGGTCGGCGGCCGTCAGCTTGCGGGTGACCTTGGCCAACTCGGCGATCTTGCCCTTTAACTCAGGCGTCGTGAGCGGCAGGACCTGATCGGGCGCGGTGAAGTCCAGCGACTTGGCGGGGGAGATGACCATCAGCATGGCCGTGCAGATAGAGGCTCCCGGCCACGGCCGCTAGCGCCCTTGAAGCCGTTCTCCGCAATTGACGGGATCGGACTTCCCCGCGCGCGGAACGACGGCTAGCGTCCGCCGCCTTGCCGGAGTCCGCGCGTGTTCAGACCTGTCCTTCTCGCCCTGGCCCTGCTGGCCGCGACCTCGGCCCAGGCCCAGACCGCGCCCCTGCCCGAGGGCCGCCCGATCGTCACCGGCCAGTCCTATGTCGTCGCCTCGGCGGCGCTGAAGGAAGATCGGCCGATCAATGTGCATCTGCCGGCCAGCTACGCCGCCCATCCCGAGCGGCGCTATCCGGTGCTGTATCTGCTGGACGGCGGCGAGCAGGAGGACTTTCCCCACATCGTCGGCCTGGCTCAGTTGGGCGAGCTCTCCTGGACCTGGCGCGAAATGATCGTGGTGGGGATCGAGGGCAAGGACCGCAAGCACGACCTGACCCACCCGACCTCCGTCGCCAAGGAGCAGAAAGACCTGCCGACCAGCGGCGGCTCGGCGGCCTATCGCCGGTTCCTGGCCGACGACCTCAAGCCCTGGATCGCGGCCCGATATCGCACCAGCGGCGAGACCGCCCTGATCGGCGAGTCCCTCGCAGGCCTGTTCGTGATCGAAACCTTCCTGCAGGCGCCGGCCCTGTTCGACGCCTATATCGCCGCCAGCCCCAGCCTGTGGTGGGACGACCAGAGCCTGGCCAGAGGCGCGGCGGCCGATCTCGCCAAATGGCCGGACGGCCAGCGCAAGCTGTACCTGACCATCGGCGACGAGGGCTCGACCATGCAGGAAGGCGTCGACAAGCTGGTCGCCGCGCTGAAGGTCGCGCCGCCCGAGGGCCTGGCCTGGACCTATGACCCGATGCCGACCGAGCACCACAGCACCATCTACCATCCCGCCGCCCTGAAGGCGTTCCGGACGGTGTGGCCTGGGCCTCGACCGAAGGACCCATAGCCGCCTTCGCGACGCCCACCGTTCGCCACGATCCCATGGCTAGGCTTGGCGATGATCCTTCGCGCCAGCCTGCTTGCCCCTTTCGCCGCCTTGCTCGCCCTGATCCTGACGATCGCGGCGCCGCGCCCGTCGGCGTCGGCGCCGATCGAGATCCCCAGCGCCAAGGCCGGCGACGCCCTGGCCGTGCTCTATTCGGGCGACGGTGGCTGGGGGCCTCTCGACCAAGGCGTGGCGCGCCAGCTGGCCGACAACGGCGTGCCGACCTTGGGTGTCGATTCCCTGCGCTACTTCCTGACCAAGCGCTCACCGCAGGAAGCCGCCGACGATCTGGCCGGCTCGCTGCGGCGCTACGAGGCCCTATGGAAGCGGCGCGACATCGTGCTGGTCGGCTATTCGTTCGGCGCCGACGCCCTGCCCGCCATCATTCCCCGCCTGCCCGCCGAACTGCGCGACCATGTGAAGAGCGTGGTGCTGATCGGAACTGGACCGATGGGCGACCTGAAATTCCACCCCGCCAGCTGGTTCAACCGCTTCGGCTCGGACGCCTATCCCACGGTCCCGGCCATCGCGGCGCTGAAGGGGCTGAAACTGAGCTGCGTCTATGGCGACCAGGAGCGACATGACGTCTGCCCCACCCTGCCCGACGTCGCCCAAGTGCGCCTGCCCGGCGGCCACCACTTCAACCACGACTATGCCGGCCTGGGCCGCGCAGTGTTAGCGGCGGCGGGTTAGACGGGCCCGGCGCGTGTACGGTCGCCCCATCGATGCCGCAAATGATGTTGAGCAGTCTTGCACCGTTCGAAGGGTCAACCTCCCGGCAGATCATCCAGAGTCCGGTTATAGGCGCGGCAATGATTTCCGTTCCTGACCCTGAGCGGAAGTTTTCATACGTCCCCCGCCCGACGCCCCCTCCGTCACGATGCGTATTCGCATCGCACCACCTCCCCCGCTTTGCGGGTGAGGAGAAGAAGCGCTTTCCTCCTCCCCTGTGAAACGGGGGAGGTGGCGCGGCGCCGATAGGCGACGTGACGGAGGGGGCGCTACTGAGCCGGCCGTCCAACATCCACCCCGAACAGCCCGCCGCAATGTCCTCTGTCGGGCCTGTGAAGTCCCGCCACAGCGGCCATAGCTTCGCACTGAAGGTACATCAAAACCGCTGGCAGGCAGCCCTCAACGCAAAAGGGGCCGCTTTCGCGGCCCCTTCGCAGTTCGGATCGGCTGTGAGCCTTAGAGATCCAGCAGCAGGCGCTGCGGGTCTTCCAGGGCTTCCTTGACCTTCACGAGGAAGGTCACGGCGCCTTGGCCGTCGACGACGCGGTGATCGTAGGACAGGGCCAGGTACATCATCGGACGCACCTCGATCTTGCCGTTGACGACCATGGCGCGCTCCTTGATCGCGTGCATGCCCAGGATGCCCGACTGCGGCGCGTTGAGGATCGGGGTCGACATCAGCGAGCCGTAGATGCCGCCGTTGGTGATCGTGAAGGTGCCGCCTTGCATGTCCTCGATGGCCAGCTGGCCGTCGCGAGCCTTCTTGCCCAGGGCGCCGATGGCCTTCTCGATCTCGGCCAGGTTCAGCGCGTCAGCGTCACGGACGACCGGAACCACCAAGCCCTTGTCGGTGCCGACGGCGACGCCGATGTCGTAGTGGTTCTTGTAGACGATGTCCTGGCCGTCGATCTCGGCGTTGACGTCCGGCACGGCCTTCAGAGCGGCGACGACGGCCTTGGTGAAGAAGGACATAAAGCCCAGCTTCACGCCATGGCGCTTTTCGAAGACGTCCTTGTACTGGCCGCGCAGAGCCATCACCGCGCTCATGTCGACCTCGTTGAAGGTCGTCAGCATGGCGGCGTTGTTCTGGGCTTCCTTCAGGCGACGCGCGATCGTCTGACGCAGGCGCGTCATCTTCACGCGCTCTTCGCGCTCGTGGATCGGACGCGGCGCGGCCGGAGCCGAGGGGGCCGGAGCCGGGGCGTTGGCGCGGGCTTCCAGGGCGGCCAGGGCGTCGCCCTTGGTCACCCGGCCGTCCTTGCCGGTGCCGGCGACGGTCGACAGGTCCAGGTTGTTCTCGGCGGCGATGCGGGCCGGGGCCGGGCTGACCGGCGCGGCGGTCGGGGCCGCGGCGGCGACCGGAGCGGGCGCGGGAGCCGGCGTCGGCGCGGGAGCCGGAGCCGGGGCGGCCTTCGGAGCCGGAGCGGCGGCGGGGGCGGCCGAGG
The DNA here is from genome assembly GCF_058809215.1 of Caulobacter sp. GW821-FHT10F06. Lineage (NCBI taxonomy): Bacteria > Pseudomonadati > Pseudomonadota > Alphaproteobacteria > Caulobacterales > Caulobacteraceae > Caulobacter > Caulobacter sp. GW821-FHT10F06. The sequence goes on along the minus strand of NZ_JBXASK010000006.1, from coordinate 274,270 downwards.
CGGTCGCGCCTTCGCTCACCACGCCCAGGACCGTGCCCGGGACAACCGTCGCGCCTTCCTCGGCGCCAATGGCGCTGAGCACGCCGTCAGCGGGCGAGGCCACTTCCAGGCTGACCTTGTCGGTTTCGAGTTCGACGAGAATCTCGTCCTTCTTCACCGCCTCGCCGGCCTTCTTGGTCCAGCGCGCCACCGTCGCTTCGGTGACGGATTCGCCGAGGGCGGGGGTCATGATGTCGGCCATGGGTGTTCCGATGTCTCTTGTTTTTGCCGGTCGGGTGTAGCGACGGCCCCGCCTTGCGGGCGGGGCCGATCAAAGGGTTTAGGCGAAGGTCTCGTCCAGGAACGCCTGGAGCTCCTTCATGTGGCGGCTCATCAGACCCGCCGCCGTGGAGGCGCTGGCCGGACGACCGACATAGCGCGCGCGCTTGGCCTTGATGTCCAGCTTGTCGAGCGTCAGTTCGATCCACGGGTCGACGAAGGTCCAGCCGCCCATGTTCTTGGGCTCTTCCTGAACCCAGACCAGCTCGGCGTTCTTGAACCGGCCGAGCACGCCCAGCATGGACTTCATCGGCCAGGGATAGAACTGCTCGAGACGCAGCAGATAGACATCGTCGCGGCCGCTCTTGGCGCGGGCGTCGACCAGGTCGAAATAGACCTTGCCCGAGCAGATCACGACGCGCTTGATCTCGGCGTCGGGCTTCAGGGTCACGCCGCCGACGTCGCAGCCGGCCTCGGCGCCGTCCACCATCACGCGGTGGAAGCTGGAGCCTTCGACGAAGTCCGACAGGTTCGAGACGGCGCGCTTGTGGCGCAGCAGGCTCTTGGGCGTCATGACGATCAGCGGCTTGCGGAACTCGCGCTTCATCTGGCGACGCAGGGCGTGGAAGTAGTTGGCCGGCGTCGTGCAGTTGACGACCTGCATGTTGTCTTCCGCGCACGACTGCAGGAAGCGCTCCAGGCGGGCCGAGCTGTGCTCGGGGCCCTGGCCTTCGTAGCCGTGCGGCAGCAGCATCACCAGACCGCTCATCCGCAGCCACTTGCGCTCGCCCGAGCTGATGAACTGGTCGATCACCACCTGGGCGCCGTTCACGAAGTCGCCGAACTGGCCTTCCCACAGGGTCAGGGTGTTCGGGTCGGCCAGCGAGAAGCCGTATTCGAAGCCCAGCACCGCCTCTTCCGACAGGGCCGAGTCGATGACTTCATAGTTGGCCTGGCCGGCGCGGATGTTGTTCAGCGGCGTGTAGTGCTCTTCGGTCGACTGGTCGATGACGTCCGAATGGCGCTGGGTGAAGGTGCCGCGCACCGAATCCTGGCCCGACAGGCGAACCGGGAAGCCTTCGTCGAGCAGGGTGCCGAACGCCAGGTGCTCGGCGGTGCCCCAGTCGATGTTCTCGCCCTTCTCGATGGCCTCGCGGCGGTTCTCGATGACGCGCTTGACGGTCTTGTGGGCGTTGATCCGGTCCGGAACGGTCGTGATCTGACGGCCGATCTCCAGCAGGCGGGTCTTGGGGAAGTCGGTCTTGCCGCGACGCTCCTCGTCGGCGGGCGTGGCGAAGCCGGCCCACTTGCCGTCCAGCCAGTCGGCCTTGTTGGCCTTGTAGTTCTTGCCGGCGTCGAATTCCTGGTCGAGGAAGGCCTCGAAGTCGTTGACCCAGCCGTCGGCCTCGCCCTGCGTGACGGTGCCTTCCGCGATCAGGCGGTTGGCGTAGAGTTCGCGCGTCGAGGGGTGGCCCTTGATCTTCGCGTACATCAGCGGCGAGGTCATCGTCGGGTCGTCACCTTCATTGTGACCGAACCGGCGATAGCAGAACATGTCGATGACCACGTCCTTGCCGAACTTCTGGCGGTATTCCGTGGACACCTTGGCGGCGAAGACGACCGCTTCGGGGTCGTCGCCGTTCACGTGGAAGATCGGCGCTTCGACCATCAGCGCCACGTCCGACGGATACGGGGACGAACGCGAATAGCGCGGGCTGGTGGTGAAGCCGATCTGGTTGTTGACGATGAAGTGGATGGTGCCGCCCGTGCGGTAGCCCTTCAGGCCCGACAGGGTGAAGCACTCGGCCACCACGCCCTGGCCCGCGAAGGCCGCGTCGCCGTGCAGCAACAGCGGCAGCACGTGGCCGCGGCCGGCGTCCGGCTGTTCGCGCAGGGTGAAGGCCTGCTTGGCGCGGGCCTTGCCGATCACGACGGGGTTGACGATTTCCAGGTGCGACGGGTTGGCCGTCAGCGACAGGTGGACCTTGTTATCGTCGAACTCACGGTCCGACGAGGCGCCCATGTGATATTTCACGTCGCCCGAGCCCTCGACGTCCGAGGGGACCGACGAGCCGCCTTGGAATTCGTGGAAGATCACGTGGTAGGGCTTGCCCATCACGGCGGCCAGCACGTTCAGGCGACCGCGGTGCGGCATGCCCAGGACGATGTCCTTCACGCCCAGCGCGCCGCCGCGCTTGATGATCTGCTCCATGGCCGGGACCATGGCTTCGCCGCCGTCCAGGCCGAAGCGCTTGGTGCCGGGGAAACGCTTGTGCAGGAAGCGCTCGAAGCCCTCGGCCTCGACCAGCTTCTTCAGGATGGCGACCTTGCCTTCCTTGGAGAACACGATCTCCTTGTCGCGGCCCTCGATGCGCTCCTGCAGCCAGGCCTTCTCGGTCGGATCCGAGATGTGCATGTACTGCACGCCGACATTGCCGGCGTAGGTGCGGCGCAGGATCGACAGGATCTCGCGGATCGTCGAGGTCTCCATGCCCAGCACGAAGTCCAGGAAGATCGGACGGTCGTAGTCAGCTTCCGAGAAGCCGTAGGTCGCGGGGTCGAGCTCGGGGGCCGACGGCTTGGGCTCCAGGCCCAGCGGATCGAGGTTGGCGGCGAGGTGGCCGCGCATCCGGTAGGCCCGGATCATCATGATGGCGCGCAGGCTGTCCAGCGTGGCGGCGCGGACGGCTTCGGCGGACGTGCCCGGGGCCTTGGCCTCGATGGCCTTGGTCATCTTGGCTTCGACGGCCGGAGCCACTGTGGGCCATTGGCCGTCGAGGGCCGACAGCCAGTCGGGACGGGCGGTTGGAACGGCGCGCGGCGTCCAGGCCGGATCCTTGGCGGCGGCCTGGACCTGGTCGGCCTGCTCTTTGAGGGTCGAGAAGAAGGCGTTCCACGACGGCTCGACCGAGCCGGGGTTCGCCGCCCACTGGGCGTACAGGTCTTCGACGAACGCCGCGTTGGCGCCGTAAAGGAACGAGGTCTCGGTCAAGACCTGATTGATGATGCCTGCGTCGTCCGCCATGGTTCTTCGCCTTAGATCCGTCGGTCTACGGGACCGGTAACCCAGGCCCGTAAATATAGTGTCTCAATCACCCGGGCGCCCGCGCCATCGGCGGGGACCCAGGTGATTTTTTCGGATCGTCGACTGGCGGTCGCAAAAAACCTGGGCCCCGCGAGGGCGGGGTTTCGGTGTCGTCTTAGCCCTTGAGGACCTCAAGCAGGGTTTCGCCCAGCTTGGCCGGCGACGGCGAGACGCGGATGCCCGCCTCTTCCATCGCCGCGATCTTGTCCTCGGCGCCGCCCTTGCCGCCCGAGATGATCGCGCCGGCGTGGCCCATGTGACGGCCGGGAGGCGCCGTGCGGCCGGCGATGAAGCCGACCATAGGCTTCTTGCGGCCGCGCTTGGCTTCGTCCTTCAGGAACTGGGCCGCTTCTTCTTCGGCCGAGCCGCCGATTTCGCCGATCATGACGATCGACTTGGTGGCTTCGTCGGCCAGGAACAGCTCGAGCACGTCGATGAACTCGGTGCCCTTGACCGGGTCGCCGCCGATGCCGACGGCCGTGGTCTGGCCGAGACCAGCGTTGGTCGTCTGGAACACGGCTTCATAGGTCAGGGTGCCCGAACGCGACACGACGCCGACCGAGCCTTCCGAGAAGATGCCGCCCGGCATGATGCCGATCTTGCACTGGTTCGGGGTCAGGACGCCGGGGCAGTTGGGGCCGATCAGGCGCGACTTGGAGCCTTGCAGAGCCTTCTTCACCTTGACCATGTCCAGCACCGGAATGCCTTCGGTGATGCAGATGATCAGGCCGATTTCCGCGTCGATGGCTTCCAGGATCGAGTCGGCCGCGAAGGGCGGCGGGACGTAGATCACCGAGGCGTCGGCGCCGGTGGCTTCCTTGGCTTCGCCGACGGTGTCGAACACCGGCAGGCCGATGTGTTGCTGGCCGCCCTTACCGGGCGTGACGCCGCCGACCATCTTGGTGCCGTAGGCGATGGCTTGTTCGGAGTGGAACGTGCCCTGGGCGCCGGTGATGCCCTGGCAGATGACCTTGGTTTCAGAACCGATGAGGATCGACATTTAGCGGGCGCCCTTCACAGCGGCGACGATCTTCTCGGCGCCGTCGGACAGATCGTTGGCGGCGATGACGTTCAGGCCGCTTTCCGAGATGATTTTCTTACCGAGTTCGACGTTGGTGCCTTCCAGGCGCACCACCAGCGGAACCTGCAGGCCGACTTCCTTCACGGCGGCGATGACGCCTTCCGCGATGATGTCGCAGCGCATGATGCCGCCGAAGATGTTGACCAGGATGCCCTTCACGGCCGGATCGGCGGTGATGATCTTGAAGGCCGCGGTGACCTTCTCCTTGTTGGCGCCGCCGCCGACATCCAGGAAGTTGGCGGGCTCGGCGCCGTACAGCTTGATGATGTCCATGGTGGCCATGGCCAGGCCCGCGCCGTTGACCATGCAGCCGATTTCGCCGTCGAGGGCGATATAGGCCAGGTCGTACTTCGAGGCTTCGATTTCCTTGGAGTCTTCTTCGCTCTCGTCGCGCAGGGCCTTGATGTCCGGGTGACGGAACAGGCTGTTGCCGTCGAACGACAGCTTGGCGTCCAGGACGCGCAGGTGCCCCTCCCCATTAGAATCGGCCGCCGTGACGATCAGCGGATTGATCTCCAGCATGGCCATGTCCTTGGCCAGGAACGCCGTATAGAGCTGCGTCAGCAGCACGGCGGCTTCCTTGGCCAGGCCGCCGGTCAGGCCCAGGGCCTTGGCCAGCGCGCGCTGGTGGGTCGGCCACACGCCGGTGGCGGGGTCGATCGAGAACGAGTGGATCTTTTCCGGGGTGGCGTGGGCTACGTCCTCGATGTCCATGCCGCCTTCGGTCGAGGCGACCACCGAGACCATCGAGGTTTCGCGGTCGACCAGCAGCGACAGGTAGAATTCCTTGGCGATCGCCGCGCCTTCTTCGATGTAGAGGCGGTTGACCTGCTTGCCCTTGGGGCCGGTCTGGTGGGTCACCAGCACGCGGCCGAGCATTTCGGCGGCATTGGTCTTGACCTCTTCGGCCGACTTGACGACGCGGACGCCGCCCTTGGCGTCGGGGCCCAGGCCCTCGAACTTGCCCTTGCCACGGCCACCGGCGTGGATCTGGCTTTTCACCACGAAGACCGGCGTGCCCAGCTTTTCAGCGGCGGCGAAGGCTTCTTCGGGGGTGAAGGCGGCGAAGCCGCGCGGAACAGGAGCGCCGAACTCGGCGAGTACGGCTTTGGCTTGATGTTCGTGGATGTTCATGAGGGCCCGGTCTCGACGACGGCTTTTCTGAAAATGTGCGCGGGTTATAGGAGCGTGATTTCGCAGGCGCAACCGCACGCGGGCGATAAGGTGAAGGCTTGCGCAGTTCTTATGTCCGAAAGGACAGCGGCGCCGCCCCACTGAGCGCCCTTGACAGGAAGCCCCTGACCTTGCGGCATTGTTACCGGTCACATGCCTGTGGCGGTCATGAACGGACCGCCCGACCCCGTCGACCATAGTTTTATCGACGATCGATTTCGCGGCTTCAGCCCTTTGGTGAGACCGACACCGTCGCCCTACGTTCCAGCTTGCCCCAGCCGACGCTGCCGCCGCGCACGGCGGCCACCACCGACTTGACCACGACATAGTACATCAGCTGGCGATAGCCGAAGCGCTGGACAGGCAGGAACGGCAGGTCGGCCCATGGGGCGCGCTTTTCCAGCGCCATGCCCAGGGCCCCGGCCGACAGGTCGACCAGGATGAACACCGCCCAGTAGAGCAGGCCCTGGATCGTGTCGTCGGGCCGCCACTCCATCGGGTGGGCGATCGCGCCATAGAGGCCGGCGATCAGGCTCCAGACCACCGCCAGGTCGACCAGCGGCGCGGCCACGGCCAGCAGGATCTGGAACAGCCAGATCTGCGGCAGGGCCACGAAGCCCAGCACCGGGGTCTTGCGGCTGAACATCGCCTTGCGGTGCTTCCACACGCATTGCAGCGTGCCGAACGACCAGCGGAAGCGCTGTTTCAGCAAACCACCGACGGTGTCGGGCGCCTCGGTATAGGCCCGCGCTTCGGGATCGAAGGCCACCGACCAGCCGGCCCGCTGGCAGGCGATGGTCAGGTCCTGGTCCTCGGCCAGGGTGTCGGACGGATAGCCGCCCAGCTCGTCCAGCACGCTCTTGCGCCAGGCCCCGACCGCGCCGGGCACCACGGTGACCGCGCCCAGGGCCGACAGCGCCCGTCGCTCCAGGTTCTGGGCGGTGACATATTCCAGCGCCTGCCAGCGGGTGACGATGTTGAGGCGGTTGCCGACGATGGCGTTGCCGGCCACGGCCCCGACCCTGGGGTCCTGGAACCAGCGCACCAGCTGGCCGATCGTCTCGGGCGGGAACAGGGTGTCGGCGTCCAATGCCACGACATATTCGCCCTTGGCCTGGGCCAGGCCCTGGTTGACCGCCCGCGCCTTGCCGCCGTTCTTGAAGCGCAGCAGCGTCACGCGCGGATTGTCGGCGAAGGCGGCCTTGACCTGGGCCGAGGTGCCGTCGGTCGAGCCGTCGTCCAGCACCAGCACTTCCAGATTGGTCCAGGTCGATTCCAGGATCCGCGCCACCGAGGCGGCGATGACCTTCTCCTCGTTGAAGCAGGGGATCAGCACGCTGACCAGCGGACCGGTCTCGGGATCGAGGTCGGGCGGCGTCACCGCCGTCCAGCGATGGACCAGGGCCAGGCTGGCCAGGAACACCAGCCGCGCCACGCCCAGGAAGATGGCGGTCAGGAACAGGGCCGTCATGCCGGTGCGCAGCCAACGGAAGAAGTCGAAGCCGATGCGGTCCAGCGCCAGCTCGACGCCGTCGCGCGAGGTCGGCGGCATGGCCTGGGTCGGGGTCATGCCCGCCAGCTCGCCCACCGTGACCAGGCGATAGCCGCGCGCCCGGATGGCGTCGATCAGGCCCGGCAGGGCCGCCACGGTGCGGCTGCGGTCGCCGCCGGCGTCGTGCAGCAGCACCACCTGGCCCGGATTGTTCCCCGGATGGTCCAGGCGCTCCAGGGTGCGGTCGATGATCTGCTGGGGCGAGGGCTTCTGCCAGTCGTCGGTGTCGATCCGCAGGCCCACGGTCATGTAGCCCAGGGTCTGGGCGATCACGAGCGGGGCCACCTCGTGCGGGGTCGAGGGCTCGGCGTCGCCGAAGAACGGCGGGCGAAACAGGCGCATCGAGCGACCGGTGATCACCTCGAACAGCCGCTGGGTGGCGTTCAGCTCGACCTGCACCTGGGCCAGAGGCGTCTCGCCGATATTGGGGTGGGTCCAGGTATGGCCGCCCACGTCATGGCCCTCGGCCACCTCGCGCTTCACAAGGTCCGGGCGCTTTTGCATGTTCTGGCCGATGACGAAGAAGGTGGCCGGGGCCTGCTTCTTCTTCAGGATGTCGAGGATCTTCGGCGTCCAACGCGCGTCGGGACCATCGTCGAAGGTCAGGGCCACCAGACCCGACTTCTGGCCGTAGCGTTCGATGACATAGGAACTGGGGATGACGTCGTAGGTCTCGTCGTCGACCAGCGACGTGTCCGGATCGAACTCCAGGCTGCGCTTGCCGGGCGTCGGCAGGGCCGAGACGTGCAGCACCTCGCCGCCGCCGTCGAAATCCACCCCCTGCCCGGTCGCCAGGTCCTTCAGCGTATTGGGATCGGCCTTGCCATAGGGCTTACCCAACAGGGTCCAGACGCCCGGATCCTCCATGCCCATCCGCCACAGGCCATAGCCCCGCGGCCGCCAGGGATCGGAGACCTTGATCTGGTTGAACAGGGTGACGGCGTCCAGGAACCACACCTCGTGATCGTCGCCGTTGTCGTCCTTGTAGGCGTAGGTCGGGTTGAGGGCGTCGTCGTCCATGCGGATGGTCGCGCCGCTGTCCTGGGCGTTGCGCATGGCCTCGTGGAACGTCGCCGCCGCGCCCGACGCACGCGTCCCGTCCGGCTTCAGCGTCCAGTCGTAGCCATAGGCGCCGAGGGCCAGGATCGTGCGGTTGGGGTCCAGGCGCTTGAAGCGCTTTTCCAGCTCGGCCTCGTACCAGTCCTGGCCGGCGTTGGGGCCCGGATCGCCCAAGGCGTAGTGCTGGTCGTAGGCCATCAGCACCAGGGCGTCGGAGGCGACCTGCAGGCGCTTGAGCGGCCAGCCCTCCTCGTCGAACGGCGCGGTGACCCAAACCTCGCGGCCCGAGGGCTTCAGCGCCGCGCGGACCTCGTTGAGGAAGCCGGGATAGGCCGCCAATCCCTTGGCCGACAGGGCCTCGAAGTCGAGGATGTAGCCGCCGTAGCCGTGGGTGTTGGCTAGGTCGACCAGATGGCCGACCAGCGCCTTGCGGGCCACGGCGTTGGTCAGCAGGGCGTCGGCGGCCGGACCGTTGAAGGCGGCGTTGGCCGAGTTGTGGACCAGGGGCAGCACGGCCGGATGGTTGGGGGCCGATGCGATGCGGGCCACGCCCTGCGGATCGTCGGTCAGGTCGACGTCGCCGTTCGAGCCCTTGATGGCGATCCACTGCGGAGAGACCACGTCCAGCTTGTCGACATTGCGGCGCAGGCTGTCGCGGGAGTCCTCGTCCCAGCTGACATAGAAGCCGACGTTCAGCGGCCGCTCGGCCTTGCCGTTGGTCGCGACCCGGGGATGGGGCACCCGGCGCCAGGTCTTGGCCTGCCGACCGTGGCGACGCGGGGTCTCCTGGTGCAGCGAGGTCAGGACATGCGGGTCCTTCAGCGGCGCGCTGGGCAGGCGGGGCGCGAAGGCCAGGGTGGCCAGGAAGCCCGCCACCACCGCGGCGACCACCGAGAGCACGATCCCCAGGACCAGCTTGGCCTGGCGGTCCCGCCGGCCCGAAGGATCATGGAAAACGTGGCGGTCGTCGGGAGTCATGGGCGTGCTCGTGGTTCAAGCGGCTCTTGATCCCCGATCTTGGCCTAACCGTGGCCGTTTCGCGCCGACGAAATATCGCGGCAATCTGTCGTACTCAGTCGACCCAGTCGCGTTTCAGGCGGCGTGAGGCGATGATCAGCAGGATCGCGCTGGCGACATAGAAACCCAGGCCGAAATAGAGGGCGTGGCGCATCGACTCCGCGCCATAGCGCGGGGCCAGCAGGTCCGACACATAGCCGAAGAACCACAGGCCCACGGCCAGGCCCAGCAGGTTGTTGATCAGCAGGAACAGCGCCGAGGTCGTGGTCCGCATCGAGGCCGGAGCCAGGTGCTGGACGGCGGCGACCACCGGGCCCAGCCAGGCCAGGTTCAGGCCGGTCGGGATCAGGAACAGCAGGAAGGCCAGCACCATCGAGTGGACGTTCATCGCCAGCAGGAAGCACGGCAGGGCGATCAGGAAGCAGATGGCCGGGGCCAGGGCGTAGGCGGCCTTGTTCTTGGCCCCGAACTTGTCGGCCAGGAACCCGCCCAACCAGATGCCCGCGACGCCGCCGAACAGCGACAGCGCGCTGTAGAACAGGGCCCGCTCGGTCAGCGACAGGCCGAAGCTGCGCTGGAAGAAGGTCGGCAGCCAGAAGGCCACGCCATAGCCGCAGATCGACGAGCAGGCCGCGCCGAACGCCAGCAGCCAGAAGCTGGGCTTAGGCAGGATGGTGGCCAGCACCGCCCCGAAGGCCGGGGCCTTGGGCGGCTCGGTGGGGGCGACTTCGCCCGGTTCGCGGTCCATGCCGCCGCGCGCCGGATCCTTGACCACCAGCTTGAAGATCGGGGCCAGCAGCACGCCGGCCGCGCCCACGGCGATGAAGGCGAAGCGCCAATTGACGTAGGCGGCGATCAGGCCGCCGAACAGCACGCCCAGCGCCGTGCCCAGCGGGATGCCGAACGAATAGACCGCCAGGGCCCGGGCGCGTTGCGACTTGGGGAAATAGTCGGCGATCAGCGAATAGGCCGGGGCCACGCCGCCCGCCTCGCCGATGCCCACGCCCATGCGCGACAGGAACAGCGACCAGAACCCGCCGGCGAAGCCGCAAGCGACCGTGAAGCCGCTCCACAGGGTCAGGGCGACGGTCATGATCCAGGTGCGGCTGACGCGGTCGGCCAGCCAGGCGATCGGCACGCCCAGCGTGGTGTAGAGCGCCGCGAAGGCGACCCCGCCCATCAGGCCCAGCTGGGTGTCGGTGAGATTGAGCTCGGTCTTGATCGACCCGGCCAGGATGCCGAGGATCTGCCGATCCAGGAAATTGAAGGTGTAGGCGAGGATCAGCATCGCCAGGACGACATAGCGATAGCGCGAACGCGGTCGCTCGATGTGGTCGTCGCCCATGGTCGTCCCCTACGCTGGTCTACTGCGGACAAAGAAATGGCGGCGGCGCGTTGCAGCGCGCCGCCGCCAGTTTTTACCTAGATCAGAATGCGATCTCGAGGCTCGCCGAAACCGTGCGCGGCGGGCCATAGAAACCGATGACGGAGTTATTATACGTCGCGACGCCGAAGTTGTAGCCGCCGGTGCGATAACGCTCGTCCGTCAGGTTCTTGCCGGTGAGGGCCAGCTTGTAGTGGTTGCCCGGCGCGGTCCAGATCGCCGTCAGGTCCACCAGGGTGAAGGCCTTCTGGTCCAGCAGCGGCAGGGGCTGCTCGAACTGCTGATAGCTGTCGCGATAGCTGACCATCGGGGTCACCGACAGCACGCCGCCGGCCACCTCGCCCGTCCAGGTCAGGCTGACATTGCCCGTCCATTCGGGGGTGTTCTGGAAGCCGTACAGGTCGGCGACGTTGATAACCTGGCCCGTCGCCAGCGTGGTCGACGGGTTCAGCGGGTTGGGCGCGCCGGCCGGCACGAAGCGGCTGAAGGTGTCGTACTTGGCGTGGATGTAGCCGAGAGCGACATTGGCCGACAGGCTGGCGCTCAGCTTGGCCTTGGCTTCGAATTCGCCGCCGTAGAGGGTGGAGGCGCCGGCGTTGTCGACCGAGCTGGCGATGCCCGAGGGCACCACGACCTGGGTCGTGACCTGCTGGCCCTTGTACTTGCTGATGAAGGCCGCCGAGGCGAACGACACGCGGCGATCGAACAGATAGCCCTTCAGGCCGGTCTCGTAGGCGTCGACCGTTTCGGGATCGTAGCCGTCCACCGTCTGCGGCGTGATCAGCGCGTCGCCGCGCATGTCCCAGCCGCCCGACTTGTAGCCCTTGGAATAGGACACATAGGTCGTCAGGTCGTCGCTCAGGTCGTACGAGGCGCTCAGGCGCGGCGTGAACTGCTCGAAGGTCTTCTGGGCGGCGTAGTTGGTGCGGGTCTGCAGGACCGGACGCGGCGTTCCGCCCTGGAACGGCGAGCGGGTGGCGCCCAGATAGAACAGGCGGAAGGTGTTGCTGCGCTTGTGGTCCCGCGTCGCGCGGGCGCCCAGCGAGACCTTGAACCGGTCGGTCAGGTTGGCGCTGAAGTCGAAGAAGGCCGCGAAGCTCTGGGTGCTGACCTTGCCGCCGTCGGCGATGGACAGGCCGAGGTTCCCGGCGATGGTGTCGAACTCGCCCGAGGCCTGGCTGTTCATGTAGTAGAGGCCGAACACGCCCTGGACGTTCTCGTCCGAATAGACCGCCTGCAGTTCCTGCGAGAACGACCGGTCGTCATAGGTGGCCGGGACGTCGAGGGTCGGGACCGGGGTGCCGTCGAAGTCGATGACGGTGGTCGTGTGGCCCTTGCGGCTGGCGGTGATCGACTTGAAGGTCAGGTTCTCGGTGGCGTTGTACTGACCGGTCAGCGACACGCCTTCGGTCTCGACCGAGTTGTCGTCGCCCAGGCCCGCCTGGGTGTCATAGACGTCCAGCACCGGATAGCTGCCGACCAGGGCCGGCAGTTCGCGGTGGCCGTGACGGGCGTTGGAATCGTCCTTCACCTTGTCGTAGGCTAGGCGGAAGAAGAGGTCGTCGTTGGGCGCATATTCGGCGCTGAGGCGGATGGCCTGGACGTCCTTGTTGTACTGCTCGGCGCCGGTGGTCAGGTTCTTGCCGAAGCCGTCGCGCTTGTAGAGGGCATAGGCGCCGCCCACCGACAGGCCCGTGCCGCCGATCGGGGTCTGGCCCGAGACCAGCAGGTCGCGCTGGTCGTAGCTGCCGTACGTGCCCTTGATCTTGCCGTGAGCCTCGTCGCCCAGGCGCTTGGTCACGTACTTGATGGCGCCGCCGATGGTGTTGCGGCCGTACAGCGTGCCTTGCGGGCCGCGCAGCACTTCGATGCGCTCGACGTCGAACACGTCCAGCACCGCGCCCTGCGGACGGTAGATATAGACGTCGTCGACATACAGGCCCACGCCGGGCTCGTAGCCCCACAGCGGATCCTGCTGGCCCACGCCGCGGATGTAGGAGATCAGGGTCGAGTTCGAACCGCGCGCGGTCTGGACCGTGATGTTCGGGGTCGTCTGCTGCAGGACGGTGATGTCCGCCGCGCCCTGGCGAGCCAGGGTCTCGCCGCTATAGGCCGAGACGGCCACGGGCACGTCCTTGAGGCTTTCCTCGCGCCGGCGAGCGGTGACCACAACCTGTTCGACCTGCAGGTCGCCGGTCGCGGCCGGAGCCTCTTGAGCCGAAACGGCCGTCGCGGCCGCGCTCCATGCCGCGCCAGCCAGCAGCGCAGCCTTCCACATCGAAGTCATTGGGTTTCCCCTCCCTTACGTTCCGCCCATCCCGAACCGGGTCCTTTTGGCGGACGCGTGTTCGGAGTTCCGCGAATTCATCGAACCGCGAATTGCAGCACTGTCACTCAGACGGCGGAATCGCGCCAGTCTTTTTTCATCAGGTGGTGAAATGGTAATTTCGAGGAATTATCCGAGGGCGGATATGCCTGGGCTTCAGCGCCCGAAAACCTCGTCCTTCGACAAGCTCAGGATGAGGTTCTCGACCGCGAGGCGACGGCCATGGTCCTCATCCTGAGCCTGTCGAAGGACGAGGGCCAAGCCCCGCCCTAACCCTTCGGCGCCCGCGCGATCACAGTCTCGAACCCGGCCGCGCAATAGGCGAACAGCCGGCGCCGCACCGCCTCCAGATCGCTGGAATGGCACTCGCCCTCCGACAACGAATCGATGCGGCCGGTCTCCGACAGGGCCAGCATCATCGATCCGGTCAGGAACTGGTAGCACCAGTAGAGGTCGCGATACTCAGCCTCGGGACGGACGGTCTTCAGGGTCTCGACCAGCCGATGGACGACCGGATCGAAGAACCTGGCCATGGTCTCGCCGCCCCAGGCGGGGGTGTTGTTGACCTGGGCGACCAGGGCGAAATAGCTCTTCCAGCCCGGCCCGCCGTCCTGCGAGATGCGCAGCAGCGGCTCGATGAAGGCCTCGATCACGCCCTCCACCGTCATGGTCTTGGCATGGGTCTGGACATAGAGGTCCATCGACGCGCCGCGCACCTGGTTGAGGATCTCGGCGCGGCGCACGAACACCGCGTCGAACAGCTCGCGCTTGGCCCCGAAATAATAGTGGATCAGCGCCGTATCGACCCCGGCCTCGGCCGCCACCTGGCGAGTCGTCACCCCATAGAAGCCGTGGCGCGCGAACAGGCCCTCGGCGGCGTCGAGGATAGTTTCCTTCAGGTCCAGGCCCTTGGCCTTGGACGGTCTGCCGCGTCCGCCGCTGCGAGCGAGGGGACGGGCGTGGGGCTTGGCTGCGGTCATTCGACTCTCTGGCCTGCCGTGATTGCGCGGTCCTCGGATGAAGCATCCGGGCAGGCGTGGCAAGCGGGGCGCGGGGAAAGGCGAGGCCGAATACCCGCGATTCCCCAAATAAAGCCCAGCAAGATCAAGGCGCTGAAATTAAACGCAGCGCGCCGGTCCGCGGCGTCCGAACCGCTCGCATACTGGTCTCACCCAGGAGCAAGGGAAGGGACGTCGGCCGGCGACCCGACGGGCTTCTGGCGGTGGTCGAGCGGGACACGTAGGCATGGGCTGAAATCGCCCATGCGGTCCGGAGGGGAGCCAGCCCTCCGCCCGCCGGAGGCCGAGCTCGGGAGCGGGTTAAGACCCCGCGTCCCGAAGGCTTCTGGAAGCAGGCCACGCGGAGCGGACGGCTTCGTCGAAACGGTATTTTCCATCCAATCTTCCGGACGAAGGTCCGGACGCTCCGTGACCCTTCCCACCGCCATCGCAGCGAAAGCGCGAGGCCGCCGACGCTCGCCTCAAACCTGGGCGAAGCAGCCATGGAACGTCATCGGCAGCGCCGCCGGCGCCTTCCAGGTCACCACCGGCCCCGCCTCGACCCGCCGTGCGTCGAACACATGCAGCAGGGTCGCCCGGGCCTTCACGTCCAGGCTGGTCCCGACCAGCCAGCCGTCGAACTCGGCGCTGGAGCCCTTGCGCGGGACGAAGATCATCTCCTCGACCAGATGGTCCTTGCCGAAGTCGAAGACCTGTTCGCGATCGCGTACCCAGTCACGCACCGCCACGCCCTGGAACATCGGACGGTCGGGACGCTCGTTGGTGGCGTAGACGCTGAACGCGCGCTTGCGGCCCGCGAAGCGCGGGTCCGAGCGCGGGAACTCGGCGGTGCTGGCGAAGCGCGTCATCGACGCCTTGCCGTCCGGACGCAGGACGATCTGGGCCAGGCGCGGCGGAGCGATCCCGGTCAGGGGCTGGCCGCGCAGCAGCCGGTCGCTGGCCTTGGCCGTGCCGTCGGGATTGTCGTCGATGCAGGCGTCGAAGCGGATCGTCCCGTCGCCCTCCTCCCAGGCGTCGCCCAGATGGAAGAAGAAGAACGGCTCCAGCTCGAACACCCGCCGCTTGGAGAGATCGGCCTTGTCGATGACCAGCACCTGCGTCCCCTGCTCGGGCCGCCAGGCCATGCCCGCGATGTAGGGTATGCTGAAGCGCTCCTGGATCCAGGGCTGCAGCACGATGACCAGGTGATGCTCGGTCGCCGTGAAATCGTGCAGGTAGCTGGCGCGCGGCAGGGCGATGACCTGGGCGTCCTTCAGCGCGCCGTCCGGACCCAGCCGCCAGACCACCGCCTGCTGGCCCGCCAGGCCCAGGTTCCAGATCGTCCCGTCGGGCTCGACGCGCGGATGGGCCAGGAACGGCATGCCCTTCAGGTCCGGACGCAGGGTCTTGAAGCCCTTGGTCGCCAGGGTGTCGGGGTCCAGAACCAGGGGCGAACCGGGCTCCCACAGGGCCCAAAGCTCGCCGCCGGCCAGCATCACCGAGGTGTTGGCGGCGTTGGCGTCGTCGGGGCTCGACACGGCCGCGCCCTTGCCCGGCGCCGTGCCGAAGCCCGCGGTGATCACCGCCCCGGCGGCCGTGTCGGCCCGGCGCTTGGGCGTGTCGGCGAAGCGGGCGGCCATCCGCGCCTTGCCGTCGGCGATGGAGAACCGGCGGATCAGGCCGTCGCCGTCGAACCAGTGGCCGACCGAGCCGCCCGGACGGCGGAACTTGGCCGGGCCGTTGCGGAACAGCGTCCCCTCCAGTTCGATCGGCGCCCGGCCGTGGATCCGCGTCAGCTCGGTGGGGGCGATGTCGGCCTCGACATCCGCGAAGCCCAGGGTCCAGTCTCCGGCTGCGGCCGCCCAGACGGTCTCGGGGGTCAGAAGGGTCGCGCCGCCGAGGAGGGCGGCGCCGCGCAGGATGTCGCGACGGTTCATGGGCGTGGGCTCCGGTCGGGTCGGCTAGTTCAGGGACAGGGTCTGGCGGTTGTCGCCGGCGGCGACGACGAAGCTGGCGGCCTCGAAGCTGGGCGGGCCCATATTGACCTTGGCGCCGTTGCTGAAGCCGTAGGGCTCGGTGGGCAGGCCGAAGGGGTTGGTCCCCATCTTTCCGTCGCCGTCGAGGTCCTGGAAGACGCGGGCGGCGTAGGTCCCGGGCGTCAGGCCGTCCAGCCTGGCGACGGGCTCAGCGTCGGCGGCCGCAGCCAGGGCGACGCGGGCGGGCTTGCCGGTCTTCCAACCGTCCGGACCGTCATAGACGGCGATCATCAGCACGCCGGTCTTCTGCTTCAGGTCCGGAAACGCCAGGGCCAGGGTCGCGTCCTGCGAAGCGGCGACGGCCGGGGTCGGGGTGACGGGAACGGTCTGGGCCAGCACGGCGCCTGCCGGCGAGGCCAGGGCCAGGCACAGGGCGAGAGTCTTGATCGAGGTCATGTCGGATCTCCAGGAAAAGGGATCAAAGAGGGGTCGGGGAGACGGCGTTTCAGCCGAAGAAGACCTGCCACATCAGGCGGCCGGGGATGAACGTGAAGAGGCCGGCGATCAGCAGGCCGCCCACGAACATGCCGGTCATGGCCCGGCGGTGGACGGCGACCTTCTTGCGCTTGATGGCGACGATGGCCATCGGCAGGGCGATCAGGGTCCAGCCGCTCAGGAAGTGGATGAAGCTGAAGTGGCCGGGATTGATCGTGCGGATGAACAGCGAGCTGGTCGCGGTCAGGCCCATGGCCATCACCCAGATCCAGCCCAGGGTCTTGTGCAGTTGCGTGCCCTTGACCCCGGCCAGCAGGACCGAGCCGATCACGAAGGCCGTCACCGCACCGGCGATGTGCAACTGGATCACCAGGGGCGCGGCGGCGATCAGCGACAGGTTCGGCGCATGCGGACGGACGCCCGCCTCGGCCAGGGCCCGCAGGGGGCCCGCCACGACGCCGGGGTTGGTCGCCACGATCGCCAGGGTGACGCCGGCCAGGGCCAGGACGCCCAAACGACCGCTCCAGACCGAGCCTTTGATTGACATGTTTTCGCGGGCCATCTTCATCTCCGTTCGCGTCGACGGCGTCCGATCCGTCGACGCCCCGTTTCTGGAGTCGCCCGCCTCGTGTCTCAATCGTCGTTGCGTCAGTCGCCGGCCTCCTTTCGTGAACGGCTGGCCGACGCCGTTCACGCTTCGCGAACGGCGCTGACGAACCGCCAGGCGCGGCGGGGCTTCGTCGTCTCGGCCTGCGCGGGACTGTTCCTGGCGATGATCGGGCCGTTCGGAACCGACGAGGCGTCGCTGCCGGTCCGGCTCCTCTACTGGATCGGCCTGTGCATGTCGGGGGCCGTGGTCGGCACCGGGGTCAGCCTGCTGGTCGGCCGTGACGGCCGCGCCGACGAAAAGCCGGTGCTCTACGGGACCCTGGTGGCCATCGGCATCACCCTGCCCTTCACGGCGGTGGTCTGGCTGGTGACCGAGCTGGCCTTCCATCCCGGCGCGCCGCGGCCGGCGGCCCTGCCGCTCTATCTGGGTCCGGTGGCCATCGTCACCGCCGGCATGACGGCGCTGAACTTCCTGGTCCAGCGCCAGCCGCCCGAAACCCACGCCGCGCCGGCGGGGGCTCCGGCTCCGCGCTTCCTCGACCGCCTGCCGCCCCGGCTGCGCGGCGCCAGCCTGCACGCCGTCGAGGCGCAGGACCACTATCTGCGCTTGCACACCTCCAAGGGCCAGGACCTGATCCTGATGCGCCTGTCCGACGCCATCGCCGAGCTGGAAGGCATCGAAGGCGCCCAGACCCACCGCTCATGGTGGGTGGCCAAGGACGCGGTCGAGGACGCCCGGCGCGGCGACGGCCGCGCCACCCTGATGCTGAGCGGCGGGATCGAGGCGCCGGTCAGCCGCGCCTACGCCAAGGCCCTGCGCGAGGCCGGTTGGTTCTAGCGTCCGGAACGGCGGCCCCGCCCCGACGTTGGGCAGGCATGGCCGCGACCGGATCGAAGAACAGCTCCCGCCTGGTGATCTACGCCGCCCTGGGCGGCAACCTGGCCATCGCCTTGACCAAGCTGGCGGCCTTCCTGCTGACCGGCTCGTCGGCCATGCTGACCGAGGCCATCCACTCCACCGTCGACACCGGCAACCAGGGTCTGTTGCTGTGGGGCCTGGCCCGAGCCGGCAAGCCGCCCAGCGTCACCCATCCGTTCGGCTACGGCATGGAGCTCTATTTCTGGTCCTTCGTGGTGGCCCTGCTGATCTTCGCCCTGGGCGGCGCGGTGTCGATCTACCAGGGGGTCCACAAGATCCTCGAACCCGAGCCAATTGACCGGGCCTGGATCAACTTCCTGGTCATCGGCCTGGCCATCCTGTTCGAGGGCGGATCGTTTGTCGTCGCCTGGCGCGAGTTCAAGACCGTGCGGCGCGACATCCCGTTCTTCAAGGCGCTGAAGGGTAGCAAGGACCCGTCGATCTTCGCGGTGTTGCTGGAGGACGGCGCGGCCCTGGCCGGCCTGGCGATCGCCGCGCTGGGCGTGGCCGGGACCAGCCTGTTGGGCCTGCCCTGGGCCGACGGCGCGGCCTCGGTGGCGATCGGCGCGCTGCTGGTGTTGGTGGCGATCTTCCTGGCCAACGAGACCCGCTCGCTGCTGACCGGCGAGGCGGCTTCGCCCCGAATCGTCGAGGCCGTGCGCGGCATGCTGGCGGCCGATCCGCGCATCGACACCGTCGCCGAGGTGCTGAGCATGCACCTGGGCCCGCAGGAAATCTTGCTGGGCGTGACCCTGGATTTCCGCGACGACCTGACGGCGGTCGACATCGAGACCGCCGGCGACGATTTCGCCGCCCGCATCCGCGCCATCGACACCCGCATCACCCGCGTCTTCGTCCGCTCGGGCCGAGCGCGGGAAGCCTATGCCCGTCCCATCGAACCGGTCAGCGCGATCTAGCCCGCCACGCGTCGCGGCTCTGGGCCCAGATGTCGATGACGTGGTCCTGGAACGGGGCCGGCAACTGGCCGCGACCGCGATTGGACGAGCCCAGCTTCTCGGCGACCCTCTGCGAGGCCGAGTTCTCGGGATCGATGCAGTGCACGACCTCGTCCCAGCCCAGGTGGTCGAAGGTCCAGTCGATGGCGGCCACCGCAGCCTCGACCGCATAGCCCTTGCCCCAGGCGGCGCGCTTGAGGCTCCAGCCGACCTCGGTTCCTGGCCAGTCCTCAGGTTGCCAGGGACCGATGCGACCCAGCCAATCGCCGCTCGACTTCTCGATCACCGAGAACATGCCAAAGCCCTTCAGCGTCCAGGACCCCGCCATTGTGGCCATGAACCGCCAGGCGCCGGCCCGCTCCTGCTGGCCGCCGATGAACCGCGCGGCCTCGGCGTCACCCATCAGCTCGGCCCAGCCGTCGAGGTCCTCGGTGGCCGTCGGACGCAGGATCAGGCGTTCGGTCTCCAGCACGGGACCCGGCGCGACAGGCATTGGCGTTCTCCCCCTCTTAGACGACGCAGGCGGCCAGGCCCTCGCGGCGCACCGCGCCCGAGGCCTTGCCGATGTTGCGCGAGCGCTTCTTCACGTACTTGCCGGCCCCGACCACCTTCCACTTCAGGGGGCTGGGCAGGATGGCGGCCAGGCGGGCGGCCTGCGGCGCGGTCAGCTTGTCGGCCCCGACCCCGAAATAGCGCTGGGCGGCGGCCTCGGCGCCATAGATGCCCGGGCCGTACTCGATGGAGTTCAGATAGACCTCCATGATCCGCTTCTTGCCCCAGAAGGTCTCGATCAGCACCGTGAACCAGGCCTCCAGCCCCTTGCGGACATAGGAGCGCCCCGGCCAGAGGAAGATGTTCTTGGCGGTCTGCTGGCTGATGGTCGAGCCGCCCTTGATCTTCCCGCCCTTCTCGTTGTTGGCGTAGGCCTTCTGCAGGGCGTCGAAGTCGAAGCCGCGATGGTCGCAGAACTTGGCGTCCTCGGCGGCGATCAGGGCGCGCGGCAGGGCCGGCGAGACCTTCCTGATCGACTTCCAGCGATGGTCCAGGCCCTTGCCCTCCGCGGCGCGGATAACCATCAGCGGCGTCACCGGCGGCGGCACGAAACGGAACACGATCACCGCCAGCACCGGCCCGGCGACCAGCACGATGAACAGCGCCAGAAAGATATTGCGCAACAGCTTCACGTATCGTCCCCAAAGCACTTGTCTTGACGCTGCGGCCGGATGCTAGCGACCTACGACGCCCCTGTCGCGGGGAGCTTGGCCTCGGCCTCGGATCTGGGAGTACGACATGGATGTCCTCGACGCCGTGAACCGCCGCATGTCTGTGCGCGCCTTCAAGCCCGATCCGGTGGACGGCGCCGTCGTCCGCGACCTGCTGGAGGCGGCGGCCCGCGCCCCGTCCGGCGGCAATCTCCAGCCCTGGCGGGTGCAGGCCGTGACCGGCGAGCCGCTGAAGGCGCTGACAGCCACCATGCTCCAGCGCGTCGCCTCGCCGGATACGCCGGAGTACGACGTCTATCCCG
This sequence comes from Caulobacter sp. GW821-FHT10F06, assembly GCF_058809215.1. Taxonomy (NCBI): domain Bacteria; kingdom Pseudomonadati; phylum Pseudomonadota; class Alphaproteobacteria; order Caulobacterales; family Caulobacteraceae; genus Caulobacter; species Caulobacter sp. GW821-FHT10F06. Next base: position 253,857 of record NZ_JBXASK010000006.1, on the reverse strand, counting down.
CCAATCTCTGGGAGCCTTTGCGCAGCCGCCGCTTCCAGGTCGGCGAGGATCTCTATGGCGCGTTGGGCATCCCTCGCGAGGACAAACTGGCCCGCCTGCAATGGTTCGCCAGCAACGGTCAGGGTTTCGGCGCGCCGGTGCAGCTGTTCTTCTCGATCGACCGCCGCTGTGGCCCGCCGCAATGGAGCGATGTCGGCATGTTCATGCAGACCTTGATGTTGCTGGCCGTCGAGCGCGGCCTGGACACCTGCGCCCAGGAGTTCTGGTCGCACTACAACAAGGTCGTCGACGACCACATCGGCCTGCCCGAGGGCCACATGCTGTTTTCCGGCATGGCCCTGGGCTACCGCGACGAGACCGCCCCGGTGAACACCTGGCGCTCGCGCCGGGATCCGCTCGAGGCGTGGGGCGAGCTGAAGGGGTTCTGAGGGGCCGACCTCGTCCTTCGACAAGCTCAGGATGAGGTCTATTGCAGCGTCAGCTGTAGAATTCGTCAGGCGCCTATCACACCTATCCCGCGAACTGGCGCGGGCCGCTGATGTCCGGGATGGCGATGACGCCGGCCTCGCCGTCTTCGTCGCCCCAGGCCAGGCGCTGACCGTCGGGCGACACCGACAGGGCGCTGATGGCCGCGCCCTTCTCGGCCTTCAGGGTCTCGATGCGGCCGTTGCGCATGTGCGCCGCCCAGATCTTGCCGTTGTCCTGGCCCGCCAGGGCGACGGGCTGGGCGTCGAGGCCCGCGACCCGAACGACCATCGAATCGCGCGAGAAACCGATCTCGGCGGCTTCCTTGCCCATCGGCCCGCTGGCGCCGGCGAACGGCCAGACCACCGCGCCATTGGCGCCGGCGGTGACCAGCAGGTTCCCCTTGTCGAAGAAGGCCACGCTCTTGATCTTGGCCGGATAGCCGCCCATCCGCATGTCCTTGCCGTCCGACAGGCGCCAGCCATGCAGCTGGTTCTCCTGCATCGACGAGACCAGGAACTTGCCGTCGGGGCTGAAGGCCACGGCGATATGGCTGCCGGCCCATTTCAGGATTTGCGGCTTCTGCTCGGCGATCTTGGCCCACCATAGCTGCGCGCCGCCATAGGCTGCGGTGGCCAGGCGGCGGCCCTTGGGATCGAAGGCCAGGCCCGAGACCGTCTTCTCGTGCGTGAAGACGCGGCTGAAAGCCGAATCGGCGGCATCGCGGACATGGGCCTCGCGGCCGGCGGTGAAGGCGATCAGGCCCGAAGCAGGGCTGGCGGCCACGTGCTCGATCCACTTGCCCTTCATCTCGGCCAGGACCGTGGCGGCCACCTCGCCGTTCTCGATTCGGCTCCAGACCACGCGGCCGTCGTCGCCGCCGGTGATCAGGCCGTTGCCGGACGGATGGACCACGGCGCTGAGCGCGGCCCCGCCCATCGGGCCGCCATGGGCCTCGACGGTGACATAGCCGCCGTCGGTCTCGAGGCGGACGGTGCCGTCGCCTAGGGCGAAGGCGGCGCGGCCGGCCTTGTCGAAAAGCGCGGCGGTGACAAAGGCGTCGAACGAGAAAATCATGCCCGCGCCATACCCCGGCAAGGCCGTGGCGCCTAGCCGGACGGCGCCGGCGCCCTGCCCGATGCGAACGACGTTCGACCAGAAAGAGTCGAAAAGGGGTTGCCATTGCAGCGCGTCGTCGGGCTTTACTTCCGCGTCCGTCTGAGCCAGACGTGGCGACCTAACAATTGCGGGACCGCGGAGTGCGCGGCCCTTGGGAGACAGTCAGGCTATGGCGGCTAAACTCTCTGGCGGCGGCGGTGGTCGCTATTCTCTCGGCCAGAACTCCGAAATCAACGTCACCCCGTTCGTGGACATTCTCCTCGTTCTGCTGATCATCTTCATGGTCGCCGTCCCGATGGCCACCGTGGCCATCAAGGTCGACCTTCCGCCGGCCGTTCCGAACAACGATCCCGTGAAGCCGAAAGAGCCGGTGTTCATCTCGATCCAGAAGTCGGGCGCCGTGTTCATCGCTGACAAGCAAACCAGCCTGGACAACCTGGAAGTCGATCTGGACGCCAAGTTCAACGCGACCGGCCAAGCTGGTCCGAAGGACGACCAGCGCGTCATGATCCGCGCCGACGCCGACGTCATGTACGCCGACTTCATGGGCGTGCTGAACCAGCTGCAGACCGCAGGCTGGTACAAGGTCGGCCTGATCAACGAAGACATCCACTAAGGATCTTCGGCGACAACCAGAAATCAGAACCCCCGGAAGCCTGGCTTCCGGGGGTTTTTCTTTGTCCCGTCGCACGCCGGCCGATCGCCCGAGGCGGGAATAGCCGTCCCGAAATGCGCGCGCCGGGCGGCACGGCGCTTGAACCCGACTCTCCCAGCAAGGCCGAGGCGTCCCGTTTCCGAACAGAAGCGGTTCCCGGCCGAGACCAGGGAGAGCCGAATGCTCAACGAATGGAACCAAGACCCCTCCGCCGGCGCCGTTTCGGTCGAAGGCGTGCGCATCAACCTGCCGTCGCTGGACGCCGCCGCCGCCGAGGCGCTGCGCCGGGCCGAGAGCGGCGAGGGGTTCACCCTGTTCACCGTCAATCTGGATCACTTGGTCAAACTGACCTCGAACGACGCCTTCCGGGCCGTCTATCGTCGCGCCACCTATGTCACCGCCGACGGCTGGCCCGTCGTCTGGCTGGCCGGCCGCAAGAACGCCCGCCTGGAGCGCGCCACGGGCGCCGACCTGGTCGAGCCGCTGTGCCAGGCCGCCGCCCAGCGCGGCCTGGGCGTCTATTTCGTCGGCCCCGGCCCCCGCGCCCAGGTCAACGCCCTGGACAAGCTGACGCGCCGCTTCAAGACCCTGCGCGTCGCCGGCTTCGAAGCCCCGCAGCTGCCGTCGGGCAACGGCCAGGCGATGCTGGACGACAAGGATCTGGACGCCATGGCCGAGCGCATCAACAGCTCGGACGCCCGCATCTGCTTCGTCTCGCTGGGCGCGCCCAAGCAGGAGATCCTGGCCGACGCCCTGGCCGCCCGCTGCCCCCGCGTGGGCTTCATCTGCGTCGGCGCCGCGCTTGACTTCATCGCCGGCGAAGCCCGTCGTGCGCCCCGATGGATGCAACGGGGAAAGCTCGAATGGTTCTGGCGCCTGGCCAACGACCCTCGCCGCCTGGCGGCCCGCTACGGCCAGTGCGCGATCCTGTTCGCGGCCCTGGTGCTGGGTGTGACGCCGCTGCTGGGACGTTCGGCGATGGTTGCCAAGCCCACCCGCGCCGTGCAGTGATCCCGGCGGGCGCCGCAAACGGCGGCTTGACCCTGGCCCGGCGGACGGTGCTGGCCTCGGCCCTCGCCCTGGCCGCCTGCGGGCGCGGCGCCGGCCAGGCCTCGGCCGGCCCGGCGCCCAAAGCTCGCCCCAAGGGGCCGCCGCCTCTGCTGCGGGACCTCGCGCCGTTCCGGATCGGAACGGAGATCGTCTCGGACGAGTTCGGCCGCCCCGGCTTCGACGCTGCGGCCAGCAGCCAGTTTTCGCAGATCACGCCCGGCTTCGAGATGAAGATGGAGTACATCCTTCAGAAGGATGGCGCGATGCGCTGGGACGGCGGCGACCGCATCGCCAACTTCTGCAAGACCAACAACCAGGCCCTGCATGGCCACACCCTGATCTGGTACATCGACAATCCGCCGACCTTCCAGAAGCTGGAGGGCGACCGCCGCGCCTTTGACGCCGCCTATGCCAGCTATATCCATCAGGTCGCGGGCCGCTACGCCGGCCAGGCGCGGGGCTGGGATGTGGTCAACGAGCCCGTGGCCGACGACGGCGTGACCCTGCGCGAGTCGCTTTGGACCAAGGCCCTGGGCCAGGAAGGCCACTTCATCCGCGCCTACGAGGAGGCCCACGCGGCCGATCCGGACGCCATCCTATTCGTCAACGAGTACCACCTGGAGAGCAAGCCTCATAAGCGCCGCACCCTGCTGAAGCTGATCGAGGACATGCTCAAGCGCGGCGTGCCGATCGGCGGGATCGGCAACCAGACCCATATCGACGTCGACCTGCCGGCAGGCAAGATCACCGAGGCCATGCGCGACATCGCCAGCCTTGGCCTGCCCGTGCACCTGTCGGAGCTGGACGTCTCGTTCCAGACGGAAGGCCCCACCCTGCGTTCGTCCGCCGAGCGCCAGGCCAGCCAGCTGCGGCTCTATCGTGAGGCGCTGGAATCCTTCATCGCCCTGCCCGAGAAGCAGCAATACGCCTTCACGATCTGGGGCGTACGCGACGCCGATTCCTGGCTACGCACCGCCGCCTGGGTCAAGGACAAGACCGACACGCCGCTGATGTTCGACGACCTGGGCCGGCCGAAGGAGACCTTCTGGACCCTGGTCGACGTGCTCCAGGGCCGCTGATCCGGTTTTTTAAGATTAGGCCGCTAGCCTCGACCGCACGTTGCGCGGAAGGGGTCGCTCATGAGCGGTCAGCACAAGGACTATGTCGCCGGCCTGGACGGGCTGCGCGCGGCCTCAGTCAGCATGGTCATTCTGGGTCACGTCGGCCTGGGCGATCTGATCCCCGGCGGGATGGGCGTGACCATCTTCTTCTTCATCAGCGGCTTCCTGATCACCCGCCTGCTGTGGTCCGAGCGCGACGCCAACGGCGGCGTCGACCTGATGCGGTTCTACGGGCGGCGCACCCTGCGCCTGTTGCCGGAAATGCTGGTGCTGCTGCTAGTCCTGACCTTCGTGGTCGGGCCGCTGCTGGGCCAGCACATGCAGCCGCTCCAGGCCCTGGCGGGCCTGACCTACTGGACCAACTACTACATCATCAGCGGCCTGGGCGACTGCGCCAACTGCGCCGTGACGGGACACCTGTGGTCGCTGGCGGTCGAGGAGCACTTCTACCTCGTCATGCCGCTGACCCTGCTGTTGTGCGGTTTCGCGCCGCGACGACTGGCGGGCCTGTTCCTGACCGTCATCGTGGCCGCGGCGGCCTGGCGGACCTACGCCTTCGCCGTGCTGCACGTCTCGGAGGTCTATACCTACAAGGCCACGGAATGCCGGATCGACTCGATCGCCTGGGGCTGCCTGGCGGCCGTGATCGAACGCGCCTGGCCGGCGGCCATGGATGTCGTCAAGCGCCGCGCCTGGCTGGTGTTCGGCGCCGGCGCGGCGACGATGCTGGCCTCGCTGGCCGTGCGCGACCACGTCTTCCGCGAAACCCTGCGCTATTCGGTCCAGGGCCTGGCGCTGGTGGGGATCATCCTGCCGTTGGTGACCGCCTCGCGCCTCGCCGGCCTGGTCAAGCTCCTGGAGATCGCGCCGCTGCGCTGGATGGGCCGCCGCTCCTACGCCGCCTATCTGTGGCACATGCTGGCGCTGAGCCTGGGCAGCCTGGCGGTCGGCTATGGCGGGATCATCGAAAACGCACCGCGGGCGACGCAGCTGGCGGCCCTGCCGTTCGTGGTGGCGCTGTCGTGGATCTTCGCCGAGCTCAGCTATCGCTTCGTCTACACGCCGGCCCAGAAGCTCAAGCCGCTGGTGACGCCGCGACGCAAAACGAGCGCCGCCGCCCCAGCCCCATCGCTGGACCAGACGGCCAAAGCGCTCGGCTAAGGTCGTTCTAAACTAGGCGTTGGCCTTGCGCGGCTTGGCGGCGTTGAAGCCCATGGCCATCAGGGCCACGACGGCCAGCGGAGCCAGCAGCAGCAGCCACACCAGAACGTGGGCGCCCAGTTGCATGGCGGCCAGCAGTCGGTCGTTCAGGGTGAAGGCGGCGAGGGTCAAGGCTAGGCTCCGTCGTGCGGCGTTCCAAAATGGCTCGGAACGCCGATGTTCGAGGAAGCGGTCGCAAGGCGGGCGCCAGTCGCGCCCGCCGTTTCGCCTTAAGCGGCCGTCGCCTCGAAGCCCGCCTTCAACTCGGCTTCGTCCAGGTCGCGGCCGATGAAGACCATGCGGCTGTAGCGCTGGTCCTTGTCGGTCCACTCGCGCTGGAAGTCGCCTTCCAGGATCATGTGCACGGCCTGGAAGACGAGACGCTTGTCCTCGCCCTTCACGTCGATGATGCCCTTGGCGCGCAGGATGTCGGTCCCGCGACGGGCCAGCAGGTCGTTGAGCCAGGCGGTGATCTTCTGGCCGTCCACGGGCTTGTGCAGGGTCAGGGAGATACCCTTCACGCCGTCGTCGTGGATGTCGCTCTTGTGGTCGTGCCCATGGTCGTGACCGTGATGGTCATGACCGCAGTGCTCATCGTGCACATGGCCGTGGTCGTGATGGTGATGATCGTGGCCGCAGTGCTCATCGTGGACGTGACCGTCCTCGCCGTGCGGCGGATTGAGGAAGTCCGGCTCCAGTTCGGTGATCCGCTCCAGGTCGAAGCTGTGCTTGCCCAGGATGGCGCTCAGCGGGACGTTCGAGCGCTGGGCGCGGTGGATCGGGGCCAGTGGGTTGATGCGCTTGATGCGCGCTTCCACGTGGCGCAGGTCATCTTCCGAGACGAGGTCGGTCTTGTTCAGGACGATCTGGTCGGCGAAGGCGATCTGCTCGACCGCTTCCTTGCTGTCGGAAAGACGCAGCAGGATGTGCTTGGCGTCGACCACGGCGGTGACCGAATCGAGCGCCGTGCGGGCCTTGACGTCGTCGTCGACGAAGAAAGTCTGGGCCACCGGACCCGGATCGGCCAGGCCCGTGGTCTCGACGATAATGGCGTCGAAGCCGCCCTTGCGCTTCATCAGGCCCTGAAGAACGCGGATCAGGTCGCCGCGCACCGTGCAGCAGACGCAGCCGTTGTTCATCTCGAACACTTCTTCGTCCGCGCCGACCACCAGGTCGTTGTCGATGCCGACCTCGCCGAACTCGTTGACGATCACGGCGTAGCGCTTGCCGTGCTCCTCGGTGAGGATGCGGTTGAGCAGGGTGGTCTTGCCGGCGCCGAGATAGCCGGTCAGCACGGTGACGGGGATTTTGCCGGTGGGAGCGGTTGTCTGGGTCATGGCCGCTATTTAGGGGCTAGCCGAGCCCGGCGAAAGCCTCAGGTCTTGAAGAACGCCACCGCCAGGCCGACCACCACCAGGGCCGCGCCCAGGATGGTCTCCTCGTAGCGCTCCACCCACTGCAGGCCCAGCCGCTTGAAGCCGGCCAGGCTCAGCGCGGTGAAGATCAGCATGCCGGCCGAGGTGGCGGCCATCAGCACCGCGCTCAGCACCAGGAAGGCCTGCCAGCCATGCTCCATGCCGGCCAGGTAATAGGGCAGGAAGGCCTCGCACGGCGACAGGGTCAGCAGGGTGACGAGGGCGGCGATCGCCGCGCGGTCCGAGGCGTAGGCCTTGCGGCCGGCTTCCGGCATGGCGTGGTTGTGCCGTCCGCGCAGTATATAGAAGACGCCCACCGCGACCATCAGCCCGCCGACGATCCAGTGGAACACCCCGCCCAGGCTGGGCTGCAGGGCCAGACCAGCAACCACCAGGGCCAGGCCCAAAAGGATCGTCAGGCCCACATGGCCCAGGCCCGCCAGGAGGGTGACGCCCAGGGTGCGGCCCGTCGACCACTTCTGCGCGCGGCCCACCAACACGAACGGCAGCCAGTGCGTGGGCAGGGCCGCGTGCAGGAAGGCCACGGCGAAACCGGTGGCGGCGATGGAGGCGAAGAAGGTCGAGGTCACGTTCGAGGCTATATACTGTTATATTGTAACGGTACAGCCTGAATCGCTCCGGTTGAAGCACCGGCGTTTCCTGACCGGGAATCTGTCCGAACCCGTTGACTCACGGTCGCTCGGCTGTATAAGTCCGCCCCCTCGCCCGCCGGGTTTCCTTGCGGGCGTTCCCTATTTTGCGAACGCACGTTTCTTAAGGCGCTAACCTATGTACGCGGTGATCAAAACCGGCGGCAAGCAGTACCGGGTCCAAGCCGGCGATCTGCTGGTTGTCGAAAAGCTCGACGGTGAACCGGGCGCGGAAGTCGCTTTCGGCGAAGTCCTGATGCTTGGCGAAGGCGAGGCCGTGACGGTCGGCGCCCCCACGGTGGACGGCGCTGTCGTCTCCGGCACCCTGATCGAAACCCGCAAGGGTGAGAAGGTGAAGATCTTCAAGAAGATCCGCCGTCAGGGCTATCGTCGCACCCGCGGCCACCGCCAGACCGAGTCGGTCGTGCGCGTGACCTCGGTCGCCGGCGGCGGCAAGGAAATCAAGTGGGACGGCGTGGTCGACCTGACCCCGAAGCTGATCCTGGACGCCCGCGCTCGCGGCCTCGGCGACAAGGCTGTCGCTGACGTGGCCTCGATCCCGGTCGCCAAGGTCGCCGCTCCGGCCGCTGAAGCCGCCCCGAAGAAGAAGGCCGCGCCGAAGAAGGCCGCAGCCGCCACGGAAGACGGCGAAGCCTAAGCGGCTGCGCCTCTAGAGATTAGGAGAGCAAGATGGCTCACAAAAAATCAGGCGGCTCGTCCAGCAACGGTCGCGACTCAGACGGCCGCCGCCTTGGCGTGAAGAAGTTCGGCGGCGAGAAGGTTCTCGCCGGCAACATCATCATCCGTCAGCGCGGCACGAAGTTCTGGCCGGGCGCCGGCGTCGGCATCGGCAAGGATCACACCCTCTTCGCGCTCGTCGAAGGCGCGGTGAAGTTCGTGACCAAGAAGCATAATCGCACCTACGTGACGGTAGCGCCGACCGCGCAACCCGCCGAGTAGCACGCACTCGACTTTTTCGGGTCGCGCTTCTCGGACGAGAAGACGACCCGGACAGACGAACCTAAGCGGGGAGTCCGGGAACGCCGGGCTCCCCGCTTTTGTTTTGTCCAGCGCCGCCCTGAAACATGATCGCCATGGCGGCGTCACGGTCCCCGAGCAAAGAGGGACCGAGAAACCGGGAGGCGTACGATGTGCGTCATCGACAGTAGCCCCACCATCGAGACGCGGCGGATCACGCTGCGGGCTCCGGCCATGTCCGACGTCCCGCGCCTGACGGCGCTCGGCGGCGATCGCGACATCTCGCGCATGACCACCCGCATGCCCTGGCCCTACAGCCGCTCGGACGCCGAGGATTTCGTCGGTCGCTGCCACGCGCAGGATCGCCGGCGCGACAACACCTTCGCCATCGAGCTGGAGAACGAAGGCGTTGTCGGGGTGCTGGGCCTGTTCACGCCGCCCAATGGCCACCTGGAGATCGGCTACTGGATCGGCAAGCCCTACTGGGGCCGCGGCCTGGCCACCGAGGCCTGCCAGGGCGCGCTGGACTGGGCCAAGCGCGCGTGGCGCAAGAAGCTGGTCGTCGCCGGCCACTTCGCCGACAACCCCGCGTCGGGCCAGGTGCTGATCAAGGCGGGCTTTCTCTATACCGGCGTCGTCGAGATGAAGCCGTCCGTTGCGCGCGGACAGCCGGCGGCGACGCGGATGATGGTGTGGCTGGCCTGATAAACTGTCATCCCGGCCAAGCGCGCAGCGCGCCGAGCCGGGATCGCCGAAGCCCTTAGTCAGTGTAATCCGGGTCTACGCCCGGGATGACCAGCTTTGGCGCTAAGCCGCGCGGTGCGTGGCGATGACCTTCTGCGGGCCCTCGCGGAAGCGCTTCTCGGCGGTCAGGATCCGCTCGCACAGGGCGTCAAGGTCCGACAGCAGCGAATAGGTCGCGTAGATGGGGATCTCCATCATCGCCACCTGGGCGCGCGGCATGAACTCGCAGTACTTCTTCCACGAGATGTGGCTGTCGCGCGCGTTCATCGCCCTCTGGCCCAGCGGATTCCACAGGTCCAGGTCCATCAGCTCGTCGCGGCAGTCCTTCATCACCGGCAGGGCGATGTAGAGGAACAGGAAGGTCGGCGTCGCGGCGCGGCTGAACTGCGGCTGCACCTGCATGTGCCAGATACGGAAGGCTTCGAAGAAGCCGGCCTTGCGCTTGGGATCGGGCGGCAGCCAGGTGGCGTCCTGGTTGATCAGCTCGCTGCCGGCGGCTGCGCGCTTGACCAGTTCGTCGGCCGACCGGCCATCGGCCATGGTCTTGGACAAGGCCGTGACCGGAATGTTCAGGCGCTTGGCGACGTCGCTATAGGCCACCTGCTTGCCGGCCATCGGCGTCCATTGGCCGAACGAGGCGGCGTTGGGCGCCGAGGCGCGCTTCATGGCGGCCGACTGGTGCAGCAGCAGCTGCTCGTCGCGCTTCTTCTCGGCTTGGATGCGGTCGAACTCGGCCTCATGGGCCGCCTGTTCCTCCGGCGTCATCCAGCGCGCACGGCCCGGACCATAGGTGCGTTCGTTGCGATTGAGCAGGACCAGGCCATGCTCGGCGGTCGGCCTGGGACCGATGTCGGTCAGGAAAGCCCGGAAATCCCGCCACGTGCCGGTCACGCCCGTGCCGCGGCTCATCAGGATGTTGCGATGAATCGAGGCTTCGCCGGCGTACTTACGACACAGCGTCTGGAGCGTCAGATCCCGAAGGTCCTGCGCCAGTTCCATCCCGCCGTCTTGCGTCGTCGTCAAAGCCAGCCTCCCCTGCGCCGCTCTAAAAGCAGCGGTTTCGCTGTAGGACTCTTTGTCGCACAATACGTTTTAACATTTCGTCACACGCCCGAACAGCGTTCTTGCGAAGCTTGCCAGAATCTGCTCGGCGGCATTTCGGCTCGACGTAGCAAGCGCCTTACGACAAAAGACGTCCATGAAATTTCTGGACCAGTGCAAGATCTACGTCCGCTCCGGCAACGGCGGCGGCGGCTCGGTCTCGTTCCGACGCGAAAAGTACATCGAATATGGCGGCCCCGACGGCGGTGACGGCGGGCGTGGCGGCGATATCTGGATCGAGGCCGTCGAAGGCCTCAACACCCTGATCGACTACCGCTACCAGCAGCACTTCAAGGCCGAGACCGGGATCCACGGCATGGGCCGCCAGCGCCACGGCGCGGCGGGCGCCGACATCACGCTCAAGGTCCCTGTCGGCACCCAGGTGCTGGAAGAGGACAAGGAGACCCTGATCGCCGACCTCGACACGGCCGGCATGGCCGTACGCCTGTGCAAGGGCGGCAATGGCGGCTGGGGCAACCTGCACTTCAAGGGCCCGGTGAACCAGGCGCCGAAATACGCCAATCCTGGCCAGGAAGGCGAAGAGCGCTGGATCTGGCTGCGGCTGAAGCTGATCGCCGACGTCGGCCTGGTGGGCCTGCCCAACGCCGGCAAGTCGACCTTCCTCGCCGCCGCCACTGCCGCCAAGCCGAAGATCGCCGACTATCCCTTCACCACCCTGACGCCGAACCTGGGCGTGGTCGACCTGTCGACCAGCGAGCGCTTCGTGCTGGCCGACATCCCCGGCCTGATCGAGGGCGCGTCGGAAGGCGCGGGCCTGGGCACCCGCTTCTTGGGCCACGTCGAGCGCTCGGCGGTGTTGATCCACCTTGTCGACGCCACCCAGGACGACATCGCCGGCGCCTGGACCACCATCCGGGGCGAGCTGGAAGCCTATGGCGACGAGCTGGGCGACAAGTCCGAAATCCTGGCGCTGAACAAGATCGACGCCCTCGACGAAGACACGATCGCCGAGAAGGTCGCGGAACTGGAAGCCGTCGCCGGCGTCAAGCCGCGCTTGGTATCTGGCGTGTCGGGCAAGGGCGTGAAGGAGCTGCTGCGCGCCGCCTATCGCGAGGTGCGCGTGCGTCGCGGCGACGAGATCGAGGAAATCGACGAGGAAGAAGACCACATCCCGGAGACCCCCGGGGGCTGGACGCCGTGAGCCAGACCTCGGGCGCCCGGGGGGGCGGGCCGCTCGCCAGCGCCAGGCGCATCGTCTTCAAGGTCGGCTCGGCCCTGCTGATCGACGCCGAGACCGGCGCGGCCAACAAGGCCTGGCTGAAGGCCTTCTGCGAGGACGCCGCCGCCCTGCGGGCCCGGGGCCAGCAGGTGGTGGTGGTCTCGTCCGGCGCCGTGGCCCTGGGTCGCCGGAGGCTGGGGCTGACCGGCTCCAAGTCGCTGACACTGCCCGAGAAACAGGCCGCCGCCGCCGCCGGCCAGTCGCTGCTGATGCGGGCCTGGGAAGAGGCGTTCGAGCCGCACGACATCGGCGTCGCCCAGATCCTGATGACCCGCGACGACACCGAGACGCGCCGCCGCTGGCTGAACGCTCGCGCCACGGCCGAGACCTTGCTGTCGCTGGGCGTCGTGCCCGTGGTCAACGAGAACGACACCGTCGTCACCGAGGAAATCCGCTACGGCGACAACGATCGCCTAGCCGCCCGCGTCGCCCAGCTGGCGGGGGCCGACCTGCTCGTGCTGCTGTCCGACATCGACGGCCTCTACACCGCCGATCCGCGCCGCGATCCGGACGCCACACACCTGGCGACGATCTCCGAGATCACGCCGCAGATCGAGGCCATGGCCGGGGGCGCCAACGCCGCCTCGGGCGTCGGCACGGGCGGCATGGCCACCAAGATCGCCGCCGCCCGCATCGCCCGCGCCGCCGGCTGCGCCACCCTGATCACCCTGGGCTCGCGCCCCCATCCGCTGAAGGCCATCGAAGAGGGCGCCAAAGCGACCCTGATCGAGGCCGGGGCCAGCCCCGCCGCCGCCTACAAGGCCTGGATCGCCGGATCGCTGGCGCCGCAGGGCTGGCTGTCGGTCGACGCCGGCGCCGCCGCGGCGCTGGCCAAGGGCAAGAGCCTGCTGGCGGCCGGGGTCCGCGCCGTGGAAGGTCCGTTCGACAAGGGCGACGCCGTGCGGGTGCGCGACGAGAGCGGCCGCGAGGTGGCCCGGGGTCTGATCCGCTACGACAGCGCCGACGCCCACCGCATCGCCGGCCTGCGCTCCGACGCCATCGAGGCCGAGCTGGGCTTCACGGAGGGCCCGATGATCCACGCCGACGATCTGGCGGTCGCCGAATAGCCATGACCCTGTCGCAAGCCCCCGCCAAGACGCGCGAGTGGCGCGATGTGACGACCGAAATCTTTCGCGCGGAGATCATGCCGGCCACCGCCCCGGCGATCCTGAAGGGCCTGGTCGCGGACTGGCCCGCCACGGCCGCCGGGCGCGACTCCGACGAGGCCATGGCCCGCTACCTGCTGGGCCTGGACGCCGGCAAGCCGGTCACCGTGCTGAACGGCGGTCCCGAGATCGGCGGACGGTTTTTCTACACTGACGACATGGGCGGCCTGAACTTCCGCCGCCGGCAGGTCCCGCTGGCCGAGGCCCTGAGCGCGCTGCTGTCGTTCCGCGACACGGCCGAGCCGCCGGCCCTAGCCGTGCAGTCGACGCCGACGGCGACCGCCCTGCCTGGCTTCACCGACGCCAATCCCCAGCCGCTGCTGGACACGTCAGTCGGACCGAGGATCTGGATCGGCAACGCCATCACCACCGCCACCCATTTCGACATGAACTATAACATCGCCTGCGCGGTGGCGGGCCGGCGGCGCTTCACCCTGTTCCCACCCGACCAGTTGAAGAACCTCTATCTCGGTCCGCTGGAGTTCACCCCCGCCGGCCCGCCCGTCAGCATGGTCGACATCGCCAAGCCGGACCTGGAGCGCTTCCCGCGCTTCGAGGAGGCCTGGGCCCAGGCTCAGGTCGCGGAACTGGAGCCTGGGGATGCGATCTACATCCCCTATTTCTGGTTCCACAATGTCGAGTCGCTCGACCCGTTCACCGTGCTGGTGAACTACTGGTGGACCGAACCACGCGCCACGCTGGGCCGGCCGCTGGAAGCCCTGCTGCACGCCCTGGCCTCGATCCGCGAACTGTCGCCGAGCGAGCGCGACGTCTGGCGCGGCGTCTTCGACCACTTCGTGTTCCAGGCCCACGGCGACCCGGTGGCCCATATCCCGCCCGACCGACGCGGCTCGCTGGGCGAGATGACGCCCGAGCACATCAACCGCATCCGCCAGATCCTGATCGCGACGCTGAGCAAGGTCTGACCGCTCTAGTTCTGTCATCCCGGGCGTAGCGCAGCGAAGACCCGGGACCGCAACAAGCTCTGCGCTTCCTGCGGTCCCGGCTCGGCGCGCTGCGCGCTTGGCCGGGATGACAGGATATGTTCGGCAAAAACCGATTCAGTTCGCCGCCGGCCCGGTCTAGGTTCCGCCCGTTCCAGGAGTCCCCATGGCCTATCGTTCCTTGCGCGAATTCATCGACGTCCTCGAGGCGCAGGGCGAACTGGTCCGGGTGACCGAACCGGTCTCGACCGTGCTGGAGATGACCGAGATTCAGACGCGCCTGCTGGCCACCGGCGGCCCGGCGGTGCTGTTCGAGAACGTCATCCTGCCGGACGGCAGCCGATCGCCCATGCCCGCCCTCGCCAACCTCTTCGGCACCGTCAAGCGCGTGGCCATGGGCGTGACCCTGGGCGGCGAGCCGCGCACCACCGCCGGCGAACTGCGCGAGGTGGGCGAGCTCCTCGCTTTCCTCCGCCAGCCCCAGCCGCCAAAGGGCCTGAAGGACGCCCTCGACATGCTGCCCCTGGCCAAGACCGTCATGGCCATGCGGCCGGGCACGGTGAAGAAGGCCCCGGTGCAGGAAGTGGTCCTGACCGGCGACGACATCGATCTGTCGAAACTGCCCGTCCAGACCTGCTGGCCCGGCGAGCCCGCCCCGCTGATCACCTGGCCGCTGGTGGTCACCAAGGGTCCCGGCAAGGACCGCGAGGACGATTTCAACCTCGGCATCTACCGCATGCAGGTGCTGGGCAAGGACAAGTGCATTATGCGCTGGCTGGCCCATCGCGGCGGAGCCCAGCACTACGCCCGCCACAAGAAGGCCGGCAAGCGCGAGCCCCTGCCCGCCTGCGCCGTGCTCGGCGCCGATCCCGGAACCATCCTGGCCGCTGTCACCCCGGTGCCCGACACCCTGTCGGAATACCAGTTCGCCGGCCTGCTGCGCGGGGCCAAGGTCGATCTGGTCCCCGCCAAGACCGTTCCGCTGATGGTGCCGGCCCACGCCGAGATCGTGCTGGAGGGCCACGTCCTGCTCGACGAGTACGAGGACGAAGGCCCCTACGGCGACCACACCGGCTATTACAACAGCGTCGAGAAGTTCCCGGTCTTCCAGGTGACGGCGATCACCATGCGCAAGCAGCCGATCTACCTGACCACCTTCACCGGCCGGCCGCCGGATGAGCCCAGCGTGCTGGGCGAGGCGCTCAACGAGGTGTTCATCCCGCTGCTGCGCCAGCAGTTCCCCGAGATCGTCGACTTCTGGCTGCCCCCCGAGGGCTGCAGCTACCGCATCGCCGTGGTGTCGATGAAGAAGGCCTATCCCGGCCACGCCAAGCGCGTGATGCTGGGCGTCTGGAGCTATCTGCGCCAGTTCATGTACACCAAGTGGGTGATCGTCGTGGACCACGACATCAACGCCCGCGACTGGAAGGACGTGATGTGGGCGATCTCCACCAAGATGGACCCGGCCCGGGACATCACGGTGATCGAGAACACGCCCATCGACTATCTCGACTTCGCCAGCCCCGAGAGCGGCCTGGGCAGCAAGATCGGCCTGGACGCCACCGACAAGCTGCCGCCCGAGACTCATCGCGAATGGGGTGAGGAGATCCGTATGGACCAGGCTGTGATCGACGCGGTCAGCGAGAAGTGGTCGCGGCTGGGCCTGCCAGGAGACGGCAAGCCGATCTGGAAGTCGCGGACCTAGCATGTTATTACTTCGTTAGAACGGAGTAGGTCATGTCCTCGGCCATTCGCAAGATCGGCAATTCGGCAGGCGTCATCTTGCCCAAGCCGGTGCTCGAGACGCTCGGCGCGAAGCTGGGCGACCGCATCGATTTCGTGGCGGAAGACGGTCGTGTCTTCCTGTCCCCTGTCGTCGCCGACCCTCGGGCTGGCTGGGAAGAGGACTCCAAGCGCTTGGGCGCCATGGGCCTGACCGAGGAAGATCGCGAGTGGCTTGAAGCCCCGCTCACCAGCGAGACCGACAAGGACTGGGAATGGTAAAGCGCGGCGAGGTCTGGCTGACCCGCCTGGATCCGACCGAAGGCAGCGAGATCCGCAAGACACGCCCCTGCGTGATCGTCTCACCGGATCGATTGAGCCACCATGACGTCGTCATCGTCGCGCCGATGAGTTCTGGCGACGCGAAGGCCCGCTTCCGCGTCGAGATTGTCTTCCAGGAAAAGGCCGGCCGCGTGCTGCCCGACCAGATCAGGTCGGTGGCGCGAAGCCGCCTCGTCAAAAGGCTCGGCCGGTTGGACGACGCGGCGCTGGATCAGGTCCTGGGCGTCTTGCGCCTGATGTTCGAGCCAGATTGATATGGACGCCTTCGAGTTCTTCTTCAGCTTCTATGGCCTGCTGCTGGGCTTCTCGGTGGCCGAGTTGGTCGGCGGGTTCGCGCGGCTTCTGGAGGGGCGCAAGCAGGTCAGGTTCGGCCTGCTGACGCCGCTGCTGGCCCTGTTCGTGGCCATCGACATCGCCAGCTTCTGGAACCAGGCCTGGGTGATCTTCCGCCCCGCGCCCTACAATTACGCGCTGCTGATCCTGGGGCTGATCGTGGCCAGCACCTTCTATGTCGCCGCCACCCAGGTGTTCCCGCGTGAACTCAAGGCCGGTGAGAGCCTCGACACCCACTTCTGGGCCCACCGAAAGCTGGTGCTGCTCAGCGTGCTGGCCGCCAATCTGCTGATCGTCGCGGTGTTCCTGGGCCTGGTGAACCTGACGGGCGAGATCGCTCGACTGAAGCTGGACGGGGTCTTCTGGATCGGCACCAGCCTGTTCATGGTCGTGACCCTGGTCGCCGCCATCGCGCCGTGGCGATGGACCGCGCCGACGGCTCTGGTGATCCTGCTGCTGTATCAAGGCTGGCAGATCGCCCGCTCAGCCGGAACGCTGCTCCGCCAGGGCGGTTGGTCGCTGCTGGGCGGCTAAGACTTGTCTTCCACGATCGGAGGCGCGAGGACTGCGTGATGCGCTCGACAGCCCTTCTCCTGACCGCCCTGCTTGCCTTGGGAAACCCCGCCATGTCCCAGACCACCACACCCAAGCCCCCTTGGGACGACGCCTTCCTGCCGCCCGCCCCGCATTGGCAGGGCGCGAGCCAGGCGCTGATCCGCGACAAGTCCGATCCGTGGGCGACCGCGTTCGAGGCTGATCCAGACCACGACTTCAGTCCCAGCTATGTCGACACCCGCGCCTGGTTCGACCGGCTGGACAAGGCCAGCGACCTGATCCGCATCGAGGACTTCGGCGTCTCGCCGCAGGGCCGGACCATCTACGCCGTGATCGCCAGCAAGGACGGCGCGACGCTGGACCCGAAGAAGCCCCTGCTGCTGGTCCAGTGCGGCATCCACCCCGGCGAGATCGACGGCAAGGACGCCGGCATGATGCTGCTGCGGGACATGGCGTTTCACGGCAAGGACAAGCTGCTGGACAAGGTCAACCTGGTCCTGATCCCGATCCTGTCGGTCGACGGCCACGAGCGGGCCAGCGCCTATTCGCGACCCAACCAGCGCGGTCCGCGCATCCAGGGCTGGCGCAACACGGCGACCAACCAGAACCTCAACCGCGACTTCATGAAGCTGGACCAGCCGGAGATGCAGGCGTTGAAACGCCTGCAGGCCAAGTACAGGGCCGATCTCTATGTCGACGTCCACGTGACCGACGGCATGGACTACCAGTACGACGTCACCTACGGCTTTAACGGCGAGAACGGGGTCTGGAACCGCTCACCGGCCATCGCCAAGTGGCTGGACGACGTGCTGAAGCCCACCATCAACAAGGGCCTCGAAGCCGAGGGCCATATCCCGGGCGAGCTGGTGTTCGGCATCGACGAGCACGACCCCAAGGCCGGCTTCAACGACGGCGGCCTGGGCGAGCGCTTTTCGAACGGCTGGGGCGCGGCCGCCCACGTCCCGACCATCCTGATCGAGAACCACAGCCTCAAGCCCCACGCCCAGCGCGTGCTGGGCACCTATGTCTTCATCGAGACGGCCCTGAAGCTGCTGGCCGACAAGGGCGGCGACCTGCGCGCGGCCATCGCCGCCGACAGCGCCCTGCGCCCGGCGGAGATCCCGGCCAACTTCATGTCGGACGACAAGCCCAGCTACACGCGGGCGTTCAAGGGCATCAAGTACGAGACCTATGACAGCCCCGCCTCGGGCCGCAAGGAAGTGCGCTGGCTGGGCGAAGCCGATCCGGAGCTCTGGAAGGCCCCGTTCTACGGCTCGCACGCCACGCTCACCCTGAAGCGCCCGGTCGCCTATTACGTGCCCAGCTACCGCGCCGATCTGATCGAGCGCCTCAAGCTGCATGGCCTGAAACTCGAGACCCTGGCCCAGGACAAGACGGTCAAGGTCGAGATGATCCGCCTTGTCGATCCCAAGATAGCCCCGCGCGCCAACGAGGGTCACGTCCAGATCAGCGTCGACAAGGTCACGACCGAGACCCGCGACTGGATCTTCCCCAAGGGCTCGATCCGCGTGCCCACCGACCAGCCGCTGGGCGACCTGGCCGTGCTGCTGCTGGAGCCGCAGTCCAGCGAGAGCTTCTTCGCCTGGGGCATGGTCCCCGAGGTGCTCAGCCGCGTGGAATATATCGAGCCCTACGCCATCGCCCCGCTGGCCGAGAAGATGCTGGCCGCCGATCCGAAGCTGAAGGCCGAGTTCGAGGCCAAGCTGGCCGCCGAGCCCAAGTTCGCCGCCGATCCCGAGGCGCGCCTAGCCTGGTTCTATCGCCGCACGCCCTTCTACGACGACCACCACCTGCTCTATCCGATCGCCCGGGAACTCGCGCGATAGGGCAGATCGCTTGCAAGCCGGCGCGCGAGAGGGCTTCTATGCGCCCCTCCCGCGCGTCGGGTGGTTAATTCAGTAAGGTCTCGCGATGGACAACATCACCTCGGGTCACGCCGCCGCCCTCTGGGCGGGGCTGCACGTCTTCCTGATGCTGACCCTGTCGCTGCTGGTCGTGCGCCAGCGCCAGAAGCACAAGGTGGCCCTAGGCGACGAAGGCATTCCCGAACTGGCCCGCGCCATCCGCGCCTTCGGCAACGCCAGCGAGTACGTGCCCACCGCCCTGGTCGCCATCGCCGTGCTGGCCGTCGTCGACGCCCCGCCCCTGGCGATCCATATCGCGGGCTTCGTGCTGTTCGCCGGCCGCGTGGTTCACGCCGTGGGCCTGTCCAACAGCGGCGGCGCCTCGATCCCCCGAGCCCTCGGCATCGTCGCCACCTGGCTGGCCTACATCTTCGTCGGCGTGGCCCTGCTGTTCTACGCGATCGCCTGAGTATCCTCCCCTGTGAAACGGGGGAGGTGGCGGGCCGCGAATACGCGGCGTGACGGAGGGGGCGTCCGTGCGCCGGCCGCGCCCCCTCCACCGCCATTCGGCGGTCCCCCTCCTCCGTTTTACGGGGGAGGAGAAAGTCTCTCTCGCCTTGCCCGCCCCCGTCGGCCTCGTCCATAAGACCCCATGGACGATAATCTGCTGAACGACGTGGTCTCGGCCGCGCTCAAGGCCGGGGCCGATAGCGCCGAGGCCGTCTTCGCCGAACGACAATCCCTCTCCGTCAGCGTCCGCCTGGGCGATCTGGAAGAGGTCGAGCGCGAGGAGGCGCGGGATCTGGGCCTGCGCGTCTTCATCGGCCAGCGTAGCGCCACGGTCTCCGGCTCGGACATTTCCAGCGACGCCCGCGCCAAGTTGATCGAGCGCGCCGTGGCCATGGCCCGCCTGGCCCCCGAGGACCCCTACGCCAGCCTCGCGCCGCGCGACCGCCTGGCCAAGGGCCCGTTCCCCGACCTTGATCTGATCGACGCCTACGAGCCCAGCGCCGAGGCCCTGGAAACCCAGGCCCGGATGACCGAGGACGCTGCGCGGACCTATCAGGGCGTCACTAACACCGACGGCGGCTCGGCCACCTGGAGCTCGGCCTCCTGGCGACTGCTGACCAGCGACGGCTTCTCGGGCGTGCACGCCGCCACCGGCCACTCGCTGTCCTGTTCGGCCATCGCCGGCGAGGGCGCCAGCATGGAGCGCGGCGGCGAGGGCCGATCGGCCCGCCACTTCGCCGACCTGCCCAGCGCCGGCGATATCGGCCGCGAAGCCGGCCGCTCGGCCGTCGCGCGCCTGAACGCCAAGAAGATCGCCTCGACCACCGCCCCGGTGATCTTCGAGAACCGCCTGGCCATGTCGCTGATCGGCCCGCTGCTGGGCGCGATCTCCGGCCCGTCGATCGCCCGCGGCAGCTCGTTCCTGAAGGACAAGCTGGGCCAGCAGGTGTTCGCCAAGGGCGTCGACCTGATCGAGGATCCGCACCGGGTGCGGGGCCTGGGTTCGGCCCCGTTCGACGACGAGGGCGTCGAGACCGTCCGCCGCGCTCTGATCGACGACGGCGTGCTGACCACCTGGCTGCTGAACACCAGCTCGGCCAAGCAGCTGGGCCTGGCCACCACCGGCCACGCCTCGCGCGGCCTGGCCGGTCCGTCGGGCGTCTCGACCACCAACCTGACCCTGTCGACCGGCGACCGCGATCTGGACGGCCTGATGGCCGACGCCAAGACCGGCCTCCTGGTCACCTCAATGTTCGGCCCTTCGCTGAACGGCAACACCGGCGACTGGTCGGTGGGGTGCTCTGGCCTGTGGTTCGAGAACGGCGAGGTCACCGGCCCGGTCACCGAGATCACCGTGGCCGGCAACCTGATCGACATCTACGCCCGCCTGATCCCGGGCTCGGACCTGGAGTTCCGGGGCTCGAACAACGCGCCGTCGATCCTGGTCGACGGCCTGGCGATCGCCGGCAAATGACCGACCTGGACCTGATCCTCGACGCGGCGCGGGAGGCTGGGGAACTGGCCCTGAAGGCCCGCGCCGGCGGTCTGAAGGTCTGGTCCAAGGACGGCGGCTCGCCGGTCACCGACGCCGACCTGGCCGTCGACGCCCTGCTGAAGGCGCGCCTGGGCGCGGCCCGGCCCGACTATGGCTGGCTGTCGGAAGAGACCGTCGATGATCCGGCCCGCCTGACCACCACGCGCCAGTTCGTGGTCGACCCGATCGACGGCACCGTCGCCTTTATGAAGAACAAGCCGTGGTTCGCCGTCTCGGTGGCCGTGGTCGAGAACGGCCGCCCCGTCGCCGGGGTCGTCCACGCCCCGGCCCTCAACGAGACCTATGCCGCCACGGCCGGCGGCGGCGCGACCTTGAACGGCATGGCCATCTCGCCCAGCGACACCGACGATCTCGAGGACGCCGCCATGCTGGGCGACGCCAAGATGTTCGTGCACCCCGCCTGGACCACGCCCTGGCCGGCCATGCGCGTCGAGAGCCGTAACTCCATCGCCTATCGCATCTGCCTGGTGGCCGCCGGGGCCTTCGACGCGGCCGTGGCGCTGTCGCCCAAGAGCGAGTGGGACTTGGCCGCCGCCGACCTGATCCGCGCCGAGGCCGGCGCCTGCCTGACGGACCACAAGGGCCAGGGTTTCAGCTATAACCGCCCCATTCCGCTCGTTCCGAGCCTGGTTTGCGCCAATGCGACGCTTCAACCGTTGATCCTGTCACGCGTCAGGCATATCGAGCTGCCATAATCATAATCCTCGCAAGGAACGTGCTCACCATGGCCGACAAGCAGCTTCTCCACCTGGTAATCGGCGGCGAACTGAAGGATGTTTCCGACATCGAGTTCCGCGACCTGTCCAAGGTCGAGTTCGTCGGCGCCTATGCCAGCTATTCCGACGCGCACGCCGCCTGGAAGGCCAAGGCCCAGGCCACGGTCGACAACGCCCACGCGCGGTATTTCATCATCCATGCGCACAAGCTGATGGATCCGAGCCTGGCTTGATACTCGCCCCCACCTGACCGCTTCGCGGTCGTCCGCCCCCATAGGGGGCGGATGGGGTTCGTCATCTTCCCCCTATGGGGGAGGAGGGCCGAAGGCCCGGAGGGGGCAAGTTCCGCCCCCTACTCTCGCCGCAGGATCTTGTCCGTCAGCGCCTTGCCCAGCATCCCCGCGCGGAACGTCTTCTTCATCGCCACGGGATCGTAGTCGTCGCTCTCGACCCAGTCGGTGAAGCTCAGCCCCTTGGGTTCGCCCCGTTCCAGATATTGCTCGAAGACATAGTCCAGCACGCCGGTGTTGCCGGCCTTGATGTGCAGATAGCGCGGCGACAGCTCCTTCATCGCCTCGCGGATCGGCAAACCCAGACGGTAGTGGGCGTAGAGCACGCTCATGATGCCCGCCCGATCCGCGCCCGACTTGCAGTGGATCAGGGCCGGATATTCCAGGGTCTCGAACAGCACCTTGGCTCCGCGCACGCGCTCGCGGATCGGGACTTCCCGCGAGGTGATGGTGAAGTCCACCAGGTTCAGGCCCAGGCGCTGGCAGGCGTCCTTTTCAAGCGCGTAGAAGCTGCCGTCGAACCCGCCGCGCAGGTTTACGATGGTCTTGACGCCGCGCTTCTTCCACCAGGCCAGCTGGAACGGCCAGGGCTGGTTGGCGCGCACCAGTTCGGGGCTCACCCAGTGGGCGTTCGAGAAGCCCAGGCGCAGATAGGCGTGGTCGTTCCACAGATAGTGGAGATAGGTCTTCAAGCGCCCCCAAGGCGTGGAGAGGTCGAAATCGGCCAACGGAGGTCCTCTGAACGGTCCGCGCCTAAGTAGGATGGTCCGCCGCCCAATGCAAAAGGCGCGGTCTTTTACAGGCGGAGTGATGCGCCGGTGTCCTTGACAGCCAAGCCCCGACGTCCGACCCCTCGCCCATGACCGATGCCGCCCAGCCGCAAGCCAGCAACCGCGCCCTCGCCGCGCGGGTCTGGCGCGACTATCTCAAGCCCCGCTGGAAGGGGCTAACGGTGTCGCTGGCCAGCGCGGCGATCGTGGCGGCGCTGAACGCCCGTCTGTTCCAGATGATCCAGCCGGCGATCGACGACCTGATCACCCGCCAGACGCCCGGCGCGATCGTCTGGATCCCGCTAGCCATCGCCGCCCTCGCCATCGGCCGCGGCCTGTTCCAGGTGCTGCAGTCGACCTTCATCAACCGCATCGGCAACGGCGTGGTCGGCGACGTGCAGATCCAGCTGTTCGGCAAGCTGATGCGCGCCGACCTGGCGCGGCTGCGCGGCGCGCATTCCGGCTCCTATGTCGCCTCGGTGCTGTACGACGCCGGCCTGATCCGCGAGGCGGCGACCACCGGCGTGGTCAACTATGTGCGCGAGGGCCTGACCGTGGTCGGCGCGCTCTATGTGATGTTCACCTACGACCCGTGGCTGGCCCTGGGCGTGCTGGCCATCGCCCCCGTGGTCAACGCGGTGATGCGCAGCTTCTCCAAGCGCACGACCAAGGCCGCCAAGGGCGCCATGGGCGAGACCTCGGCCCTGTCGACGGCGATCATGGAGAGCCTGGACGGGGTCAAGATCGTCAAGCTGGAGAACCGCGAGGCCGACGAGGAAGCCCGCGTCGCCGCCGTGATCCAGCGCCGTCAGGCCCACCTGATCAAGGGCTCGGACGCCAAGGCTCGCGCCACCCCCGCCACCGAGACCATCACCACCCTGCTGGTCGCGCTGGTGTTCGTCTATGCCGGCTGGCGGGCCAAATCCGGCGCGATCACCCCCGGCGTCTTCTTCGGTTTCCTGACCGCCCTGTTGGCCGCCGGCCAGTCGCTGCGGCAGGTGGCCAACCTGCAGACCGTCTTCAGCGAAGGCCTGACCGCCGCGCGGCGGCTGTTCTCGGCCCTTGACGTCGAGCCCACCATCGTCGACCCCGCCAACGCCAAACCCCTGCCCGCCGGCGACGGCACGATCGCGCTGGAGGACGTCAGCTTCTCCTATGGCGGCGACATCCCCGCCCTGACCGGCGTCTCACTCACCGCCAAGCGCGGCGAGACCGTGGCCCTGGTCGGCCCGTCGGGCGGCGGCAAGAGCTCGATCCTCAACCTGATCCCGCGCTTCTACGACGTCACCGGCGGCGCGGTGACCATCGACGGCCAGGACGTGCGCACGGTGACCCTGGCGTCCTTGCGCGACCGCATCGCCCTGGTCACCCAGGAGCCGTTCCTGTTCGACGACACCATCCGCGCCAACATCGCCTATGCCCGCCCCGACGCCACCGACGCCCAGATCGTCGCGGCGGCCCAGCAGGCCGCGGCGCATGAGTTCATCTCGGCCCTGCCGGGCGGCTACGACACCGGCGTCGGCGAGGCCGGCGCGCGCCTGTCTGGCGGCCAGCGCCAGCGCATCGCCATCGCCCGCGCCTTCCTGAAGGACGCCCCGATCCTGCTGCTGGACGAGGCCACCAGCGCGCTGGACACCGAGAGCGAGGCCCAGGTCCAGGCGGCGCTGGAGCGGCTGATGGCCGGCCGCACCACGATCCTGATCGCTCACCGCCTGTCGACCGTGAAAGGCGCCGACCGCATCTATGTCATCGATAAGGGTCAAGTGGTCGAGACCGGGACCCACGCCGAACTGGTTCGTCAGGGGGGGCTCTATGCGCGCCTGGCCAGGGCGCAGGACCTCGACCACCTTCCGGAGACGACCGCTTGAGACCGCTTCGTTCGCGGCTGGTGATGAGCCTGACCACCAACCTGATGTCGGGCTATCTGGCCCTGACCTACAGGACCCTGCGCTGGACGCGGGAAGGCCAGGAGATCGCTCAAGGCGTCTGGGCTGAGGCCCTGCGAGCCAAGTCCGGCGCCATCCTGGCCCTGTGGCACAGCCGCGTGCCGGTGGGCGCCACGACCTGGCCGGTGGGCCCCGACAAGCCCGAGATCCGGGTGCTGGTCAGCCAATCGCGCGACGGAGAGTTCATCGCCCGCGTCATCGCAAGGCTGGGCCTGCCGTCCATTCGCGGCTCGTCGCTGAAGAAGACCGACACCCACAAGAACAAGGGCGGCGAGCAGGCCTTCCGCGACATGGTCAAGTGGGTGAAGGACGGCGGGGCCATGGCCATCACCCCGGACGGCCCACGCGGTCCGGTCGAGGTGATGCAGAAGGGCGCCGTGGCCCTGGCCCGGGTCAGCGGCGCGCCGGTGCTGTTCGTGGGCGTGGCGATAAAGCCGTGCATCCGGCTGAACACCTGGGATCGCACCATCATCCCCCTGCCCTTCGCCAAGGCGGCGATGGTCTGGGACGGCCCGGCGACGGCCGGGCGCGACGACGATCCCGACGCCCTGACCCAGGCCTGGGGCGCCCGGCTTTCGGCCGTGTCGCGCCGCGCCGAGGCGCTGGTGGGCGAAGAGGACGGCGCGCCGCCGCGGGCAGCCTGATCCAGCATTGATCCGACCCGCCCTTGGTGGGATGTAGGGCCCATGCCGCACGACCATTCGGGCCACTCGCACGATCACGATGATCACGACCATGATCACGCCCACGACCATGGGCATGATCACGACCATGATCACGCCCACGACCATGGGCATGATCACGGCCATTCGCATGGTCACGGGCACGGCCACCATCACCACGTCCCCAAGGACTTCGGCCGCGCCTTCGCCATCGGCACCGCGCTGAACCTGGGCTTCGTGCTGATCGAGGCCGGCGCCGGCCTGATCACCCACTCGCTGGCCCTGCTGGCCGACGCCGGCCACAACCTTTCGGACGTGTTGGGTCTGGTGCTGGCCTGGGGCGCCGCCGCTCTGGCCAAACGCGCGCCCAGCGGCCGTCACACCTATGGCCTGCGCAAGGGCACCATCCTGGCTTCGCTGACCAACGCCGCCCTCTTGCTGGCGGCCACCGGCGCCATCGCCTGGGAAGCCATCCGCCGCTTCGCCGCTCCGACGCCCGTGGAAAGCGGCCCGGTGATGATCGTCGCGGCCATCGGCATCGTCATCAACACCGCCACGGCCCTGATGTTCATGAAGGGGTCCAAGGACGACCTCAACGTCCGCGGCGCCTTCCTGCACATGGCCGCCGACGCCGCCGTGTCGGCCGGCGTGGTGGTCGCCGCCCTGGTGATGATGCTAACCGGCTGGCTGTGGATCGACAGCGTCACCAGCCTGTTGATCGTCGCCGTCATCGTGCTGGGCACCTGGGGCTTGCTGCGCGACTCGCTGGACATGGCCCTGGACGCCGCCCCGCGCGGCATCGACCCCGGCAAGGTGCGCGACTGGCTGGCCGCCCGCCCCGGCGTGCTGGAGGTCCACGACCTGCACATCTGGGCGATGAGCACCACCGAGACGGCGATGACGGCCCACGTCGTCCGCCCGGCCGGCGACGATCACGACCAGTTCCTGCACGACATCTGCGCGGAGCTGGCCGGCAAGTTCAAGATCGGCCACGCCACGGTGCAGATCGAACACGGCGCTGGCGCCCACGCCTGCCGCCTGGCCCCCGCAGACGTGGTGTGAGCCTGCCGCTCTCGCTCTCGCTCTACCGGCTCGCCACCGGCGCGCTGGAGCCGTTCGCGCCCCTGCTGCTGAACCGCCGCGCCGCCAAGGGCAAGGAAGACGCCGCTCGCCTCAACGAGCGCCTGGCGCGTCCGGCGACGCCGCGTCCTGACGGCAAGCTGGTCTGGCTGCACGGCGCCAGCGTCGGCGAGAGCCTGTCGATCCTGCCCCTGGTCGAACGCCTCCGGACCGAGCGACCGGACGTCGCGATCCTGGTGACCTCGGGCACGGTGACCTCAGCCGCCCTGCTGTCCAAACGCCTGCCGGACGGTGTCATCCACCAGTTCGTCCCGGTCGACACGCCCGGCGGCGCCCAGCGGTTCATCGGTCACTGGCGGCCCGACCTGGCGGTGTTCGTCGAGAGCGAGCTGTGGCCCAACCTGCTGCTGGCCGCCAAGGCCGCTGGGACGCGGCTGGCCCTGGTCTCGGCCAAGCTGTCGGACAAGAGCTTCGACGGCTGGCGAACCCGGCCGTTTGCGGCGCACCTGCTGTTCTCGGGCTTCGACCTGATCCTGGCCCAGGACGCCCGCGCCGCCGAGCGCTTCACCAGCCTGGGCGGGACCGTGGCCGGCGAGGCCGACCTGAAGTTCGGCTCCGCGCCTCTGCCGGTCGTTGCGGCCGAGCTGGCGCGGCTGAAGCCCACCTTCGAGGGCCGTCCCCTGCTGCTGGCCGCCAGCACACACGAGGGCGAGGACGAGATCGTGCTCGACGCCTGGGCCGCCCTGCCCGATCGCCCCCGGTTGGTCATCGTCCCGCGCCATGTCGAGCGTGGCCCGTCCATCGCCGAGGCGACTCGCGCCCGGGGCTTCTCGGCCTCGCTCCGCAGCCTGGACCCCACGGCGACATCCGAGGTGACCGTCGCCGACACGCTGGGCGAGCTGGGCCTGTGGTTCCGACTGGCCGACCTGTCGCTGGTGGCCGGCAGCCTGGTTCCCGGCATCGGCGGCCACAATCCGCTCGAGCCGGCGCGGCTGGGCAGTCCGATCGTCTCGGGGCCCCATGTCGAGAACTGGCTGACCGCCTATGCCGACCTCTCCGCCGTCGACGGCGTGACCCTGGCCGACGCCGCCGTGCTGTCCGAGCGCCTGGCCGCCGCCCTGGCCGATCCCGCCGCCGGCAAGGCTCGCGCCGCGCGGGCCCGAGCCTTCGTCGAGGCCCGCGACGCCGAGGCCCGCGATGGCCTGTCGCGCATCATCGAGCTGGTCCCATGAAGCTGTCGACGCCCCGCTGGTGGTACGTGAAGTCCGGCGGTCCCGCCCCGGTGACCCGCGCCCTGCTGACGCCGCTGTCGTGGATCTGGGCCGCCTCCACCGCCCGCCGGCTGGCCAAGGGCTCGCCCAGGGAGGTCGGCGCGCCGGTGATCTGCGTGGGCAACATCACGGTCGGCGGCACGGGCAAGACGCCGATCGTCCGCGAGCTGTTGCTGACCCTGACCCAGCGCGGCGTCGACGCCCATGGCCTGGCCCGGGGCTATGGCGGCAAGGCCAAGGGGCCGACCCGGGTCGACACCGCCACGCACACCGCCGCCGACGTCGGCGACGAGCCGCTGATGTTGGCCCAGGACTTCCCGATGTGGGTGTCGCGGGACCGGGTGGCCGGCGCCCGCGCCGCCTCGGCCGCCGGAGCCCAGGCCATCGTCATGGACGACGGCCACCAGAACCCGGACCTGCGCAAGGCCCTGTCCCTGATCGTGGTCGACGGCGAGACCCGCAACGACGAGTGGCCGTTCGGCGACGGCAACGTGTTTCCGGCCGGGCCGATGCGTGAGCCGCTGAAGGTGGGGCTGGCCCGGGCCGACGCGGTGATCGTGCTGCTGCCGACCGACCTGGAGCAGCCCGACTTCGACCTGCTGGTCCAGTTCGGCGACATGCCGGTGCTGGTCGCCCGGCTGGAGGCCGCCGCCCCCGTGCCCAAGGGTCCGCAGGTCGGTTTCGCCGGCATCGGCAAGCCTTGGAAGGTCGAGAAGGCCCTCAAGGCCGCCGGCTGCGACCTGGTCGACTTCGCCCCGTTCCCGGATCACGGCGAGTACGACGAGGCGACCCTGAAGCTGTTGGCCGACCGCGCCAGGCTCTACGACGCGGGCCTGGTCACGACGGAGAAGGACTGGGTTCGGCTGCCGCAGAACTGGCGTGAACGCGTGACGCCCTGGCCCGTCCGGGCGCGGTTCGACGACGCCGAGGCGCTGGACGCGGTGTTGGCGAAGGCGGGGCTTTAGACTCGCCCCCTACGGATCGCTTCGCGATCGTCTTCCCCCAGAGGGGGAAGATGAACCGCGCCGACCTCATCTTCCCCCTCTGGGGGAGGAGGGCCGAAGGCCCGGAGGGGGCAAGTGATTACTTCACCACCACGCCGCCCTTCACCACCGACGTCACCCGCTGCAGCACGGTCACGTCGCTCAGCGGATCGCCCTTCACCGCGATCAGATCCCCCGCCTTGCCGGGAGCCAGGCTGCCGATCTCGGCCGAGAGGTCGAAGTGGTCGGCGGCGTTGACCGTCGCCGTCTGGATGGCCTCCAGCGGCGTCAGGCCGGCCTTGACCAGCAGGGCGAACTCGCCGGCGTTGTCGCCGTGGGCCGAGACCCCAGTGTCGGTGCCAAAGGCGATCTTGACGCCGCCCTCATGGGCCCGGCGGGCCATGGCCAGCATCTTGGGGCCGGCCTCGATCGCCTTGGTGGTCTGAGCGGGGGTGAGGAAGTTGTTGGGGCCCGTGGCGATCCGATAGACGAAGTCGCCGGCCATCAGGGTCGGCACCAGATAGGCGCCGTTCTTCTTGAAGAGCGCAATGCTGTCGGCGTCGAGATAGGTGCCATGCTCGATGGAGTCGCCGCCGGCCTTCAGGAAGCTGTTGATGCCGTCGACGCCGTGGGCGTGGGCGGTGACCTTGCGGCCCATGCGGTGGGCGCTTTCGACGATGGCCTTCAGCTCGTCGTCCGAGAACTGCTGGTTCAGGCCCGCCGCGGTGTTGGAGAGCACCCCGCCCGTGGCGGTGATCTTGATGATGTCGGCGCCCAGCCAGACCTGCTCGCGCACGGCCCGGCGACAGTCGTCGGCGCCCGAGCACACCGAGGTCGGCCGCAGCACGTGCATGACCTCCTCGCTGTAGCCGTTGACGTCGGCGTGGCCCCCGTGGACCGACACGGCCGAGCCGGCGGCGATGATGCGCGGACCGATCACGTCGCCGCGCTTGATCCCGTCGCGCAAGGCGAAGATCGCCTTGTTGTCGGCCCCAAGGTCCGCGACCGTGGTGAAGCCGGCCATCAGGGTCTTGCGGGCGAAGCCGGCCCCGACCATCGCCTCGTCGGCGGGACCGCGCGTGACGGCGTTCAGCCGCGAATTGGGGCTCTGCTCGTGGGTCAGGTGGACATGGCTGTCGATCAGCCCCGGCAGCACGAAGCTGTCCTGCAGGTCGACCACCTTGCCGCCCGGCTCGGAGACATAGCCGTCGACGATGCGGGCGACCTTGCCGTTCTCGATCACCACCGTCTTGGCGGTCTCGACCTTGCCGGTGGCGGGATCGGCCAGCAGCTTGCCGGCCTGGACGAACAGGGTCTCGGCGCTCGCGACGCCGGACAGCGCCGAAGTCAAAGCCAGGGCGCAGACGCCCGCCGCCAGTTTCCGCATTGCGTTCCTAGGCCCCCGCCTTCTGCGCGAAGGTCCAGGCCCCCCTGGCCAGCACCGGCACGCGCGCTTCCATCAGCTGCGCATGGGCGCTGGCGGCGGTGCCGTCACGGACGCGGCCGACGATGCCCTGGCAGATGCCGGCCAGTCTGAAGAGGTTGTAGCTGAAGTACCAGTCCAGATTGGGCAGGCCGTCGCGGCCGGTGGCCTTGCAGTAGCGCTCGACCGCCTGCGCGATGGTCGGCACGCCATAGGCTTCCAGATCGGCGATCTCGGCCAGGCCCCCGCGCTGGTCGGACGGCATCACCCAGTTCATCAGGAAATAGCTGAAGTCGGCCAGCGGATTGCCCAGGGTCGACAGCTCCCAGTCCAGCACCGCCACCACCTTGGGCTCGGTCGCATGCAGGATCATGTTGTCCAGGCGATAGTCGCCATGGACGATGGTGGTGCGGTCATCCTCCGGCGCCGAGGTGGGCAGCCAGGCCATCAGCCTGTTCATGTCCTCCAGGTCGGTGGTCTCGCTGGCCTTGTACTGCTTGGTCCAGCGGTCGATCTGGCGGGAGAAATAGTTGCCTGGCTTCCCGTAGTCGGCCAGGCCGACGGCGGCGTAGTCGACATTGTGCAGGGCGGCCAAGGTGTCGATCTGCGCCTCATAGATCGCCCGGCGCTCGGCCGGCTGGTAGTCGGGCAGCGTGCCGTCCCACAGGATACGGCCTTCGACATTGTCCATCACGTAGAAGATCGTGCCGATCACGTCCTCGTCCATGCAGAGCGCGTAGGCCTTGGCGACGGGGAAGTGGGCCCTGTTCAGACCCGAGATCACCTTGAACTCGCGATCGACGGCGTGGGCGCTGGGCAGCAGCTTGCCCGGCGGCTTGCGGCGCAGGACGTATTTCTTGGCGGGCGTGACCAGTTGATAGGTCGGGTTGGACTGGCCGCCCTTGAACTGGCGCACCTCCAGCGGGCCCTGATAGCCCTCGACATGGGCTTCCAGCCACGCGGCCAGCCTGGCCTCGTCGATGGCGTGGCGGGGATCGACCGGCTTGGTGCCCGAGTTCAGGTCCTGAGCGGTCTGTTCGGCGGCCTCGGCCATGCGCTTGTCTCCCCAACGCTTGTTTGAACGCGAGTTTAGAGGGTGGGGCGTCGCGCGCAAGTCACTTGCCCCCTCCGCGCCTTCAGCGCGCCTCCCCCATAGGGGGCGGACGACCTGCGAAGCAGGTCAGGTGGGGTAAGAATACGGGAGGGCTGGGTGCGTTGGATGCGAAGGCGGCTATCCCGCGCTCAAGACCCAAAAAAATCCGTCATCACCCGGCTTGTCCAGGTGACCCAAGCCGAGGTCGAAGTCCGGCCGAAGGTCAGCGAATGCAACCGCAAGCGCCGCTTGGGTCCCCCGCATGAAGCGGGGGATGACGGACGTTTGGGCGGGCTTTGGCGATGTCTGGCAGACTTGAAAGAGACCTTCCGACGAAGCTGAACGCTCCGATCGTCACGCTGCCGATCCCCGCGCTCAGCCGTGCTGGCTCAGCGCCCGCCAGCCAATGTCGTTGCGATAGAAGCCGCCTTGCAGCGAGATCGTACCGAGCGCCGCATAGGCCACGTCGCGGGCCTCGTGCAGGGTCGCGCCCAGGGCGCAGACGTTGAGCACGCGACCGCCGGCCGCGACCAGACGGCCCTCGGCGTCGCGGGCCGTGCCGGCGTGGAAGATCTCGGCCTCGTGGCCGTAGTCGGACTCGGCGCCCTCAATGACGCCGCCGGTCACCGGCGCGTCGGGATAGCCCTCGGCGGCCAGCACCACGCAGATCGCGGCCTCCTCGCGCCAGACCGGCTTGTCGGCCGAGACCAGCTCGCCCTTGGCGGCGGCCAGCAGGATCGGCACGAGGTCGCTGTCCAGGCGCAGCATCAGGGTCTGGCATTCCGGATCGCCGAAGCGGGCGTTGTACTCGACCAGCTTGGGGCCGGTGGGCGTCAGCATCAGGCCGGCATAGAGCACGCCGACATACGGATTGCCCTCGGCCGCCATGCCCTCGACGGTCGGCATGATCAGCTCGCGCCAGGCCTGGTCGATCAGGGCGTCGGTCAGGACGGGCGGCGGCGAATAGGTGCCCATGCCGCCGGTGTTGGGACCCTGGTCGTTGTCATAGGCCCGCTTGTGGTCCTGGGCCGCGCCGAAGAGGACGGCGGTCGTCCCGTCGCAGATCGCGAACAGCGAGGCCTCCTCGCCGTGCATGAACTCCTCGATCACCACCCGCGCGCCGGCCGTGCCGAAGCGGCCGCCCAGCATGTCGAGCACGGCCGCGTCGGCGGCCGCCCGATCCTCGGCGATCACCACGCCCTTGCCCGCCGCCAGGCCGTCGGCCTTGATCACGAACGGGGCCTCCAGCGTGTCGAGGAAGGCACCGGCCGAGGCCGCCTCGGTGAACACGCCATAGGCCGCCGTCGGCAGGCCGTGGCGTTGGCAGAAGTCCTTGGTGAAGGCCTTGCTGGTCTCCAGCCGCGCGGCGCGCTGGCTGCCGCCGAAGCAGGGGATGTTCAGTTCCGCCAGACGATCGGCCAGGCCGACCTCCAGCGCCGATTCCGGCCCCACCACGACGAGATCGGCGGCGATCTCCTGGGCCAGGGCGACCAGCCCCTCGACGTCGACGGCCTTGACGGGTCGCACCTCGGCGAGCGCGGCGATGCCGGGATTGCCCGGCGCGGCGACCAGGCGTCCGCACAGCGGCGAAGCGGCGATCTTCCAGGCCAGGGCGTGCTCGCGCCCGCCGGACCCGACGAGGAGAATGGTCAGCTTTTCCATGAGGCCGGGGTGTCGCGCGGGGGTGGCGTCAGGTCAAGCGCGTGGTGCGTCTTATCGTCCCGCCTGGCGTTGCTGGGCGCTCCGGCTCTTGCGTCCAGGCGCGCGCCAAGCCTCAATGCGCGGCTTCGTTCGCTCGCACATTCAAGATGTTAGAGCCGATCGCCCTCAACCAGAACGACGCCGACCATGGCCTTTGATCCCGCCGTTTCTCCCCAAGAGCCGACGGCCGACCGGGACGAGAGCGAGACCGCCCGCGCCCGCCAGGCGCTGCATTCGCGCGCCTTCCTCGACGCCGTGGTCGAGAGCATCCCGGCCATGCTGGTGGTCAAGAACGGCCGCGACGGGCGTTTCGTCCTGGTCAACCGCACCGGCGAGGAGCTGCTGGGCGTGCCGCGCGAGGCCCTGATCGGCCGTCGCGACGCCGACTTCTTCCCCGCCGAACAGGCCGCCTTCTTCGCCGAGATGGACAACAAGGTCCTGGAAAGCGACCGCCTGTGGGTGATTGACGAGGAGCCGCTGAAGACGCCGCACAACGGCGACCGCTGGCTGCAGACCAAGAAGATCGCCATCCCCGGCGAGGGCGACGAGAAGCTGCTGCTGATTATCAGCGAGGACATCACCGAGCGGAAGGCCTCGGCCGCCGCCCTGGAAAAGGCCCTGGAGAACGCCCAGGCCGCCAGCGTCGCCAAGTCGGAATTCCTGGCCAATATGAGCCACGAGATCCGCACCCCGCTGAACGGCGTGCTGGGCATGGCCCAGGTGCTGGCCCAGACGGAGCTGACCTCGGCCCAGCGCGAGATGATGGACGTCATCCTCAATTCCGGCCGCGTGCTGAACGCCCTGCTCAGCGACATCCTCGACCTCGCCAAGGTGGAGACCGGCGAGATCGCCCTGGAGCCTGCCCCGTTCAACCTGCGCGCCAACCTGACGGCCGCCGCCGCGACCTTCGAGGGCCTGGCCCAGCAGAAGGGCCTGGGCTTCACCCTGTCGTTCGCCGAGGGCTTCCAGGACCAGGTGATCGGCGACGCCCTGCGCATCGGCCAGATCGTCAACAACCTGGTCAGCAACGCGGTGAAGTTCACGACCGCCGGCGCCGTCGCCGTGCGCGCGCGGACCACGCCGTCGGCCGACGGCAGGCTGACCCTGTCGGTCGAGGTCGAGGACACCGGCGAGGGCTTCGATCCGGAGGCGCGCGCCGCCCTGTTCGAGCGCTTCGTGCAGGGCGACGGCTCGATCACCCGCCGGTTCGGCGGATCGGGCCTGGGCCTGTCGATCGCCCTGCGCCTGGCCAAGCTGATGGACGGCGACATCGCCTGCGACTCCGTGCCAGGCGAGGGCGCGCGCTTCACTTTCACGGCCCGGCTGGCGCCGCACGCGGTCGACGACGCGCCGTCGGCCCGCAGCCCCGGCCAGGCCGGCCCGCTGCGCCGCCTGCGCGTGCTGCTGGCTGAGGACCATCCCACCAACCAGCGGGTGGTCGAGCTGATGCTGGGCGAGACCGCCGAGCTGGTGATCACCGACAACGGCCAGGCGGCCCTGGACGCCTTCGCCGCCCAGCCCTTCGACGTGGTGCTGATGGACACCCAGATGCCGGTCATGGATGGGCTGACCGCCATCCGCGAGATCCGCGAGCGCGAGCAGGCGGCGGGCGCGGCGCGGATTCCGATCGTTTCCCTGACCGCCAACGCCATGCCCCATCAGGTCGAGGCCTGCCTCAGCGCCGGCGCCGACCTGCACCTGGCCAAGCCGATCACGGTCACCGGCCTGTTCGAGACCCTCGCCGCCGCGACGGCCTCGCGAGAGTAGCGCATTTTCAGAAACAATGGGTTTCGATCATTTCCGTTTTCGGAGTGATCAACCTCGTCCATCTTGGCGTCATCGAACAACGGGACGGGCCAGCCGCTCCCTTCGAGCCAAGGAAAACGGACATGAGCAGCGGCTTCATCACCACCCAGGACGGCGCGCAGATCTTCTACAAGGACTGGGGTCCCAAGACTGCCCAGCCCCTAGTGTTCCACCACGGCTGGCCGTTGTCGGCCGACGACTGGGACGCCCAGATGATGTTCTTCCTGGGCCAGGGCTATCGCGTCATCGCCCATGACCGCCGGGGCCACGGCCGGTCCAGCCAGACCGACACCGGCAACGAGATGGACACCTACGCCGCCGACGTCATCGAACTGGCCCGCGCCCTGGACCTGAAGAACGCCATCCACATCGGACACTCCACCGGCGGCGGCGAAGTCGCCCACTACGTGGCTCGCGCCGAGGCCGGCCGGGTCGCCAAGGCGGTGCTGGTCGGGGCCGTGACCCCGCTGATGCTGAAGACCGACGCCAATCCGGGCGGCCTGCCGCTGGAGGTGTTCGACGGCTTCCGCAACGGCACGGCCTTCAACCGCGCCCAGTTCTTCCGCGACGTCGCCGCCGGCCCGTTCTACGGCTTCAACCGCGAGGGCGCGAAGGTGTCGGAAGGCGTGATCGACAACTGGTGGCGTCAGGGCATGCAGGCCGGCGTCAAGGCGCTGTACGACTGTGTCGCCGCCTTCTCGGAAACCGACTTCACCGAAGACCTGAAGACCATCGACGTCCCGGTGCTGGTGCTGCACGGCGAAGACGACCAGGTCGTCCCGATCGACGCCTCGGCCCGCCAGGCGATCAAGCTGCTGAAGAACGGCACGCTGATCACCTATCCGGGGTTCCCGCACGGCATGGCGACCACGCAAGCCGACACGATCAACGCGGACCTGCTGGCGTTCATCAAGGGCTGAGGGTCTTAGCCCTCTGCCATTGTGACGATCACCGTCATCCCGGGCCTTGTGCCCGGGACCCCTGGTTCAGTCCGCACGTGAAGCGGTAGCGAAGTGAGAGCTTCGCCCCATTCTCACCTGCGACGGAGAAAGGGGTCCCGGGCACAAGGCCCGGGATGACGAGGTTTTATTGGCGGTGTGAAATCGATGAGGGTCCCTACTTCGTCCGCCTTCGGCCGCGCGAAGGTAGCCATCCTTACATCTCACGGCGAGATGATCGCCGGTCTGTCCAGGTTGCTCAAGGACGGCGCTCCGCGCCGCCGCGTCGCGGCTGGCCGCAGGCCAGTCCTTGACCAACCTGGACAGACCGGCACGCTGCAGCCTCCAAGAGATGTAAGGCTTGGCGCGACGCGGGGGGCGTCGGGTTTTGAGCTAGGCCCGGATGCCTCTAGTCCCCAACGCGCCTGTGCTTCATGATTGCGCCATGTTTGAACGGGGTCCGTTTCGCCGCTGTCCACGATGCGCTCAGGATGAATTGGGCCTGCTGTCAGTGGGCGGCCAAGTTCTGACTCGCCGGTGCCGCAAGTGCCGCCATGCCGTCTCCGAACTCCTGCCGTCTGTAAACAAGGCTGTCATTTACCTCGACCAGTTCGCCGTTAGCGAGATTTACAAGACCCGCGCGGGTAAACGACGGCTTGGTGCCAACAGCGCTGATTTCTGGAATGCTGCCTCCGAGAAGGTGCGAGAAGTTTTACTTCTGCAGCAGGCCCTCATTCCGAGCGGAAGCGTTCATACTGAGGAGTCGATGCTATTCGCCGAAGCCGATGAACTACGACTTGCTCACGAACTGTTGGGTGGCGATGTCGATCTCGTCTCGGTCGAAGAGATAGAAGGGCGCCAAACGTGGGCCTTCTTCCAGGCCTTCTTAGCCGGTAGTGAGTTGCCCAATCTCGATTCAAATGTTGACGATGTACTGAATGGGGAGCGCAACGCTTGGCTCCCTGAACTGCATATCACCACGAACATGAACTACTCTCATTTCGCTGCAGACGCGCGAAAGCACCGAGACTCAGCGAGCAACGCTCTGGCCTCGCTCGCTGAGGTCTGGGCACAGGAGAAACCGACCTTCCGTCAGGCGCTTGAGAACGAGCTTGAGGCGTATGGCCGCGCTAAGATTCAGGCGGCTAATGCAGCCTTTTTAAAGACGGCGGCGGCAATGGCTGCAAACGACATCGAAGCCTACACTAGCGCGGCACTCAATCCGCATCTGCGAGAGTTTTTCCAGTTGAGATCCTACTTGGTCGCGCATGGCTTCAATGAAGCGGCGGCCGGTGAGAAGGTCGCAGCGTTCTGGCAATGGCAGGGGAACCGCCATCAGCCATATCATAGAATAAGCTGCTATTTGTTCGCCGCGCTGGCGCGTAAGGCGGCCGCTGGTCAGAAGAGAGCGCCTGGGCGCGGCACGTTCAACGATATCAAAGCAATCGCGGCCTACGGCCCCTATGTCGATATAATGTTCGTCGACAAGGAATGGGCCGGCTTGTTGGCGGAAAAGCCATTGTGCGACGAGCTAAACCTCAAGGCGCGCATCTTCTCCCTAAACACTGGGGAAGCATTCTTAGAATATCTCGACAGCCTTGCACAACAAGCGACGCCTGAAGTGCGAACATACGCGCGAGAGATCTACGGATAGGCCGCTAACCGCTAAGCCGCCTCGACGTCCAGCGAATAGCCCGCCGACCGCACCGTCCGGATCGGATCCCCATCCGCCGAGCCATTGAGCGCCTTGCGCAGGCGGCCGATGTGCACGTCCACCGTGCGGGCCTCGACATAGACGTCCGAGCCCCACACCGCGTCCAGCAGCTGTTCGCGGCTGAACACCCGGCCCGGATGCTGCATCAGGTAGTCGAGCAGGCGGAACTCGGTGGGGCCCAGGTGGATTTCCTTGCCCTGGCGCTTCACCCGGTGGGCGACGCGGTCGATGATGATGTCGCCGACCGTGATGCGGTCGTCGGCCAGGCCCGGGCGGATCCGGCGAAGCACGGCGCGGACGCGGGCGGTCAGCTCCACCATCGAGAACGGCTTGACCACGTAGTCGTCGGCGCCGGTGTCCAGGCCGCGGATGCGGTCGCTCTCCTCGCCGCGGGCGGTGAGCATGATGATCGGCACGTTGCGGGTCTCGGCCCGGCCGCGCAGGCGGCGGCAGACCTCGATGCCCGACACCTTGGGCAGCATCCAGTCCAGCACCACCAGGTCCGGCGCGCGCTCGCTGGCCATGGTCAGGGCTTCCTCGCCGTCGCCGGCGACCCCGACCTGGTAGCCTTCCTTGTCGAGATTGTAGTGCAGCAGGGTGGCCAGGGCGTCCTCGTCCTCGACCACAAGAACATACGGGGTCAAAGCCAGGGCTCCCTTAACGCGGGGTTTCGAGCTTCGGGCGCTTGGAGACGATCTCCTCGCCCGTAATCTCGAAGTGGATGATCTCGGCGATGTTGGTGGCGTGGTCGCCGATGCGCTCGAGGTTCTTGGCCACGAACAGCAGGTGGGCGCAGGCGTTGATCGTGCGCGGGTCGCCCATCATGTAGGTCAGCAACTCACGGAAGATGGCGTTGTAGTGCTCGTCGACTTCCTCGTCGCGGCTCCACACGCCCACGGCGCGCTCGAGGTCCGAGCTGGAATAGGCGTCCAGCACGTCCTTCAGGCGGCCCTGCACCAGGCGGCCCATGCGCTCGATCGAGCGGGTCAGGGCGGTCATCGGCTCGGCGTCGGTCAGGATCAGGGCGCGCTTGCCGATGTTCTTGGCCATGTCGCCGCAGCGTTCCAGGCTCATCGAGATCTTCAGCGCGGCCACGGCGTGGCGCAGGTCCACGGCCATCGGCTGGCGCAGCGCGATCAGGCGGAAGGCCTTGCGCTCGATCTCGCCCTGCAGGGCGTCCAGACGCTCGTCGCGGGCCACGACCTGCTGGGCCAGCGGCGCGTCGCGGCGGGCGATGCAGTCGACGGCGTCGGCGACCTGCGCCTCGGCCAGGCCGCCCATGCGGGTGACCTCGGCCGTCAGATGGTTCAGCTCTTCGCCGTAGGATTTGACGGTATGCTCGGTCATGTCTCGATCCTGCCGGTTAGCCGAAGCGGCCGGTGATGTAGTCTTGGGTGCGGCTGTCACGAGGATTGGTGAACATGTCCTCGGTGTTCCCGCTCTCGACCAGCTTGCCCAGGTGGAAGAAGGCGGTCTTCTGCGACACGCGGGCGGCCTGGGCCATCGAGTGGGTGACGATGACGATGCAGAACTGGCTGCGCAGCTCGTCGATCAACTCCTCGATCTTGGCCGTGGCGATCGGGTCCAGCGCCGAGCAGGGCTCGTCCATCAGGATGACCTGAGGGCTGACCGCAATGGCGCGGGCGATGACCAGACGCTGCTGCTGGCCGCCGGACAGGCCGGTGCCGGGCTGGTGCAGGCGATCGGCGACCTCGTTCCAGAGGCCGGCCTTTTTCAGGCTGCTCTCGACGATGGCTTCCAGGTCGGCCTTGGCGGTGGCCAGGCCGTGGATGCGCGGACCGTAGGCCACGTTCTCGAAGATGGTCTTCGGGAAGGGGTTGGGCTTCTGGAACACCATGCCGACGCGCGAGCGCAGCACCACCGGGTCGACGCTCTTGGCGTTGACGTCGGCGCCGTCGATCTCGATCGCGCCCGACACCTTGGCCGTCGGGATCGTGTCGTTCATCCGGTTGATGCAGCGCAGGAAGGTCGACTTGCCGCAGCCCGACGGGCCGATGAAGGCGGTGACCGACTTGGCGGGGATGTCGATGTTCACATCGAACAGCGCCTGCTTCTCGCCGTAGAAGACGTTGACGTCCTTGGCGCGGATCTTGATCTCGCCGACCGGCGCGCTGGCGTGAGCGTGCGGCACGGCGGTGTGGAGCACCGGGGTGTGGGCGGTGTCGTCGGGGCTTTGGGTCGGCATGGCGTGTCCCTGGACGAGGGGCGAAGCGGAAGGGTTCAGGATCATGTGGCTCACCAGCGGCGCTCGAAGCGGCGGCGCAGGATGACGGCCGCGGCGTTCATGACGATCATGAAGACCAGGAGGACGATGATGGCGGCGGCGGTGCGCTCATGGAAGGCCCGCTCGGAGGCGTTCTCCCAGATGAACACCTGCACGGGCAGGACGGTGGCTGCGCCGGTGAAGCCTTCCGGCACGCCGGGCACGAACGAGACCATGCCGATCATCAGCAGCGGCGCCGTCTCGCCCAGGGCGTGGGCCAGCGACAGGATGGCGCCGGTCATCACGCCAGGCATGGCCAACGGCAGCACGTGGTGGAAGACGGTCTGGGTCTTGGACGCGCCGACGCCCAGGGCGGCTTCGCGGATCGAGGGCGGCACCGCCTTCAGGGCCGAGCGGGTGGCGATGATCACGGTCGGCAGGGCCATCAGGGCCAGCACCAGGCCGCCGACCAGCGGCGAGCTGCGCGGCACGTGCAGCCAGTTGATGAACAAGGCCAGGCCCAGCAGGCCGTAGACGATCGAGGGCACGGCGGCGAGGTTGTTGATGTTGACCTCGATGACGTCGGTCCAGCGGTTCTTCGGGGC
Organism: Caulobacter sp. GW821-FHT10F06; assembly: GCF_058809215.1. NCBI lineage: Bacteria > Pseudomonadati > Pseudomonadota > Alphaproteobacteria > Caulobacterales > Caulobacteraceae > Caulobacter > Caulobacter sp. GW821-FHT10F06. Next base: position 213,905 of record NZ_JBXASK010000006.1, on the reverse strand, counting down.
GAACTCTTCCAGATAGACGGCGGCCATCACGCCCACCGGCACGGCGATCAGGGCGGTGATCAGCAGCATCATGGCCGAGCCGACCACCGCGCCGAGCACCCCGGCCTGTTCGGGCTCGGTGGAGTCGGAGTTGGTGAAGAAGGCGGTGTTGAAGCCGGTCTTCAGCGAGCCGTCGGCGCGCAGCTGCTCCAGCCAGTCCAGCTGCTGGTTGTCGAGCTTGCGGTCGCCTTCCGGCGTCGAGCGCTTGATCTCGCCCTTGAAGTAGAGGTCGGCGTCGGCCTTGAACGGGCCGGTCACGGTCACGGTCTTGCCGATCAGCGACTTGTCCTTCTTCAGCTGGTTCAGCAGCTGGAAGCCGAAGTCGCGGCTGATCAGGTCCATGACCTTGCCCGAGGTGGTGCCCAGGTCGTCGTCCTGCACCTTGAGCTTCTTCATCACCGCCTCGGCGACGATGTAGTCATAGTTGACGCCTTCCAGGTCGGAGGTGTCGATGCGCTCGGGGTTCAGATAGACCGGCACGCTCAGGGTGTGGGTCGTGAAGGTGGTGTAGCCCTGGCCGACGATGCGGCCGACCAGAACGACCAGGAAGATCATCGCCACGACGATCGCGGCCAGGCCCTGGGCCTTGAAGATCTTCTCGTCGCGGTGGCGCTTCTTCAGGCGGGCTTCCATCGCGGTCAGCGGCGCGCGAGCGGCGGAACCGACGGGTGCGGTGACGTCAGTCATACTGTTCTCGATACTTCTGGACGATGCGCAGGGCGATGATGTTGAGGCCCAGGGTCACGACGAACAGCGTCAGGCCCAGGCCGAAGGCCGAGAGGGTCTTGGGGCTGTCGAACTCCTGGTCCCCGGTCAGCAGGGTGACGATCTGCACCGTCACGGTGGTGACCGTGTCGAGGGGGTTGGCGGTCAGCTTGGCCTGCAGGCCGGCGGCCATGGTGACGATCATGGTCTCGCCGACGGCGCGGGACACGGCCAGCAGCATGGCGGCCATGATGCCCGGCAGGGCGGCGGGCAAGACCACCTTCTTGACCGTCTCGGACTTGGTGGCGCCCATCGCGTAGCTGCCGTCGCGCAAGCTCTGCGGCACGGCGTTGATGATGTCGTCCGACAGCGACGAGACGAACGGGATCAGCATGATGCCCATCACCACCCCGGCCACCAGGGCCATCTGGTTCTGGACTTCCATCAGGTACTGGCCGACGCCCGGCATCGTGCCGACCAGCATCGCGCCCAGGGCGTTGAAGCCGGCCCGGAACAGCGGCCCCACGGTCAGGGCGGCGAAGAAGCCGTAGACGACGGTCGGCACGCCGGCCAGCACCTCGAGCAGCGGCTTGATCGTCGCGCGCACCGGGCGGCTGGCGTATTCCGAGAGGTAGATCGCCGAATAGAGGCCGACCGGCGCGGCCACGGCCATGGCGATCAGCATGATCAGGAAGGTGCCGGCGAACAGCGGCACGGCGCCGAAGGCGCCTTCCGAGGCCACCTGGTCGGCGCGCATGGCGATCTGCGGGCTCCACTGGGTGCCCAGCAGGAACGAGATCGGCGACACGCTCTGGAAGAAGCGCCAGCTTTCCCAGATCAGCGAGAGGACGATGCCCAGAGTGGTCAGGACAGCGGCGATCGAGCAGGCCATCAGCAGGCCGCCGACCCAGCCCTCGACCCGGTTGCGGGCCCGGAAGTCGGCCGACAGGCGCGGGAAGGCCAGCAGGAAGCCGGCCAGGGCGACCACGGCCGCCAGGCCCAGCACGCTGTAGCGGATCAGGTTGTCGATGCGCTTGGCCTCGACGACCTTGGCGTCGAGGGCGACCTTCAGTTCGCCCTCATAGGCCACCTCGCTGGGGGCGACGCCTTCGGCGATGGCCTGGGCGTCGCTGAAGAAGACGTTCTGGCGGTCGGCGTCCAGGGTCTGGACGATGGCCGGCCGTTGGGCCTGCAGCATCGCGTCCTCGACCCGGTCGCCGAACATGGCGCCCAGCAGCAGCAGCAGGGCGGCGGGCGCGCCGGCCCACAGAGCGGCGTAGCTGCCGTAATAGCCTGGAAGGGAGTGGAGAACGCGGGCGACTCCGCCGGCGTTGGTCACGGCGCGGCGTCGGCCGAGCATGTAGGCGATGCTCGAAAACAGCGCCAAGAACAGGAGCGAGAGCCAGGTCAGCATGCGTGCGGCGGGGTCTTGCGCGAGGGGTTGCGATGACAGCGCACAACGCGTCGTCCCGCCCCGGTCGAGCTATGCCCGCCCGGCGCTGTGCTTATGCGACGGATTGATGACAGTTTGACGACAGTGGCCGGGACGGCAAGCTCAACCGGGCGAAAGGTTTGTCACGTCAGATGCCTAGGAACGTAACCGGGCGGCAATCCGAGCGCAAAGAACAACGGTCACCGATCACGACGGGGCGTCAATCGTGACCGTGGAGATCACATGAACATCGAGCGTTCGCCGGCCCGGACCGGCGCCGATCGCGTCACCGCGGCGGTCGTCGGCCTAGCCTTGGTCGCCACGCTAAGCGCCTGCGGAGGCGGCGGCGGATCATCCTCGTCGTCGAGCAGCTCCAGCAGCAGCAGTTCCAGTTCAAGCAGCTCCAGCAGTTCGAGCTCCAGCAGCAGCGCCTCGTCGTCCGCCTGCGCGGAGACCACCCAGGGCGCCCAGCTGGTCTGCCTGTCGAACGCCTTCCGCGCCACGCTCAGCAGCACCGAGCTGGCGGCGGTCAGCTACAGCCTGACCTCGGACAACGCGACCAAGTACTGGTCGAACCTCCCGACCACCTTCGTGACGCGGCATGGCCTGGCGCTGAGTTCGCTGAGCACCACCCAGAAGGCGGCGGCCGAGGCCCTGATCAACGCGGCGCTGACCAGCCAGGGCCAGACCACCATGAAGGGCCTGCGCGCAGCCGACGGCTACCTGGCCACGGCGGCGACCGGCTATGGCGAGAACCTCTACTATATCTCGTTCCTGGGAACGCCGTCGACCACCAGCCCCTGGATCCTGGAGTTCACCGGCCACCACTATACGTTCCTGGCCAGCGTGAAAGGCGACTTCGTCAGCATGACGCCGAACTTCGTCGGGGTCGAACCGCTGACCTTCACCTATGGCGGGACCTCGTACACGGCCATGGGCGCCGAGCACGACGCCTTGCAGGCCATGCTCAATGGGCTGAGCTCCAGCCAGCTGGCCTCCGCCAAGCTGTCCCAGGCCTATGACGACCTGTTGGTCCCGCCCCAGAAGGACGGTCAGTTCCCCAGCACCCAGTCGGGCCTGGCGGTGTCGAGCCTCAGCGCCAGCCAGCAGGCCTTAGTCAAGGCCGCGATCGAGAGCTACGCCGGAGACGCCAACGGCACGGGCCAGGCGGCCGCCTACACCACCGACGCGGCCCTGGCCTCGACCTATATCGCCTGGGCCTCCTATTCGGACCTGTCGACGCGCGGCTCGTACGTGCGAATCGACGGCCCCCGCGTGTGGATCGAGTTCAGCGTCCAGAGCGGCGTCGTCTTCAGCCCCAACCACTATCACAGCATCTGGCGCGACAAGACGATGGACTACGGTGGCAATTTCACCTTCTAGGATGCCGCGCGCCAAGCCGCTGCTGGCGGCGATCATCCTCGCCCTGGCCGCCTGGACCGTCTTGCTGGGCGGCCTGGCCTCGGCCCACGAAATGCCCAAGTCGTTCGTGCAGGTGCGGGTGCTGACCACATCGTGGCGGCTTCACCTGAAGCTGCCGGCCGACCGGCTGGAGGTCGCGTTCGCCCAGGCTGGGCTGATCCCCTCGTCGAAGGGCGACGCGCCCGCCGCGCTGTCGGCCCCGGCCGTCCGCGCCTATGTCGCCGACAGGGTCAGGGCCCGCTCGCCCGACGGCGCGCCATGGACCGTCAAGGTGCTGAACCTGCGCGAGACCGGATCGCCCGCCGACGAATGGAACGTCGAGGTCGAGTTGACCCCGCCGGCCGGACCACCGCCCGCCGCGCTGGTGCTGAACTACGAGGTGATCGTCCGGGAGATCGCCACTCACGAGGCGGTCGTCAGCCTGGAGCAGGACTGGGACCGCAACGTGCTTCCCCAGCATCCCCGGCTGGTCGGCGCGCTGCGGGCCGAGACCCGCAGCCTGCGGATCGACCGGGCCGACGCGCCGGCCTGGCCGGCCTGGATCAGCATGGTCTGGCTGGGCGCCCGCCACATCCTGGAGGGGGCCGACCACCTGCTGTTCCTGATCACCCTGATCCTGACAGCGCCCCTGCATGCGGAAAAACGGCGCTGGAGGCCGGTCGCCGACGGCCGGCGCGCCCTGGTCGCCACCTTCACGCGGGTCAGCGCCTTCACGGCGGGCCACTCGGCCTCGCTGCTGGCCGCCTCGCTGGGCTGGCTGCCGCCGTCGGGCCGGGGAATCGAGGTGCTGATCGCCCTGTCGGTGGGGATCTCGGCGCTGCACGCGCTGCGACCGATCTTCCCTCGGCGCGAGGCCTGGGTGGCGGGCGGCTTCGGCCTGGTGCACGGCATGGCCTTCGCCGGGGCGATCAGCGCCCTGTCACTGACTACCGGCCAGGTCATCGCCGCGACCCTGGGCTTCAACCTGGGCGTCGAGCTGGTGCAGGTGGCGCTGGTCTGCGCCCTGGCCCCGCTCTTCTTCGCCATCCGGGGCCGGCCGCTGGGCGACAGGGTCCGGTGGGCCCTGGGCGGCGGGGCCCTGGTCGCCTCGACGATCTGGCTGGCGGCGCGGCTCGCCTAGAGCCGGATCGACCTTAAGGATCGCGACGCGGTTACGGTCTTTCCTTAAACCTTTCTTCCTTAGGCCTTGTGCCTAGGAAGATCAGGTCATGTGGTCTCGGTCGGCTGAATGGCGATGAGCCCTAGGGCGGCCCCCTACGCCTCGGTCGACGCCACCGCCACCGTCTCGACTTCCGCCACGCCCTTGGCCATCGGCAGGTAGACGCCGAAGGTCGCGCCGTCGCCCTGGATGCTTTCCACCGTCAGGCCGCCGCGGTGGCGGTTCATGATGTGCTTGACGATGGCCAGGCCCAGGCCCGTGCCCGAGCGCTCGCCGCTCTTCTGGCCCTCGACGCGGTAGAAGCGCTCGGTCAGGCGCGGCAGGTGCTCGCGCGCCAGGCCCGGCCCACGGTCGGTGACCCGCAGGGTGGCGTAGCGCTCGCCGGCGGCGTGGTCGGGGGTCAGCAGCGACATCCGCGCCGCCGCCGGATCGCGTGGCGCGGCGGCCGAATCGGCGCTGAGCCCCGGATAGAGCTCGACCCGCACCACGCCGTCGCGCGGGGTGTACTTGATGGCGTTGTCGATCAGGTTCTGGATCACCTGGATGATCTGGTCGCGGTCGCCCTCGACCACGGCCGCGCCGCGCGGCGGCAGGACGGGATCGAAGCCGACCGCCTTCTCCTTGGCCTGCGGGCCCAGGGCGTCGATGACGTCGATGGTGGCCATGGCCAGGTCCACCCGGCCCAGCGGCGCGATGTGTTCGTTCAGCTCGATGCGCGACAGGCTCATCAGGTCGGAGATCAGCCGCGACATCCGCTCGGCCTGGGCCTGCATGATGCCCAAGAATTTGTCGCGGACGACCGGATCCTCCTTGGCGTGGCCGCGCAGGGTCTCGATGAAGCCCGACAGCGAGGCAAGGGGCGTGCGCAGCTCATGGCTGGCGTTGGCCAGGAAGTCGGCGCGGGTGCGCTCGCTGCGACGGGCGTCGGTCTCGTCGCGCAGCACCAGCAGGGCCTGGCGCGAGCCGGCGGGATTGTCCTCCAACGGCCGGGCGTAGGCGATCCAGGCGCGGCCCTGGGCCCCGCCGGTCTCGTATTCGACCGCGCGCTCGATGCCGCCGAACAGGGCCTCGTCCACCGCCTCCAGCACGCCGGGATTGCGCACGGCCGTGACCAGCAGCGCGCCGTCGCCTTGGATGCGGAAAAGCTCGCGCGCCGCGGCGTTGGCGAACACGAAGCGGCGGCCGGTCAGGTCGTCGGCCTCCTCGGCGGCGATCACCATCAGCGGGTCGGGCAGGCGCTCGAGAATCGTCGCGTAGGGCGGCGCGTTGGCGGCCGCGACCGGAGCCAGGGCGGCGGTCGGCCGGGCCTCGATGGCCGCGGCCTGGCGATGGCGCGCGCTGAGATAGAGACCGCCGACACCGGCCGCGAGGGCCGCGGCGACCGCCGGACCGGGCTGGGCGGCGCCCACGGCGGCCAGGGCCAGGATCGCGCCAGGCCCGATCAGGACAGGCGCGGCGGCGCTCGCCAGAGCGCGCGGAGCGGTCAGAAGGGAATGTTTCGCGGGCGACATGGACCCGTGCCTCGATTCTCGCCGCGGGGGATTCGACGAACCAGATATGGCGCCCTGATACGCCATGCGATAGACGGTTGGCGCCCTAATGAATGTCGCCGGCGTCGCTCACCGCAATTTCGCCGCAACGTGACGCAAGTTAGGGTCTGGGTTCTTATCCGAGGTATCGTACGTAATGCAGCGCAAGGTCCTGGTCGCGACAGTCGCAGCCGCTCCTATCCTGGCTTTGGCGTTTGGCGCTTCGGCTGAAACCTCGGTCTCGACCGCCCGTACGACGCCGATCTCGACGTCGACGGCGACGGGCGCGGCCGCCGACGACATCAAGGTGACCGCCGACGGCTCGATCAAGCCGACCACGGCCGGGCCGATGATCACCCTCGACAGCAACAACAAGGTCACCAACCTCGGGACCCTGGCCACCGTCGGCGTCAACGACTCGACTGGCGTGCTGATCCTGGGCGGCAAGACCGGCTCGGTGACCAACTCCAACGTCATTTCGCTGACCGAGGACTACACCCCCACCGACACCGACTCGGACGGCGATATCGACGGCGCGTTCGCCACGGGCTCGAACCGCTTCGGCATCCGCCTGACCGGTCCGGGCGCCTTCACCGGCGACATCATCAACGACGCGGCCGGCGCGATCACGATCGAGGGCAACAACTCGGCCGGCATCTCACTGGAAAGCCAGCTGATCGGCAACCTGACCACCAGCGGCTCGATCACTGTCCTGGGCGACAACAGCACGGCCATCAAGGTCGCCGCCCCGGTGACCGGCAAGGTCACGGTCAACGGCGGCGTTTCGGCCACCGGCAAGAACGCGGTCGGCGTCGACATCGGCGGCGACATCACCGGCGCCTTCGTGGTGCAGGGCGGCGTCACGGCCACCGGCTATCGCTACACCTCGCGGCCCAGCCTGCTGGCCGACCGCAACAAGCTCGACGCCGACGACCTGCTGCAGGGCGGCCCGGCCGTCCGCGTGGCCTCCAGCGTCACCGGCGGCGTGCTGCTGGACACCCCCCCGGCCGACAAGGACACCGCCAACACCGACGAGGACGGCGACGGCGTCGCCGACGCCAGCGAAGGCACGTCGTCGCTGAACGTCTTCGGCGGCGCCCCGGCCCTGCTGGTCGGCTCGGACACCAAGGCCATCACCATCGGCGCGGTCGGCACGGGCGACAACGCCTACGGCCTGATCGTGCGCGGCGCGGTCAACGCCAACGGCGTGTATGACGGGGTCGCCGCCTCGGCGATCCAGATCGGCGGCGCGACCGGCCAGACCACCACCCTGGCCAACGGCGCGCGTTTGACCGCCACCATCGCCGCCACCGCCTACGAGGCCAACTCCACGGGCGTCCACCTGACCGCAGGCGCCAACGCCCCGACGCTGTGGAACCAGGGCTCGGTCACCACCTATTCGATCTCTGAAGGCGCGTTCGACTCGCGCGGCGTCGCGATCGACGCGGGCGCGACCGCCAGCACGTTCCGCAACGACGGCGCGATCTCGAGCACGCTGGCTGGCGAAAAGGGCAACGCCTACGGCGTGATCGACTATTCGGGCAGCCTGACCAGCCTGATCAACAACGGCAAGATCATCGCCTCGGTGGTGCCGACCGACGACGAGCTGGACACCGACGACTCCGACCTCCTCGCCTCCAACGAGACGGTGACCGGCAAGGCCGTGGCCATCGACGTCAGCCGCAACACCACGGGCGTGACCCTGGTGCAGACCGGCCTCAACGACGGCGACGACCTCGCCGACGGCGTCGCCGACGCGGACGCCGACGGCGACGGCGTGGACGACGCGGACGAGCCGGCCATCGTCGGCGCGGTGCGCTTCGGCTCGGGCGCCGACACCTTCAAGCTGATGAACGGCTCGATGATCGGCGACCTGTCGTTCGGCGCCGGCCAGGACACCTTCGTCGTCGACGGCGGCTCGCTGTTCCTCGGCGCCCTGACCGACACCGACGGCAAGCTGGACATCACCGTCGGCAAGGGCAGCCTGGGCCTCTCCAACGCCGCCACGATCAACGCCACCAGCCTCAATGTCGGCTCGGGCGGCAAGATCCTGTTCACCGCCGACGCGGCCGCGGGGACCAACACCAAGCTGGTGGTCTCGGGCGCGGCCAACATCGCCAGCGGCGCCGAGCTGGGCGTGCGCCTGACCAGCCTGGTCAAGCAGCCGACCTCCTACACGGTCATCAGCGCCGGCACCCTGACCGTCGGCTCGATCGGCCAGGCCCTGCTGGCGGACTCGCCCTACCTCTACGTCGCCACCAGCCGCGCCGACACCAACAACGTCTATATCGACGTGCGTCGCCGCACGGCCGCCGAGATCGGCTTCAACCGCTCGGAAGCCTCGGCCTATGACGCGGTGTTTGCGGCCCTCGGCGCCGACAGCAGTCTGGCCAGCAGCTTCCTGACCCAGAACGCCAAGGACGGGTTCCTGAACCTGTACGACCAGATGCTGCCCGACCAGGGCGAGGGTCTGTTCGCGTCGCTGCAGTCGGCCAACCAGATGATCTCGGCCGCCACCGCCGTCCGCCCCGACAAGGGCGAGCGCTACGGCCCCGACAGCATCTGGATCCAGGAAATCAACTCGCTGGTCCGCCGCGACAAGGGCGAGACGGCCGGTTCCGACAACCAGGCCTTCGGCTTCGTCGCAGGCTATGAGGCCATGGGCGACGCGGGCGGGGCCCTGGGCCTGACCCTGGCCTATGTGAACGTCGAGGAACACGACACCGTCGCCAAGGTGGGCGAGCAGACCACCGCCTCGTTCGTGCAGGGCGGCGCCTACTGGCGGCGTTCGGTCGGCGGCTGGATCATGAACGCCGGCGGCGGCGCGGGTTACGGCTGGTTCGACGGCGACCGTCGCTTCATCGCCCCGGACGCCAATGGCGACGGCGTGGCCGACCTGGTGCTTAAGAACAGCGCCCGCTGGGGCGGCGCGACCGCCAACCTGTTCGGCGGCGCGGCCTACGAGGCCAAGTTCGGCCGCTACTACGCCCGTCCGGAAGGCCGTATCGACTATGTCTGGCTGCGTGAAGGCAAGCGCACCGAAAAGGGCGGCGGCGCGGGCTTCGACCTGACGGTCGAGGAGCGCACCTCCAGCAACCTGTCGGGCGAGTTCGGCATCGCCTTCGGCGCCGACTTCGGCAAGGACGTCTGGTGGCGTCCAGAAGTGCGCGTCGGCTATCGCCAGACCCTGGCCGGACAGGTGGGCGACACCACCGCCCGCTTCACCGGCGGCAACCCCTTCACCCTGGCCGCCCTGGACGACAAGCAAGGCGCCGCGACCCTGGGCTTCTCGCTCAAGGCCGGCACCCCGATGTCGTACCTGGCCCTCGAGGGCGGCGTGGAAGCGGCCAAGAAACAGAAGCGCTACAACCTGCGCCTCGCCGGCCGGGCGATGTTCTAACGACCCGCGCGGCGGGCGTTTCGACGCCCGCCCGCCCTGGCCAAACGGGCCATTTGCTCCGGACACGGAGCGCCTAAAGGTTTTGGCAACCTTTTATCTCTTTGGAATTGAACGGGATTCGCGCACGGGCTGCGACGCTTCGCCACGCCTCTAGAAAAACTCAAAGCCGCGTTTCCTAATCTCCATTTAATAACTAGGAATAATCGTCTTCCCTATCCGCAACAGGTCGGCGCCCAACGCGACGCCGAGAGGGGAAGACCATGACCATCACCAAGAAAGCCCTGCGCACCGCGCTTGTCGCCGGCGTTTCGTTCATGACGATGGCGGGGGCCGCCAACGCCCAGACCGCCGCGTCGCAGACCGACGCCGAGGCTCGCATCGCCGCGCTGGAAGCCCAGCTCGCGGCCCTGTCGGGCCAGATCGCCGACCTGAAGGCCGCCACCGCCGCCAGCCTCAAGGACGTCCGCGCCACCCAGAGCGCCACCACCGTCAGCATCGCCGGCGGCAAGCCGACCATCGCCTCGGGCGACGGCGCCTTCAGCGCCAACATCCACGCGGTGATGCAGCTGGACGCCGCCCAGTACTATCAGGACAAGCCGGTCCCGGCCTCGGTCACCAACGGCCGCGACCTCAACAGCGGCACCAACTTCCGCCGCGCCCGCCTGGGCGTCGACGGCAAGGCCTTCAAGAACTTCGACTACTCCGTCCTGCTCGAGTTCGGCGGCGCGGGCACCGACGGCGCCGGCACGCTGCAGGAGCTGTGGCTGCAGTACAACTATGCGCCCTTCAAGGTGAAGGTCGGCGCCTTCGCCCCGAACGTCGGCCTGGCCGACGTCGCCTCGACCAACGGCTCGCTGTTCCCCGAGCGTCCGTCGCCGTCGGAGCTGTCGCGCGGCCTGGCCGGCGCCGACAAGCGCATCGGCCTGCAGGTCCAGACCGTGGGCGAGCGCTACCTGATCTCCGGCGCGATCACCGGCGCCAAGGCCGGCGACGCCGCCACCACCGACGAGCAGCTGGGCTATGTCGGCCGCGTCGCGTTCATCCCGTTCAAGGGCCTGGACTGGCTGGTCCATGTCGGCGCCAACGCCAGCCTGGTGGCCACCCCGGCCCAGTCCGTGGCGGGCGGCCCCTACAGCGTCACCGTCACCGACCGTCCGGAACTGCGCGTCGACGCCACCCAGCTGATCTCCTCGGGCGCCATCGACTCGACCGGCGCGCGCCACTACGGCTTCGAACTGGCCGCCCAGAAGAAGAACTTCTTCATCGAGGGCGAATATTTCGACATCGCGCTGGACCGCCGCAACCCGGCCGCCGGCGTCAGCGATCCGAAGTTCAAGGCCTGGTACGTCGAAGGCTCGTGGGTCATCACCGGCGAGGCCCGCAAGTACAACGTCAACAACTTCGCCTTCGACGCGCCCGCCGTCGACAAGCCGTTCGATCCCCGCAAGGGCCAATGGGGCGCCTGGGAACTGGCCGGCCGCTACTCGGTCTCTGACCTGAACCACCACGAGTACTCGACCCTGGCGGCCGACCGCGTGCGCGGCGGCGACCAGACGATCGCCTCGGTGGGCCTCAACTGGTTCCCCAACCCGGTGACCAAGTTCTCGCTCGACTATCTGGACGTCAGCGTCGATCGCCGTGACGCCGCCGGCGCCCAGGCCGGTCAGGACTACAAGGTGATCAACGTCCGCAGCCAGTACGCCTTCTAAGCCAGTAAGCCTGACCCAAGGACGCCCCCATGACCCGCAGTTTCAACAAGCCGACGCGTCGGGGCGTCCTTGGCGCAACCGGAGCGGCCGCCGTCGCCGCGCCGACCCTGGCCTCGCAAGCCTTGGCCGCCGACGCCAAGGCGCTCAAGCCGATCACCCTGCTGAACGTCAGCTATGATCCGACCCGCGAGCTCTACAAGGACATCAACGCCGCCTACATCAGGTACTGGAAGGACAAGGTCGGACAGGACCTGACCATCAACCAGAGCCATGGCGGTTCGGGCAAGCAGGCCCGCTCGGTGATCGACGGCCTGCAGGCCGACGTAGTCACACTGGCCCTGGCCGACGACATCGACCAGATCGCCAAGCGCGGCCTGACCGCGAAAAACTGGCAAGGCCGCCTGCCCGACAACTCGGCCCCCTACACCTCGACGATCATCTTCCTGGTCCGCAAGGGCAACCCGTGGAAGATCCGCGACTGGGGCGACCTGATCAAGCCGGGCGTCGACATCATCACCCCCAATCCCAAGACCGGCGGCGCCCCGCGCTGGGCCTATCTGGCCGCCTGGGCCTGGGCCCTGAAGCAGCCCGGCGGCAACGACGCCAAGGCCCAGGCCTTCGTCAAGCAGCTCTATTCGCAGGTGCCGATCCTCGACAGCGGCGCGCGCGGCTCGACTACGACCTTCGCCCAGCGCGGCATCGGCGACGTCCTGCTGACCTGGGAAAACGAAGCCCACCTGGCCCGCCAGGAGTTCGGCCCCGACAAGTTCGACATCGTCTATCCGTCGATGTCGATCCTGGCCGAGCCCTCGGTCGCCGTGGTCGACAAGGTCGCCGCCCGCAAGGGCACGCGCCTGGTGGCGGAAGGCTATCTGAACTTCCTCTACAGCCCGCTGGCCCAGGACCTGATCGGCAAGAACAACTACCGCCCGCGCAATCCCGCGGCGGCGGCCAAGTACGCCGGCAAGTTCCCCAAGATCCCGCTGGTCACCATCGACGAGCAGTTCGGCGGCTGGGCCAAGGCCCAGGCCCGGCACTTCGTCGACGGCGGCGTTTTCGACCAGATCTACAAGCCTGGTTGAGCGTTCCAGTGTCCAAGACAAACCTCTCAGCAGAGATATCCGTCATGACCCACGACCCCAAGACCCCCACGCGCCGCGGCGTGATCGGCGCCGCCGGCGCAGGCGCGGCGGCCTTCGCGGCTCCGGCCCTGCTGGCGGGCCAGGCCCAGGCGCAAGGCGCCAAGCCGTTGACCCTGCTGAACGTCAGCTACGACCCGACGCGCGAGCTCTACAAGGACATCAACGCCGCCTACGCCAAGTACTGGAAGGACAAGGTCGGCCAGACCCTGACCATCAACCAGAGCCACGGCGGTTCGGGCAAGCAGGCCCGCTCGGTGATCGACGGCCTGCAGGCCGACGTCGTCACGCTGGCTCTCGCCTACGATATCGACGAGATCGCCGCCAAGGCCAAGCTGCTGCCGGCCAACTGGCAGTCGCGTCTGCCCAACAACTCCACGCCCTACACCTCCACGATCGTGTTCCTGGTCCGCAAGGGCAACCCGTGGAAGATCAAGGACTGGGGCGACCTGGTGAAGGGCGGCATCGATGTCATCACCCCCAACCCCAAGACCTCGGGCGGCGCCCGCTGGAACTATCTGGCCGCCTGGGCTTGGGCGTTGAAGCAGCCGGGCGGCAGCCCGGCCAAGGCGCAGGCCTTCCTTGAGCAGCTGTTCAAGAACGTGCCGATCCTCGACACCGGCGCGCGCGGCGCCACCACCACCTTCACCCAGCGCGGCATCGGCGACGTCCTGCTGTCTTGGGAGAACGAGGCCTACCTTGCGCAGGAAGAACTGCCGGGCAAGTTCGACATCGTCTATCCGTCGATCTCGATCCTGGCCGAGCCTCCGGTGGCGATCGTCGACAAGAACGTCGACCGTCACAAGACCCGCCTGGCCGCCGAGGGCTATCTGAACTTCCTCTACAGCCCGCTGGCCCAGGACCTGATCGGCAAGAACCACTACCGCCCGCGCAGCGCGGCGGCGGCGGCGAAATACGCCAGCAAGTTCAAGAGCATCCCGCTGGTGACGATCGACGACACCTTCGGCGGCTGGAAGAAGGCGCAGGCCACGCACTTCGCCGACGGCGGCCTGTTCGACAAGATCTACCAGCCGAAATAGGCCTCGGCGGCCTGATCGGCTCGCGAGGCGGTTGCTCCCCTTTCCGCCTCGCCCAAGCGGCGTGAATCCCGACCGGGGTTCACGCCGCGACTGTTTTGGAGTCAATGTTGGGAAGCCGACACAAGCAGGAACAACGCGCGGCATGGCGCGTTAGCCGCGAACTGGGGGGCCATGTACATGCCGGGTCGGGCTATCGAATGACGGACCTTTTGCAATCGCGCCGCGCCGCCGACGCTCTCGACGCCGGCCACGGTGCGGAAGACCCTTTCGCTGCGGCGATCCGAGCCACGCGGATGGCGATGATCGTCACCGACGCCAGCCAGGCCGACAATCCGATCATCTTCGCCAACGACGCCTTCCTGCGCCTGACGGGCTATGGCCGCGACGAGGTGATCGGGCGCAACTGCCGCTTCCTGCAGGGCCCCGACACCGATCCCGAGGCCCTGGCCATGATCCGCGCCGCGATCGCCGCCGGAGAGGACATCGCCTGCGAGGTGCTGAACTATCGCAAGGACGGCTCGTCGTTCTGGAACGCACTCTATCTCAGCCCGGTCCGCGACACGGCTGGCGCGATCACATATTTCTTCGGCTCGCAGCTGGACGTCACCGACAAGAAGCACAACGAGTTCGCGCTGAGCGACACCCGGCACGACCTGGAGAAGCTGGTCGCAGAGCGCACCCAGGCGCTGACCCAGGCGCTGGAGCAGAAGACCGCCCTCCTCCACGAGGTCGACCACCGGGTCAAGAACAACCTGCAGCTCATCTCCTCGCTGCTGTTGCTTCAGAACCGCCGCGTGTCCGATCCCGGGGTCAAGGCGGCCATGCGCGGCATGCTGGACCGGGTCAACGCCATCGCCACCGTCCACCGCCGCCTGTTCCAGAGCGACGACGTCGAGCGCTTCGACGTCTCGGCCTTCGTTCGCGACCTGGTGGCCGACGTGATGGGCTCCTCGGGGCGCGACAACATCGAGTTCAGCCTGGACCTGGAGCGGGTGGATGTGGCCGCCGCCAAGGCCGCGCCGCTGGCTCTCGTGATCAGCGAACTGCTGTCCAACTGCATGCGCCACGCCTTCCCCGACAACCGCGCCGGACGGATCTTCGTGGGCATCAAGCGCGCCAACGGCGATTTTCGGATCGAAATCACCGATGACGGCGTTGGTAGGACAAGTACGGCGAACACGTCGGGTTTCGGGCTCACCATCATCCAGCTGCTGTCGCAGCAATTGAAGGCGAAGACCGAGACCTCCGACGCGGAGCCCGGTACGCGCGTCGTGATCAACTTGCCCGTTAACGGCGCGCGCCCCTGAAGGTCTCGGGTGAGGATGAGTCATGGACGAGCAACCGCTCGGCGTTCTGATTGTCGAGGACGAGGTTCTCCTCGCCGTCGAGCTGGAGTTCCTGCTGGAGGAGGCCGGATGCCACTCGGTGGGCCACGCCATGAGCTCCGACGAGGCCGTCACCCTGGCCCATGACCTCCATCCCGACCTGGCCCTGGTCGACGTCCACCTGTGCGACGGCCCGACCGGCGTCGAGGTGGCCCGCAAGATTCACGACGACTGCGGTGCGGTGGCCCTGTTCATGACCGCCAACGTCAAGCGCCTGCCCGACGACTACGCCGGGGCCTGCGGCGTGATCGGCAAGCCCTATTCCAGCCATGGCGTGAAGACGGCTCTGGAATATCTGACCATCTGCATGCGCCAAGGCCAGGCTCCGGGGCCGGTCCCCATCGGCCTGACCCTGTCGCCGGCCTATGCCGAGCTGTGGGGTCTGAACGACGCCATGCCGAAAGCCGGCTGACCATGGCGGCTTCGCCCGCGGCCGTCGCGGTCGGCGTCGCCGCCGCCCTGCTCTCGATCACCAGCTTCGCGCCCCAGATCTTCAAGATCTGGAAGGAGAAGGACGCCTCTTCGGTGTCCCTGCGCACCTATCTCGCCACCGTCGCCGGCTTCACCTGCTGGACGACCTATGGCGTCATGATCCAGGCCTGGCCGGTGGTCGCCTCGAACCTGGCCTGCCTGGCCATGTCGTCGGCGGTGCTGGTCATGAAATGGCGCTTCGACGTCAAGCCAAGCTGAGCCTTCGCGCGCTGCTTTAGGATGACAGGGGGGGCAGGGTCCGCTATCGAGACCCGCCCTTTTCGTACAGGATCAGCCACCTTGACCGACGCCGCCGAGGAAGCCGGCTGGGCCACAGCCAAGACCCTGGCCGAGGCCCTGCCCTACATCCAGATCTACGACCGCGAGACGGTGGTGATCAAATACGGCGGTCACGCCATGGGCCAGGAAGAGGTCGCCAAGGTGTTCGCCGCCGACGCGGTGCTGCTCAAGCTGCTGGGCGTCCATCCCGTGGTCGTACACGGCGGCGGCCCGCAGATCAGCCGCATGCTCGACAAGGCCGGCGTCAAGTCGACCTTCATCGACGGCCTGCGCGTCACCGACGAAGCGACCATGGAAGTGGCCGAGATGGTGCTGTCGGGCGCCATCAACAAGGAAATCGCCAACTGGATCACCCTGGCCGGCGCTGAGGCCGATGTCCGGGGCGTGGGCCTGTCGGGCAAGGACGCCCGCCTGATCACCGCCGAGAAGGTGACCCGAACCAAGCGCGACCCTGACAGCAATATCGAACAGGTCGTCGACCTGGGCTTCGTGGGCGAGCCGACCAAGGTCGATCCGCACATCATCCAGGCCCTGCTGTCGTCGGAAACCGACTACATCCCGGTGATCGCCCCGATCGGCGTCTCCGAAGCCGGCCAGACCTTCAACATCAACGCCGACACCGTCGCCGGCGCGCTCGCGGGCGCGCTGAAGGCCAAGCGGATGCTGATGCTGACCGACATTGCGGGCGTGCTGGACGGCAACGGCGAGCTCATTCGTCAGATGACGATCGAGGAGGCCCGCGGCCTGATCGAGAGCGGCGTCGCCAGCGGCGGCATGATCCCCAAGCTGGAAAACGCCATCCACGCCGTCGAGTCGGGCGTCGAGGCCGTGGTCATCCTGGATGGCCGTCGTCCGCACGCCATGCTCGTCGAGCTCTTCAGCGAACACGGCGCGGGCACGCTCATCTCGAAATGAGCGCCGACCTCACCCACGTCGACACCTGGCTGTTCGATCTCGACAACACCCTCTATCCGGCCGAGAGCGAATACATGGCCCTGATCGAGGGGCGGATGACCGACTTCGTCGAGCGCGAGACCGGGCTTCCACGCGAGGAAGCCCGGGCGCTGCAGAAGAAGTACTACACCGAGCACGGCACCACCCTGGCCGGGCTGATGGCCCACCACGGCATGGCGCCCAAGGCGTTTCTGGACGAGGTGCACGACGTGTCGATGGATCGCCTGGTCCCCGACATCGCCCTGCGCGACGCCATAGACCGCCTGCCCGGCCGCCGTCTGATCTTCACCAACGGCTCCGAAGGTCACGCCGAGCGCGTGCTGGCCCATCTGGGCCTGCGCGATCTCTTCAGCGACGTCTTTGCCATCGAGACGGCCGACTATGTGCCGAAGCCGGCTCTGGCCACCTTCGACAAGATCACCAAGCGCCACGACATCGATCCGCCGGTCACGGCCTTCTTCGAAGACAGCGAGAAGAACCTCGTCCCCGCCGCGCGCCTGGGCATGACCACCATCCTGGTCGGCGCCCACGCGGCGGCCTCGACCTCCGAATTCGTCCATCATCGCACGCACGACCTCGCCGGGTTCCTGACCTCGGCGCGCCTGAAGGAAGCCTAGCCATGACCACGACCGTCAGCCTTTCCGACCTGCAAACCGAAGTCGAAGCCGCCTGGGAGGCCCGCGACGGCGTCTCGGTCGCCACCACCGGCCCCGTCCGCACAGCGGTGGAAGAATCGCTGCTGCTGCTCGACAGCGGCAAGGCCCGGGTCTCGGAAAAGATCGACGGCGAGTGGGTGACCCACCAGTGGCTGAAGAAGGCCGTGCTGCTGTCGTTCCGCCTCAACCCCAACACCGTCATGCGCGCCGGCGCCATGGGCGGCGGCGTCGGCCCGTGGTGGGACAAGGTCCCCAACAAGTTCGACGGCTGGGAAGCCCCGCAGTTCGAGGCCGGCGGCTTCCGCGCCGTACCCGGCGCCATCGTCCGTCGCGGCGCCTATGTCGGCAAGAACGTCATCCTGATGCCGTCGTTCGTGAACATCGGCGGCTATGTCGACGAAGGCACGATGGTCGACACCTGGGTGACTGTCGGCTCGTGCGCCCAGATCGGCAAGCACGTCCACCTGTCGGGCGGCGTCGGCATCGGCGGCGTGCTGGAGCCCCTGCAGGCCAACCCGACCATCATCGAGGACAACTGCTTCATCGGCGCCCGCTCGGAAGTCGTCGAGGGCGTGGTCGTCGGCGAAGGCTCGGTGCTGTCGATGGGCGTGTTCATCAGCGCCTCGACCAAGATCGTCGACCGCAAGACCGGCCAGATCCACATCGGCAAGGTCCCGCCCTACAGCGTCGTGGTGCCGGGCAACCTGCCAGACCCGAAGGGCGGCCCGGGGCTGTATTGCGCTGTGATCGTCAAGACGGTCGACGCCCAGACCCGGTCGAAGACGAGCATCAACGACCTGCTGCGGGACTAGGGCTCATGCACGCGCTCATCCTCGCCAGCGCGGGGATGAGCGCAATCGGCTAGCGGCTAGCCGATCAGCGTCTCATACAGATCCGCCCAAGTCGGATTCTCAGCCTCGATCAGGCGGATTTTCCAGGCGCGATTCCATTTCTTGATCTGCCGCTCACGGACGAAAGCGCCTTCGCGCGTATCGCCCGCCTCATACCAGACCAACCGGTCGACGCCGTACTTGGCGGCGAAGCCCTTGTAGACCTTTTCCTTGTGCTGCCAGATACGACGAACGAGATCGTCGGTATGTCCACAGTAGAGCGTTCCGTAGGGACCGCTCGCGAGCAGATAAACGCAGAACTGCATGTCTCTCACGGTCTGGCCTCCCGCCGACGACATGAGAACATATCATGAACTCTATATATCGAACATCCCCGCGAAGGCGGGGACCCAAGCTGACGTTCGGATCATGGTGCTGCCGCCGGCCAATCCCGTTTGGGTCCCCGCCTTCGCGGGGATGTTCGAACTAAGAAGACTCAGCGCTTCCGCCCGCCCTCGACCTCATACGGCGTCCCATCCCGACGCCGATACGTCTCCTCGCCCTCGCGCAGGATAAGGTCTATATCGGGATAGTCGCAGCCGTCAGTCTCCGGCGCGCGCGTGCCCATTTCCAGCAGCACCGCCACCTTGTCGGACCGGTTCTGGATGTGGTGGCCGTTGGCGACCCCGGCCTTGAAGCCCGCGCAGTCGCCGGCCCGCAGCACCGTCTCGCCGTCGTTCTCGACCAGCACGACCTCGCCCTCGACCACCCAGGTGAACTCGTCCTCGGCGGTGTGCCAGTGACGCTGGCTGGTCCACTGGCCCGGCGGCAGGCGCATCAGGTTGACGCCGAACTGGGTCAGGCCCGCGGCGTCGCCCAGCTTCCAGCGCTGGCGCTCCAGGCACGGCGCGTCGAACGGCGGCGGATAGGCCGTGCCGAAGCGGGTGGGCGCGCTGTCGATATCGATCTTGGGCATGGGAATCCGGGGAAGAGACTTGCTTGGTTTGCGTCAGGGCGGAGGGAAGCCTAAACGCAGGATCATGACCAGCCCCGCGCCCGTTTCCGTCAGCATCGACCCCGTCGACCTCGCCCAGGCCCTGATCCGCCGTCCGTCGGTGACACCGGCCGATGAGGGCGCGATGGACGTGCTGCAGCGCCAGCTGGAAGGCCTGGGCTTCGATTGCCGCCGCATGAAGTTCGGCGAGATCGAGAACCTCTACGCCAAGCGCGGGACCGACCGCCCCAATCTCTGCTTCGCCGGCCACACCGATGTCGTGCCCGTCGGCGACGACGCCGCCTGGACGGCCGGTCCGTTCGAGGCCGAGATCAAGGACGGCGTACTTTACGGCCGCGGCGCGGTCGACATGAAGAGCGCCATCGCCGCCTTCGTGTCCGCCGTCTCGCGGATGCCCGAAACGCCCGGCGCGATCAGCTTCCTGATCACCGGCGACGAGGAGGGCGTGGCCGAGGACGGCACGGTCAAGGTCGTCCAGGCCCTGGCCGCCGAGGGCGAGATCATCGACCACTGCATCGTCGGCGAGCCCACGTCGGCTAGCCTGCTCGGCGACATGGTCAAGATCGGCCGGCGCGGCAGCATCAACGCCTGGATCGCCGTCGACGGCGTGCAGGGCCACGTCGCCTATCCGCATCGCGCCGCCAATCCGATCCCGGTCCTGATCGATATCCTCAGCCGCCTGCAGAGCCGGGTGCTCGACGACGGCTATACCGGCTTCCAGCCCTCGAACCTGGAAGTCACCACCGTCGACGTCGGCAACACCGCCACCAATGTCATCCCGGCCACGGCGCGGGCGCGGGTCAACATCCGCTTCAACCCGGCCCACCAGGGCAAGGACCTGGCCGCCTGGATCGAGGCCGAGTGCCGCGAGGCCGCGGAGGGCTTCTCTGGCCGCGTCGAGGCCCTGTGCAAGATCAGCGGCGAGGCCTTCCTGACCGAGCCGGGCCCCTTTACCGACGTCATCGTCGGCGCGGTGGGCGAGGCCACCGGCCGTGTGCCGGAGCTGTCCACCACCGGCGGCACCAGCGATGCGCGCTTCATCCGCAGCCTTTGTCCTGTCGTCGAGTTCGGCCTGGTCGGCTCGACCATGCACCAGGTCGACGAGCGCGTTCCAGTGGAGGAGATCCGCTACCTGGCCGACGCCTACACCGCCCTGATCCGACGCTATTTCGAGGCCTTCGCCTAGACCCCGCCGTCATCCCCAGGTTCATCCGGGGGACCCAAGCGGCGTTCCGTGACGTGCTCAACCCGGCTTGGGTCCCCCGAACAGGTCGGGGGATGACGGAGTGAAAATGGACGAGTTTTCGATCGACGACGTCCTGGCCGAGGTGGCCGTGCTGGTGAAGCCGCACTTCGGCAAGGGCCGGCCGGCCGATTACATCCCCGAACTGGCCGACGTGCCCGGCCACAAGTTTGGCATGGCCGTGCGCACGATCGACGGCGGCGAGCACGTGATCGGCGACGCCGACGAGGGCTTCTCGGTCCAGAGCATCACCAAGGTTTTCGCCCTGGGCCTGGCGCTGAACCGCTTCGGCGACGAGGTCTGGACGCGGGTCGGCAAGGAGCCGTCTGGCACGCCGTTCAACCATCTCTCCCAGCTCGAGGCCGAGGCCGGGGTGCCGCGCAACCCGTTCATCAACGCCGGGGCCCTGGCGATCACCGACCACCTGCTGGACACGGTGAAAGACCCCGCCGCGCTGGTGCGGGGCTTCGCCAGCTTCCTCGCTGACGAAGCGGTCGAGATCGACGAAGCCGTCGCCGCCTCGGAGCTCGCCACCGCCCACCAGAACCGCGCCATCGCCAACCTGATGCGCGGCAAGGGCACCATCACCCACGACCCCGAGGCCGTGGTCGCCGCCTATTGCCGCCAGTGCGCCCTGACCATGAGTTGCCGGCAGCTGGCCCGCGCCATGCTGCCCCTTGCGGCCGGCGGCTTCTCGCCGGTGATCCAGGAGACCATCTTCCCCGACCGCCTGACCCGGCGGCTGAACGCCCTGCTGCTGACCTGCGGCATCTATGACAGCGTCGGCAGCTTCGCCTACCGCGTCGGCCTGCCCGCCAAGAGCGGCGTTGGCGGCGGCATTGTCGCCGTGGTCCCGGGCAAGGCCGTGATCACCGTGTGGTCGCCGGAGCTGGACCGGTTTGGAACCTCCGTGGTCGGAACATCGGCGCTGGAAGCTTTCGCACAGCTAACGAACTGTTCGGTGCTCTAGCTTCGAACCGCGCGGACTCCGACGCGTTGATCGGCTCCAGACCTTCAGGAGCGCGACATGGGTATCTTCAGCAACATCATGAGCAAGATCTTCGGCCACAAGCCCAAGACCGCGCCCGCCCCGGCTCCTACGCCCACCCAAACGCCGACTCCGACCGCCGCCGCGCCGGCCCCGAAGTCCGCGCCTCAGCCGGTCGACGTCACCGCCGTGCTGGACGATCTGGCGGCCAACAATCCACAGAAGCTGGACTGGCGACACTCGATCGTCGACCTGATGAAGCTGGTCGGGATGGAAAGCTCGCTAGCCGAGCGCAAGGAATTGGCCGACGAGCTGGGCTTCACCGGCGACAAGGGCGACAGCGCGACGATGAACATCTGGCTGCATAAGCAGGTGATCAAGAAGCTGTCGGAGAACGGCGGCAAGGCGCCGGCGGAGCTGGTGGATTAGGCTGAACACTGGCCCCCACCGGGCTGCTGCGCAGCCGTCCGCCCCCATAGGGGGCGGATAAGATCATCTTCCCCCTATGGGGGAGGAGCGCGCAGCGCGGAGGGGGCTAGTACCCCACACCCACCAGATAAAGCCCATCAGCCGGCGCCACCGGCCCACAGGCCGTGCGGTCCTTGGCCTCAAGCGCCTCACGTACGTCCGCCGCGCTCCACCGCCCGATCCCCACCTCGACCAGCGTCCCGGTCATCGACCGCACCTGCCGATGCAGGAAGGACCGCGCCTCGAACGACAGATGCACCTCCTCACCCACCCGGCTCACCCGCGCGACGTCCAACGTCTTCAGCGGCGACTTGGCCTGGCAGTGCATGTCGCGGAAGGTCGTGAAGTCATGGAGCCCCACCAGCGCCTGCGCCGCCGCGTGCATGGCCTCGGCGTCCAGCGGCTTCTTCACATGCCAGACCTTGCCCTTGTCGAGCGCCGGCGGACCGCGTCGGTTGAGGATGCGGTAGAGATAGCGCCGCTCATTGGCCGAGAAGCGGGCGTGCCAGTCGCCCTCCGCGATCTCGCAGTCGAGGATGCTGACCGCCTCGCGGGTCAGGTGGGCGTTCAGGGCGTTCATAACCGTCTGGGTCGGCCAGTCGCGCTCGAGATCGACGTGTACGACTTGGCCCGTCGCATGGACGCCGGTGTCGGTACGGCCCGCCGCAGCGATCCGCAGCTCCTGGCCACAGAACGCCTTCACCGCCGCCTCGATCGCCCCCTGCACCGACGGTAAGGTCGCCTGGGCCTGGAAGCCGTTATAGGCGCGGCCGTCATACTCGACGAGGAGGCGGTAGCGGGGCATCAGGCCAGGATCGTGCCGGCGGGCAGCGGAAAGCCCCGCGTGAAGTCGCTGGCGTCCTGGGCGCCCTTGCCCTCGCGTTGGGCCTTCAGCAGGCGGATCGCGCCTCCCTCCCCATTGGCTCCGCAGGCGATCAGCAGGGCGTCGTCGAGCACCTCGCCCGGCGCGCCGCTCTCGTCCTCGACGCGCGACAACAGCGCCTTCACACGGACAGGGCCCTTGTCCGACGGGGCCTCGAACCACGCGCCAGGGAACGGCGACAGGCCGCGGATGTGGCAATCGATCTCGGCGGCCGGACGGGTCCAGTCGATGCGGGCCTCGGCCGACTTGATCTTCTTGGCGTAGGTTACGCCCTCCTCGGCCTGGGGCGTCTCGCGGGCCCCGCCGCGCTCGATGGCGCCCAGCGCCACGGGCAGGATTCGCGAGCCCACCTGCGCCAGCTTGTCGTGCAGGCTGCCGGCGGTCTCGAGCTTGTCGATGCGCACCTGCTCGGACATCAGGATCGGCCCCTCGTCGAGGCCCTCGCTCATCCGCATCACCTGGACGCCGGTCACCGCATCGCCGGCCATGATCGCGCGCTGGATCGGGGCCGCGCCGCGCCAACGGGGCAGCAGGCTGGCGTGGAGGTTGAAGCAACCCTCGCGCGGCGCTTCCAGCACCTCGCGCACCAGGATCTGGCCGAAAGCGACCACCACGGCCGCGTCGAGATCCAGCGCCTTGAAGGCCTCGATCTCCTCGGCGGTCTTCATCGACACGGGCGTGCGGACCGGCAGGCCCAGGCCTTCGGCGAAGGCGTGGACCGGCGAGGGCTTGAGGTCCTGGCCGCGCCCGCGCGGGGCCGGCGGCTGGGAATAGACACAGACGATCTCGTGGCCCGAGGCGACCAGTTCGGCCAGGCAGGCGACGGCGAAATCGGGAGTGCCGAGGAAAGCGATGCGCATGGGCGCGGTTTAGCGGTCCGGAGCCGCCAAGGGAAGGCGAGCGGAAAGCGGACTCGGAACCTTGGCCTTGGGCGACCGTTGTTCAGCCGACATATCTTCCAGGAGCATCACCATGCGTTCCACCCTGATTTTCGCCGTCTGCGCCGCCGCCCTGTCGCTGGCCGCCTGTTCGGACCAACACGCCACCGAGGTCAAGGAAGGCGCCAAGGCGGCCGCCTCCGAGATCAAGGACGCCGCCCACACCATCGCCAACGACCCCGACGTCAAGGAAGCCGGCACGGCCATCAAGGAAAGCACCAAGGAAGCCGGCGCCGACCTGAAGGAAGCCGCCGGCGAGGCGACCGACAAGATGCAGGAAGCGGGCGAGAAGGCCGGCGACGCGGCCAAGGACGCCGGTCACGACATCAAGCAGGGCGCCGAGAAGGCCGGCGACAAGACCAAGAAGGAAGTGCACGAGGCGACGCGGTAGCTAGGGCCCAGATCCTCCCCCTTTGGGGGAGGTGGCCCAGAGGGCCGGAGGGGGTCCTCTCCGGCCTAGACCGTTGAGGATCCCCTCAGTCGCTCCGCGACAGCTCCCCCAAGAGGGGAGCATCTAAAAAAACAAGCTAGGCCGCGCGGCGCGACTTCTTAACCTTGGTGATCGCCCGGTCGCGCCGCAGGCGCGACAGGTGGTCGATGAAGAGCACGCCTTCCAGGTGGTCCATCTCGTGCTGGACGCAGACGGCGAACAGGCCCTCGGCCTCCTCGACGACGGTCTCGCCCTGGTAGTTCAGATAGCGCAGCGTCACCTTCGAGGGACGCTCGACCTCGTCGTAGTATTCGGGGACCGACAGGCAGCCCTCTTCGTAGCCTTGGGTCTCTTCCGAGGCCGACAGGATCTCGGGATTGACGTAGTAGCGCGGGGTCGGCTCCTCGCCTTCGCGGGCCAGGTCCATGACGATCACGCGGATCGGCTCGCCGATCTGCACGGCGGCCAGGCCAATGCCCGGGGCGTCGTACATCGTCTCCAGCATATCATCCATCAGCGCGCGCAGGGCGTCGTCGACGACAGCCACGGGCGTGGAGACTTGCTTGAGAACCGCCATGTCGGCGGCGTTATCGACGGTGAGGATGCGACGGATAGCCATGATAGGTGTCAGGTAAGGGTCTCATTTCCGACCGTCAAGGTGGGGGATTGTCCCATTCCCGCTTGAGGGGCCAGCTTGGTCAGGGATCGAACGCCCTGTTCCACCGGCGCCAGTTCGGCGATTTCCTTGCCTTCGTGGTCGACGGAAAGGTCCTCGAACCGGCGCGCCTGGGTCAGGACCTGGCTCTCCAGCGAGCCGACGAACTGGTTGTATTTGCCCACCGCGCTTTCCAGCGCCTTGCCCACCGCGCCCGCGTGCGCGCCCATCACCGCCACGCGTTTGTAGAGCTCGCGGCCCACCGCAACGATGTTGGCGGCGTTCTTGGCCTGGTCCTCGACCCGCCAGCCATAGGCGACGGCCTTGCACAGCGCGAACAGGGTGGTGGGCGTGACCAGCAGCACGCGCTTGTCCATCGCCTCGGTCATCAGGTCGGGCAGGCGCTCCAGGGCGGCGGCCAGGAAGCTGTCGCCGGGTACGAACATGGCCACGAAGTCGGGCGAGCCCTCGGCGGCGAACTGGTCCCAGTAGGTCTTGGCCGACAGGCTGGTCATGTGGGCCCGCACGCTGGCGGCGTGGCGGACCAGGGCGGCCTCGCGCAGGCCCTCCTCGGTCATTTCCTGGGCTTCGAGGAAGGCGTTCAGCGAGCACTTGGCGTCGATGACGAACACCGCCGCGCCGGGCATGCGCACCTTGACGTCGGGCCGGCGGCGGCCCTCGTCGGTGTCGACACTGAACTGCTCCTCGAAATCGAAGCGCTTGTTGAGGCCGGCGGCCTCGAGAACGTTGCGCAGGGTCTGCTCGCCCCAGCGGCCCTGGACGCCCGCGCCGCGACGCAGAGCGGCCGACAGCTTGCGGGCCTCGAACTGGGTGGCGGTCGAGGCCTCCATCAGGGCGGCGATCTGGGCCTTCAACCCACCGGTCTCCTCGGCGCGGCTCTTCTCGACGGCGGTGACCTGGGCCTCGAACTTGGCCAGGGTCTCGGCCACCGGCTTCAGCTGGGCCTCCAGCCGCGCCTGGGACAGGGCCTCGCGGCTCTTGAAGTTCTCGTCGGCCCGCTTGATCAGCGCCTCGGCGACGGTGTTGGCGGTCATGGTCGCCTGCTGGGCGGCCTGGGCGCGGATCAGCTCGGCCTGGGTGGCGGCCTGGTCTTCCAGCAGACGGGCGCGCTCGTCGGCTTGGACCAGGCGCTCGTTCAGCTGCCAGGCGCGGGCGTCGGCGGCGCTGGCGCGCTTGCTGGCCGCCAAGGCCCAGAGGCCGGCGGCGACGGCCATCAGGGCAAAAACGACGGCGAGGATCAGGAACGGGTCGGAAAAGTTCATGCTCCGTTCTTAGCCGGAGTCGGCCGCCCGCGAAACCCGCCTTCCCGCTCAGGCCAGGGCGGCGATGACCGCTTCTGACGTCAGGATTTCGTGGGCGTAGGTCGGGCCGTTGATCTCGTGGGCCGCGTGCAGGGCCGCGTCGGAGAACGCCGCCGTCGCGTCGCGCACCAGGGTGACGTGATAGCCCAGCTCCGAGGCCGCCCGGCCCGTGCCCTCGATGCAGGTGTTGGCGACCAGGCCGATCAGGATCACGTGGGTGATCCCCCGCTGCTTGAGATGATAGTCCAGATCGGTGCCGGCGAAGCCGCTGGACCAGTGCTCCTTGACGACGATGTCGCCCGGTTGCGGCGCGAAGTCCGGGTGCCATTCGCCGCCCCAGCCGCCCTTCTCGAACACCAGGGCCCTGGCGCTGCCCTGGATGTAGGGGTTGGGGTGCAGCATGCCGTCCAGGTCGCCGGGCGCGTAGCGATGGTGAGGCACGATCACCACCGGCAGGCCGGCCGCGCGGGCGGCGGCGGTGACGGCCTTCAGGTGGTCGTGGAGGCCCGCCGCGCCCTGGGTGGCGGCGATGCGGGGCCACAGCTTGCCGCCTTCGGACAGGAAGTCGTTGTACGGATCGACGAACAGCAGGGCGGTGCGGTCGCGGGGGTAGGCAGGCATGGCGCGGAGCTCCGGGTGGGGAGTTCAGCTTAGGTCGCTTGGGCCAAGGGGGCTTGGACAGCCTTGCCCAAACCTGACTTGTCATCCCGGCCGCAGCGAAGCGGAGAGCCGGGACCCAGGGGCAACCGCGATGCGCCGGCCCCTGGGTCCCGGACAGCGCCTGCGGCGCTTCCGGGATGACAAGCTTTGTTGGACGAAAGAGCGCTAGTAAGCGCAGTCCGTGAACACCCGGCTCACATCGCCCTTCCACTCACCGTGGTAGAGCTCCAGCAGCTTGTCCGCCCGCGTACGGCCCGAGGCCGCGATCTCTTCCAGCTCACCCAGATAGATAGTCTCGTCCAGAAAGCCGCCGTTGAGGTGGGCTCGGTTCTTCAGGCCCGACTTGGCGATAGCGACGAAGTCCTTGGCCACGTTCTGGGCGGTGCGGCCGGCGACCACCGCCTTGAGGCCGAGCTTGGGAACATCACGGCGCAGACCGGCGCGGTCTTCCGGCGTCCAGTCCTTGCAGAGGTCCCAGGCGGCGGCCAGGGCGGCGTCGTCATAGAACACGCCGGTCCACAGGGCCGGCAGGGCGCACAGGCTGCTCCACGGGCCGGCGTCGGCGCCGCGCATCTCCAGATAGGTCTTCAGGCGGACTTCCGGGAACAGGGTCGTGGTGTGGTCGGCCCAGTCCTTGATCGAGGCGCGCTCGCCCGGCAGTTCGGGGATCTTGCCGTCGATGAAGTCGCGGAAATTGCGGCCGGCCAGGTCGATATATTTGTCGCCGCGCTTGGCGAAATACATCGGCACATCCAGAGCGTAGCGGGCGTAGCGCTCAAAGTCGAAGCCGTCCTCGAACACGAAATCCAACAGGCCCGTGCGGTCGGCGTCGGTGTCGGTCCAGACGTTGGCGCGGGCCGACAGGAAGCCGTTGGGTTTGCCTTCCGTGAACGGAGAATTGGCGAACAGCGCCGTGGCGATCGGCTGCAGGGCCAGGCTCATGCGGAACTTTGCGACCATGTCGGCTTCGCTGGAGAAGTCGAGATTGGCCTGCACCGTGCAGGTGCGCAGCATCATGTCGAGACCCAGGCCGCCGACCTTGGGCATGTAGTTGCGCATGATGACATAGCGCCCCTTGGGCATCACCGGCACCTGCTCGCGCGTCCAGACCGGCGAGAAGCCCAGGCCCACGAAGCCCAGGCCCAGCTCGTCGGCGACGGTCTTGACCTCGTCCAGATGCTGGCCGGTCTCCTCGCAGATGTCATGCATGGTCAGCAGCGGCGCGCCGGAAAGCTCGAACTGGCCGCCCGGCTCCAGGCTGACATTGGCGCCGTTGCGCTCCAGCCCGATGATGGTCGGGCCTTCCATGACCGGCTTCCAGCCGAAGCGCTGAAGCCCCGTCAGCAGGGCGTGGACACCCTTGTCGCCCTCGTAGGGCACGGGGGCGTGCGAGCCGAGATAGAAGCCGAACTTCTCGTGTTCGGCGCCGACGCGGAAGGCGTCCTTGGGCTTGGAGCCCGAGGCGAAATAGGCGGTCAGTTCGTCGAGCGTCAGCGGACGCTCCTGCAGGCTAGCGGTGTCGGCCATCAGCCGTCTCTCCCCAAGATCGGATACGCTACGAGCAGGGAGAGGCCCATTTCCCCACGCCGGCCGCATACTGTCGAGAAGCGCAATTGGGCGCTTTCTGCGTGAACCTCAAGAGGCGAGGCTTAGCTTTCGTTCCCGCGCCAGTCGCCCGCCGCCGCCTGCCACAGCGTCAGGGCCGAGATGGCGGCGGTGTCGGCGCGCAGGATGCGGGGGCCCAGCGACACCGGCGTGACGAAGGGCAGGCTCCGCAGCCGCTCGCGTTCTTCCGGCGCGAAACCGCCCTCGGGGCCGATCAGGATGGCGGCCGGTGCGGACGATCCGCTCAGCGCCGCGATGGCCGGCAGGGCGTCGCCGCCCTCGTCGCAGAACACCAGCCGGCGGGCCGGGTCCCAGCCGTCCAGAATCTTGTCGAGCTTTTCGGGATCTTCCACCGACGGCACGTCCAGCCGGCCGGTCTGCTCGGCGGCCTCCATGGCGATGGCGTCCAGGCGTCCCAGCTTGACGAAATCGACGTTTGTCCGCCGGGTGATGGTCAGGCGCACCCGGCGCACGCCCAGCTCGGCGGCCTTCTCGACGATGGTCTCCACCCGGCCGCGTTTGACCAGGGCGATGACCAGGTCGAGGTCGGGGCCCAGGCTCATGGGCCGCACCTGCTCATCCACCTTCAGCAGCGCGCCGCGCTTGCCGGTCTCGGTCAGGGTGGCGGTCCACTCGCCGACGCGGCCGTTGAACAGCGCTACCTGGGCGCCGATCGCCTGGCGCATCACCGAGGTCAGGTAGCGCGACTGCTCGAGGGTCAGGATGACGCCGTAGCCGGGGGCCAGGTCTTGCGGAACGAAAAGACGGATCATGGGCTCTTCTAGCGCAACTGATGGATCTGGCGGTAGGCTCCCCGAATGACGAAAACCGCCGAGTACGAAGAAGAACTCGCCCAGCTGCAGCTGGCCCTGATCAAGCTGCAGCAGAAGGCCATCAAGGACGGCTGGAAGATCCTGACCGTGTTCGAGGGCCGCGACGCCGCCGGCAAGGACGGCACGATCGCCCGGATCACCGAGCACCTGAACAAGCGCAACACCATCGTCGTCGCCCTGCCCAAGCCCACCGACCGCGAACAGAGCGAGTGGTACTTCCAGCGCTATGTCGAATGGCTGCCGGCCTGCGGCGAGGCGGTGATCTTCAACCGCTCCTGGTACAACCGGGCCGGGGTCGAGAAGGTCATGGGCTTCTCCACGGCCGCCCAGCAGGACCAGTTCCTCAACGACGTGACCTCGTTCGAACGCATGCTGGTCGACAGCGGCATGCGCTACGGCAAGTTCTGGCTGGATATCGGCCGCGAGACGCAAGCCGAGCGCCTGAGGGCGCGGGCCGACGATCCGCTGAAGGCCTTCAAGATCAGCCCGCTCGACAAGGTCGCCCAGGAGAAATGGGACGACTACACCGCCGCCCGCGACGACATGCTGATCCGCACCCACACCCCCGAGGCGCCGTGGATCTGCGTGCGCGCCGACCACAAGAAGGCCGCGCGGCTGAACGTCATCCGCTGGCTGCTGCATGCCTCGGGCGACAAGAAGCTGCTCAAGGGCATCGCCAAGCCGGATCCGGAGGTGATCTTCCCGTTCGAGGTCGGCGCGCTGACGGATGGGCGGCTGGCGCGGTAGCGGCAACAAGCCGCCACTCCCCGATATTACATGGATTTGCGCGCCGATTTCTCAAGCGCTCAACCAATCTCTGGCGTGGAGGATTAAAACTCTTCCTGCCCATTTACAGTTGTACTGTAACCGCCAACATTGGTGGGAAAATTATAAGAGATTTTTGAGCGACGCACGCCTTTTGCGGGCACGTTGTCATAGGAAATCTCGACAGTCGCGGAGCCTGTGGAAGCCGGCGGAAGCGGGACGGGCTTGCCCAAGGTGCTGGTCACGGATGCTGCGATATACTCTTTCGCCTCCTCCACTACCGTTTTGGGGCCCGATGCGGTGATCTGCCAGAAAGCCGTTTGCTTATTGCCCAGCATGACCGGGCGACCTCCAGTTACGCGGCCGACCACCTGACCTCCAACTCGCAATTCTCCGCCCACCAAGCGGACGCTCATTAGGGTTGTGGCGTTATTTACGACGCCGAACTTGAACGCAGTAACTTGCCCTTCAGCGAGGCTTACGCCTGCAGGTTCATAGGCGATAGGACGATCAAGTGGACCGGCCGATGCAGCAATCACAGCAGTAGGCTCGCCATTAGGCGCAGCGGGGGCGGCCTTTGTGTAAACAGCGGCGGCGGCTGGCGCAGGTGAGGGTTGCTTTTCGGGTATCCACTGACGGGCGGCTAGCATGAGGCCGCCAACAAAGGCCATCACGCCTATCGCCATTAGACCTATCGCGAACATTCCGACTCCCTTTGATCGAAGCCATGCCCAGACCAAATGCGCACCCGTGCAAATGACAGCAACAAGCAAAAGGCTCATGAGCGCCAGCCAAATGGCCCACGCCCAACGAGGAGGCTCAATTCCAAAATACTGGAGAGTGCCCATCACGGCCGCTCCGACCGTAAAAACCCCGCCCGTGACAAGGGTAGTCACGGCATCGTAGAATTTTCTTGAGCGGTGCATCTGCCGATGTTGTCAGCATGGCAGGCGATTGGGCAACAGTTCAGCCTGTTTAGTTTGCTGCCTATTTCACGCCGTAAAGCGCCATCACGTCCTTGCGGAACGCCTGACCGCTGTCGGGGCGGCTGTAGAACATGTGGCCGCCGGGATAGTTGGACAGGGTCACGCGACCGGCGACGGTGGCCGGCATGGCGTCGACGATCAGGCGCGAGGCGAAGAACGGGCACGACAGGTCGTTGTAGCCGTGGACGATCAGCACCTTCAGCTTCGGATCGACCGAGACGATCTTGCGCAGGTCGGTGACCGACTCGGTGTCCGGACCTCGGCCGCGATCCCAGTTGCGGTTCACGACGTCCGACAGCGCGTCGTAGCGGCCTTCCGGCTTCCAGCCGACGATGCGGGTGGTGAAGTCGACGATGGCGCTGGTGGTCGGGGCGATGATCGCGTCGAGGATCGGGTCGTTGACCTCCTGCTCGGGCGCGTTCGGGAAGGGGTCCAGGGCGGTGACGTTGCTGTCGTAGCGGCTGCCGAGGCGCCCCTTGTCGCGGAACACCTCGCGCAGGAACGACTGCGTCTCCAGCCGGCCGCCGGCGCGGCGCACATAGTTGGGATCCAGGCCCGTCATGGCCGAGACCTTGGTGGTCAGGCGCTCCAGGGCGGCGGGGTCGGAGCCCTTCATCAGGTCGACCATGTATTCGCCGCGCGTGTAGTCCTCGACCGCCTTCATATTGTCGGCCGACAGCTTGCCGTCGCGCTCCAGCTTGGCGGCGGCGATCGACGGCAGGGTCCACATCGACGGCAGGGGCGAGACCTCCTGGCCCTGGCGGCCGGCGCTGGTCAGCAGCGGCGAGACCAGCACGACGCCCTTCACGGCCACGCCGAGATCGGTCTGTAGCGTGTAGGCCAGGCGCGGGCCGCGGAAGCCGCCATAGCTTTCGCCGACGATGTACTTGGGCGAGGCCAGGCGGTCGGTCTTGACCAGATAGTCGAAGACGATGCGCGACAGGTAGTCGATGTCCTGTTTCACGCCATAGAAGCGCTTCTTAGTCTCGTCCTCGCTGACCAGCGACCGCGAGAAGCCGGTGCCGACCGGGTCGATGAAAACGATGTCGGTGAAGTCCATCCAGCTGGCGGGGTTGTCCTCCAGCTTGACGTTGGCCGACGGGCTGTCGCCCTCGGCGCCGAACTGCACGCGCTTGGGGCCCAGGGCGAAGTTCAGATAGACCGAGGCCGCGCCGGGACCGCCGTTGAAGGCGAAGGTCAGGGGGCGGTTGGGATCGCGCGGGCCGTCCAGGGTGTAGGCGGTGAACACCACCTCGGCGACCTTCTTGCCCTTCTCGTCGCGCACCGGCAGGGCGCCGACGGTGGCGGTGTAGGCGATGGTCTTGCCGCCCACCGTCGTGGTCTGCTTGACCGACTTGTCGCCCGGGAAGGCGGGCAGGTCGATGGCTGGAGGCTTGTCGCCGCCCTTGGCGTCCTGGGCGAAACTGCCGCCCGCAACGCCCAAGGCGGACGCCAGGACCAGGCCGGCCAGCGCGGCCTTGAATGAATTACGCATGCACACCCCCGTAATGAGGCGGAAATTGCTAGAGCATAGACGCCAGCTTCACAACGGCGCCCAGGCGTGATCCTGTCCGAGCGCGCGGAGCTTGCGCGGGGAACGAGCGATGGACCAGACGGCGAGCCAATCGGCCCGTTTCACCACCGGCGTCCGGCTGGCCGTCGGCCTGGTCCAGGGCGTGGCGCTGTACCTGCTGAGCCACGCCGAGGACATCAAGGCCTGGCCCGCCACCCAGCCGACGGCGTTCGCGCCCCTGGTTCTGACCGCCCTCTTCGCGCCGTTCGTGATCCTGGCGGGCCTGGGCGCGATGCGGCGGACCAGCCTGATCGCCTGGAGCCTGGGCGCGGCGGCTTTCGCGGCCTATCTGGCCTTCCACGGCGCCTGGCGAGCCACGACGCCGGACGTCATGCCCGACGCCCCGGTGTTCCTGGCCATCGCGGGCGGCCTCTTTATCGCCCACCACCTGATCCAGCCGGCCGACACCGAGCGCAAATGGCTAGCCAGCTATCACGGCTATTTTGACGCGGCCTGGATGCACGGGGTGCAGCTGGCCCTGTCGGCCGGCTTCACGGGCGTGTTCTGGATCCTGTTGTTCCTGGGCTCGGCCCTCTTCAAGCTGATCGGCATCGAGGCGTTTCAGAAGCTGATCGCCGAGCCGGCCTTCGCCTTCCCGGCCACCACCACCATGTTCGCCGCCGCCGTGCAGCTGACCGACGTGCGCTCCAGCCTCGTGCGCGGCGTGCGGACCGTGGCCCTAACCCTGCTGGCCTGGCTGCTGCCGCTGATGGCCCTGATCGCGGCGGCCTTCCTGGCCAGCCTGCCGTTCACGGGCCTGGAGCCGCTGTGGAAGACCCGCGCCGCCACCGCCCTGCTGCTGACGGCCGCCGCCCACCTGATCGTGTTGATCAACGCCGCCTACCAGGATGGCGACGAGGCGCCGCCGATCGTGCTGCGCTGGGCCGGACGCCTGGCCGCCCTGCTGCTGATCCCGATCGCCCTGCTGGCCGCCTATGGCCTCTCGCTGCGCGTGGGCCAGCACGGCCTGACGCCCGAGCGGGTGTTCGCCGCCGCCTTCGTGCTGGTCGCTTTGGGCTATGCGGTGGGCTACGCCATCGCCGCCTTCCGCAAGACCGTGTGGATGAAGGGCCTGGGACGCACCAACGTCATCATGGCCTTCGTCAGCCTGGCCCTGCTGACCGCCCTCTTCACGCCGATCGCCGATCCGGCCCGGTTGTCGGTGGGCGACCAGGTCAAGCGGCTGACACACGGCAAGGTCGGGGCCGACACGTTCGACTACGCCTTCCTGCGCTTCGACGGCGGTCGCTATGGCCGTAAGGCGTTGGAGACCCTGAAAGCCGGCCAGGACCCCGCCATCGCCAAGGAAGCCGCCGAAGCCCTGGCCTGGAGCGTCCGCCCGCCGATCAGCGCGCGCCCGCGCTTCACCAAGACCACGGTCTATCCAGCCGGCCGCGCCCTGCCCGACACCCTGCTGCGCCAGGACTGGACGCCGTCGGAGGGCGACTCGGTCTGCATCTATCCCGACACGGTCTGCTCGGCCGTGCTGCTGGACGTCGACGACGACGGCAAGGAGGAGGTGCTGTTCTCGAACGGCGGCAGCTTCGACGTGCTCAAACAGTTCCCGAAGGACAGCTGGAAGAAGATCGGCACGGCCTCGGCCCGCTGCAGCGGCACGGACTTGGAGCAGGCGCTGAAGGCGGGCCCCGCGCGCATGGCCGACCCGGTTCCCCGGCGCGACATCCTGGTGGGGGATCTGCGGCTGGCCTTCACGCCGTTCACGGCCGGGTGCGCGGTAGAGGCGCCGGGGCTGATGAGCGGGCTGAAGCCGGGGAAGTAATCCAGACCTGTTCGCAAACCCAAATCTTGTCATCCCGGAAGCCTCGTAGAGGCTCTCCGCTTCGCTGCGGCCGGGATGACAAGCTGATTTGCCGTGAGGGGAAGGAGCTACCCCACCCCTTCACTCACCGCATTCAACCGCGCATACACCCCGCCCTGCGCCTTCAGCTCCGCATGCCGCCCTTCCTCCACCACCCGGCCCTTCTGGAACACCAGGATCCGATCCGCGCCGCGCACCGTCGACAGGCGGTGGGCGATGACGATGGTGGTGCGGCCGGCCATCAGGGCCTCGGCGGCCACCTGGACCTCGGCCTCGGTCTCGACGTCCAGTGACGAGGTCGCCTCGTCCAGCACCAGGATCGGCGCGTCGGCCAGGAAGGCGCGGGCGATGGCCACGCGCTGGCGCTCGCCGCCCGACAGCTTCACGCCACGCTCGCCGACCAGGGTGTCGTAGCCCTTGGGCAGGCGCTGGATGAAGTCGTGGGCGTGGGCGCGGCGGGCCGCGTCCTCGATCTCTTCGCGCGTCGCGTCGGGCTTGCCGTAGGCGATGTTCTCCAGCAACGAGCGGTGGAACAGGGCCGGATCCTGCGGCACCACCGCGATGGCCCGGCGCAGGGAGCCCTGCCCAACGGCTGAGACGTCCTGGCCGTCGATGACGATCCGGCCGCCCTGCAGGTCGTGTAGCCGCTGGATCAGCTTGACGAAGGTCGACTTGCCCGAGCCTGTCGGGCCGACCAGGGCCACCCGCTCGCCGGGCGCGATCTTCAGCGAGAAATGATCGTACAGCGGCGCGCCCGCCACGTTGTAGCGGAAGGTCACGTCCTCGAAGGCGATGGCGCCGGAGCCGGGCTGGAAGTCGGGCGCGTTCGGCGCGTCGGCGATCTGCGGCGCCAGGCGCTCCCAGGCGGCCAGGTCCTCGGTGTCGTCCAGGCCCTTCTGCAGCATGCGGATGTTCTCGCCCATGTTGCGCAGGTAGCCGCTCATCAGCATGAAGGCCATCATCGCCGAGCCGACGTCGCCCGGGCTGGCCCGGCCTTGCGTCCAGGCGTGGATCATCGCCGCCGTCACTCCGCCCTGCAGCACCACCAGCAGCAGGTTCTGGCCCAGCCAGACATTGGTGAACTTGTGCCAGGTGACCATCACCGCCACCCGCCATTGCGCCGTGACCTTGGCGATGCGGGCGCTCTCGCGGCGCTCGGCCCCGAAGCTCTTGACGGTGGGATTGGAGGTCACGGCGTCGGCCAAAGCCCCGCCGATCTTCGAGTCCAGGGCGTTGGATCGCAGATTGGCCGGCCGCACATAGGCCGTGGTCACCACCACGTTGACGACCACATAGGCGGCGACCACCACCAGGGCGATGATCCCGGCCAGGGGCTCGCTGATCATCAGGTTGATCGACAGGCCCACCAGCACCACCAGGCTGGGCGCCAGCCAGATGGTCACCGCGTCGGTGACGCTGTCATAGCCCCACATGGCCCGGGTCAGCTTGCGCACGGTCGCGCCGGCGAAGCTGTCGGCGTGCCAGTCCGACGAGAAGGCCTGCACCTTGGCGAAGCCCTCGTTGGTCATCTCTTCCATGTTGCGGGCGGCCAGCGGGATCCAGAACCGCATGGCGAGGTTGCGGATCAGCGAGAAGCCCAGATAGACGCCGACGAACCAGGCCCAGGCGGTCCAGGGCGACGGCAGGGCCTTGGGCCCGCCCGACACGGTGTCGATCACCCGGCCCGAGGCCCACGGCAGGGCCAGGTCGAAACAGATGGCCGCCAGGGTCAGGCCGACGCCCATCAGGAACAGGCCCTTCCGACGCAGCCAGAAGCGCGCGATGAAGCCCAGCACCTGCCCGTTGGACAGCGCCCGCTTGCGGTTGCCCGCCTCGTCCTCGTCGTCGATGAAGTCGCTCATGGTGGGCGCTAGATAGGTGTTTTGAAGCCCGGAGGCGACCCCGCTAGCGCTTGGCGCCGCCGCCGAACGGGCGCCAGCGCAGGAAGCCGATGATCGCCGGGCCCACCACCGGGGTGCGCAGCAGCGGGCGCACCATCAGGGGCCGGGTCTTCAGGAAGCACAGCACCGCGCCGATCCAGAACACCGTCGTGGGCATGCCGGGCACCACGATCCCCACCGTCCCGGTCGCGACCAAGGCGCCGCCCAGGCCGTCCAGGGCCCAGCGCTCGGCGCGCGTCAGCTTGCGCCGGCGACGGGGCTTGCGATCGGGACGGGGCGGCGCGCTCATCGCCGCCACCCTAGCCTGTCGTTCAGGCCGGCGAGAAGATGTCGCGCTTGTTGAAGCCGGCGGTCATGAACCGGCCCATGGCCTTGGGCATGGTCAGCCAGCGGATCGGCGCGCCCGTCTCGTGCGACTTCAGCACTCCGTCGGCGATGAACGGCGCCACCGTCTCCACCCGGTCGCCCAGGATGTTGTAGAGCTTCATCGACTTGGCGCGCTCGGCCTCGGTGGAGTCCTTCATCTCGGACTGCAGCAGGTCGGTGGCGACGATGCCGGGGCTGATCGTGCCGATCCGCACGCTTGTGTCGGCCAACTCCTTGACCATCGACTTGGTGAAGTAGGTCACGGCCCGCTTGGTGGCGCCGTACAGGGTCAGGCCCGGCGAGCTCATGCCGTCGCTGCCGAAGCCCTCGAAATTGTAGATGCAGCCGTCGCCCTGGGTCAGCATGTGCTTCATGACCACCTTGGTGGTCTTGATGACGCCCATCAGGTTGGTGGCGACCACAGCGTCGATGTCGGCCTCGTCCACCTGGTCCAGGCGCAGGCGCGGGGTGACCATGCCGGCGTTGTTGATCCAGACGTCGACCTTGCCGAACTTCGCCGTCGCCCCGGCCCACAGCGCCTCGGCGTCGGCCGTCTTGCTGACGTCGCAGGCGATGCCCGTCACCGCGCCCAGCGGGGACAGCTCGGTCAGGGCCTTGTTCAGCGCCGCCACGTTGCGGCCCGAGATCACGACCTGGCAGCCGCGCTCCAGAAACGCCTTGGCCAGGCCAAAGCCGATGCCCCGGCTGCTTCCCGTAATGACGATCGTCTTCAAGTGACCGGCTCCTCCGCCATCCCGCGTGCGTCGTATCAAGCCGCGAAAAGCGCGGTCGAGCGCGGGCGTCGTGCGAAGAAACCGTCACGCGAACAGGCGGAGCGCGGGAGCCTCGCCCTTGGACAGGCTCAGGCCTCGCAGACCCCGCCGATGCGGCTCGCCGCCGGGCGCTCCAGCTGGCGGCGGATGCGCGGGCCGAACTTGGTCGCCGACATCAGGCGCAGCACCATGCCGGCGTCCCCGCCCCGGGCGAAGGCGCGGGTAGCGGCCGTCCAGACCGTGGTGGTGACGGGATGCGGCGCCACCACGCCCAGCGCCGCGCCGAGGATCAGCAGCATCCAGCCGGCGGCGCGGAAGGCGATGGAGATCGGGTCGTTGGGGCGGGCGTCGGACATCGAAAACTCCTGAAACAAAGGGGGAGGACGGCGGGCTGGGCAGAAGCCGTCCTCCCCGCGCCGACGAACAGTCTTAAGAGGGAGACGACTATTCGGCGGCGAGGGCGGCGGGGTCGAACGCGACCCCGATGCGTTGGGCGACGCCGGCGGCATAGGCCGGATCGGCGCGGTGGAAGTGGACCAGCTGGCGCTTCTGGATCTCGACCGGCACGCCGTGCATGGCCGCGGCGATGTTGTCGAACAGCTGGCGCTGCTGATCGGTGCTCATAAGCCGGAAGAGGTCGCCCGGCTGACTATAATCATCGTTTCCGTCGCGATGACTGTAGCGGTCGGCGTCGCCCTGGATCGGCAGCGGCGGCTCGGCGACGGACGGATCCTCGACCGGCCCGCCGAAGCTGCTCGGCTCATACCAGGCGTCGGTGCGCGGCGGGCTGTCGAACCGCATGGCGCCGTCGGCGTGATAGTGATTCACCGGACAGCGCGGACGGTTCACCGGCAGGGCCTCGTAGTGCGTGCCGATGCGATAGCGGTGGGCGTCGGCATAGGCGAAGATCCGCGCCTGCAGCATCTTGTCCGGCGAGAAGCCGATGCCCGGGACGATGTTCGACGGCGAGAATGAGCTCTGCTCGACCTCGGCGTGGTAGTTGTCCGGGTTGCGGTTCAGCTCCAGCACGCCGACCTCGATCAGCGGATACTCGGCGTGCGGCCACACCTTGGTCAGGTCGAACGGGTTCCAGCGGAACGTCTCGGCCTGGGCCTCGGTCATGATCTGGACGTAGAAGGTCCAGCGCGGGAAATCGCCCTTCTCGATCGACTCGAAGAGGTCGCGTTGCGCGCTCTCGCGGTCGTTGGCGATGACCGCGTTACCCTCGGCGTTGGTCCAGTTCCTGATGCCCTGCTGGGTCTTGAAGTGGAACTTCACCCACACGCGCTCATTGGCGGCGTTCAGGAAGCTGTAGGTGTGGCTGCCGAAGCCGTGGATGTGGCGATAGCTCTGCGGCAGGCCACGATCGCTGAACAGCGTCGTCACCTGGTGCAGGCTTTCCGGCGACAGGCTCCAGAAGTCCCACATCGCCGTCGGCGAGCGCAGGTTCGACACCGGGTGGCGCTTCTGGGTGCGGATGAAGTCGGGGAACTTCAGCGGATCGCGCAGGAAGAACACCGGGGTGTTGTTGCCCACCAGGTCCCAGTTGCCCTGCTGGGTGTAGACCTTCAGGGCGAAACCGCGCACGTCGCGCTCGGCGTCGGCCGCGCCGCGCTCGCCGGCCACGGTGGAGAAACGCAGCAGCACCTCGCTCTCGGCGCCGGGCTGCAGGGCCTGGGCCTTGGTCCAGCGGCTGATGTCCTTGGTGATCTTCAGCGTCCCATAGGCCGCCGAGCCCTTGGCGTGGACGGCCCGCTCGGGCACGCGCTCGCGGTTCTGGTGGGCCAGCTTTTCCAGCAGCTGGTAGTCCTGCATCAGCAGCGGGCCGCGCGGGCCGGCGCTGAGCGAGTTCTGGTTGTCGGCGATGGGCGCGCCGCCCGTGGTGGTCATAATCTTGGTCATGGCATCCCTCCGCCGTTGGTGAAGCAACCTTGGCCGCGCCCTTTCGATAAATCCAATTGATCGTTTTTCGGATCGAGATCGGATTTGCCTATACGGCGACGTTCGACGGCAGCATGGCGATCGGCCCACGGTCAGGCTTGAACGAAAGAGTTGGGATTTTCCCGTCGGCGCCGCCGCGCTAAGCCTGCGCCCATGACCGCCATCCTGCCCGACGCCGCCGCGACCAACTGGGTCGACCGCCACGCGCCCGAACCGCTGCGCCCCTGGCTGAAGCTGGGCCGCTTCGATCGGCCGGCGGGGATCTGGCTGCTGATGCTGCCCGGCTGGCAGGGCATCGCCCTGGCCGGGGCCGAGCAGAAGACCTGGCCCAACCCGTTCCTGCTGATCGCCTTCTTCGTCGGCGCGGCCCTGATGCGGGCGGCCGGCTGCGCGTTCAACGACATCGTCGACCGCGACTTCGACGCCCAGGTCAGCCGCACGGCCATGCGCCCGATCCCGGCGGGGTTGATCAGCGTCAAGGAGGCCTGGGCTTTCGTGATCGGCTGCTGCGCTGTCAGCTTCCTGATCTTGCTGTGCCTAAATCCGCTGTGCTTGCTGTTAGGCGTGCTGTCGCTGGGTCTGGTGGCGGCCTATCCGTTCATGAAGCGGATCACTTGGTGGCCCCAGGCGTGGCTCGGCCTGACATTCAACTGGGGCGTCTTGCTGGGCTTTGCGGCCGCCAATGGCGGAGCGCCGACACTTTACCATGTCGTCGGCGGTCTCATGACGCTGGCCTCGCCACATTCGGTCGCCATCTTCGCCCCGATTGGCGGCCTGACCTGGTCGGCCGCCCTGCTCTATGCCTCGGGCATCTTCTGGACCCTGGGCTACGACACGATCTACGCCATCCAAGACATCGAGGACGACGCCCTGGCCGGCGTGAAGTCCTCGACGCGGCGTCTTGGCGACAAGGTGCAGGTCGGCGTGGCGAGCTTCTACGCGGCGGCGTTCGTGCTGGCCGTGGCCTCGGCCTGGGTCGGCGGGCTGGGCGCGCTGTTCCTGCCCCTGGTGGCGCTGTTCGCCGTGCACCTGTCGCGGCAGGCGGCGGCGGTGCGGGTGGATGATCCGATCGGGGCGCTGAAGCTGTTCAAGTCCAACAACATCGCGGGGTTGTTGCTGTTCGTGGGGCTGGCGGCGGGGGCGTGGAAGCCTGAGGCGCGGTTCTGAATCCAAAAATTCTTGTCATCCCGGAAGCCTCGCAGAGGCTGTCCGGGACCCAGGGGCCAACGCAACGCAGCTGCCCCTGGGTCCCGGCTCTCCGCTTCGCTGCGGCCGGGATGACAAGCTATTTTGGCGGATAAGCTCAGAACGGCGCGTTCTGATAGATCCGCTCCATGCTGCGCTCCAGGTCCGACAACCGCCGGTCATAGGCCCGGTTCAAACAAGCCTTGCTGGCCCCGCACTTGCGGCGATCGTTCAGCCACTGCTGCTGGGAGTCCATCAGCGCGCCGCGCCCGCCCATGGCCAGGGTGCGCTTGTTGATGCCGTAGAGCTCGTTCATCCGCACGTCCTTGTCGTTCAGGGCCCGTTCGGCGCAGATCGCCTTTTCGTCGGGCGTGCGGGCCTTGGCGCAGTTGAAGCTGGCGGCGGACGCGGAGCCCGCGACGAACACCACGCCAAGGGCGAGAACGGGGATCAGGCGGCGCATGCGGCTCTCCAGAAGTTGTGACGTCGGGTCATCCTGTCAGGCCTAATCTGAATGTGCGATGATCGTTCCATGGCCGTCGCATCTCGCGTCAAACCCCAGGAACTGTTCTCGCCAGAAGAATGGACCCGGATCTCGGCGCGCTCCTCGTGGCGCGGCCTCCTGATGGTGGCCCACGCCTGGGCCGTGATCGTCGCCGCCGGCGCGCTGTTCGTGCTGTTCCCCAATCCGCTGACCTACATTCTGGCCGTGATGCTGATCGGCGCGCGGCAGCTGGGCCTGGCGATCCTGATGCACGAGGCGGCCCATGGCGGCCTGCATCCGAACCTGAAGGTCAATGACTGGGTCGGCGAATGGCTGTGCGCGGCCCCGACCGGCGCGTCGCTGGCCAGCTACCGGCCCTATCACCTGACCCACCACAAATACGCCCAGCAGGCCGAGGACCCGGACCTGGTCCTGTCGGCGCCGTTCCCGACCACCCGCAGCTCCCTGCGCCGCAAGATCATCCGCGACCTGACGGGGCAGACCTTCTTCAAGCAGCGGTTCGGACCGCTGCTGGGCAAGATGAAGGGCGACGCTCCCAAGGGCGCGATCTTCGCCGGCGAGGTGGCGCGGCAGAAGCCGTTCCTGCTCTGGAATCTCGGCTTGCTGGTCGTGCTGTCGGCGATGGGCCTGTGGTGGGCATGGCTGGCCCTGTGGATCGTGCCGATGGCCACCTGGTTCCCGCTGGTCACCCGCCTGCGCAACATCGCCGAGCACGCCCTGGTGGCCAAGGACGAGCCCGACCCGATGCGCCACGCCCGCACGACGAAGGCCAACGTCCTCGAACGCGCCCTGATCGCGCCCTACCACGTCAACTTCCACGCCGAGCACCACATGTTCATGCACACCCCGTGCTGGAATCTGCCCCTGGCGCACCGGCTGCTGGAGCGGAAGGGCCTGACGAAGGGGATGCTGACCGCGCCGGGGTATCTGACGGTGCTGAAGGCGGCGTCGGGGAAATAGATGCTCCCCCTTTGGGGGAGCTGTCGCGGAGCGACTGAGGGGGTCCCTCGCGGCCTAAGCCGTTGAGGACCCCCTCCGGCCCTCTGGGCCACCTCCCCCAAAGGGGGAGGATCCGCCCCCGCTGGCCTCACCGCTCCGGCGATGCTCTAAGCCCCCCATGATCGACCAGACGCTGGAAGGCCGCCGCGCCTTCATTCTCGAAAACACCCGCGTCCAGGCGCCGCCGCATGCGCCGGAGCTGGCCTTGCATCTGGCCGACGAGATCACCCCGATCTGGAAGCTGACCGAGGAGGCCCTGGAAGAGCTGGGCCTGCCGCCGCCCTTCTGGGCCTTCGCCTGGGCCGGCGGCCAGGCCCTGGCGCGCTACATCCTCGACCATCCCGAGATCGTCGCCGGCAAGACCGTGGTCGACTTCGCCACCGGCTCGGGGATCGTCGCCATCGCGGCGATGAAGGCGGGCGCGAAAAGCGTGCTGGCCAACGACATCGACAGCTTCTGCCAGGCGGCGGTCAGCCTGAACGCGAGCGTCAATGGCGTCGAAATCGCCTTCACCGACGTCAACCTGCTGAACGCCCCGCCGCCCATGGCCGACGTGCTGCTGGCGGGCGACATCTGCTACGAGAAGCCGATGGCCGAGGCGGTGATGGATTGGCTGCGCCAGGGCCGGGCGGCGGGGTCGACGGTGCTGATCGGCGATCCGGGCCGGACCTATTTCCGCAAGGACGATCTCGTCAAACTGGCCGAATACCAGGTCGAGACCACCCGCGAGCTGGAGGACATGGCCGTCAAGCGCACCTGCGTCTGGACTCTGCCTTAGTCGCCAAGCTAGAACATTAGCAGAACAGACCTGGAGATCGCGACCATGCGTGAAGACGGCAAGATCGACTATATCGAGTGGCCGGCGACCGACCTGCCGGCCACCAAGGGCTTCTATACGAAGGCCTTCGGCTGGGCCTTCACCGACTACGGCCCCGACTACGCCGCCTTCGAAGGCCAGGGCGCGGACGGCGGCTTCACCACCCCGCAGGACGGTTCGACCGACAAGCCGCTGGTGGTGCTGTACGCCCACGACATCGAGGCCATGGAAGCCAAGGTCACTGCGGCCGGCGGCGTGATCACCAAGCCGATCTTCAGCTTCCCGGGCGGCCGGCGGTTCCACTTCGCCGACCCGTCGGGGAACGAGCTGGCGGTCTGGAGCGAGGGGTAGATTTTAGATGCTCCCCCTTTGGGGGAGCTGTCGCGGAGCGACTGAGGGGGTCCTCAACGGCTTAGACCGGAGAGGACCCCCTCCGGCCCTCTGGGCCACCTCCCCCAAAGGGGGAGGATCTTGCCCCCTCGCATCAAACCGTCACAGACCGCGCCTATACGTCCGACACCGGAGCAATTGGGGCGCGGAATGTCGGAGCGATCGTGCGGGGACTGCGGTCTCTGCTGCAAGCTGCTGGGCGTGCAGGCGATCGACAAGCGCCCGCACAGCTGGTGCCAGCATTTCCGCAAGGGCGGCGGCTGCGGCGTCTATGACGAGCGGCCCAGGGCCTGCGCCGACTTCTCCTGCTATTGGCTGAAGGCCGAGGGGCTGGACGATCGCTGGCGGCCCGACCGGTCGCGGTTCGTCCTGCATCGCGAACATCAAGGCCAGACCCTGATCGTCGAGGTCGACCCGGCCTCGCCCCAGGCCTGGCGGCGGGAGCCCTACTATTCGACCTTCAAGACCTGGGCGGCGCGCGGCGCGGCCGGAGGCCTGGCGCTGAACGTGCTGGTCGGTCGCCGCGCCTACGAGATCCTGCCCGATCGCGACCTGGACCTGGGCGAAGTCCGGGCCATGCCGGCATGAGCGAAGAAACCACCATCACCAAGGCCTGCGGCGACTGCGGCATGTGCTGCAAGGTCCTGCACATCGCCGAGCTGGAGAAGGACGCTGGGACTTGGTGCGGCCACTTCAAGAAGGGCGGCGGCTGCGGTAACTACGAGGCCCGCCCCGCGCCGTGCCGGGGCTTCACCTGCCTGTGGCTGACCTCCGACAAGCT
The DNA here is from genome assembly GCF_058809215.1 of Caulobacter sp. GW821-FHT10F06. Taxonomy (NCBI): domain Bacteria; kingdom Pseudomonadati; phylum Pseudomonadota; class Alphaproteobacteria; order Caulobacterales; family Caulobacteraceae; genus Caulobacter; species Caulobacter sp. GW821-FHT10F06. Next base: position 169,894 of record NZ_JBXASK010000006.1, on the reverse strand, counting down.
GGACGCCTCGTGGCGGCCCGACAAGGCCGGCTTCCTGATGTACACCCACCGCGACGGCAAGCGGCTGAACGTGGTGGTCGATCCTGGCAAGCCGATGGCCTGGAAGCGCGAGCCCTATTATTCGCGGCTCAAACGCATGTCGCAGCGGGCCTATGACGGCTTCGAGCTGATGGTCTGCGTCGGCGACCGGCGGGTGGTGATGTTCCCGTCCGAGGACATCGATCTGGGCGTGCTGGACACCGACCACAAGGTGGTCAGCGGGTTCGTGGACCGGGATGGGACGCAGGTGCCGTTCGCGATGGTGCTGAGCGACGCGGACACGCCGGCGACCGACAATTCAACGCCATAAAGCTTGTCATCCCGGCCGCAGCGCAGCGGAGAGCCGGGACCCAGGGGCCACCGCGGTGCGCCCGCCCCTGGGTCCCGGACAGCCTCTGCGAGGCTTCCGGGATGACAACAATTTGGTGATCTGAAACCGATCAAAACCTCGGCCGAAAATCCCGTGGCGCCCACCCAAAGTCCCTGACCGCCGGCCCGCTGTCGAAGGTCAGATCCTGCCCCATCCGCGTCCCCATCGCCGCCGTCGCGCCGGGCAGGAACGGCGAGGCCAGTTTCAGCAGGAACGCGAACAGCATCGGCGGCAGGGTCAGGACGGCCGGGCGGCGGCCCAGCCCCTCGAAGATCCGCGCCGCCATCACCCGGTAGGGCAGGGTCTCGCCGCCGACCAGGTCGTAGGCCTTGTCCTCGGCGGCGGGCGAGGCGGCGGCGGCCAGGGCTCCGGTCGCCAGGTCGGCCGCGTGGACCGGCTGGCGCAGGCCCTCGCCCTCGCCCGCCAGCGGCAGCACCCCGAACCGGCGGATCAGTCCGGCCAGGCGGCTGACATTGCCGTCGCGCCCCTCGTCATAGATCAGGGTCGGCCGCAGGAGGGTCCAGGCCACCCCGTGCTCGGCGCAGAAGGCCTCCACCTCGGCTTCCGCGTCGGCCAGGCTGGCGGCCACAGCCCGCTCCTCGGGCACGTCGGAGGCCTGCTTGGTGAAGCGGCTGGTCGAGGAGAAGGCCACCAGCCGGACCATGCCCTTGGCCTTCAGGGCCGCCAGGGCCGACGGCAAAAGCCAGATCGGCGACAGCGAGAACACCGTCGCCACGCCGGGCAGGGCCTCCTCCAGATGCGGATCCGACAGGTCGGCGTCCAGCCAGCACGCGTCGCCCGACGGCGGCCGGCGGCTGAGCGCCACGGGGTCGACCTCCGCCGTCCGCAACCGCTCCAGCAGGTGGCGGCCGATCAGGCTGGTCGCGCCCAGCACCAGGACCGGCGTCTTGAGGGTGTTCTCGGGCTGCATCCTGTTTCTATAGTCCTGCTTGCGTCCATTTCCCACTTGGGGGACTTGCCCATGGCCATGACCTTCGAGGCGGTCCGCGCCTTCGCCTTCAGCCTGCCCGGCGTCGCCGACGGGACCAGCTACGGCTACCCGTCGATCAAGGCGCACGGCAAGTTCCTGACCCGTCTGAAGGAGGACGGCGACACCCTGGTCTGTCCCGGCGTATCGTTCGACGAGCGCGAGATGCTGATCCAGGCCGAGCCGGAGACCTTCTACCTCACCGATCACTACAGGAATTATCCGTACGTTCTTGTACGCCTGTCGCATGCTCATCCCGGCACGGTGGAGCGGCTGATCAAGCGCCATTGGCGATCCACCGCGCCCAAGAAGGTCCTGAAGGCCTGGGACGCCGAGAAGGAACAGACCGCATGAAAGCCTGGCGCATCCTGATCGCGCTCGTCGCCGGCTCGGGCCCCGCCCTGCAATACGGCTTGATGATCTATAACGAGAGCTGGGCCACCGGGCCGCTGAAGTCGGTGGAGTTCTTCAGCTACTTCACCATCGTCAGCAACGTGCTGGCCGCCGTCGCCCTGACCGCGCCGCTGGTCGCCCCGGCCTCCAGCGTGGCGCGCTGGGCGGAGGCCTCGACCACGCGCATCGCCCTGGCCGTCCACCTGACCATCACCGCCTTGATCTACCACACGATGCTGGCCCACCTGTGGGACCTCAAGCTCTGGCGGCTCGTCTCCTCGACGATCCTGCACACCCTCACCCCGGCCCTCTTCCTGGTCGACTGGCTGTGGCGCGGCGGCGTGGGCGAGGCGCGGTGGAGCGCGGCGGCGAAGGCCCTGCGCATCCCGGCGCTCTACGGCGCCTGGACCCTGGCCCACGGCGCCCTGACTGGCTTCTACCCCTATCCGTTCCTGAACGTCGCCAAGCGGGGCTATCCGCCCGTGCTGATGACCATGACCGTGATGTTTCTGGGCTTCCTGGTGATCGCCCTGGCGTTCACCGCGTTGCACAGGGCCCGCGCCAGATTGGCGTCGGGCCCAGCGGCGCCTATATCCGCCTGACGGTTTTTCGGAGTTCTCCCTATGTCCAAGCTTGTTCCCGCCATCCGTTCGGGCGACGTCCTGATGCCCGCGATCGGGTTCGGCACCTGGCAGCTGGACAACGGCACGGCCCAGCCCCTGGTCGAGCAGGCGCTGGAGATCGGCTACCGCCACATCGACACCGCCCAAATCTATCGCAACGAGCGCGACGTCGGCGCGGCCATCGCCGCCAGCGGGATCAAGCGCGACGACATCTTCCTGACCACCAAGATCTGGATCGACCACTTCGCCGACGGCGACCTGCAGCGCTCGGCCGAGAAGAGCCTGGAAAAGCTGGGCGTCGACCATGTCGACCTGCTGCTGCTGCACTGGCCCAAGCCCGACACGCCGCTGGCCGAGACCGTGAAAGCCCTCAACGCGGTGAAGGCCAAGGGCCTGACCCGCGCCATCGGCGTCTCCAACTTCCCTTCGGTGGTGTTAAAGGAGGCCCAGGCCGCTTCGGCCGCGCCCCTGGCCACCGACCAGGTCGAGTACCACCCCTATCTGTCGCAGAAGACCCTGATCGCGGCGGCCCACGCGAACGGCACCTCGATCACCGCCTGGTCGCCCCTGGCCCAGGGCAAGGTGTCCGAAGACCCCGTCCTGATCGCCATAGGCCAGGCCCATGGCAAGACCCCGGGCCAGGTCACCCTGCGCTGGCTGATCCAGCAGGGCGTGATCGCCATCCCGCGCACCAAGACCCCGGCCCGCATCGCCGAGAACTTCGACATTCTGGACTTCGAGCTGACCGAGGCCGAGATGGACAGCATCTTCGCCCTCGCGCGGCCGGATGGGCGGCTAGGGAACTGGCTGGACGCGGCGTTCCAGTGGGACGTCGATTAGCGGGGCGGAACTCGGACCCGTTGTTGCCTAGCCGCCATTGGCTTCCGCCAAGCGTTGCGCAACCCGCCTCGCATTTATCGGCGATTCCGCTGCGATCAGATTCAGCGCCTCCTTCGCCCGCGTTGCGATTATGACTTCCGGGCTTCCCACACCCCCCCGATTAGCGAATCGAAGAGCTTCACGGACGGCTCTTCGAAGGTCTTCACCTTTCAATCTCTTGAAAAGCGCCACGAAGTCTTCAGCGCTCATATTGGCGAGGAATTGCACGTCGGTGGGGTTCCAACCGCTTTCGCGGCTAATCCGGATCAAGATGTCGCCCGCGTCCCGTGCCGGTGGCGCGAACGACGCGTGTTTCTCAGCAAACGCTGCGATCAAGTCCGGGTCGGTGACATCGCCTTTGAACGCGTAGTCCTCAAGGTTCCAAAACTCTGCCGGCTCGTCGCGGTTATCGACATAGTGCTGCGCCAAGGCCTTGGCCTGCTCTTCGCGCCCCAACTCCTTAAACAGCCGGACCGCGCCACTCGCATTAAGCGGCGTGATCGCGTTAGCGTTGGCTCGAAACGCCGTGTCCAAGCCGTCGAGCACCTCATCGGCGTCGTCGTCGAACGAGGCGTGATATTTGGCCCAGGCCTCTTGGACGGAAGCCCCCTGATCATTGAACTTCAAATTGGACGCCAGGTCGTCGGCCGCCGCCTTCAGCAGGGCCTCATCGAAGAAGCCACGCTCGACGCCGGCCATGACTTTCAAGTCAAACTCATCCGTCGATGAATATTCATATTCGACCAATACATCGCGCCACTTTTCGTATTCCTCGGGAGCATGCCCAGCAGGGCCAGTAAAGCGGCTGAATTTTGCCAAAAATTCGAGCGACGGCGCGCTATCGGGCTGGAACTTGGAGAAGGTGTAAAGCGCCATCGACGATACCGCTTGCTCAAGGATCCTCTCATCATAGCCGAGAAGTATCTCGCCGAGTCTTTTGGCGTGGCGCTCTATCTTCTTGATGACGCGGATGTTGACGATCGACAGCGTTACGCAATGCCGCACCAAACGGTCGCGGAGGGGAATGTTTTGACTGATGCCGATCTCGGCTGCTTCAGATGGCGAGGGATCGAAGGTCAGCGAGATATCCGAAACCTTCTCGAGCTGGGCTTCGAAGACTTCCTTGCCCTTGCCCGGAAGCTTTTCCGCGTTCAGCAATACGATGACCTTGCAAGCCTTCTGCTCCTTGAGTTCGGAAACGAGGCCCAGCACGTCGTGCACGGACAGACCCGTTCCAGATCGTTCCAGATCATCAATACAAATGAGTTGGGATCCCAAGGTCGCGAACAACACCCGTTCGCTGAGCGCCACATAGTCTTTCACCTTGGGTGCCAGGCGGGCATAGGCGGTGAGTCTTCGCCCTCCGGTTTCGGCCGATTTTACGAGGGCGGCGAGATTGGGTTTGGTCGGGGTGCCCGTTAACGGAATCGTATTTTCGAACACAGCGCTACGAACATCGTCGAGCGAATTGCGACCGAACAGACTGACGTAAGAATAGCGCTTCAGGCCAATCGCGCCTGCCTGATCCGCCTCCTTGAGGTAATTATTCCACGCGAAGGTCTTTCCAACGCCCCATTTCCCGGAAATGCATAGCACCTCCGCATCAGAGCTTGCCAAGAACCGGCGGATCTCTTTCTCAAGAAGTTCAATCGACATTCCACCACCTCAGCTGACTTGGCATTGTCGCGCTCGGGTGTAGTCGGCGCCTACCGGCACGCTATTACGCCATTGCCACCTTGGGTAAGTTTTCCGATTGGCCGAGCCCGCCAGCGGCCTTCCCAAGAGTCGCGACGCCCCCGAGGTCGGTGCGATCCTTCCCCCTTTGATGGGGGAAGGGCAGGGATGGGGGTGACGCCGCCGGACGATTTCACGCAGGCCGAGCCCTATCCTGAACCTCTGCCACCCCCATCCCCGACCCTTCCCCCATCAAGGGGGGGAAGGGAGAAGGCTGCTAATCCCCGTGATCGCGCGGGCAAACCCGCCCACCGCTTCCAACAACTTCAACGCCCTAACGGCCCCACCCAGCGTCACGATCGAAAATCGACGCATCACCCCCAAAAACGTCCGTAGACTTCTCCTCGCCCCGTCGCAGGGGAGGGCGCGAAGCTGGCGACCGAAACGCGCGACGGGGGCGGTTGTACGGGTTCAGAGGGCAGGGGACGTAAACCTGTCCATCGGGGGAAGGCCAAACCCCCGCCCGTCCGAAGGTTCGCTCCGGGTCCTTCCGGAATCGGCGTGGCTTGCAGCCCCAGGGCTGGGTCCGTCGCGAGGAGGACAAATCCGGGTGGGGCAAAGGGTTGAACAAGACCCGCGCGCCCCGGCCAGAGGGATAACGACCGCGCGGAGCGCTCCGGCCACGGCCGAAACGGTACTCCCTACACACTCATCCGGGCCTGGCCTGGACGCTCCGCCGCCTCCCCAACTTCAGCGGGTCGACCGCGTGAAGCCGAAAAGCCATGCCGCGCGCCCAGCGAAACTCGGTCCGCTTTCAGACGAAAGACGGTTTCACCTCGCCCCCAAAGAGCCTAGGTAAGGCTCAACCTGAGCATATCCTTGGGAGCGTAGGGCGATGGACGACGCGGGCGTCAGCTTGCAGGCGACGATGGCGACGATGGGCGAGGCCGCGCGTGACGGCGCGCGCGCGCTGCGTCTGGCCACGCCCGAGCAGCGCACCGCCGCCCTCCAGGCCATGGCCAAGGCGATCCGCGAGGACGCCGCCCCGATCCTCGCCGCCAACGTCAAGGACATCGACCGCGCCAAGGCCAATGGCCTGTCGGGCCCGATGCTGGACCGGCTGCTGCTGGACGCCGGCCGCCTGGAAGCCATGGCCCAGGGCGTCGAGACCGTGGCCGCCATCGCCGATCCGCTGGGCGTGGCCACCTCGCGCTGGACCCGGCCCAACGGCCTGGACATCGCCCGGGTGCGCACCCCGATCGGCGTGATCGCCATGATCTATGAGAGCCGGCCCAACGTCACCGCCGACGCCGCGGCCCTTTGCGTGCGCTCGGGCAATGCGGTGATCCTGCGCGGCGGTTCGGAATGCCTGGCCTCGAGCCTGGCCATCCACGCCGCCATCGTCAGAGGTCTCAAGGCGGCCAACCTGCCCGCCAGCGCGGTGCAGGCGGTGCGGACGGCGGACCGCGACGCGGTCGGCTACATCCTGTCGGGCCTGAACAAGACCGTCGACCTGATCATCCCGCGCGGCGGCAAGAGCCTGGTCGCCCGCGTCCAGGCCGAAGCCCGCGCCCCGGTGCTGGGCCATCTGGAAGGCCTCAACCACGTCTTCGTCCACGCCGCCGCAGATCCCAAGAAGGCCGCCGAGATCGCCCTGAACGCCAAGATGCGGCGGGTGTCGGTCTGCGGTTCGGCCGAGACCCTGCTGGTCGATCGCGCGGCGGCCGACAGGCTGCTGCCGCCGATCGCCGATCTGCTGATCAAGTCCGGCTGCGAGCTGCGCGGCGACGCCGCCGCCCGCGCCATCGAGCCGGGCATGAAGGCCGCGACCGACGCCGACTGGACCACCGAATATCTGGCGCCGATCCTGTCGATCGCCGTGGTCGACGGCGTAGCCGGCGCGGCCGCCCACATCGCCCGCTACGGCTCGGGCCACACCGACGCGATCGTCACCGAGGACGCCGCGGCGGCCGACGCCTTCATCGCCCAGGTCGACAGCGCCATCGTGCTGGTCAACGCCTCCACCCAGTTCGCCGACGGCGGCGAATTCGGCTTCGGGGCCGAGATCGGCATCGCCACCGACAAACTTCACGCCCGCGGCCCGGTCGGGGCCGAGCAACTGACGACGTTCAAATATGTGGTTCGCGGGACCGGCCAGACTCGTCCCTGAGGCCGGTCGGCCAAGCGCGCAGCGTCTCGGATTCCATCTGGAGCCGGGCATGCGCGTCGGCCTTTTCGGCGGCAGCTTCAACCCGGCGCACGAGGGTCACGCCCACGTCGCCGAGACGGCCCTTCGACGCCTGAACCTCGACCGCGTGATCTGGCTGGTCTCGCCGCAGAATCCGCTGAAGTCTTCGGCCGAGACCAAACCCCTGGCCGAACGCATGGCCGCCGCCCGCCAGCGGGCCCGGGGCAGCGCCATGATCGTCTCGGACGCCGAGACGCGGCTGGGCTCGCAATACACCATCGACACCCTGCGCGTGCTGCGGGCCCGCTTTCCGGGCGTGAAGTTCGTCTGGGTGATGGGCGCCGACAGCCTGGCCACCTTCCACCGCTGGCGGGGCTGGACCCAGATCATGCGCGAGGTTCCGGTGGCGGTGATCTCGCGTCCGTGGGCGGCCCTGAAGTCGCGCACCTCGCCCGCCGCGCGCCGGTTCGCCTGGGCCCGCAAGCCCGCCAGCGCCGCCGCCACCCTGCCCGACGCGACCGCCCCGGCCTGGGTCTATCTGACCGGCCCGCTCAACTTCGCCTCGTCGACGGCGTTGCGCGAACGCCTCAACAAGACGCCCTGATCCGCGTCAAAACGGCTGCTTTCACGCAACCCCTCACGTTTTCGACTCATCCATGCTATGAGGAGAACCCGCGCGACCCCATAAGGAGCATTCCGCTGCGTAGCGACCCCGCGCAAAGTGCGCACGAAGACACGGCGACCGCCGAGTCCTCGACCCAGAATCCAGACCTGAGTCTGGACCAAAGCATCAAGGCTCTCGAGACCCTGATCCTGTCCCGCCTGGACGACGACAAGGCGCAGGACATCGTTCACATCGACCTGACGGACAAGAGCTCGGTGGCCGACAGCCTCATCGTGGCGTCCGGCCGTTCGCACCGTCACGTCGGAGCCCTGGCGGACCACATCATCCGCGCCCTGAAGGAAAACGGATTCGGCAAGGCGCGGGTCGAAGGCCTGCCGCACTGCGACTGGGTCCTGATCGACGCCGGCGACGTGGTCGTGCACCTGTTCCGTCCGGAAGTGCGCAGCTTCTACAACATCGAGAAGATCTGGGCCGTCGACGCCCCGCACCGCATCGCCTCGAACTGAGGCGTCGAGCGACCTCGCCCTTCGACAAGTTCAGGGTGAGGTCCATTGCGCGATCCTGGACTTGGAACCTCATCCTGAGCTTGTCGAAGGAAGAGGTTCCAACGCACTGACGCCATGAAGATCACCATCCTCACCGTCGGGAAGCTCGGCCGCATGGTCGAGGCGCAGCTGGCGCTGGACTACGTGTCGCGCGCCACCGCCTCCGGCCGCGCCCTGGCCGTCGGGCCGGTCGAGATCGTCGAGGTCGAGGCCCGCAAGCCCGGCAAGGCCGCCGAGGCCGAGGTCCTGCGTCCGCACCTGGAGGGCGCCCACGTCATCGCCTGCGACGAGCACGGCAAGGTCCGGCCCAGCCGCGCCTTCGCCGAGCATGTCGGCCGGCTGCGCGACGATGGGACCCGCAAGGTCGTGTTCCTGATCGGCGGGGCCGACGGGCTTGATCCCTTGATCCTGGCCACGGCCAACGAGACCATGGCCTTCGGGCCCCAGACCTGGCCCCACGCCTTGGCCCGGGCGATGCTGGCCGAGCAGATCTATCGCGCCGTCACCATCCTGGCGGGCTCGCCCTATCATCGCGATTAGGGCAAGAGATCGGGAGATGCTTCGCCGTCCCTCGCCTGCTGTCCTGTCAGTCATCGCCCTCGTCATCGCCCTGTCGGCGGCGGGCGTCGGCCTGGCGCGCCAGGACCAGCGCGAACGCGACCGCCAGTCGGCCATCGACACTCGCCGCGAGATCGAGGACCTGCGGAGCGAACTCTCCCGTCTGGACCACGCCCGGGTCGCGGCCGGCGACGACGTCGATCTCAAGCGCGCCCGGCTGGAAACCCTGAACGCCCGCGAGGCCAAGATCCTGGCCGACCTGGGTCGCGACCGCTACCGGATGGCGCGGCTGCTGTCGGCGCTGCAGCTCTTCCGCCGCAATCCGCCGCCCGCCCTGCTGGTGAGCCCCGACGACGCCCGCGACGCCGTGCGGGCCGCCATCCTGATCCGCGCCATGACCCCGGACCTGCAAAAACGCGCCGACGCCTATGCCCGCCAGGCCTCGGCCGTGGGGGCCCTGCGCCGCGAGGCCGCCGCCGCCGCCGCCGAACTCTTCACCGCCGAAAGCGTCGTGGCTGACCGCAAGGGCGAGATCGAGCGCAAGATCATCGAGAAGACCCAGCTGGAGCGCGCCTACGCCCAGCAGGCCCTGATCGAGGAGAACGAGCTGCGCACCCTGGGCGCCTTGACCGACGGCCTGGGGACCCGCGCCCCGACCGGCCCGCTCAGCCTGTCCCTGCCCGCCCCCGGACCGGTGATCCGCCGCTTCAATGACACCCTGCCGGCCGGCGGCCGCTCGTCCGGCGTAGCCATCCGCGTGGAAAAGGGACACGCCGTGACCAGTCCCTCGGCGGGAACCGTTGAATATGCCGGCGCGCTGAATGGTTGGGGCGTGGTTCTTATCTTGCGAGCCCAGGGCGCCTATCATCTGGTGCTCGCCGGCCTGGACCAGGTTTCGGTGGCGCCCGGACAATCGGTCGCGGCCGGCGCCCCGATCGGAAAGATGGCGGATCGTGTATCTTCGGATCCCGAACTCTATCTGGAAGTCCGAGAGGAGGGCGTTCCGGTCGATCCGGAACGTTGGTTGAAGCAGGGGTCGCCGTAGACGGCTTTTTCAGCAATGATGGCCGTAAATCGAACGTAAGCGACGATCATCGTCGCCTGCAGTCATAACAAACGCGGCGCCACGGCGTCGCTTGGGAGCCTTCTGGGCCTAATGCGCAAGTATCTGCTCATCGGTGTTTCGGCCTTCGTCCTCGGTGCGGGGACCATGGCCTATCTCAGCCCGATCGCTCAGGCGAACATCCCGCCCAAGACCAAGACCTACAAGTTGCTGGAGCTGTTCGGCGACGTGCTCGGCACCGTCGAGGACCAGTACGTTTCCGAGGTCGACGACAAGAAGCTGATCGAGGCGGCCCTCGACGGCATGCTGACCAGCCTCGACCCGCATTCGGGCTATCTGTCACCCGACAGCTTCGAAGACATGCAGGACACCACGCGCGGCGAATACGGCGGCCTCGGCATCGAGGTCACCAGCGAAGAAGGCGTGGTCAAGGTCATCTCGCCGATGGACGGCACGCCCGCCGCCCGGGCCGGCATCCAGGCTGGCGACTATATCACCGCCGTCAACGGCCAGAGCGTTCTGGGCCTCACCGTCAACGAAGCCGTCAAGCAGATGCGCGGCGTCGCCGGCGAGCCGGTCACCCTGACCATCGCCCGCGAGAAGACCGACCCGTTCGACGTCAAGCTGGTGCGCGAGGTCATCAAGCCCAAGGCCGCCATCGCCCGCATGGAAGGCGACTACGGCTATGTCCGCCTGCCCGGCTTCAACGAGAAGGCCACCGACGCGCTGGTCTCGTCGATCAACGAGCTGAAGGCCAAGAACCCGAAGATGAAGGGCCTGGTCTTCGATCTGCGCAACAATCCGGGCGGCCTGCTGGATCAGGCCGTCGGCGTGGCCGACGTGTTCCTGGACGGCGGCGAGGTGGTCAGCCAGCGCGGCCGCGATCCGCGCAACATCCAGCGCTACAACGCCCGTCCGGGCGACCTGCTGAATGGCCTGCCCGTGGTGGTGCTGATCAACCAGGGCTCGGCCTCGGCCGCCGAAATTGTCGCCGGAGCCCTGCAGGATCGCCACCGCGCCGAACTGGTCGGCCTGACCAGCTTCGGCAAGGGCTCGGTCCAGACCGTGATCCCGCTGCGCGGCGGGGCCGACGGCGCCCTGAAGCTGACCACGGCCAAGTACTTCACGCCTTCGGGCCGCTCGATTCAGAAGACCGGCATCGCCCCGGACCTCGAGGTCGCCCAGACCCGCGAGCAGGCCCAGGACATCGCCAACCGCGTCTGGTTCAGCGAAGCCAGCTTCAAGAACGCGCTGAACGCCGACGAGGGCAAGAGCCGCATCGGGGCCCACACCCCGGCCGAAGCCCCGCCCACGGCCTTCGACGACAAGAAGGGCGACTTCCAGCTGCAGCGGGCCCTAGCCGTGCTGCAGGCCGGTTCGGTCGCCGCCACGCCGAAACTGCCCAAGCCGGCCGCCAAGATCGCCGACGTGACGGCCAAGGCCGCCGCCATGGGCAAGCCGGTCATCGAGAAGAAATAAGCCTCTCCGACGGCCCCCGTCCGCGAGGTCGGGGGCCAATTCGTCGCAGGACTTGTTAACCATAAATTTGAAGCTTGCCGGCTAGGGTCTCCCACGATGGCCGCCATGTTCTCACGCAAGCCCGCCTATGCCGCTTCCGCGCCGGTTTCCGACGCGGGCGGCGACCTGCGCGCCAAGCTGATGGCGGCGGTTTCGAACCCCTATATCGCCGCCAGCGGCGCGGGCTTCCTGTTCCTGACCACCTTGGCGGGCCTGGTGCTGGTAACCGGCGACCCCAAGGCCGGCGCGCCGATCATCCGGGTCGAGCTGACCAAGATCGGCGCCACCAAGAACGCCCCCGACGGCTGGAAGGAAGCCCTGGCCAACGAAGGCGAGCACGAGGCCGCCTTCCTGCCCGGAGCCCTCGACCTCAGCGCCAAGCCGATCGTCCCCGAAGCCGAGACCGGCGGCGAGGCCTCGATCTCGGTCGCGGGCGAGAACGACCTGGCGGCCGCCCATCCGCCCGGCGGCGCCCTGCCCCAGTCCCCCATCGCCGGCCTCACCGGTCCCGGTCCCGGCGGCGCGCCGCTGCCGATCATCGGCGCCAACGGCCGCACGGCGGCCGAGGCCTATGCCCGCCCCTTCACGCCCTCGGGCCGACCCAAGGTGTCGGTGGTCATCGGCGGCCTGGGCCTGAACCCGCAGACCACCCGCGCCGCCATCGAAACCCTGCCACCCGAGATCACCCTGTCGTTCGCGCCCTATGCCGAGGGCCTGCAGGGTTGGATCGACCTGGCCCGCGCCAACGGCCACGAGGTGCTGCTGGAAACCCCGATGGAACCGACGGACTATCCGGCCAACGATCCGGGCCCCTACACCCTGATCGCCGCCAATCGTCCCGAGGACACCGTGCGCAAGCTGGAATGGCTGATGTCGCGCGCCACCGGCTATTTCGGCCTTTCCAACTATCTAGGCGCCAAGTTCGTCGAGTCCGACGCGGCCATGGCGACCTTCAACACCGCCCTGAAGGCGCGCGGCCTGGCCTTCGTCGACGACGGCCTGGCGGCTCGCAAGGGCGGCCCGATCCCGCGCGCCTCGGCCGACCGGGTGATCGACGACGAGCTGTCGGCCTCGGCCATCGACGCCCAGCTGCGCGCGCTGGAGACCGGCGCCAACGCGCGCGGCCAGTCGCTGGGCTCGGGCTTCGCCTACCCGGTGACCATCAATCAGGTCCGCGCCTGGGCCAACGGCCTGTCGGGCCGCGGCGTCCAGCTGGCCCCGGCCTCGGCCCTGGCCCGTCGATGAGCGCCGTCACGGACGATCTGCCCAAGCACCGGCCTAATGTCGGCGTGGTGCTGTTCCACCAGGACGGCCGCGTGTGGTTGGGCCGGCGCAATCAGCAGCCTCCGCCCTACAACTGGCAGTTCCCGCAAGGCGGCGTCGACGACGGCGAGGACCTGCTGGACGCGGCCGTGCGCGAGCTGGCCGAGGAAACCGGGGTCACCTCGATCGAATTTCTGGGCCGCACCGAGGGCTGGATCGCCTACGACTTCCCGCCCGAACTGCTGGGGACCAAGCGAGCCCGCGGCTGGCTGGGCCAGAAGCAGGTCTGGTTCGCCTTCCGTTTCGTCGGTGAAGAGACGGAAATCGACCTCGAGGCCCACGGCGACGTCGAGTTCGACGCCTGGACGTGGGGAAAGCTCGACGAAACACCCGAACTGATCGTACCCTTCAAGCGAGGCGTCTACGAAGCCGTGGTTTCAGCGTTCCAGGGGTTCGCCCGAGGCGCCTGATCGCGGTTCGACGCGCTTGGGAGTACGGGATGGCGGATACGGTTCTGCTGATTCACGGCTACGGATGCGCGGGCGACGTCTGGGGTCCCGTCGCCGAACGCCTGCGGGCCGAGGGTTATCGCGTCGAAGCCCCGACGATTCGCGCGGCGGTGCGGACGGTCGACGGCCCCAAGGCCGGCCTGGCCGGACTGACCCTGGCCGACTATGTCGCCGAGATGAGCGCCCTGGCCCAGACCCTGGCCAAGGACACCGGCAAGAAGCCCCTCGTCATCGGCCACTCGATGGGCGGCCTGATCGCCCAGAAGATCGCCGAGGCCGGCCACGCGGCGGGCCTGGTGTTGTTCGCCCCGGCCTCGCCGGCCGACGCGCGGGGCAAGCCCAAGCTCTCGCCGGTCTTCACCTTCCTGAACCTCGCCCTGTCGTCCAAGCCCGAGACCAAGGCGGGCAAGATGTGGAAGACGGGGTTCAAGTTCGGCGTCGTCAACGCCGTGCCGGCCGCGCGCCACGACGCGCTCTACGCCACCATGGTTCATGACAGCGGCCAGGTGCTGGCCGATCTGGCCTGGCCGGACAAGGATCCGAACCGGACCGCCTATGTCGACGCCGCCAAGGTGACCACGCCGATCCTGGTGCTGGCCGGCGCCCTGGACCGCACCACGCCCCTTTCCGACGTCAGGCTGATCGGCCGCAAGTACGCGACCGCCGACCTGAAGGAATACCCCGCCAACGCCCACTATTTGATAGATGAGCCCAACACGATGAAGATCCTCGACGACCTGATCGCCTGGCTGCGCGGCAAGAACCTGACGCCGGAAACCGCTCCCTCCCCCGCGGCCGAACCGGCCAAGGCTCCCGAGCCGCCGAAGGCCGCCGAGCCCGCGCCCGTGAAGGCTCCCGAACCGGCTCCGACGCCGGCCCCCGCAGCCGTGGCCCCGACGCCCGCGCCCGAAGCCAAGGCCGCGCCCGCCGCCAAGCCCAAGGCCGCCGCAAAACCGGCCGCCGCAAAACCCGCCGTCGCCAAGCCCGCGCCAGCCCCGAAGACGGCCAAGGCCCCGGCCGCTAAGCCGGCCGCCCCGAAGCCGGCCGCGAAGCCCGCCGCCGCCAAGGCTCCCGCTAAGCCGGCCGCGCCGAAGGCCGAAGCGGCCAAACCTGCGCCCAAGGCGGCCACCAAACCGGCGGCTCCGAAGGCGGCGGCCAAGCCCGCGCCGAAAGCTGCTGCGGCTCCCGCCAAGGCCGCCGCGCCGAAACCCGCCGCCAAACCGAAGGCCGCCGCAAAGCCGGCCGCCGTCGCCGAGGCCGCGCCAGCCGTGACCAAGACCGCCAAGGCCGCGCCGAAAGCCGCGCCGGCCGCCAAGGCTGCGACCCCCACGCCCGCCAAGGCGGAAGCCAAGCCCAAGGCTCCGGCCAAGGCCGCCGCGAAACCCGCCGCCGCCAAACCGGCGACCGCCAAGGCCGCTCCGGCGCCGAAGGCGGCCAAGGCTCCCGCCGCGGCCAAGCCGGCTGCGACAAAGTCTCCCGCCAAATCTTCGCCGAAGTCCAAGTAGAGCGTGTAGGCTCACGCCGTCGGCCGATCCGCCGACGGCGTTCGAAAGGCGTCCATGCCTGCTACGGTCATCATGGTCCACGGCGCGTTCTGCGGCGGCTGGACGTTCGACGTCTTCCGCCAGCCCTTCGAGGCGGCGGGCTACACGGTGCTGACGCCCGACCTGCTGGGCCATGACGGCAAGTCCGCCGTGGCCGGCCGGTCGATGACCGACTACGCCAAGCAGATCGCCGCCCTGTGCGCGTCGTGCGAAGAGCCGCCGATCCTGATCGGCCACTCGATGGGCGGCCTGGTCGCCCAGATGGCGGCGGCTCGCGCCAAGGCCTCGCGCCTGATCCTGCTGGCTCCCTCGCCGCCCTGGGGCGTGTCCGGCGCCAGCCTGGAGGAGGCGGTCTCGGCCGTCAGCCTCTACGCCCTCGGCCCCTACTGGCTGCAAGCCGTCGAACCGGACTATGGCGTCGTGAGACGCTACAGCCTTGACCGGTTGGAACGCCCCGAACGCAAGGCCCTCTACGCCCGCATGACGGCCGAAAGCGGCCGGGCCCTGTGGGAGACCCTCAACTGGTGGCTCGACCCGTTCATGACCACCAGCGCCGCGCCCTCGGGCGTGCCGACCCTGGCCATCGCCGGCGGCAAGGACGTGGTCCATCCGCCGGCCACCGTCCGCCAGACGGCCGCGCGCCTGGGCGGGACGATAGAAGTTTTCCCGGAGATGAGCCACTGGCTGCCGGGCGAGCCGGGTTGGGAAGCCGTGGCCGAGACGTGTCTGGCTTTCATCGGCGCCGAGGGGCGCGTCGCGGCGTGAGGCCATTAAGCTGTCATCCCGGCCAAGCGCGAAGCGCGCCGAGCCGGGACCGCCGGAAGCTCTGAGCCTGTTGCGGTCCCGGATCACGCCTTCGGCGCGTCCGGGATGACATTTGTTATTGCGCCGGCGTAAACACCTTCAGGCCCAGGATCCCGGCCACGATCAGGCTCAGGCAGGTCAGCCGCGCCGCCGTCACCGGCTCCTTGAACACCACGATGCCGACGATCGCCGTGCCGACCGCGCCGACGCCGGTCCACACCGCATAGGCGGTGCCCAGCGGCAGGGTCTTCACCGCCCAGCCCAGCAGGCCCATGGACAGCACCAGGCTGATCGCGGTCAGGACGGTCGGAACGGGCCTAGTGAAGCCCTCGGTGAACTTCAGGCCCACGGCCCAGCCGATCTCGAACAGACCGGCGATGAAGAGAATGATCCAGGCCATGACGCGCCCCAAAACGTGGGGTCGTCCCCGGAAAAGACAAAAGGCGCAGGGTCGTCCCCGCGCCTTCCGTAAATAAGTCTCGCCTCCGAGGGAGGCAAGCATCTCGGCCTTAGCGGCTGGTGGTGCTGTACAGGATCTGGGCCTGCTCGTAGTTCTTGCCGACCGAGGTCTCGTCCAGCTTCTTCAGGCGCATGTAGACGAGGCCGGCGTGGCCGTTGGCCCAGGCGTCATCCCACGAGACGGTGAAGCGGCGGAAGTCGCTGCCGACGGTCTGGTCGTTGCGGATCAGGCGCAGCTGCGGGCTGTTTTCCCAGGTCGCCCAGTCATGCAGAGCGGTGGCCAGGGCCTGGGCCTGCACGTCGCCTTGCGCGTACTGGATGGTGATCGTGCAGACGTTCTTGTTCGAACCGGGGTTGTCCAGGGCGATCGAGTACGGCTTGCCCAGGTCCAGGACCCACTGTTCCTTCTTCTTCTTCAGGCCGGCCGCCTTGACCAGGGCCTGGAAGTCGCCGCCGACCACGGCCGGCTTGCAGACCTTGTCCAGAACGCCCAGCAGCTGCAGCGACACCGGATCGGTGGTTGGGGGCGGACGGACCGGCTCGACATAGGCCGGCGCCGTGCCGGCGGCCGGAGCGTCGACGGCCGGAGCCGGAGCGGGCGCGGCCGGATCGCCGGGCGCGGGAGCCGTCTGGGCCGGAGCGGCGGCGGGAGCCGGAGCCGGAGCGGTTTCCTGAGCGAAGGCGGTCGAGACCGCGCCGACGGCGATCAGGCTGGCGAGCGCAAGGCGCATGGTCGAGATATCCCCAACTGACAAGAGGTCGGCATTAAAACCGACAGACGTTCCCTCGCAACCCTTATGGCGACAGATTGCGACGGAGATTGGGCCACAAGTGTAATTTTCCGCGTCGATACGTCGCGGGGGTTCGCGCCAGACGCGAAAACGCCTCCGCCCTGGGCAGGACGGAGGCGCAATTCATCGTCATCGAAAGGCGAATCAGGCCGCTTCGACAGCGTGCTCGGCCAGGATCGTCAGGCCGTCGGGGCCTACGTCGGCGAAGCCGCCCTGGATGTCGAACAGCTTGGTGGTCGCGCCGTCCTTCACGGTGACGCGGCCTTCGCGCAGCGTCGTCATGAACGGAGCGTGGCCGGCCAGGACGCCGAAGTCGCCTTCGGAGCCCGGAGCCTGGACCAGGTCGACGTCGCCGCTGAACAGTTCGCGTTCCGGGGCGACGAGAGAGAAGTGCAGCTTAGCCATTATTCCACGATCTCCACCGCGCCGAGCGCGGCCTCGACGTCTTCGTCGGTCTGGATTTCCGTCCCGCAGAACGGGCAGAAACGGATGGTGGCCAGCACGACGCCGGTCTCTCCGTTTTCTTCCCGCTCTCCGAGATTGAGCAGGATCAGGCCGCTGTCATGCTCGACGAGCGCGTCGGCCGGGTCCGAAGAGACCGCGTCCTCCAGCTCTTCGCAGCAGAAGCCGACCAGATCGTGTTCGTCGGTCATCAGGCTTCCGCCGCCAGCTTTTCAGCCTTGGCCACAGCTTCCTCGATCGGGCCGACCATGTAGAAGGCGGCTTCCGGCAGGTGATCGTATTCACCTTCGACGATGCCCTTGAACGAGCGGATGGTGTCCTTCAGCTGGACGAAGGCGCCCGGCGTGTTGGTGAACTGCTCGGCCACGTGGAACGGCTGGCTCAGGAAGCGCTGGATCTTACGGGCGCGAGCGACCGTCAGCTTGTCCTCTTCCGACAGTTCGTCCATGCCCAGGATGGCGATGATGTCCTTCAGCGCCTTGTACTGCTGCAGGACTTCCTGGACCGAGCGGGCCACGTTGTAGTGCTCTTCGCCGATGACCAGCGGGTCCATGATCCGCGAGGTCGAGTCCAGCGGATCGACGGCGGGGAAGATGGCCTGGGCGGCGATGTCGCGCGACAGAACGGTGGTGGCGTCCAAGTGGGCGAACGAGGCGGCGGGCGCCGGGTCGGTCAGGTCGTCGGCGGGCACGTAGATGGCCTGCACCGAGGTGATCGAACCCTTGTTCGTCGAGGTGATGCGCTCCTGCAGGTTGCCCATCTCGGTGGCCAGGGTGGGCTGATAGCCCACGGCCGAGGGGATGCGGCCCAGCAGAGCCGACACTTCGGCGCCGGCTTGGGTGAAGCGGAAGATGTTGTCGACGAACAGCAGCACGTCCTTGCCTTCTTCGTCACGGAAGTATTCCGCGATCGACAGGCCGGTGAGCGCGACGCGGGCGCGGGCGCCCGGGGGTTCGTTCATCTGGCCGTAGACCAGGGCGCAACGCGAGCCTTCCGTCGAGCCGTTGTTGGCCTTCGGGTCGGTGTTGACGTTCGACTCGATCATCTCGTGATAGAGGTCGTTGCCTTCGCGGGTGCGTTCGCCCACGCCGGCCAGAACCGAGTAACCGCCGTAAGCCTTGGCGATGTTGTTGATCAGTTCCTGCATCGTCACGGTCTTGCCGACGCCGGCGCCGCCGAATAGGCCGATCTTGCCGCCCTTGGTGTAGGGGCACATCAGGTCGATGACCTTGATGCCCGTGACCAGCACTTCAGCGGTGTTGGTCTGCTCGGCGAAGGTCGGGGCGTCGCGGTGGATGGTGCGGAAGATGTCCGACTTGATCGGGCCCTGCTCGTCGATCGGCTCGCCGATGACGTTCATGATGCGGCCCAGCGTGCCCGGACCGACCGGAACGCGGATCGACTCGCCGGTGTCGCGCACGGCCTGGCCGCGAACGAGGCCTTCGGTGGCGTCCATGGCGATGGCGCGGACGGTGTTCTGGCCCAGGTGCTGGGCGACTTCGAACACCAGGCGCTGGCCGGTGGCGACGTTGACCGTCTCCAGGGCGTTCAGGATCGCCGGCAGAGCGCCTTCGAACTCGACGTCGACAACGGCGCCGATGACCTGCACCAGCTTGCCGGTGGCGGCGCCGATGGTGGCCGGGGCGGCCTGGGTCGCCTTCGGAGCCGCGGCCTTGGGGGCGGCGGGCTTCTTGGCGGCCGGAGCCTTGGCGGCGGCGGCGGGAGCGGCGGCGGCCGCCTTCGGGGCGGCGGGCTTCTTCACGACAGCCGGCTTTTCAGCGGCGGCGGCGGGAGCCTTAGCGGGGGTCTTGGCCATGGCGTGCGGGTCTTTCGTGCGTGCTCGTGCGTGCGTTTTTTACGTTAGGCTTTTGATCAGACGGCTTCGGCGCCGGAGATGATCTCGATCAGCTCCTTGGTGATCTGGGCCTGGCGGGAACGGTTATATTCGAGGGTGTAGCGCTTGATCATGTCGCCGGCGTTGCGCGTGGCGTTGTCCATCGCCGTCATCTGGCTGGCGTAGAAGCCGGCCATGTTGTCGAGCAGGGCCGACAGGATCTGGACCGTCAGGTTGCGCGGCAGCAAGGTCTCGAGGATGGCCTCTTCCGAGGGCTCGTACTCGTAGACCGCCGAAGCGCCCGTCGCCGGAGCGGCGGCGCCGTCGACCACGGCCGGGATCAGCTGCAGCGCCGTCGGGGTCTGGGTGACCACCGACTTGAAGCGGCTGTAGAACAGCGTGACCACGTCGATGTCGCCGGCCTCGTAGAGGCGCGTGACGACGTCGGCGATCGGCTGGGCGACCGACAGGGTGAACTGGCGATAGGCCGACAGGTCGAAGTTCTCGACAACCTTGTCGCCGTACGGACGACGCAGCTGGGCGGTGACCTTCTTGCCGACGCAGACGATCTTCACGTCCTTGCCCTGGGCGATCAGGCTGTCGATCTGCTGGCGAGCCGCCCGCACGATCGACGAGGTGAAGCCGCCGGCCAGACCGCGATCGGCGGCCGCGACGATGATCAGGTGACGATCATCGCGACCCGTGCCGGTCAGCAGGGCGGGAGCCCCGTCGCCGGACACGCCGGCCGCCAGGTTGGCTATCACCGAAGCCAGACGCCGAGCGTAGGGACGAGCGGCCTCGGCCGCGTCCTGGCTCCGGCGCAGCTTCGCCGCCGCCACCATCTGCATCGCTTTCGTGATCTTTTGCGTCGCTTTGACGCTCGAGATCCGATTGCGCATTTCCTTCAAGCTGGCCATTCGGCGCTACTCTCTCCGAGCGTTCCGAGGGGGCTTAGGCGAAGGTCGACGAGAAGCTGTCGAGCGCGCTCTTCAGCGTGTTCTCCAGGTCCTTGTCGAGGGCCTTCTTGGTGCGGATGCCGTCCAGCAGATCCTTGTGCTGGCTGTGCAGACGGGCCAGGAACTCGGTCTCGAAACGACGAACCGACGAGGTCGGGATCTTGTCCAGATAGCCGCGCGTGCCGGCGTAGATCACGCAGACCTGCTCTTCGACCGATTGCGGCGCGTATTGCGGCTGCTTCAGCAGCTCGGTCAGACGCTCGCCGCGGGCCAGCAGCTTCTGGGTCGAAGCGTCCAGGTCCGAGCCGAACTTCGCGAAGGCGGCCATTTCGCGATACTGGGCGAGCTCGCCCTTAATCGCGCCGGCGACTTGCTTCATGGCCTTGATCTGGGCCGACGAGCCGACGCGCGACACCGAGATGCCGACGTTCACGGCCGGGCGGATGCCTTGGTAGAACAGGTCGGTTTCCAGGAAGATCTGGCCGTCGGTGATCGAGATCACGTTGGTCGGGATGTAGGCCGACACGTCGTTGGCCTGGGTTTCGATGATCGGCAGAGCCGTCAGCGAGCCCGAACCATTGTCTTCGTTCAGCTTGGCGGCGCGTTCCAACAGGCGCGAGTGCAGGTAGAACACGTCGCCCGGATAGGCTTCGCGGCCCGGCGGGCGGCGCAGCAGCAGCGACATCTGGCGGTAGGCGACGGCTTGCTTGGACAGATCGTCATAGATGATCAGGCCGTGCAGGCCGTTGTCGCGGAACCACTCACCCATGGCGCAGCCCGAGAACGGAGCCAGGTACTGCAGCGGGGCCGGCTCCGAGGCCGAGGCCACGACGACGATGGTGTATTCCAGGGCGCCTTGCTCTTCGAGCGTCTTGACGATCTGGGCGACGGTCGAGCGCTTCTGGCCGATGGCGACATAGACGCAGTAGAGCTTGGCGCTCTCGTCGGTGCCGGCGTTGGCGGCCTTCTGGTTCAGGATGGTGTCGACGGCGACGGCGGTCTTGCCGGTCTGACGGTCACCGATGATCAGCTCGCGCTGGCCGCGGCCGACGGGGATCAGGGTGTCGATCGACTTCAGGCCGGTCTGCACCGGCTCGTGCACCGACTTGCGCGGAATGATGCCCGGCGCCTTGACGTCGACGCGGCGACGCTCGGTGTACTGGATCGGGCCCTTGCCGTCGATCGGCTCGCCCAGCGGGTTGACGACCCGGCCCAGCAGGCCGCGGCCGACCGGAACGTCGACGATCTCGCCGAGGCGACGGACTTCGTCGCCTTCCTTGATGGCCTGGTCCTGGCCGAAGATCACGGCGCCGACATTGTCGCGCTCGAGGTTCAGGGCCATGCCCTTCACACCGGCCTTCGGGAACTCGACCATCTCGCCGGCCTGGACGTTGTCCAGACCGTAGATGCGGGCGATGCCGTCACCGACGGACAGCACTTGGCCGACGTCGGACACGGCGGCTTCTTCGCCGAAATTGGCGATCTGCGACTTGAGGATGGCCGAAATCTCGGCGGCGCGGATGTCCATGGCTGTCTTGGGCTCTCTGCGATTTTTATCGTTTGGGCGCGCTTATACGCTTAGGCGCGCTTCAGGGCGAATTTCAGGGAATCGAGCTTCGAACGGAGCGAAGCGTCGAACAGGCGGGAACCGACGCGCACCTTGACGCCGCCCAGGATGGACGGGTCGACGCGGGTCGAGATTTCGGGGGTCTTGCCCAGGGCCTCGGCGAGGGCGGTCTGCACGCCCTTCAGCTGGGCCGCGGTCAGGGCGGTGGCCGAGGTCACCTCGGCGGAAACCACGCCACGGTGCTTGGCCGACATTTCGGAGAAGGCCGAGATCGCGCCGATAAGGTCGCCGGCGCGGCCGTTCGTGGCCACCAGGCCGATGAACTTGGCGGTCAGCGGCTGGAAGCCGGCCTTCTTGGCGACGGCGGCCAGGCCCTTGGCCTTGTCCTGGGCCGAGAACGCCGGCGAGGCGATCAGGCGGCGCAGGTCTGCGCTGTCGGCGTACATCGCCTTCAACGACTTCAGGTCGGCTTCGACCTTGGTCAGTTGGTTGCCTTCGATCGTCAGTTCGAACAGGGACTGCGCATAGCGCTGACCCGCATCCGTCGCCTTGGTTTCGTCCGCCACTTGGTATCCGCCCGGTGCGTTGCAAATCGCCGCGGACAAGAAGATTAACCCTCGTCCCGGCTTAAAGGCTTGAGCGCGCTTGGAAAAAGCGCATGGACGGCTGACGCTGTCGCGTCACCCCGTCCGAAGCCGCGCGCCTGATAACACGGGCTTTTCGCAGTCGCAACCAAAGGGGCGAGATCAAGGCGCCGCGCGGCGGAAGACAGCCGACGCGGCGGCGGCCAGGGTTCCGTTGCGGCGCCGGGCCTCGGCCTGGGCGAAGACGAGGCTGCGGGTGGACCGTTCGACCCAGGCGCGCACCGCCGCGCCTTCGTTTTCGCCGTCCGGACCATAGTCGACGGTCAGGGACGAGGGATGGGCTTCGGCCCCCGCGATCTCGCGCAGGGCGGCTTCCAACTGGGCGGCGAGGGTCACGGTCATAAAATCCAGTTAGTCGAAGGACGGACAAAGGAAAGGCCCAACCCGGCGGAAGGCCCAAAGAAAAAGGGCGGCGGGACCGGCCCGCCGCCCCATCAGGCGAATGCTCGAGGAAACAGCCAGACGGGGCGGAAGGCCCCTACGCGTCTGGATACAGCTAGAAAGGCTTATTTCGCGGCGAGGGCCGAACCGCCCTTGGCCGAGGCGTTGCAGCGGCCCAGGTCGTCGGCGTCGAGCGACTTGGTCTCACCGCCGAAAGCGGCGACGCGGCCGACTTCCTTGGCGAGCGCCTTGCACGACACAGCGGTGATGGCCCGCGACGGAGCCGACAGCGAGACGCACTCGGCACCGTCGCAGACGAACACGGCGCCGCCGGCGACGATCTTGGTCTTGGCGGCGACAGGGGATTCCAGAGCGGCGGCGACGCGGCCATCAGCCAGGGCGGCGCCAGCGAACATGGAAACGGACAGGGCGGCGGCAGCCGCCAGGGTTTGGAGCTTCATAAGAGCCCTCCAACGTTCAGGGGAGTTGTTTAAAGATCGATGATCGGCGAAAAGCGTTACTGGTCGTGCGGACCTCGGGGATGCAAGCATCGGTATCCCCACCGACGCCACGAAGCCGAACTAAGCAGTGCTTAGATACCAGCGTTCAGAAATTGCGCAAGCGAAATTTATTCGCATTGCGTCTTTTTAAGAAACGGCGAGGTTTCGGCGATCTCGGTGAGACGAAGGGTCCAAGGCCCAGGCGCTAGAGGCCCAGGATCGAGTCGATCCGGCTCTCGGCCTTCTGGTGAATCTGGCGCTCTTCGACCATGCCCTGCACGCGGGCGTAGCGGCCGTCCTTGCCGACCTTGCGCCGCACCTCGTCGCCGGTCAGCACGGTGACCGTCTTGGCCGGGTCCGTGAAGGTCCCCAGAAGGGCCGAGAACACCGCGGCCACGAAGGTCACGCCGATCGGCGCGGCGGCGCCGACCCAGTCCTCGCCGAACAGGCCCTCGAGGCGAGCGATCAGCAGTTCGCGGTTGGGCTGGTCGCGCAGCACATGGATGAAGCCCAGGGCCCCGCCCTCGACCGCGCCGATCAGCAGCACGGCGATCAGCACGCCCAGCAACCGCGGTCGGACGAAGAGCCCGAGCGCGGCGCCAAGGATCGCGGCGGCCACCATCATAATCATGGGCCGTAGCCTAGGCCACGCTTGGTCAAAAGCCGGTTAAGAACGATCTTCCCCAGCGGCACGATTGGCCGCGACCAAGCGACGCGCATAGTCGGCGGCAAGAAAACAAAACCGCAGGGAGGCTAGGCCATGGACTTCACCCTACCGCCGGAACTCACCGCCTATCTGGCCGTGCTCGACCAGTTCATCGAGGACGAGATCGCGCCGCTCCAGGCCCGCGACGACAACGAGCGTTTCTTCGACCACCGCCGCGAATGGGCCCGCACCGACTGGGACATGGGCGGCCTGCCCCGCCACGAGTGGGAGGAGCTGCTGGCCAAGGCCCGCAAGCTGGCCGACAAGGCCGGCCACTACCGCTTCGCCCTACCCAAGGCGTTCGGCGGCCAGGACGGCTCCAACCTGTGGATGGCGGTGATCCGAGAGCACCTGGCGTCCAAGGGCCTGGGCCTCTTCAACGACCTGCAGAACGAGCACTCGATCGTCGGCAACAATCCCTTCGTGCTGATGATCCGCGACTTCGGCCGCGAGGATCAGCAGCACCTGATCGCCGACATGCTCGACAAGGGCGCCTTCCGCCCGACCTTTGGTCTTACGGAACCCGACCACGGCTCGGACGCCACCTTCATGGAGACCCGCGCGGTGCGCGAGACCCACAAGGGCGAGAGCGGCTGGCGGATCAACGGCGAGAAGATGTGGACCACCGGCATGCACGCCGCCACCCACTGCTGCCTGTTCGCCCGCACCAGCGGCGAGGACGGCGACGCCAAGGGGATAACCTGCTTCCTGGTGCCGGCCCACGCGCCCGGCGTGAAGATCGAGGAGTATCTCTGGACCTTCAACATGCCGACCGACCACCCCCGGGTCAGCTTCACCAATGTCTGGGTGCCGGATTCGGCGATGTTCGCGCCGGAGGGTCAGGGTTTGGCCCTGGCCCAACACTTCGTGCACGAGAACCGCATCCGCCAGGCCGCCTCCAGCCTGGGCGCGGCGGTGTTCTGCATAGAAGAGAGCGTGAAGTACGCGCGCGTGCGCAAGCCGTTCGGCAAGCCCCTGGCCGAGAACCAGGCCATCCAGTTCCCGTTGGTCGAGCTGGCCAGCACCGCCGAGATGCTGCGCCTGCTGATCCGCAAGACTGCCTGGGAGATGGACCAGATGACCAAGCCGGAGGTGGAGAAGCGCCTCTCCGACAAGGTCTCGATGTGTAACTACCAGGCCAATCGCCTGGTCTGCGAGGCCGCCGACCGGGCCATGCAGGTGCACGGGGGCCTGGGCTATTCGCGCCACAAGCCGTTCGAGCACATCTACCGCCACCACCGCCGCTACCGGATCACCGAGGGCAGCGAGGAGATCCAGATCCGCAAGGTGGCCGCCTGGCTGTTCGGGTTCGTCGGCCCGCGCCGCAAGGCTTTCGCCGAGGCCGAGGCGCAGATGTCCAAGGTTTAATCCGGCCAGGCCTCACGCTAGGGTCTCCGCCACGCTATCTAACGTGGGTCTGCGAGCCAGAGGGCTCGTTTGGAGAGGGCTACATGAACCGTTTCGCTAAAAACGCCGCGCGCGCCGTGCTGATCACCGCTGTCGCCGCGACTCTCGCGAGCTGCGGCATCAACACCATTCCCACCCAGGACGAGGCGACCAAGACCGCCTGGGCCGAGGTGCAGAACCAGTATCAGCGCCGCGCCGACCTGGTGCCTAACCTCGTCGCGACGGTGAAGGGCTACGCAGCCCAGGAAAAGGGCGTGCTGGTCGAGGTGACCCAGGCCCGCGCCAGCGCCACCCAGGTGAAGGTCGACGCCTCGACGATCACCGACCCGGCTCAGTTCCAGCAGTACGCCGCCGCCCAGGACAAGCTGTCGGGCGTTCTCGGCCGGCTGATGGTCATCCAGGAGCAATATCCGGACCTGAAGTCGAACCAGAACTTCATGGCCCTGCAAAGCCAGCTGGAAGGCACGGAAAACCGCATCACCATCGCGCGCCGCGACTACAACACCACCGCCCAGACCTACAATACCACCCTGCGGACCTTCCCCAGCGTGTTCTGGGCCAAGACGATGTACAGCGGCCAGAAGCCGGCCCAGCTGTTCCAGGCCTCGGCCTCGGCGCAGTCGGCCCCGACCGTCAGCTTCGACGCGGCCCCGCCGGCTGCGGCTCCCGCGACGGCTCCGGCGGCCAACTAGCTTGCGCACAAATCTTGTCATCCCGGGCGAAGCGCAGCGCAGACCCGGGACCACGGCATGCGCCAGCGCTTCCTGCGGTCCCGGCTCGGCGCGCTACGCGCCTGGCCGGGATGACAGGACGAAGCTGTGGCTGAGCACCCTCTTCGCGGTGCTGTGCCTGGTCATGGCCCTGCCCGCCTTCGCCGCCCCGAAGTTCCCGGCCCTCTCCGGTCGCGTGGTCGACGAGGCCAACATCCTCTCGCCCCAGACCGAACAGGCTCTGACCGAGAAGCTGAAGACGCTGGAAGACTCCACCGGCCGCCAGCTGGTGGTGGCCACGGTCCCGACACTGCAAGGCTACGAGATCGAGGATTACGGCTATCAGCTGGGCCGCACCTGGGCCTTGGGCTCCAAGGACAAGGATGACGGCGCGATCCTGTTGGTCGCGCCCAATGATCGCAAGGTGCGGATCGAAGTCGGCTACGGCCTGGAGCCGGTGCTGACCGACGCCCTGTCCAGCGTCATCATCCAGAGCGCCATCATCCCCAAGTTCAAGGCCGGGGACATGGAAGGCGGCGTCGTGGCCGGGGCCGACGAGATCCTCGCCCAGCTATCGCTGCCCGACGACCAGGCCAAGGCCAACGTCGCCCAGGCCGCCAAGCCCAAGGCCGTTCATCGCAGCAACGGCGGCGGCTTTGCGGCGATCCTGCTGTTCTTCTTCGTCTTCTTCCTGATCACGCGCCTGTTGCCCGGACGGCGGCGGCGCGGCCATGACGGCGGCCTGGGCTCGGCCCTGCCGTGGATCATCCTCAGCGCGCTGAGCAACAGCGGCGGTCGCGGCGGCGGCGGCTCCGATTGGGGCGGCGGCGGAGGAGGCGGCGGATGGGGCGGCGGAGGCGGCGGCTCGTTCGGCGGCGGCGGAAGCTCGGGGAGCTGGTGACATGGTGAAAATGACTCCCGAAGACCACGCCCTGATCGCCGCGGCGGTCGGCGCGGCCGAGAAGACCACCGCCGGCGAAATCTTCTGCGTCCTGGCGCCCGAGGTGTCGGACTATCGCGAGACGCCCCTGGTGTGGGCCGCCGCAGCGGCCCTGATCCTGCCCGGCGCGGCGCTGTTCGCGGGCCTGCGCCCCGACATGCTGACCAGGCTGTTCGGCGGCTGGACCGTCGGTCACGCCACGGCAACCGACGCGGCGATCCTGTCGGCCCTGACGGTCTATATCGCCCTGCAGGCGGCGACCTTCATCCTGGCGGCGCTATTCGTGTCGATCCCGCCCGTGCGCCGCGCCCTCACGCCCGGCGCGCTGAAGGCGGCCCGGGTCAAGCGGGCGGCCATGGAGCAGTTCATGAGCCACGGTCTGCACCTGACCCGCGACCGGACCGGCGTGCTGATCTTCGCCGCCCTGGCCGAGCACCGCGTCGAGGTCATCGCCGACGAGGGCATCTACAAGGCCGCGCCGCACGCGGTGTGGGACGACGTTGTCGCCGACCTGGTGACGGGCATGAAGCGCGGCCGCATCGCCGACGGCTTCGTCGCCGCCGTCACCCGCACCGGCGAGATCCTGGCCAGCCACGTCCCGGTGCGCGAAGGCGACACCAACGAGCTGCCCGACGGCCTGACCATCCTGCCGCGGAAATAGCGGTCGTCGGCCCCGTCTGTCGTCAGGCGGACGGGGCCGAGCGCTTGACGACCTTGGCCGCGAAGGTCGCCTCGCCGCTGGGCGAGACGGTGAAGCGGTAGGCCTCGTTCATGCCTTCCTTGCCCGAGTGGGTGAAGGCCAGCACCCGCTCGCCGTCGGTGCGCACATGGACGATGCCAAAATTGGTGCGCTCGAAGGCGAAGAAACGGTCGTGCTTGACCGGGTCGGTGACATAGCCGCGCATCGAGAAGAAGGCGGCCAGCTCGGTGCAGAAGATCACCGCCGGCATCTGCCGCGAGGCCTTGCCCAGAGCCGCCATCAGGGTGGCGCGCGGGTGGATGTATTCCTTGACCTTGCTCTCGTCGCCCGAGGAGATCAGCGACACCACCGGCGAGACCTCCTGCAGGAAGGCGTAGTCGAAATCCGCCGAGCCGTGGTGCGGGGTCTTCAGGATCTCGGCCCGCAGGCCCGCATCCGGCAGGGCGCCCCGCAGCCGCGCCATCGACTCCTGGTTCAGGTCGCCCGTGAACAGGAACCGCACATGGCCATAGCGCAGGCGGAAGGCGATCGAGTGACCGTTGATGGTGTGCGAGGCCGACCATGAGCGGTTGGACGTGCTGGGCTTGACGCCCAGCAGCAGGTTGGCGTCGTCGCCGGGCGTGGCCAGGAAGGCCAGGGCGGGACCGCCAGCCACGGTCTCGGTGATCGGCCCCAGCACCTCGACGCCGATGTCCTCGCTCTTCAAAAAGTCGAAGGCGTCGGTCGCCGTCTGGTCCAGCCGCCGCACCTCCAGCGTCTCGCCCGTGGTCGCCGCCAGCCGCGTCGCCCAGCCCTGGATCGTCCCGGCCCAGGTCTGGAAGGGCTCGTTCAGCTCGCTCGTCGGCAGCTGGCGCGGGTCGTCGACCAGGCCGGTGCAGTAGGGCCGGCCCGCCACGGTGGCGGTGGCGCCGAACATCTCGACGTCCGGACGCTTCTGCCCCGACGGCCGCTTGCCGGGACGCTTGGCCAGGCCGTTGTGGAACACCCGCCGCGCGGTCATGAACAGGCGCTTGCGAGGCTCGGTGTTGGTCTCGGATTTCGGGATCTCGCTCAGCCCCTCGAAGTGGTCGGCGTCGCCATGGGTGACCAGCACCGCGTCGACCACCAGCGGGTCCTGGGCGCTGGTGCCCGAGAACCGCGCCGCCGCGTGCCGGGCGAACAGCTGGTTGTCGCCGCCGTCGACCAGGATCACCTTGCCCTCCGGCGTCTCCAGGATCAGGCCGTCGCCCTGCTGGACGTCGACCATCGACAGCCGCAACAGGCCGGTGTCGCGCAGCTTGGCGTCGGCGCGGATGAAGCCGCGATCGACCGGCCCCTTGGCGCCGATCACCCGCACCTCGCGGCGGTCGCCGACGACGCCGAGGTCCTCGATGCGGTCGCCCCAATAGTACTGCCAGGTCGTTCCGTCGGCGCGTTTCAGCACGACGATGTCGTCATCCAGATACTGCATGGTCCGCCCTCCATCCCTGCAGGAAGGCTGCGCGCCTTTCGTGACAAATTCAACCTTAGGGGGAATTCGATCTTACCCCCTGCAGCGTAAACCTATGGTCCGGATCGCCATGCGGACAGATCCGGCCAGCGTCTTCCCGCCCGCAGCTATTCGGCCGCCAGGGCCATCGGCGCGGGCTGGGCGCCGCGCACCAGCCGTCCCGGCCGGGCGCCGGTCGGCTCGCCGTCGCGCTGGGTGACCACGCCGGCCACGATCGTCGCCACATAGCCGTGGGCCGTCTGGGTCAGCCGCCGCCCGCCGGCCGGCAGATCGTAGGCGACTTGCGGCGCGTCCAGGCGCAGGCCCTCGTAGTCGATAACGTTGAGATCCGCGCGGTAGCCGGACGCGATCAGGCCGCGATCCAGCAGCCCCACCGTCTGGGCCGTATCGCGGGTCTGCATCGCGATCATCGTCTCCAGCGGGATGCGCGGGCCGCGCGAGCGGTCGCGGGTCCAGTGGGAGAGGTTGCTGGTCGGAAAGCTGCCGTCGCAGATCATGCCGACATGGGCCCCGCCGTCCGACAGACCCGGCACGGTGTCGCGATGATTCAGCATCGCGAAACTGGGGTCCAGCGAACCGCCGGCATAGTTCAGGAACGGGTTGTAGAGCATGCCCCGCCCGCCGTTCTCTAGCATCGCGTCGAGCGCCACCTCGGCCGGATCGCGGCCCGAGGCGGCGGCGCGGGCGGCGACGGTCATGTCGGCGGTCGGCTCGTAGTCGGGCTTCGCGCCCATCGGATAGAGATTGTCCCAGGCCCGCAGCGTGCGGATCGTGAACGGCCCCGCGCCCTCGCCATCGTCGGCCAGTAGGCGGGCGCGGAAGTCGGGATCGGACAGGGCCGCGACCTTGTCGGCCAGCGGCGCCTTGGCGATCAGCGCATAGACCGGGCTCTGACTGAACGGGTTGAGGGTCAGCTCCAGGCCAAACAGCACGCCCACCGGCCGGCCGCAGACCTGGGCCTTCATCGGCAGGCCAGCGTCGACGGCGGCCGACAGCCCCGCCAACATCGCCTTCCAGCCGCCCGGCGAATTCGGGCTCTGGACCAGGGAGAACGACAGCGGCCGGCCCGAGCGCTCGACGATCCGTCGGACCATGGCCAGCTCGGCCAGGCCGTCGGGATGGAAGTCCGAGACCAGCTGCAGCACGCCCTTGCCGGCGGCGGCCAGGCCCAGGGCGATGCCGGTCAGCTCGTCCTCGCCGGCCGTCAGGGTCGGGGTGGGCTGACCGTCGCTGGTGCGGTGATTGAGGGTGCGCGAGGTGGAAAAGCCCAGGGCTCCGGCCTCGACCGCGCGCTTGGCGATGGCGGCCATGGCGGCGATGTCGGCGGGCGTGGCCGGCTCACGATTGGCCCCGCGCTCGCCCATCACATATACCCGCAGGGCCGCGTGCGGCAGCTGGGCGCCGATGTCGACATCGAACGCCCGCTGCTCCAACGCGTCGAGATAGTCGGGAAAGCTCTCCCAGTTCCACGGCAGCCCTTCGGTCAGCACCGGGAAGGGAATGTCCTCGACGCCCTCCATCAGCCGGATCAGCCGCTCGCGGTCCTCGGGCTTGCAGGGCGCGAAGCCGACGCCGCAATTGCCCATCACCACCGTGGTCACGCCATGGCCCGAACTGGGCGTCATGCGGCTGTCCCAGGTGGCCTGGCCGTCATAGTGGGTGTGGATGTCGACAAAGCCCGGGGTGACGATCCGACCCGTCGCGTCGATCTCCTCTCGGCCCCTGGCGAGGCCGGGACCGACGGCGGCGATCAGGCCGTCCTTGACCGCGACGTCGGCCAAGACGCCACGCGCGCCCGAGCCGTCGAACACCGTCCCGCCACGCAGCACCAGGTCATGGACGTGATCCGCCATGGCCGTTCCTCCCGGCATCTTATCGTTGTTCAGGAGGGTCCGTCCGGCGGCCCGCGCGGTCAAGCCGGTTTACGTTCGCGTGACCTTTCGCTCGCGGAAATCCCGGTCTAGGGTGCCGGCAATTCAAACTAACGTTTAAGAATGGGGAGAGCGCCCAAATGCGCGAAGCGGTCATCGTCTCTTACGCCCGCACCGGTCTGGCCAAGTCCAACCGCGGCGGCTTCAACAACACCCATGGCGCGGCCATGGCCGGCCACGCGATCCAGCACGCCGTCGCCCGCGCGGGCATCGACGGCGCCGAGGTCGAGGACGTGGTGCTAGGCTGCGGCGGTCCCGAAGGCGCCACCGGCATGAACGTCGCCCGCAACGCGGCGATGTGGGCCGGCCTGCCGATCACCACCTCGGGCCAGACCGTCAACCGCTTCTGCTCGTCGGGCCTGCAGGCCATCGCCACCGCCGCCAACTATGTCCGCAACGACGGCGCCAGCGTCGCCATCGGCGGCGGCGTGGAGTCGATCTCGCTGGTCCAGGGCGGCGGTCACATGAACCGCTTCCACATCACCGAGGAGAAGCTGCTCAAGACCCATCCGGCCCTGTGGATGGCGATGATCGACACCGCCGACATCGTCGCCAAGCGCTACAACATCAGCCGCGAATACCAGGACGAATATTCGCTGCGCAGCCAGCAGCGCATCGCCGCCGCCCAGGCCGCCGGCCTGTTCGACGACGAGATTGTGCCGATGGCCACCAAGATGAAGGTGGTCAACAAGGAGACCAAGGAAGAGAGCCTGGTCGATTACACGGTCACCAAGGACGAGTGCAATCGTCCGGAAACCACTCTGGAAGGCCTGGCCAAGCTCGAACCCGTCAAGGGTCCCGGCAATTTCGTCACCGCCGGCAACGCGTCGCAGCTGTCGGACGGCGCCGCCGCCGTGGTGGTGATGGAGCGCAAGGAAGCCGAGCAGCGCGGCCTGACGCCGCTGGGCCTGTTCCGCGGCTTCGCCGTGGCCGGCTGCGAGCCCGACGAGATGGGCATCGGCCCGGTCTTCGCCGTGCCGCGCCTGCTGGAACGCCATGGCCTGAAGGTCGACGACATCGACCTTTGGGAGCTGAACGAGGCCTTCGCCAGCCAATGCCTCTATAGCCGCGACAAGCTGGGCATCGATCCGGAGAAGTACAACGTCAACGGCGGCTCGATCGCCATCGGCCACCCCTTCGGCATGACCGGCGCCCGCTGCGCCGGCCACCTGCTGCTGGAAGGCAAGCGTCGCGGCGCCAAGCTGGGCGTGGTGACCATGTGCATCGGCGGCGGCATGGGCGCGGCGGGTCTGTTCGAAATCTTCTGATTTCGATCTCGCGCACGCTCGATCTGACCAATTCGGGTCGGGAACCTTCAAGCCGGTTCCCGGCCCGTTTTGCATTGTACGGGGGCTTTCCGAACATTGTTACGGCAGGCCTTGGAACCCGGCGCATCCGTAACCATTTAGGTTGCTGAAGGCGCTTCCCCGCGATGTTCGCGCGACGCCAGATCAGAGACACCGCCATGGCCATCAAGGCCTTCTTCGCCCTCGCCCTCGTTCTCGCCGCCACGATCGGCCTGCTGCTGCCCACGCCGGGCTCAAGCAAGGCTCCGCCGGCCCAGTCGTCGTTCCAGACCATCGAGCTCAGCCACGGCTGATCAGGGCTTGGGCTGGGCTTTCAGCTGCTCGGTGTGGTCGGCGCAGCCCTTGAGGGTCTCGCCGTCGACCCAGACCTCGGCGAAGAACCGGTAGACCCTGTCGGACATGCCGTCCGAGCAGACACCCGGCGTCAGCCGCAGCACCAGCCGCCCCATCTTCTCGCTGGGCCCGTTCGAGTCCCACACGCCCTGCTCGCCGTCCAGCCGCACGCCGGGATTGGCGTTGCTGACCTCGGGATGGTCGGGACGGGTCAGGGCGACGCTGGCCTCGCGGATCTTCACGTTCCAGAACGGCTCGGTCCCGACGGCGTCGATGTCGCCGGAATAGTCGGGCGCCCTGGCGCTGGCCGGCGCGTCGGCCGGCGGCGGCGCCTCTTCCGAAGCGCCCATCGGGGTTTCGCCGCAGGCGGCCAGGGCCAGCATCAGGGCGAACAAGGCGGCGGTGCGAACCATGACGGCGACGATCCCCTCGTGTGCGGCCAAGGCTAGACGCCCGTCCGTGAATCGCAAAGCGCCATCCGGGCCCTGGCGGCGGCGCGTTGGTCCGAACCTGGGGTTGATAGCAAAACTGCAAGCCGCGCCGCCGAATGACCCGCTGACAGCGAAAACCCCACGGCCTAAGGTGAGTTTAAGCCCCAAAAGGCGGCAAACGCCCTTCAGCGAGATCTTCCCATGGACGACGCCTCCCCCCTGTATGACGCGACCCGCTTCAAGCGCGCCGGACGCGGCAAGATCTACGACTCCATCCTCGACACGGTCGGCGACACCCCGCTGATCCGCCTGCCGCGCCTGTCGGCCGAGATCAAGCCCAAGGGCGAGGTCGTGGCCAAGCTGGAGTTCTTCAATCCGCTGGCCTCGGTCAAGGACCGCATCGGCGTGGCCATGGTCGAGTCGCTGGAGGCCCAGGGCCTGCTCAAGCCCGGCGCCACCATCGTCGAGCCCACCAGCGGCAACACCGGCATCGCCCTGGCCTTCGTGGCCGCCGCCAAGGGCTACAAGCTGATCCTGGTCATGCCGGAAAGCATGTCGATCGAGCGTCGCAAGATGCTGTTGATCCTCGGCGCCAAGCTGGAACTGACCCCGGCCGAGAAGGGCATGCGCGGCGCCGTCGCCCGCGCCCAGGAGATCATCGAGGCCACCCCCGGCGCAGTGATGCCCCAGCAGTTCGAGAATAGCGCCAACCCGCTGATCCATCGCGTCTCGACGGCCGAAGAGATCTGGAACGACACCGCCGGCGCGGTGGACGCCGTGGTCTCGGGCGTTGGCACGGGCGGCACCATCTCGGGCGTCGGCCAGGTGCTGAAGGCCCGCAAGCCCGGCCTGAAGATGGTCGCGGTTGAGCCAGAAGCCTCGCCGGTGCTGTCGGGCGGCGCGCCCGGCCCGCACAAGATCCAGGGCATCGGCGCCGGCTTCGTGCCCGGCATCCTGGATCGCGGCGTGATCGACGACATCGTCCAGGTCAGCAACGACGACGCCTTCGCCATGGCCCGCCGCTCGGCGGCCACGGAAGGACTGCCGGTCGGCATCAGCTCGGGCGCCGCCCTGACGGCGGCCTTCGACCTGGCCCTGCGCGACGAATACGCCGGCAAGCTGATCGTGGCGATCATCCCCAGCTTCGCCGAACGCTACCTGTCCACGGCCCTGTTCGAAGGGCTCTGATCGCCTTGCGCGGCGTCGCCGTCCAGCGCGGGGCGACGCCGTGACCACTGACGTCTACGACAAGGCCAAGCGCTCGGCGGTGATGGCCAGGATCAAGAGCCGGGACACCAAGCCCGAGCTCCTGCTGCGCAAGGTTCTCACCAGCCTGGGCGCGCGCTATCGCCTGCAGCGCAAGGACCTGCCCGGCAAGCCCGATGTGGTGATGCCCGGCCGGCGGCTGGCCTTCTTCGTCCATGGCTGTTTCTGGCACGGCCACGACTGCGCGCGCGGTTCGCGGGTGCCCAAGGCCAATCGCGATTACTGGCTGGCCAAGGTGGCCCGCAACACCGCCCGCGACGCGCGCACGGCCCAGGCGCTGGCCGACGACGGCTGGCGGGTCGAGACCGTCTGGGAATGTCAGATGAAGGACGCCGAGGCCCTGAAGGCTCGGCTGGCGGCGGTGCTAGACGAGACCCAGCCTCGCTGAGGTGAGGCGCTAGTGCTCCGCCTTTTCCATAAGCTCCGTCATCCCCGCCCTGTTGTTCAGGCCGGGGATGACGGATGTTGTTTGGGATCAGGATAAACCTGCAAGACCGAGCCAGAGTCGCCCCTATCGCCCCGCGGGAGCCGCCTTCGGGACCCACGGGCGGGCGTCGCCCTGGGGATTCAGCAGCACCGCGCTGAGCGCCGCATGCAGTTCCAGCGGGTCGATCGGCTTGGCGACATGGGCGTTCATGCCTGCGGCCAGGCAGGCGTCCCAGTCCTTGGGCGTGGCCGAGGCGGTGACCGCGATCACCGGCGTGTCGCGGTTGGGTCCGGTTCCGGCCCGCAGGGTTCGGGTGGTCTCGCGGCCGTCCATGCCGGGCATGTAGACGTCCATCAGCACCACGTCGAACACCTCGGTGCTCAGCCGCACCAGGGCCTCCTCGCCGGACTCGGCCAGGCTGGCCTCCAGGCCGAAGGGGTGCAGCACCAGCTCGATGGCCCGGCGATTGACGACGTGATCGTCGACCACCAGCACCCGCGCGCCGGCGATCGAGGGACCGTCCTCCTCCGTCTCCGGGGCCAGGGCCTGGTCGGCGGTGAAGCTCAGGGTGAAGGTCGCGCCCTGGCCCAGCACGCTGCGGACCGTCAGGTCGCCGCCCATCAGCCGAGCCAGCTCGCGGCTGATCACCAGGCCCAGGCCCGAGCCGCCGTGCTGACGCACCACAGAGGCGGCCAGCTGGTCGAACGGCGTGAACAGGCGCGGCAAGTGGTCGATGCTGATGCCGGGGCCGGTGTCGGTCACCGCCACGGTCAGGACGTGGGTCGCGCCGTCGTCGACGCAGCCCAGCCGCACCGTGATCGCGCCCGCCTCGGTGAACTTGATCGCGTTGGACAGCAGGTTGTTGAGCACCTGGCGCAGGCGCAGACCGTCGCCCGCCACCCAGCGCGGCAGGCCCGCCGCGCCCTCGACCCGCAGGCGCAGGCCTTTCTTGGCCACCTCGGGCCGCCACAGGCGCAGAGTGTCCGACACCGTCCGGCGCAGGTTGAACGGGACTTTCTCGACCGCCATGCGGCCGGCCTCCAGCCGCGAGAAGTCCAGCAGGTCGTTGAGCAGGGCCCGCATCATGCCGCCGGCGTTGGCGATCAGTTGGGCGTGCACCTTGGAGCTGGCCTCGGGCACCTCCGAGTGCAGGCGCGCGGCCCCGGCCAGGATGGCGCTGATCGGCGTGCGCAGCTCGTGGCTGATCATCGCCACGAAGGCGGACTTGGCGGCCACGGCCTCTTCGGCCTCGTGTCGGCGGCGCTCGGCTTCCTCCTTGGCGTCGGCCTCGGCCTTCAGCGCCTTGCTGAGCGAGCGGCTGGTGACGGCCACCGAGGTGATCAGCAGCGCCACGCCGAACCACAGGGCGTTGGCCAGGGGCGCATCGGGATTGGTCGCGCGGGCGATCAGCGGCACGATCAGCAGATAGACGACATGCGGCGTGGCGGCCGACAGGGTGGCGGTCCGGAAGCCGCCATTGTTGACGACGACGTTCAGCAGCGCGCCAGCCAGCAGCATGCCGCCCAGGGTCGGGGCGAAGCGCTCGTGCGAGGCGAACAGCGGCATGGACAGCGACCCGAAGATCGCGGAGGTGACGAACGGCGTCACCGCCATGGCGACGCGCCGCGAGAGCGGAGCCGGCGCGTCGGGATTGGCGATCGCCGCGCGTCCCAGCCACAACTCGAAAGCCTGGGCCAGGATGTACAGCCCCGCCCAAGTCCAGCCCCAGGTCACGTGGATGAACAACTGCAGCAAGGCGGCGATCAGCACCGTGGCGCCGACACGGAATAGGGTGTTGGCGCGTCGCGAAGCCGCGGCGCGCGCCATTTCCCGCTGTGTCTGCATCGCCCCCATCGGCGCCCCGCCCCCCGGCAAGTCCGTACTGTGTGCCGGCCCTGTCTGGCGCCGAGGCCCTAAGATGACGTGAAGCAACCCCTTCCCGTCAATGGTCCGGATGCCGGGGTTTCCTTGGCCGGCGAGCAATTTTCATGGCGAAGCTTGGCGCTTGGGGATTCGCCTGGGGCAAATTCTGCCCCTTCGAAGCCAACCTGCGTTCGTTGAGCAAACTCAGGGTTTGGGTCCGAAAACCCTCGTCAGATCAGCTTCGTCGACCCCGGCGAGCTCCAGGCGCTTGACGCGCGCCGTGGCGCCCGCCGCCAGCCAGACGGCGGATTTGGGCAGGCGCAGGCTCTTGGCGACGAAGGCGATCAGGGCGGCGTTGGCCTCGCCATCGACAGGCGCGCTGGCCACGCGGACCTTCAGATAGGGACGGCCGTCGACGTCCACGGCCCAGCCGTCGGCGCCGTCACGCCCGCCGCGCGGGGTGAGGCGCACGGCCAGCACGACGGCCAAGGCCGATCAGCCCAGCAGGGCGATCAGCGGCCCGGCCAGGGTGCGGTCGAAGACGATGCGGATGGCCTGCAGCGCCAGCCAGGCCACGATCGGGCTGATGTCGATGCCGCCGATGCTGGGGATCACCCGCGAGATCGGCACCAAGATCGGGTCGGTCAGGCGCTCCAACATGGTCAGGATCTGCCAGACCACGCGATTGCGTGTGTTGATGATGTCGAACTGGACCAGCCAGCTGACGATGGCCCGCACGAAGATCAGCAGGATCAACAGGCCGATGATCGTGTCGAAGAGCCAGACGATAGCCGAACCCATGGTCGTTCCTTGAAAGATCGCGTTGGACAGCGGATGTAGCGCTTCGACCGCCTAAGTCCAAGGGCGCGCATTCCCCGGCTTGACGCGAGCCGCGCCCCGCCTTATTCCCGCGCTTCCTTGGGGCCGTAGCTCAGATGGTAGAGCGCCTCGTTCGCAATGAGGAGGTCAGGGGTTCGATTCCCCTCGGCTCCACCAAGGACCTCTCCAGACCGATTCGATCGTTTCGATTCCGCTATGTCGACAAGGCGGCGGTGGAACCTTTCGGCGGCGTTTATCGTGTGCTCGCCCGCACAAGCCTGGTTCGGGATCCGGAGCCGGCATGACCTTCTTCTGCTACGTCTATTCGCTGGGTTCCGAGGTCCCTCACATGGAGGCCCTCGACGCGCGCTCGCTGGCGGACGCCGAGCAGCACTCGCGGCGCATGCTGGCGGAACACGCCGCCGCCGTGCGCGCCGAACTCTTCGATGAGGACCTGAGGGTGGCGATCATCTCACGGAACCAGGCCGCCGCACTGGCCAGCCAGGACGCCGACCTGGGCCTGGGCTAGGCCTTCCAGCTCATCGAACCGCCGGCGCAGTCGCACGCGGCGGCTGGCAGTCCGGCCTCGTCGAGGATCTCGACACACCCCGGCTGTAACAGATCAGGCCGCGCGCCTTGAACGCCGCCAGGCGCGCCGCGGTCGCGGCTGGCGCAGGCGCCGGATCTCCCCGCGAACGAGACCAGAGCACCCGGCACGTTCATGCCCTCTTGCGCGAACATCGCGTCATTCTGACGCAGCCGACCGCGCGGGACGCCCCGCGACGACTCGTCACAGCCTCCGCGCCACGCCTGTTAACGGGATATCCGCCCCGCCTCGTCATTCTCGCATCAAGCGTTCGATAGAACTTCGAAGCGCGGAGACGCCAGAATGCACGCGAAGATAGAAGCAGTCGCCACCCGATCTTTCTCCAGGCCGGTGGCCGGACTCATGATCGCCGCATCTGTTCTTGCCTTTGCCAGCACTGCACTGGCGGAAGAAACCAAAGACCAGGCCCTGAACCTTGGCGTCAGCTATAGCGCCGACGTCACGGGCGTGGTCAGCGGCGGCCTGGCCAAGCGCGGCCGCGTTCTGGACAATCTCGAGATCAGCGCCGACCTCGACCTGGACAAGGCCGTGGGCTGGAAGGGCGCGACCGCCCACGCCCTGGTCC
Organism: Caulobacter sp. GW821-FHT10F06; assembly: GCF_058809215.1. Lineage (NCBI taxonomy): Bacteria > Pseudomonadati > Pseudomonadota > Alphaproteobacteria > Caulobacterales > Caulobacteraceae > Caulobacter > Caulobacter sp. GW821-FHT10F06. The sequence continues at coordinate 131,216 of NZ_JBXASK010000006.1, read as the reverse complement.
TGAACAACAGCGGCGGCACGCCCAATGACGACGCCGGCACCGCCCAGGGCATCGACAACATCGAGGTCTCGCGCCAACGCCTGCGCCTGTTCGAGGCCTGGGTTCAGCAGAGCTTCGCCGGCGATAGGGTTTCGGCCCTGGTCGGCCTCTACGACCTCAACAGCGAATTCTACGCCAATGACAGCGCCGGCCTGCTGATCGCCCCGGCCTTCGGCATCGGCTCGGAACTGGCCGCCACCGGCCCCAACGGTCCGTCGATCTTCCCGTCCACCGCCCTGGCCGTGCGCCTGAAGTGGACGCCGGGCCAGGACACCTACGCCCAGATCGCGGCGCTGAACGCCAATGCCGGCGTGCTGGGAGATCCGGGCGGCGTCGACACCTCGTTCGACAGCGGGGCCCTGGTGATCGCCGAGGCGGGTTGGACCGGCGCGGGCAAGATCGCCGTCGGCGCCTGGCGCTACACCGACAAGCAGGACGACATCCGCGACGTCACCGCGCTGGGCGATCCCGCCCAACGCACCGCCCAGGGCGCCTATCTGCTGCTGGAGCGCCGCCTGACCGCGGGCGGCGACGACGCCCCGCGCCGCGCCACCGCCTTCGCCCGCCTGGGCGTGTCCGACGCCGACACCACCGACTTCAAGGGCGGCTGGCAGGCCGGCCTGCTGGTCGAGCACGTCTTCGACAGCCGTCCCGACAGCGCCGTCTCCGTGGGCGTCAACCAGGGCTATTTCTCGTCCAAGGCCCGCGCCAATGTCGCCGACGCCGGCGGCGCGCTGAAGAAGGCCGAGTCCGCCATCGAGCTGACCTATGCCGACACCTTCGGCCGCCTGACGATCCAGCCCGACCTGCAGTACATCAAGGACCCAGCCGGCGACTCCGGCGTCGGCCACGCCCTGGTCGCGGCCCTGCGGGTCGGCGTTTCGTTCTAGACCCTACCGGGCGAACAGCAGGTCCGACCATCGCCAGGCGCGGGTTCCCAGCGCCAGCCGGGCCCCGTCGTTCAGCGAGATCAGCACCAGGCCGCGCATCGGATCGGCGCGGCAGGCGGCCGGGGCGAACCCGACCTCCAGGATGATCGCCTCGCGGATCCCCGCCAGACCCTTGCCGGTCTGGGCCGAGTTCTGGATCCAGTCACCGTTCCACACCATCACCGCCCGCCCGCCGGCGTCCGGATGGGCGCGGGCCAGGGCCGCCTGCACGCGCGGGTTCTTGCGCAGCGCCTGCTCCAGCAGCCGCACCATGTCGCAGCGGCCGCCGCCCCCGCCCGAGCCGCCGCCGCCCGAACCCGAACCGGCGGTCGCCGCGCCGATCAGGTCGCCCTCCCCCAGCAGCACCGACGGCTCCAGCGCCGCCACCTTGCTAGCCGGCAAGGGCTGGACGTCGGGCGGCGGGCGAGGCGTGGGACGCTGGGTCGAGCGCGGCTTGGCGCGCGGCGGGGCGGAATCCGGCGTCTTCGACGGCGCGGCGACCTCGGGTGAAGGCGGCAGAGGCGGCGGCGGGGGTGGGGGCGGCGGAGGAACCAGCGCGACGGCGATGGCCTCGGGCTCGGGCGCCATCGGATCGACCCGCGCCGACAGCAGGGCCACGACCACCGCCACGTGCCCGACCAGGCTCACCACGACGGCCAGCCACGCGCCCGGGCGACGCCGTCTCGGCGTCTCGGCGTCACGCGGAAGAGGCGGCCAGCGTCGGCGCATCGGACCTCGAGGCGGCAGACCCGAAGGCCCGGAGGCCGCCTAGAGACCATCCGCCCGCGTCAGGATCGTGGCAGCTTGGCTGTGGAACGCCGTGCGTCTTCACCCAGGCTTGTCATCTCGGCCGCGGCGCAGCGGAGAGCCGGGATGACAGGTCATTCAGGGCTTCGGCGCGTACGGACTCCCCGCGTTCCACGTCGGCCGTTCCGGCGCGTTCGCCACCGTTTCCGACAGCGCATAGAAGAACTGGTTGAAGTCGCGGGCCGCCTCGAAGTCCATCGGCTGGGTGATATCGTCCTGGGGTCGGTGGTAGCGGACCTCATACCATTCGCGATAGCGGCGCTCGGCGTCCGTGCCGGGCTCGTAGCCGAACACGAAGCCGGTGGCGGGCACGCCGGCGGCCAGGAATTCCCAGCTGTCGGCCCGCATCAGCAGGCGGCGCTCGGGCTCGGGATCGCCCTGCACCTTGATCCCCCGCGCGGTCGCCACCTGCCGGGCCGTCGCGCCCAGGCTGGTCTCGTCCAGCGCCATCACCGTCATCAGCTTCAGCGGGAACAGCGGCCGCAGTTGGTCGAGATTGATGTTGGCGACGATGCCCGCCTTGGCCACGGTGGGATGGCGCACGAACCATTTGGCGCCCAACAGGCCCTTTTCCTCGCCAGTAAATGAAGCCAGCAGCACGCTGCGCTTCAGCGGCTTGCCTTTGTGGGTCTCGGCGAAGCGGATCAGCGTGCCGACATAGGCCGCGTCGTCCAGCGTGCCGTTATAGAGCCCGTCGCCCTTGACCGGTTCGCCCGGCCCATAGCCGTCCAGGTGGGCCGACAGCACCAGGTGCTCGGCCGCCAGTTTCGGGTCCGAGCCCGGCAGCACGGCCAGGACGTTGGTTGCCGTATAGTCGCGCGTCGAGACCTTGAACGTCGCCTTCAGCCGGCCCGGCGCGTCGAACGCCGCCAACGGAGCCTTGCTGCCGCCGGCCTTCAGCAGGGCCGCCGCGTCCTGGCCCGAGCCGGCGATCAGGATCGCCAGGGCGTCGGCGTGCAGCGACATCGACACCAGCCCGCCCGCCTTCGGGGGCGCGACGTCGGCGATGTTGACCGAGCGAGCATAGGCGAACGGCCAGCGGGCCGGCTCGATGGTGAAATAGGGATCGGCCACCTGGATCACCGCGACGCCGCCGGCCGCCTGGACGGCCGCGATCCGCTGGGCCGAGCTCGTCATCCCAGTCCGCCGGGTGTCGAAGCAGATCACCGCCTTGCCCTTGGCGGTCGCGACGTCCTCGGGCCGGCAATAGCCGCCGAACATCAACGGCGCGTCCAGGCTGGCCGGCAGGTCGTCGGCGGCGCGGACGGTGTATTGGTGCAGGAACTTCAGCGGCGTCTCGCCTCCCGCCGCGACCACCAAGACAGCCGCGCTGTCCACCCGGCTCTCGTGCACGGGAAAGGTCTGGAAGAAGGTCCCGTTGTCGCCGGCCGGCTTCAGGCCCGCGGCCTTGAAGCGCTCGGCCACGTACTGGTTGGCGCGATCGTGGCCGGGCGAGCCGATGTCGCGCCCCTCCATGGCGTCCGAGCTCAGCGCTTCGGCGATCGTCCACCATTCGCGGGTGTCGGCGTCCTCGATCCCGGCCGTGCGGGGCTCGGCGACGGCGGCCGAGGCGGCCACGACGGCGCTCGCGGCGAGCAGGGTGAGCTTGGCTTTAAAGGACATGATCTTCCCCGACGCAGGACGCGCGACACCATCCGTCGGGCGACGAGGATATGCAATCGGGGCCATCAAAGCCGACACTACGCGCGCTCCACTGCACCTAAACTTGTCATGCCGGCGGCAGCGAAGCGGAGAGCCGGGATGACAAGAAAAGTTGTGCGCACAGCCCGCAAACGACAAACGGGCTCCCCGGTCGCCCGGAGAGCCCGCCTATCATGATCCCCAGAGGGGCAGTGGGATCAGAATTCTTCCCAGTCGTCCTTGACCGCCACGGCGGCGTTGGACGCGGCCCGGCCCGGGCGGACGGCCGTCGACGGCCTCGCGTGCTGGACCGGACGCGAGGCCGGGGCCGGGGCCGGAGCGGCCGAGGCCGAACCCGGGCCCACCTTGAAGCGACCGACCAGGCTGGCCAGCTCGCCCGCCTCGCCCTTCAGCGAGTGGGTGGCGGCGGTGGCTTCCTCGACCATGGCGGCGTTCTGTTGAACGACCTGGTCCATCTGGTTCACGGCCACATTGACCTCGTGCAGGCCGGTGGACTGCTCGTTGGCCGAGGCGGCGATCTCGTTGACCAGGGTGTCGATCGAGGCGACCTGCTCGACGATGCGCTGCAGGGCCTCGCCCGTCTGGCCGACCAGGCTGACGCCGGCGCCGACCTGCTGGGTCGAGGTCGAGATCAGGATCTTGATCTCCTTGGCCGCGTCGGCCGAGCGCTGGGCCAGCGCGCGGACTTCCTGGGCGACGACCGCGAAGCCCCGACCGGCTTCACCGGCCCGCGCCGCTTCGACGCCGGCGTTCAGCGCCAGCAGGTTGGTCTGGAAGGCGATCTCGTCGATGACGCCGATGATCTGGCTGACCTGCTGCGAGGAGCCCTCGATCTGGGTCATGGCCGCGACGGCCTGGCCGACGATCTCGCCCGAGCGCTGGGCGTCGCCGCGCGCGGCGGCCACGACGTTGGAGGCTTCCTTGGCGCCGGCGGCCGTGCGGCGGACCGTGGCGGTGATCTCGTCCAGGGCGGCGGCGGTTTCTTCCAGGCTCGCGGCCTGCTGCTCGGTGCGGCGGGCCAGGTCGTCGGAGGCCCGGGCGATCTCGTCCGAACCGGCGCTGACGCCGTTGGTGGTGGCCGAGATGGCCTTCATCGCCTCCAGCACGCGCTCGGCGGCGGCGTTGAAGTTGGTCTTCAGGCTCTCGGCCTTGGGCGAGAACGGGATGGTGATGCGGTGAGTCAGGTCGCCCGAGGCCAGGCGATCCAGGGCCTCGTTGAGGGCGGCGATGTTGACCGCGTCGCTGCGGGCCGTCTCGGCCTTCTCGTCCTCGTTGGCGGCGCGTTCGGATTCCACGGCCTGACGCTGCGAGGCGGCGTCGGCTTCCAGGCGGATCTTCTCGAGAGCGGCTTCCTTGAAGTGGGCGACGGCGGCGGCCATCTGGCCGATCTCGTCCTTGCGGCCGGTGGCCGGCACGGCCACCGAGTTGTCGCCCGAGGCCAGGCGGCGCATGGCGGCGGTCATGGCGGCGACGGGGCTGGCGATGCCGCCGGTCAGCAGCAGGCCGCTGGCCAGGGCGATGGCGGCGGTGACCAGGATGCCGATGGCCAGGGTCAGGGTCGAGACGGTGGCGTTCTTGGCCTGGGCGGCGTTCTCGGCGGCGACGACGGCTTCGGCGTCGTCGACGATCGCCTGGATGGCGTTCTCCACCGGCTCGACGGCCTTGTCGGCGACACCGTCGTGCTTGACCAACTCAACGGCTTGCGGGCGGGTGGCGGGATCGCGGCCCAGGGCCTCGCCAGGCTCGATGGCCTGCTTGCGGTATTCGGCGTAGGCGGCGTCGACAGCGGCGATACGGCCCAGATCGGCCTTGTCGCCGTCGGCCAAGGTGCGCAGCTTGTCGAGCGCGGCCAGGAACTTGGGCTTGTGAGCCTCTTCCAGGCGTTTGACGTAGTAGTCGTCGCCCGACAGCAGGTAGCCGCGCAGCGAGTTCTCCTGGCGAGTCAGGCGAAAGGCCGCGGTGTCGGCGGCGCGCAGCGACTGATAGGCGCGTTCGGTGCGTTCGACGGACGCCGCCAAGCTCACCTTATTGGCGTAGAGCGCTGCGCCCATGAGCATGATCGTGGCAAGCATCACGGTGAAAACCGTGATCAGCTTTTGGGGAATTCTTAGATCGCCAAACGACACAACCGCCCTCCAGGTTTAGTGGCGACGCCTGTAAAACCTTAGATAACACAGGGATTTGAACCTATGCCTCCGAGGTCTGGCGTCACCCCCAGCTGTGCCGTCGCAGTGCTTTCCGTGACATTAACCGTAACGTGGCGGAATGTCGCAGTGCAGCGTAAAAGCGCCGATTATTTGATCAGTGGGCCTCATCCCAGTTGAGTGCGGCGCGGGCCTCGACCGTGAGCGGCACGGAGATGGCCACGGCCGGCGCGGCGGCGTTCTCCATGACCTGACGGGCGACGGCGCAGGTGGCGTCGGCTTCCTCGGCCGGCGCCTCGAAGACCAGTTCGTCGTGCACCTGCAGCAGCATCCTGGCCGAAAGGCCCGCCGCCTTCAGCGCGGCCGGCATCCGCACCATGGCCCGGCGCATGACGTCCGCCGCCGCGCCCTGGATCGGGGCGTTGATCGCCGCCCGCTCCGAGAACTGGCGCTGGGCCACGGACTTGGCGTTGACCTCGGGAATGTTGATCTTCCGCCCGAAGATGGTGGTGACATAGCCGTGCTCGCGCACGAAGGCCTTGGTGGCGTCCATATAGGCCTGGATGCCCGGGAAGCGCTCGAAATAGGTCTTGATATAGGCCCCCGCCTCGCCCTGCGGGATCGATAGCTGGTTGGCCAGGCCGAACGCCGAGATGCCGTAGACGATGCCGAAATTGATCGCCTTGGCGCGGCGGCGCACGTCGCTGGGCATGCCCTCGATCGGCACGCCGAACATTTCGGAAGCGGTCATGGCGTGGATGTCGAGACCTTCCTGGAAGGCCTTCTTGAGCTGCGGGATGTCGCCGATGTGGGCCAGCAGGCGCAGCTCGATCTGGCTGTAGTCGGCGCTGATCAGCACCTTGCCCGGCCCGGCCACGAAGGCCTTGCGGATCTTGCGGCCTTCCTCGGTGCGGATCGGGATGTTCTGCAGGTTCGGGTCCGACGACGACAGCCGCCCCGTCGTGGTCGCGGCTAGGGCGTAGGAGGTGTGGACCCGGCCCGTGCGCTCGGCGATCGCGGCGATCAGGTTCTCGGTATAGGTGCCCTTCAGCTTGCTGAGCTGGCGCCAGTCCAGCAGCACGCGCGGCAGCTCGTGCTCCAGGGCCAGGCTTTCCAGCACGTCGCTGTCGGTCGACCACTGGCCGGTGGCGGTTTTCTTGCCGCCCTTCAGGGCCATTTCGCCGAACAGGACGTCGCCGATCTGCTTGGGGCTGCCCAGGTTGAACGGACGGCCGACCAGCTCCTGCGCGCGAGCCTCGAAGTCGGCCATCCGCATCGAGAACTCGTTGGAGAGCCGGCGCAGGGTCTCGGGATCGACGCGGATGCCCTCGTTCTCCATCGCCGCCAGCACCGGCGGCAAGGGACGCTCCAAGGTCTCGTACACCGTCAGCAGCCCCTCGCGGGCCAGGCGCGGCTTGAGAATTTCGTAGAGCCGCAGGGTGACGTCGGCGTCCTCAGCGGCGTAGGCCGTGGCCTCGGCAAGGGCCACGTGCTTGAAGCTGATCTGGCCCTTGCCCGAGCCGGCCACCTGCTTGAACGGGATCGGCTTGTGGCCCAGCCACAGCTCCGACAGCTCGTCCATGCCGTGGCCGTGGAGGCCCGCTTCCAGCACGTAGCTGATCAGCATGGTGTCCTCGATCGGCGACACGTCGATGCCGTGACGCGCCAGGACGGCGATGTCGTACTTGGCGTTCTGGGCCACCTTCATCACCGCCGGGTCTTCCAGCAGCGGCTTGAGGATGGCGATCACCTCGTCCAGCGGGATCTGCACCAGGTCGGCGGCGGCCTCCAGGGCCAGGCCGTCCTTCTCGCAGTGGCCCACCGGGATGTAGCAGGCCTCGCCGGCGTTGATGGCCAGCGACACGCCGCACAGGCCGGCGTTGGCGGACGACAGGGCGTCAGTCTCGGTGTCGAAGGCCACCAGCCCCTTGGCCGTCGCCTTGGCGACCCAGGCCTTCAGGGTCTCGACGTCCTGGATGCGGACGTAGGCGGCGTGATCGATGGCGACTGGCTCGGCCACCGGCGCGGCGGCGGCGCGGGCGGCCGCGCCCATGTACGAGACCGTGGCCACCGGCGCGCTGGGCGCCGGACCGGCCGGACGATCCAGCGTGCGCGGCGCGGCCGAGGCGTTGCCGTCGCCCACCCGGCGGGCCAGGGAGCGGAACTCCATCAGCTCCAGGAAGTCCTGCAGCACCGCCTTGTCGGGCTCGCGCACGGTCAGGTCGTCGATCGGCTCGGGCAGCGGGGTGTCGCAGTCCAGCTTCACCAGGGCCCGCGACAGACGGATCTGGTCGGCGAACGCGATCAGGGTCTCGCGGCGCTTGGGCTGCTTGATTTCGCCGGCCCGCTCCAGCAGCGTGTCGAGGTCGCCATATTCGTTGATCAGCTGGGCGGCGGTCTTGATGCCGATGCCCGGCGCGCCAGGCACATTGTCGACGCTGTCGCCGCACAGGGCCTGAACGTCGACGACCTTGTCCGGATAGACCCCGAACTTCTCGAACACCTGCTCGCGGTCGATGCGCACGCCCTTCATCGGGTCGAACATCGACACGCCGTCGCCGACCAGCTGCATCAGGTCCTTGTCGGACGACACGATCACGGTCTCGCCGCCTAGTTCGCGCACGCGGCAGGCATAGGCGGCGATCAGGTCGTCGGCCTCGTAGCCCGGCAGCTCGATGGCCGGCACGCCGAAGGCGCGGGTGGCGTCGCGCACCAGCGGGAACTGCGGGATCAGGTCCTCGGGCGGCGGCGGACGATGGGCCTTGTACTGGTCGTAGAGGGTGTTGCGGAACGTCTTTTCAGAGTGGTCCCAGATCACCGCCAGGTGGGTCGGCGTGTCGCCCTGCATGTCGCGCAGCAGCTTCCACAGCATGTTGCAGAAGCCCTGCACCGCGCCCACCGGCAGGCCGTCGCTCTTGCGGGTCAGGGGCGGCAGGGCGTGATAGGCGCGGAACAGATAGGCCGAGCCGTCCACCAGGAACAGCCGCACGGCGGGCCCGTCCTGGGTCAGGGTGGAAACGGAGACGGTGTCGGGAGCGGCGGCGTCGGTCATGGCCGGAACATAGGCGGCGGCGCCGCGCCGCGAAACCCTCCTCGCCGTCGTTCACGCAAGCGATTGGCAAGGCGCTCGACCCTAGGTTAGACTCCACCCTGGGCTGTGCGCCCAGGCTGCCGGCGTGCATGACGACGGCCTGTTCCAAGGGGAGTTTCCGATGATCCGTCCGTGGGCCCTGGCGATCCTGGCCGTCGCGATCGCGGGAACCGCCGCCGCGCGCTCCGACGACGATGACGCTCCGGCCAAGGACGGCTGGCGGCCCCAGTTCGTCGCCGGTCCCAAGCCCGAGGACCTGAAGGCCGCCTTCCCGAAGGCCGCCTGGGACCAGAAGATCACCGGCGAGACCACGCTGGGCTGCTTTGCCGACGCCGAAGGCAAGCTGACCAATTGCAAGGTGCTCAAGGAGACCCCCGCCGGCCTCGGCTTCGGCGAGGCGGCCCTGAAGGTGGTCGTCAAGGAGCGCATCAAGCCCAAGGACGCCGCCGGCGCCTCGGTGGCCGGCCGGCCGGTCAAGACCAGCTTCGACTTCTTGGCCCCGGGCGACTCCAATCCGCAATGGGTCAGGAAGCCCAGCTCCAGCGACCTGGCCGGCGTCTTCCCGATCGCCGCCGTCAAGGCCGCCAAGGACGGCCGCGCCACCATCCACTGCCAGGTGACGATCGAAGGCTTCCTACAGAACTGCAAGGTGGTGTTCGAAAGCCCCGAGGGCCTTGGCTTCGGCGGCGCGGCGCTGCAACTGGCCCCGCAGTTTCGCATGTCGCCCAAGATCCGGGGCGGCAAGCCCCAGCCCGGCGGCCAGGTCACCGTGCCGATCGTCTGGGCCGGCCTGACCGGCGGCAACCTGCGGCCCACGGGCCAGAGCCTGGTGCTCGACCCGCCTTGGACCGCCGCGCCCACGGTCGCCGAGGTGCTGGCGGCCTGGCCGGCCGACGCCGGCGACCTGCCCTCGGGCCAGGCCGTCCTGCGCTGCGACCTCGACAAGAGCGCCGAGCTGAAATGGTGCGAGGTGATCTCCGAGAACCCGCGCGGCAAGGGCTTCGGCAAGGCCGCCAAGACCCTCTCCAAGTCGTTCAAGGTGTCGTTCAACGGCGGCAATAAGGACGCCAACAGCTTCAAGATCGACATCCCCTTCCGCTTCCGCAATCCGGCCACGCCCGACACCCGCAAGCTGACCAAGCCCAACTGGATCCGCACCCTGACCGCCGAGGGCATGGCCGACATCTATCCGGACGCGGCGATGCGGGCCGGCGTCCGCTCGGGCCTGGGCGTCGTCTCCTGCGTGGTCGACGCCTCGGGCGACCTCAAGGACTGCCAGGCCACGCGCGAGGAGCCCGCCAACCAGGAGTTCGCCGCCGCCGCCATCCAGGCCGCCGCCCTGATGCGGATGAACCCCTGGACCAAGGAAGGCGACCCGGTCGAGGGCCTGCGCATCACCCTGCCGATCCGCTTCTCGTGGACCGGACCGGTCGAGGACGACAAGCCGGCGGCGGCGACGCCCAAGTCGGGCGGCCAATAGGCGCGCAAGCGCGGCCATTGATATCCGGATCGCGCACGCCCAACTGCGGTGCGTCGCGATCCGTCGGCGAGGGTTCGAATGCTGGTCTTGATGCTGTGCGCGGCGATGCTGGTTATCGTCGGCTGCCCCGACACCACGGTCGGCAGGGCGCTAAGGCGCTTTCTGATCGATGGGCCCGCACGGCTGCTGTCGCGCCTGACCTTCACCAAGCTGGCCCTGGCGGCGGCGCTCATCACCGTCAGCGTCTTGATCGTCGCGCGCTATGAGGCCGAGGGCCTGATGCTTCTGGGCCTGAGCCTGCCCGAAAGCCTGGTCTGGTTCGCCGCCTTCGACGTCGCCACCCTGATCGATCTCCTGGCCGCCGTGGCCATGATCACCGCCGCCGCGCGGCTGAAGGGCCTGGGCGATCAGGCCCGGACGTTGGTCGTCCGTGTACGGAGCGGGGCCGTCGCCGTTATCCGGCGCACCGCCCGCGCCCGCCAGAACGGCCACCGCGCCCGGCGTCCGGCGCGGCCTTCGCGGGGTGAGGATGGCGAGGGTTGGGCCGGCTCCCCGGCGTTCGCCTAGCGGCCGCAGCGCCCCCTCCGTCACGTCGCCCATCAGCGCCGCGCCACCTCCCCCGCTTCGCAAGGGAGGAGGAAATTCTCCTCACCCGTGCAACGGGGGAGGTGGCGCGATGCGAATACGCATCGTGACGGAGGGGGAGCTGCGGCGCAGGCCTTTGGCGAGCCCCTACCCGTTCACCAGCCGCCCGATCGCTTCCAGATAGGCCGCGAAGGCGGCGCGGCCAGGGTCGGTCATCCTCACCCGCGTCAGGGGCTTGCGGCCCAGGAAGCTCTTGTCGATGGCCACATAGCCGGCCTCCTCCAGCTTGCGCAGGTGGATCGACAGATTGCCCTGGGTGGCGTCCAGCGCGGTCTTCAGTTCGGTGAAATCGGCGGCGTCGGCGTCGGCCAGATAGGCCATGATCCCCAGGCGCAGACGGCCGTGGATCACCTCGTCGATACCGCCGATGTCGAAGGCGCCCACGACCGCCTCAGGTCGCGCGACGCGCGTCGCGCGCCATGATCGCCCCGGGGATGGCCAACCATGCGAAGCAGGCCAGCGCCGCCACCAAGCCGAAGGTGGGGCTTTTCAGCAGCACGCCCATAAGGGTCGCTGTGGCTAGGCACCCCAGCGAGACGATCAACATCCAAGCTTTGCGACGCAGCATGAAGGCCACGTACCACGCCGCGCCCTGCAGGGCGAAGACCACGCAAGGATAGAGCATCCAAATTAGAAGGTCCTGCTGGCGCCAGGCGTTGACGCCGAAGATCACCATCAGGGCGATATTAGCCAGACCCGCGCCCCCGAAGGCGGCGTTGAGCGCGCGCGACCCCGTGCCCGCGCCGATGCCCTTGGTCTTGTCGCGAGCGATCAGCACGATCATCACCACGACGAACAGCAGGCTACACCCGGCGATGAAGGCGAAGGTCGCCTGGCCGGAGAGCTGGACTAGGCCGATCGACTGCCCCCAGTGCACCAGCGTCTCGACGCCATAGATCAGGCCGGCGGCCATGTAGATCAGCGCCCCGGCCATGCGCGGGCGACCGCCCTGCTCCACCACCGTACGCATATAGGCCAGGTCGTCCTGGGCGGATTGGGTCTTCGCGGTCATCGGGACCCTCCCTCGGGCGCGGTTGACGAAGACGAGCCAGGGCGCCCTGCGGCTCGTGGGCGACAGTTAGCGCAGACAAGTTTATTTTGTAAACTTGTTTTCTGAGTGTGATGCTGATGGGCGCGGGGATCGGGAGCGTGACGATGGACGGAAGGGCGCTCTAGATCCTCCCCCTGAAGGGGGAGGAGATCGCGAAGCGATCGGAGGGGGAAGTTCTGCTGAATCAATGCGATATTCGCCCACCGGCCTTCGGCCGCCTCCCCCGTCAGGGGGAGGATCGCGCGGGCATTCGCACCGTCTTATCCAACGCGCCCGGGCCGCCCGTATGCTTCTCCTCACCTCGTCGCGAGGAAAGGGCGCATGGCCAGCGACCGTTGCGGCGACGAGGGGTGATCGAACGGGTTTAGAGGGCGGGGGACGTAAACCCGCCCATCGGAGGTCTCGCTGAAGACCTCCGCCCGTCCGAAGGTTCGCTCCGGGTCCCTCCGGAATCGACGTGGCTTGCAGCTTTCGAGCTGGGTCCGTCGCGAGGCAGGGCAAACCCGGGTGGGGCAAAGGGTTGAACCAGACCCGCGCGCCCCGGCCAGAGGGATAACGATCACGCGGAGCGCTCGTCTTCGTCGAAACGGTACTTAGAATCACATATTCCGGACGTTGTCCGGGCGCTCCGCGACCCTTTCCAACCCTTCAGCGGTGATCCGCGTGAAGTTGTGGAGCCGTGTCTACGGCAGAGGCCGCGACTTGCGGTGTTCGTCGATGGCCACGAAGGTGAAGACGCCTTCGGTGACCTTGTGGGCCGTCTCGCCGTCGCGGCGGCGGCGCCAGGCTTCGACCTGGACCTTCAGGGAGGTGCGGCCGGTGTGGACGACCTTGGCGAACAGGCTGACCTCGTCGCCGACGAACACCGGGCTGATGAAGGTCATGCCGTCGACGGCGATGGTGGCGCAGCGGCCCGCGGCGCGGTGGAAGGCGATCGAGGCCGCCGCCAGGTCCATCTGCGACAGCAGCCAGCCGCCGAAGATGTCGCCTTCGGGATTGGTGTCGGACGGCATGGCGATGGCGCGCAGCACCGGCGCCTCGTGCGGCCATTCGGCGGCCGCCCAGGCCTCCGCGAGAGTCTCGGCGCGACGCGAGGAAGGAACGATGTCGGGATCGCTCACGAGATCAGTGACCGCCGGCGCCTTCGTAGACGCCCGGCGCCAGCTGCTCGTCCTCGTCGCCGACGGCCGTGGTCGCCACGAAGCGGCGATCGCAATAGGAGCAGTCGACGAAGCCCGCGGCGCCCATTTCGAGCCAGACGCGCGGATGGCCCAGCGCGCCGCCGACGCCGTCGCAGGCGATGCGGTGCGAGCGGACCAGGATGGTCTCGGGCGCGGGGCCGGGATGGGCCAAGGTGTCCATGGCGGTGGGAGCCGTCGCGGGTTCCGACGTCGCCGTTCCGGGCAGGGCGTCGAGAGCGGAGGTGGACTTGGCCTTGCGCGCCATGTTCGAAAAACCCTTGAAGTCTAGACGCGGCCTTGGCGTGGCGGCGATGCAGGCATACCTATGCGACCTGTCGCGCCGCCGTCAATTCAAGCCGCGCGCCTTCCCTGCCGTATTGTCCCCTTCGGGACCTGTCTGGACGTTCCATGGACCTGCCCGCCTACGCCATCGAAGCCGAAGGCCTGTTCAAGACCTACGCCGCCACCAAGACCTCTCCCGAGAAACGCGCCCTCAACGGCATCGACCTGAAGGTCCCGCGCGGTTCGATCTTCGGCTTGCTGGGTCCCAACGGCGCGGGCAAGTCGACCTTCATCAACATCCTGGCCGGCCTGACCCGCAAGACCAGCGGCACGGTGAAGATCTGGGACCGCGACATCGACCAGCGCCCGCGCGACGCCCGCGCCGCCATCGGCGTGGTGCCCCAGGAACTGGCCACCGACGTGTTCTTCACCCCCAAGGAGTCGCTGGACGTCCAGGCCGGCTTCTATGGCGTGCCCAAGGCCGAGCGCCGCACGACCGAGCTGCTCAACGCCCTGGGCCTGGCCGACAAGGCCGACGCCTATGTCCGCCAGCTGTCGGGCGGCATGAAGCGCCGCCTGATGGTGGCCAAGGCCATGGTCCACCGGCCGCCGGTGCTGATCCTCGACGAGCCGACCGCCGGGGTCGACGTCGAGCTGCGCCGCCAGCTCTGGCAATATGTGAAGGGCCTAAACGAGCTGGGCGTCACCATCGTGCTGACCACCCACTACCTGGAAGAGGCCCAGGAGCTGTGCGACCAGATCGCCATCGTCAACCGCGGCGAGGTCGTGGCCTGCGAGCCGACCTCGGTGCTGTTGGGCCGCATGGACAGCCGCAACGTGGTGGTCACGCCCGAGGAGCCGGTGACGGTGGCGCCGACCCTGGCCGGCTTCGACACCAAGGTCCGCGCTGGCGGGGCCTTCTCGGTCAGCTATCGCACGGGCCAGTCCAGCGTCGAGCAGGTGCTGGCGGCGGTGCGCGCCACCGGTTTGCACATCAAGGACATCGCCACCGAGGACCCGGATCTGGAAGACGTCTTCGTCTCCCTGACCTACGGCGACCCGAACGCGGCCGATCCGACCAAGGACTGAACGACGGGGCGAGATCCGGATCCGCGAACGTCTCCATCATCCGCTCATCCCCGCGAAGGCGGGGACCCAAGCGGCGTTCGAAAGTCGGTCGCGACGGAGCCTTCACCTGCTGGATCAGCTTGGATCCCCGCCTTCGCGGGGATGAGCGATATCTGGAGCCCTCGACCGAATGTCGATCGGCCCTGGTGCTCGAAGCTTGCGTTCCGGAGGCTCTTGGACAAACTCCACCGCTACAGTCGGGGGTGCGTCGATGAGTTTCCTGGAAAAGCAGTTCGGGCTGAAGGCCCAGGGCACGAACCTGCGCACCGAGGCGCTGGCCGGCGTCACCACCTTCCTGACCATGGCCTATATCGTCATCGTCAACCCGACGATCCTGGGCGCGGCGGGCATGCCCGTCGCCGCCGTGGCCGCCGCCACCTGCCTGGCCGCCGGCATCGGCTGCATCCTGATGGGGCTGATCGCCAACTATCCGATCGCCCTGGCCCCCGGCATGGGGCTGAACGCCTACTTCACCTACACCGTCGTGATCGGCATGGGCGTGCCCTGGCAGACGGCCCTGGGCTGCGTGTTCCTGTCGGGCGTGGCCTTCCTGATCCTGACCGTCGCGGGGATCCGCCAGCTGATCGTCGGAGCCATTCCCCGCCCTCTGTTCTCGGCCGTCGCGGCGGGCGTGGGCCTGTTCATCGCCTTCATCGGCCTGAAGGAGGCCGGCATCATCGTCGCCAACCCCGCCACCACCGTGGCCCTGGGCGACCTGACCCAGCCCACCGCCCTGCTGGCGGTTCTGGGCCTGCTGATCATCGGCGGCCTGATGGTCTGGCGGGTCAAGGGCGCGATCCTGATCGGCATCCTGGCGGTCGCCGCCGTCGGCTGGTTCATGGGCCTCAGCAAGATCGCCCCCGGCGGCTATGGCCTTGCCGAGCTGTCGGCCACGGCCTTCAAGCTGGACGTGCCGGCGGCCCTGAACCTCGGCGGCGGCGGAAAGGGCGGCGTGGCGATGGCCATGACCCTGGCCGAGATCGTCTTCGTGTTCCTGTTCGTCGACCTGTTCGACAATGTCGGCACCCTGGTGGCCGTGACCAAGAAGGCCGGCCTGGTCGCGCCCGACGGCTCGATCCCGCGCCTCAACCGCATCCTGACGGCCGATTCGGTCGCCACTATCGCCGGCTCCCTGGCCGGCACCAGCACCGTGGTCAGCTATATCGAGAGCGCCTCGGGCGTGCAGGCCGGCGGCCGCACGGGCCTGACGGCGATCATCGTGGGCCTGCTGTTCCTGCTGACCCTGTTCTTCGCGCCCCTGGTCCAGGCCATCCCGGCGGCGGCCACCGCGCCCGCCCTGATCCTGGTCGGGGCGATGATGATCGGCGCGCTGAGCGAGGTCGACTGGGAAGACCCCGGCGTGGCCATCCCGGCCTTCCTGACCGTGATCACCATCCCGCTGACCTTCTCGATCGCCAACGGCCTGGCGTTCGGCATCACCAGCTACGCCCTGCTGAAACTGGTTCGCGGCCAGGCCAAGCCGGGCGACTGGCTGCTCTACGGCCTGGCCGCCCTGTTCATCGCACGCTTCATTTACATGGGAACCGCGTAAGACCCCGTTTGCGCCGGCCCGGCCTTTCGGCTAAGAGGCCATTCCCCGCAAGGCGGAAGCACCCGTAGCTCAGCTGGATAGAGCGTTGCCCTCCGAAGGCAAAGGTCACACGTTCGAATCGTGTCGGGTGCGCCATTTCGGTTCAAAACTGCGAACTTCCAGAATCGCAGACGGGTCGCCCCTCCAAGCGTCGCGGGCTGCCAAGCAATCACTCACCTGCGCATCCAACCTTTCCGTGCGAGCCAAGCCGCAAAGACCGGCAAGGCCAGCAAGGTCAGCGACGTAGAGGTCAGCAGGCCGCCGATGACGACGGTGGCCAGCGGCTTCTGCACCTCCGCGCCGGGGCCGATGGCGACCGCCATGGGCAGGAAGCCGAGCATGGCGACAAGGGCCGTGGTCAGGACGGCTCGAAGGCGGCTGACGGCGCCGGTGACTGCCGCCTCGTCCGGCTCCAGCCCTATGGCGAGCTGCTGCTTGATGCTCTGCATCAGCACCAGGCCGTTCAGTGTGGCCACGCCTGACACCGCAATGAAGCCGACGGCCGCCGAGATCGAGAACGGTGTGCCGCGCAGCGCCAGGGCCACTGCGCCGCCGACCAGGGCCAGGGGCACGCAGGCGAAGACCAGGGCCGCCTCCGCCGCCGAGCCGAGGGCGAAGTAGAGCAGGATGACGATGACCAGGAAGACCACCGGCACGATGACCGCCAGGCGCGCCGAGGCCCGTTCCAGGTTCTCGAACTGACCGCCCCAGTCGAGCCATGAGCTGGCGGGAAGCGGGACCGCCTCGCGCACGGCGGCCTTGGCGTCGGCGACGAAGCCGCCTAGGTCGCGGCCTCGAACATTGGCCTGGACCACGATTCGGCGCTTGCCGTTCTCGCGACTGATCTGGTTGGGGCCTTCGGTGGCGTCGAAGCGGGCCAGGGTCGAGAGCGGGATCGCCGCCGTGCCTGGGGGCGCGCCCTCCGGCATGACAGGGAGCTGCCCCATGACGGCCGGGTCGTTGCGGCGTTGTTCGTCGAGGCGGACCACGACATCGAACCGCCGGTCACCCTCAAGGATATGCCCGGCCTCGCGCCCTCCAAGGCCGATGGCCAGTGCGTCAGCGGCGTCGCTGGCGTGGACGCCGAGCGCGGCGGCGGCCGTGCGGTCGACCGTGGCCGTGATGGTCGGCTGGCCCGAAACCTGCTCGACTTTTACGTCGGCCGCGCCTCGCACCCCGCGCAGGGTCTTCGCGATCTCCTGAGCGGTCTGGTCCATGACCGCGAAGTCGTCGCCATAGACGCTGACGGCGACATCGGAACGCACGCCTGCGATCAACTCGTTGAACCGCATCTGAATGGGCTGGGTGAACTCGTACGCGTTGCCCAGGTGCTTGCTCAACGCGCCTTCCATGCGCTCGACCAATTCCGCCTTCGGCAAGCGCGGATCGGGCCAGTCCTTGCGCGGCTTGAGGATCACGAAGGTGTCCGAGGCGCTGGGCGGCATCGGGTCCGATGCGATCTCGGCGGTGCCGGTGCGCGTGAACACGAGGGCGACCTCGGGCATGGCCGCCAGGGTCTTCTCGACCCGGAACTGCATGGCCTGGCTCTGCTCCAGCGAGATCGACGGCACGCGCGAGGCCTGAACCAACAGGTCTCCCTCGTCGAGCGTTGGGATGAACTCGCGGCCCAGGCTCAGAAAGGCGACAACACCGATCAGCAGCGCTAGGCCAGCGCCGGCCGCTACAGCCAAGGGGCGGGCCACAAGCCGGCGCAACACAGGCTCGAACCGCGCTCGCGTCGCGGTCATGACGCGGGTCTCCCCGTGCTCCTTGGGCTCACCGATCAGAAGGGCGGCCATCGCGGGCACGAAGGTGAGTGACAGCAGGAAGGCTCCGGCCAAAGCGAACATCACGGTCGCCGCCATGGGACCAAACATCTTGCCCTCGACGCCTTCGAAGGCCAGCAGCGGGGCATAGACCATCAGGATGATGGCTTGGCCGAAGGCGGCGGGGCGCGCCATCTCTCGAGCCGAGGACGCGGCGATCTCGATGCGCTCGCGGGCGTCCAAAGGCCGTCGCAGTTCGCCTCGACGCAGCGCCAGGCGGCCCAGAGTGTTCTCGATCACCACCACCGCGCCGTCGACGATCAGACCGAAGTCGAGCGCGCCCAGACTCATCAGGTTGCCGCTGATCCCGAACCGCCGCATGGCGATGGCCGCGAACAGGAACGACAGCGGGATGACCAGGGCGGTGATGATCGCCGCGCGGATGTTGCCCAGGGCCACGAACAGCACGGCGATCACCAGCAACGCCCCAAAGGCCAGGTTGTGCTCGACGGTGCGGATCGTCGCGTCCACCAGATCGGTGCGGTCCAGCACCGGCTTGACCACGACGCCGGCCGGAAGGCTGGCCTGGATGTCCTTCAGGCGCTCGCCCACCCGAGCGGCGACGGTGCGGCTGTTTTCGCCGGCCAGCATCAAGGCGGTGCCGATGACGACCTCTCGCCCCGCCTCGCTGGCCGAACCCAGGCGCGGCGCCTGGCCGACGACGACAGTGGCGACATCGGAAACACGGATGACCGCCGACCCACGCCGACCCACGGGGGTCTCGGCCAGTTCGCCCAGGGTCTTCACGCGAGCGTCGGCGCGCACGATATAGGCCTCGCCGCCGCGTTGGACATAGCCCGCGCCCTCGACCCGGTTGGCGTGCTCCAGGGCGTCGATCAGTTGTGGCAGGCTGATCCCGAACGCTGCCAACTTGGCCGGATCCGGCTGGACCACGTACTGCTTCACGTAGCCGCCGAGCACATCGACCCCGGCTACGCCTTTCAGCGTCTTCAGTTGCGGCGCGACGATCCAGTCCTGCACCGTGCGCAGATAGGTGGCCTTCTCGATGTCGGTGGTCAGGCGGTCGCCTTCGGGGGTGACGTAGACCGCGCCAGCGCGTGCCGCCGGCCCCGAAAGCTCGACGGTCCAGATGTAGACCTCGCCCAGACCCGTGACCGGCGGCCCCATGCTGGGCTCCAGGCCGTCAGGCAGGGTGGCACGCGCCGCCTGTAGCCGCTCGTTGATCAGATTCCGGGCGAAATAAAGATCGGTGGCGTCGGTGAAGACGGCGGTGATCTGCGAGAAACCATGTCGCGAGAGCGACCGGGTTTCTACGAGCCCAGGGATGCCCGCCAGGGCGGTCTCGACCGGGAAGGTGACCTGACGCTCGACCTCCTCGGGGCCGAGGGCCGGAGCGATGGTGTTGATCTGCACCTGGCGGTTGGTGATGTCGGGCACCGCGTCGATAGGCAGGCCGGCCAGTTGCGCGCCGCCATAGGCGAGCAGGGCCACGGCCAGCAGGGCGACGATCCAACGGAAGCGGACGGAGAGGTCGATCAGGCGAGCCAGCATGGTCAGTCCTCGTGTCCCGCTTCGCCCTTGCCGAGTTCGGCCTTGAGCAGGAAGGCGCCCTTGCCGGCGATGCGTTCGCTTCCGGCCAGTCCGCGCAGGATCTCGGTGGAGCCGGCGGCGACGCGGCCGGGGGTCACCGGCTTCGCGCGGAAGCCGGCCGTCTCGACCACGAACACCACCGGGCGGCCCTCGACGGTCTGGACAGCCTCGCTGGGCACAATGATCACGCCGCTTGCACTGGTTCCCGTCATCACCCGCGCCGAGACGACGGACCCGACCGGCGCGATCTTGCCCGATGGCGTCGCCCGCACGGTGGCGGTGTTCCCGCCGGACGCGCCCGGAGCCACGGCGTTGATGGTGGCCCGCGCTTCCCGACCGTCCGGGGTCTGCACATGGATCACCTGGCCAAGTCTGATAGAGCCAGCGGCGACGGCGGGCGCGTCGAAGACGTATTCGGCGCGGCTTTGGTCGGCGATTTCGGCGACAAGCGCGCCCTGGGTCAGGAAGCTGCCGACCTGGGTCTCGATCCGCGTCACGACCCCTGCGATGGGACTGCGTAGAACCGTGACGCCGTTGGCCCCCGGGCCGCCCATGGCGCGAACCTGGGCCTGGGCGGCGCGATAGTCGGCCTGGGCCTTGTCGGCGGCGGCTTGACTGGCCTCCCAATCCTGGCGGGCGACGACACCGGCGTCGAACAGGCGGCGGTCCCGGCTGGCGGCGGCCTGGGCGGCCCTGACTCCGGCTCCAGCGGCGTCGAGGCTCGCGCGGCCAGAGGCGGCGTCAGCGCTACGCAAGGTGGCGATGGGCGATCCGGCGGCGACGTTCGCACCGGCCGAGACATGAACCCGCTCCACCGTGCCCGACACCGGCGCGCCGAGCGCGGCCAGGGCGTTGGCGGCCAGGGTCACGCGCCCTGGCAGCAGGATGTCCGCGCCGCCGCCGCGTCCTGGCGTGATGACCGAAACGCCGGCCGCCGCCGCGTCGGCGAGCTTCAGCGGCACAAGATCCGTGGCGCCGTGCTCGTCGTGTTCCGCGCCTTCTTCTCCATGGGCGGGTGCGACTGAACGGCTTCCGACGAACTGGGCGGCCCCATAGCCGAGACCGGCGGCGGCGGCGAGGGCGACCGCCGAGGCGATGATAGAGCGACGAGCGATCACGGCTGATCTCCGAAGGGAATGGCGCCCTGGGCGCGGGCGAGGTCGGCGACCGCCTTGACGCGCGCCAGCTTGGTTTCGACGGCGCGGCCTCGCGCGGCGACGAGGTCGCGGCGGGCGGCCAGCAATTCGGACAGCGGCAGACGGCCGGCGTCGTAGCCGATCCGGGCCAGGCGATAGGCCTCGGACGCCGCGCTCTCCGCTTGCCGGGAGGCCTCCATTGTCTGGCCTGCTGCGGCGACCTGGGCGGTCGCGGCGCGGCGGTCGCCATCCTGCTCGGCCTGCGCCATGGCCAGCCGCGCCTGGGCGGCCTGCGCGTTGGCCGTGGCGGCGGCGACCGAGCCTCGGTTGCGGTCGAACAGCGGCAAGGGGACCGAGACGCCGAAGACGGCCGCCGTGGAATCGTCGTTCTGGAACTGGCGGACACCGACGCTGACGGCGAGGTCGGGTATGCGTCGCGTTCGTTCTACCGCGATACGACGCTCGGCGGCGTCATGCTCCGCACGGGCGGCCGCGACGGCCGGACTGAAGGTCGGCCCTGGCGAGGGCGGCGCGGGGTCAGCGTCGAGGAGGCCGCCGGTGACGGCGACGTAGGTCTCGGACGAACCTGTCAGCGCACTCAGGCGGGCCAACCCCGCCTCGGCCTCGGCCTGAACAGCGGCCAGGTCCGCGCGGGCTGTGGCCAATCCAGCCTCGGCCTGAACGGCCCGCACCTGGGCCTCCTTGCCGTTGTCCACGAGCAGGCGGGCGGCCTTGGCGTCGGCCTGGGCTAGGTCGACGCCGTCCCTGGCGATGGCGAGGCGCTGCTGGGCGGCCTCGGCGTTAGCGTAGGCCAGCGCCAGGTCACGGGCGAAATCGACCTTTCCCAAGGCGGCGCGCGCCCGGGCGGCGGCGAGATCGGCCTGGGCCGCCGAAGTCCGCGCCGCGCGCTTGCCGCCCAACTCCAGCGGCTGCTCGATGGAAAGCGTGGTCTCCGCGCTGTCGAAGTCCTTGTAGGGACCGGACCCGGCGGCGTTCTCGACCATCAGGCCAAGGGTCGGGTTGGGCCGAGTGGCGGTCTGCGCGGCCTGGCCCTCGGCCACGCGCGTCTCGGCGGCCTCCAGCGCCAGACGCGGCGCGGAGGCCTGGGCCTGTCTTAGAAGGGTCTGAAAGCTCGGGGCGGTCTGGGCCGTGACCTGTGTGCAGAGCACCCCGGAAACGACGCAGGCCAAGGCCGCGCGCAGCGGCCATCGGTTCGATGACATGGAGGTTCCTCACGAAGGATGAGCGACGGCGCGCGAAAGACGCGCGGATCGGTCAGGCGCGAGGCGGTCGGTCGAGGCCGGAGAGGGCGCGCGAGGCGAGCGTTTGGACGGACGCCAGCGCGTGCTCGGGGGCGACGGGGGCCAGGGCTGGAACCTCCGCGACGGCCGTATCGAGCATGGCTCCGCCGTGATGACAGTGGCCGCTCACGCAGCACGCGGCCTCGCAGGGCGCGCGGTGGCCCCGCTGGTCACTTTGGATGGTCTGGACGGCGGCGACGCCTGTCTCGCCGCTGACGACAGATGCATCGTCTTCGCAGAGACAGGTCGCCATGCTGACAGCAGGTGCAACGACGAGCAGCGCCAGAACGCAGGCGGCCATCAGGCCACTCAGGTTCCGCCACCATGTCATCGCTCGTCGCATGGCCGTTCTATAGCTTCAGGCGCTGAACTTGAGAACGCGTTACAAAATCACAGCGGCTCAAATGGCTAGCGCCCACTCATAGTTCTCAGCGGCGTCCGCATCTGCGCGCCATTTCCTCGAAAATTCAGGTCGATAGAATCCGCTAGGCCGCCAGCGTGAGCGCCGGCAGCGCGCCGGCGGCGAGGAAGGGGCGCAGGGCCAGCATGGCTTGGGCGCGGTTGTAGACGCCCAGCTTGCGAAAGATCGCCGTCAGGTGCGCCTTGATCGCCGCTTCGGACACGCGGAGATCGGACGCGACCTGCTTGTTGAGACGCCCGTCGGCGATGCTGATCAGCACCTTCAGCTGGGTCGATGTCAGATCCTCCAGGCGCTTGCGCATGGCGAGCTGTTCCTGGTTCACCGACGCCGAGCCATCGAAGGCGGGAAAGGCCCGCGCCCCGGCCGCGACCGACCGCAGGGTCTCCATCATGTCGGCGGTGCGCACCGACTTGGGCATGAAGGCCGCCGCGCCCAGCACGTTGCTCGCGCCGATCATCTGGTCGTCGCAGCGCGAGGAGAAGAGCACGATCGGCGCGTCGGGCAAGCGCTGCTGAACCAGGATCAAGCCCGACAGGCCGGCAGCGTCGGGAAGCACCGGATCCATGATCACCAGGTCGATGGCCGCGCCCGGACGACAGTTCGCCTCCAGCCCTTCGATGCAACCGATCTCGATGACGCTCACCTTCGGCCACGTCGCCAGGACCACCATCCGGATCGCTTCGCGCATAAGAGGATGACTATCGATGACAAGAACCCGCTTCACGCGCGAATGCTCCAGGTGACCACTCGAACGAGCATGGCGGTGCGGATGCGCGCCGTCATTGCGCCAAGTGTCGCAATCGACGTGGCGACGTTCGATGATCTGCGTTCCGAAATTCTCGAAAACAGCGAACACACAAGGGTTTGCGGTCAAATCGGCCGAAACTCAACGAACAGAGCTCTGCAATGGAAACGATTGCGACAGGACGTCACAGGGTTGAAGCGTGAGGGACGCTCTCCTGCGACGATACGCACCATGAGGCGAGTTTGGAGGGGCTAATCGCACTAGACGTTAGTCTAGATATTCCTTCTTTGTTCGCGTCCAGTAAGGTCTGATTAGCCGTAGAGGCGCGCTGTTGAGGCTCGAATTCAATCCAGCGAGCTTCACGACCAGCGCATGACCCGTCCGGGCCCTGACAACATCAGCAAGGCGACCGCCCTCGGCGGATGGACGGCGCGTGTCCTTGCGGCCGTGCTGATCTTGCTGGTCACGCCCCTCATCGCGCTCGCCGCTCCGGCCATGACTCCGGCCGCGACGATGGTCGACAACGTCGCCGGCCTGACCTTCTTCGACGGGACGCGAACCCTGGCCCTGGCCTCCAATCGCGTCTCCTTGCAGGTTCAGGAAATCCTCGACGTGCGCATCGACGTGCTGACCCCCGAGCTCGACGTCGAGGCGAGCGCGGATGACCAGCGCCTGGCCTTCCGCATCACCAACCTCGGCAACGGCTCCGAAGCGTTCGACCTCTTTCTCGAGCACGCCGGCGCGGACGACTTCGATCCGCAGGCCTGCCGCATCATCGTCGATTGGGACGGCGACGGCCTGCCCGACATGACCGTGGACCGCGTCTCGACGGTCACGCCGGTCCTGGCTCCCGGCGCGTCGGTGGTGGCCTGGGTCTCGTGCAGCATTCCGGCCTCGGCCCTACATGGCAATCTGGGCCGAGTGCTGATGCGCGCCTTCCCCGCCGTGTTGCGCAACGGCGCGACCGAGACCGACATGGCCCGAGCCGGAAACGGCGGCGTCTACGTCGTCATGGGCGCCGGCTTCCGCAATCCGCGGAGCGGCGGCGGCGGAGCGGGCGGTGCGACCAGCACCCCAGCCGTGTTCCGGGTCGGGTCGGTCAGCGCCCAGCTGATCAAGACCCAGACCGTCGTCGACCCCTTCGGCGGCGCGCGGGCCATGCCCGGCGCCGTCATTATCTACAGCCTGGAAGCTCGGTTCGCCGCCGGACCGACGGTTCGCCAGGTCAAGATCTCGGATCCCATCCCGGTCGGCGCCGTCTACGTCCCCGGCAGCCTTGTCCTCGACGGCACGCCCCTCACCGACGGCGACGACAACGACGGCGGCCGCTTCCTCGGCGACGCCATCGAGGTCGCGCTCGGCGAGATCGCCGCCCCGGTCAGCCGCACCGTCACCTTCAAAGTCCGCATCAGTCCTCCTGGAACCACCTCATGACCAAGACCCTTCTGCTCGCCGCCGTCGCGGCCGGGCTGCTCACCCATGGCGCGGCCCAGGCCAGCGAAGCCACCCTGACCTCGGCCGTCTTCAAGGAGATCGAGACCCGCGCTCCGGACGGTCGCGTAACGACGAGCCTGAAGTCCGCCGCTCGCGTCACGCCCGGCGACCAAGTCGTCTACGTCCTGACCTATCGCAATGGCGGCGAAAAGCCCGCCGACGGCGTGGTGGTCACCAATCCGCTGACCCACAACCTGGTCTATGCCGGTCCCGCCGACGCGCGGCCGCCGGCCGTCTCCGTCGACGGCCAGACCTTCGGCGCCCTGCCCGGCCTGACCAAGGCCGGCGCGCCGGCGACCGTCGCCGACATCACCACCCTTCGCTGGCGTCTCGACCAACCCGTTCCGGCGGGCGGCGAGGTGCGTCTGTCGTTCCGCGCGCGTCTGAAGTGACGCGTTTTCCCAATCCAAAACGGGGGTTTTCATGAAGAAGTCATACAGAACACGCTGGCTGGCGGGGGCGTCCGCCCTTGCCGCAGGCCTCTGGAGTCAGGCGGCGTTTGCCGCGACCGGCACCCAGGCCGGCACCAGCGTCAACAACACCGCCTCGGTGTCGTATTCGGTCAGCGGCGTCAGCCAGACGCCCGTCGCGTCGAACGCGGCCACCTTCGTCGTCGACCGCAAGGCCAATGTGATGGTCGCCGAAGTCGGCGGCGCGGCCACCAGCGTCTCGTACGGCCAGACCAACCAGGTGACGACCTTCACGGTCACCAACACCACCAACGCCACGCAGGATTTCCGCCTGTTCGCCCTGAACACCGGCATCGGCGCGCCAACCCAGCTGGGTCACACCGACAACTTCGGCGTGACCAACATCCGGGTGTTCGTCGACGTCAACGGCAACGGCACCTATGAAGCCGGCACCGACACGGCGACCTATATCGACGAACTGGCCCCGGACGCGACCAAGACGGTCTTCGTCGTCGCCGACGTTCCGGCTTCTGGCCCGGCCAGCGGCATTTCCGGCGTCGAACTGACCGCCGTCGTCGCGGCAGGCGGCACGGGCAGCAGCCTGGGATCGGACCTGAGCGCCAGCCTGGTCGACGATCCGGCCCAGATCGACACGGTCTTCGCCGACGGCGCCGGCTATGCCGACGTCGTGCGTGACGGCCGCTTCAGCGCCGGCGACGAATACAACATCGCCGGAGCGACGGCCGAGGTCACCAAGACCGCCACGCTCATCAGCGATCCGCTGAACGGTCTGGTCACGCCCAAGGCCATTCCCGGCGCGGTGATCGAGTACTGTATCGCGGTCAAGAACATCGGCTCGCAGCCGCTGACCAGCGTCGGCGTCACCGACAACATCCCGGCCAACACCACCTATGTGGCCAGCAGCACCTATGTCGGCGGCTCGGTGCTTCTGGGCGCGTGCGTGGCGGACGGGGCGCAGGCGTCGGACGGCACGGTCTACAACGGCACGCGTATTGCGGCGAGCATCGCCAGCATCGCGGTCGGCGCGACCTCGACGACGCGCTTCCGCGTCACCCTGAACTAGCCTCGTTCCAGAACGGAAGAGACGACCCGACCGGGCGGCGCGCTGCGTCGCCCGGAACGGTCCCGCATGCCAGAATGACATTGCACGCCCGCATGAAACACGCGCTGACAGGCCTGGCGATCGCCGCCGGGCTCTGCGCGCCCGCACATGCGCGTCAGACCCCCACGATCAGCAACACGGCGCGGCTCTCCTATGTGAGCGCGACGGGCGCGGGCGGCGTGAACTCGAACACCACCACCCTGACTCTAGCGCCGCGCACGCGATCGGCGATTCGCTTGATGCGCTTGGCCGTGGGCGCCGAGGGTGTCGGGATGGATGCCGGCGACAGCAAGTGCCTGATCGACGGCAAGGGCTTTTCCACGCCCAGTTTCCACGGCGGCAGCGACTTCGACCCCAGTTGGGTGATGTTGCGCCCCGCGACCTCGTTCCACGCCGGCGAACCGGTGTTCATCGTCATCGACGCCCCGGAACAGAACCTCGATCCCGCCACGCGGGACGTGATGACCATCACCTTGAAGACCACCAACGGCGACAAGGAAACGCTGAAGGTCAGCGAGACCAGCGCCAATACCGGTCGTTTCCTGGGCTACATTCAGGCTACGGATGTTACCCCGTCGGCCTCCTTCGACTGCCAGATCTCGGCGCCGCGCGGCGGCTGGCTCGATGTCACGGTGGCCGATCTCTACGACGGCACGTCAGCCACCGCCCAGGCGCTGATCGACCCCTACGGCTACGTCTTCGACTCCCGAACCGGCAAGGCGATCGACGGCGCGCGCGTCACCCTGGTCGACCAGGTGACCGGCGCACCGGCCAAGGTGCTCGGCGACGACGGGGTGAGCGTCTATCCGTCCACGGTGATCAGCGGCCACGACGTCACGGACTCGGGCGGCGCGATCTATCAGTTCGCACCGGGTCAATACCGTTTTCCGCTCGTCAATTCAGGACGTTACAGTCTCTTCGTCGAGCCGCCGGAAGGCTATTCGGCGCCCTCGACGGCGACCGAAGCGGCCCTGGCCAAGCTGACGGCGCCCGACGGCGACCCCTTCGAGATCGCGCCGGCCTCCTGGGGCGCGGCGTTCGACCTCATCCAGGTCGATCCGCTGCAGGTCGACATCCCGCTCGACAGCGGCAAGCTGCCCGTCGTCTATCGCCGGTTCGTTCAGGGACTGTCGCTGGAGAAGTCGGTCTCCGCCCAGAAAGGCACGTTCGGCGACCTGATCCGCTACACGCTGGCGGTGCGCAATCTCGGCGCGGCGCGAACCATCAACACTGTCCAGGTGCAAGACGTGCTGCCGCGCGGCTTCCGCTATGCGCGGGGCTCCTCACGCAAGGATGGCGCGCCTATGGCCGATCCGACGATCAGCGCTGACGGCCGGACGCTGACCTATAGCCTCGGCACGTTCGGGCCGGCGCAGGCCAACAAGATCAGTTACTTGACCACCATCGGACCCGACGCGCCGGTCGGCGTGGCCATCAATCGCGCCATCGCTACCGGCGCCTTGGGCGCGTCCAGCGGCGAGGCCCAGGCCAGGGTGCGTGTCGCCGCGCCGCTGATGACCGACGCGGCCACCATCCTGGGCCGCGTGACCGAAGGCGCGTGCGCCACGCGCCGCGAGGACGGCCGCATCGGCGTGGCCGGCGTGCGGCTGGTGCTGGAAGACGGAACCTACGTGGTCTCCGACCGCGACGGACTGTTCCACTTCGAGGGCGTTCGCCCTGGCCTGCACGTCGTGCAGTTGGACGCCGGCGCTCTGCCGGCCGGCCTGGAGGCCGTGGCCTGCGGTCGCGATACCCGCATCGCCGGCAGGGCCTTCTCGCAGTTCGTCGACCTACGCGGCGGCGGGCTCGAGCGGGTCGAGTTCCGCCTGCGCCGCACCGTCGCCAAGCCGGAGGCGGCGATCGCCGCCGCCGTGTCCGAGGACGCCCCGGCCGGGACCATCGACTGGTTCGCCGGCCAGGAGCCGGGTGAAGGCTTCATCTTTCCCGCCGAGGGCCACAACCCGGCCGCGCCGGCCATCCGCGTCGCCGTCAAGCACGGCCCCGGCCAGCGCGTGACCCTGACGATCAACGGCGCGCCCGTCGATCCTCTGGCCCGCGACGGCGTCGACACCAGCGCTGACGGGACCATGGCCGTGTCGCTGTGGCGCGGCGTGCCGCTGGTCGAGGGCGACAACGTTCTGGCCGCCACCATCGTCAACGGCCGCGGCGACGTGATCGCCGAGCTGAAGCGCCAGGTCGCCTACGCCAACACCCCGACCCGCGCCGTACTGGTTCCCGAGGCCTCGCATCTGGCCGCCGATGGGCTCAGCGCGCCGGTCGTGGCCGTGCGCTTCACCGACCGCCTGGGCCATCCCGTCCGCCCCGGAACGATGGGGACGTTCGAGATCGGCGCCCCTTACGCCACGGGCCAGGACGTCGACGCCGACCAGCGCCTGGCCGGCGAGGGCGCTCGCGCCGCGACGTGGCGGGTGACCGGTTCGGATGGCGTGGCGCTGATCGCGCTGGCCCCCACCACCCAGGCCGGCTCTGCCCTCCTGCGTTTCAAGCTGCCAGGCCTTTCAGAGACTGCCCCGGCCGAAGTCCGCGCCTGGCTCAGCGCCGCGCGTCAGGACTGGATCGTGGTCGGCTTCGCCGCCGGCACGGCCGGCTACAACACCCTTTCGCGCCACGCCGCGCCGCTGGCCCGCAAGGACCGCGACAAGACCATGGTCGATGGTCAGCTGGCCTTCTACGCCAAGGGCCGCGTCAAGGGCTCGTGGCTGCTGACCATGGCCTATGACAGCAAGCGCTCGGCCGACGCCGACCGGGGCCTGACCGCGACGATCGATCCCGACCGCTACTACACTGTCTATGGCGACGGCGCGGGCCAAGCCTATGACGCCGCCAGCCAGCGCAAGCTGTATCTGCGTCTGGAGCGCAACGCCTTCTACGCCCTGTTCGGCGACTTCCAGACCGCCTTTGACGCCACCCGCCTGGGCCGTTTCGACCGCACCCTGAACGGCGTGAAGTTCGAGCGCCAAGGCCGCGTCCTCAGCTTCGCCGGCTTTGCCGCCGAGACCGAGCAGGACCACGTCCGCGACGAACTGCCCGGCTCGGGTCTGGCCAGCCTCTACCAGCTGTCGCGCCGCGACATCGTCCCCAACACCGAGACCGTGACGATCGAAACCCGCGACCGCGTCCGGGCCGAGCGCGTGCTGGCCAGCCATGTCCTGGCTCGCGACGTCGACTACGACCTAGACTACGCCACCGGCGCCCTGACCTTCCGCGATCCCATCGCGACCCGCGACGCCGACCTCAATCCGAACGTGGTCGTGGTCGGCTACGAGGTCGCCGCCGGCGGCGAGAAGACCACCGAACTGGGCGCTCGCGTGTCCGCAGCCCTGCTGGACGGCAAGGCCGCCGCCGGGGTCACCTATCTGCACAGCCGCCCGGGCCAGGCGCGCAGCGAGACCGATCTCGTCGCCGTCGACGTCACTCTGCGCCCGCGCGCCGACACCGAGATCCGCCTCGAGACCGCCACCAGCCAGTCGGTTACGACCGATCGCCAAGGGGCCTGGATCGCTGAGGTCGAGCATCACTCGGCCCGCCTGGACGTGCTGGGTTACGCCCGCCAGGCCGACAAGGCCTTCGGCCTGGACCAGCAGAACCTGGCCGAACTGGGCGCCCGCAAGGTCGGCGTCGACGGCAAGGCGCGCCTGACCGACCGCCTGTCGATGTCGGTCTCGGCCTATCACGAGCGCTACCTGGACAGCGGCGACGTGCGCGACGTGGTCGACGCCCGCCTGGACTACGCTCGGGGCGACCTGCGCCTGGGGGCCGGCCTGAAGTCGGCCCACGACACCCCGGCGACCGGCCAGGGCGTCCGCTCCGACCTGCTGACCGTCACCGCCAGCCGCGACCTGCTGAACCGCCGCCTGCAGCTGACCGCTTCGTCCGACATCGCCCTGGGCGACGCCGAGAGCCTGGACTTCCCGGTCCGCCGTCGCGTCGGCGCCGCCTTCGTCGTCCGCGAGGGCCTGCGCCTGCTGGCCAGCCGCGAGATCGTCGAGGGCGTAGGCTACAAGGCCGCCGTGACCGGCGGCGGCGTCGAGGTGGCTCCGTGGAAAGGCGCGCGCCTGACCAGCGCCCTGAACCGCCAGGACCTGTCGGCCTTCGGTCCCCGCACCTACGTCCAGCTGGGCCTGGCCCAGAACGTCCAGCTGAAGGGCGACTGGACCCTGGACGCCTCGGTCGACGCCGCCAGCACCCTGGCCGGCAAGACGCCAGATCCGAACACCTTGGACACCAAGGCCACCGGCGCGGGCCTGGCGACCGAGGACTTCACCGCCGTCAGCCTGGGCGCGGCCTATCGCGCCGAGCTGTGGAGCTGGAATGGCCGAGTCGAGGCCCGCCACGGCGACCGCGCCGACAGCTGGGCGGTCCGCGGCGCCTATCTGCGTCAGCTGCGCGAAGGCGTCACCGCCGCCTTCACCGTCCGCGCCGACGAGACCACGACCAAGGCCGGCGCCGTCTCGCGCGGGATCGAAGCAGCCGGCTCGGTCGCCTGGCGGCCGCTCGACAGCCGCTGGTCGGTGCTGGACAAGCTGGAAGTCCGCCGCGAGGCCGCCCACGGGATCGTCGAGGGCACGGGCGCCGCCGGCTACGGCCCCACCGCGCGCGGCGACGGCGTCTCGTCCAAGCTGATCAACAACCTGGCCGTCAACTTCGACAGCGATCGCGGCGACCATACGCCTGGCGCCGTCCAGGCCTCGGTCTATCACGGCGCCAAGCTGGTCCGCGCACAGTTCGACGGCCAGGCCCGCACCGGTCTCGTCCAGGTCATCGGCGTCGACGCCCGCCTGGACCTGACCCACCGTGTCGACATCGGCCTGAACCTGTCGCTGCGCCAGGCCGGCAGGCGCGACGGCACGGCCTACCCTTCGGTCCGTCGATCGGCGTGTCGCCCGCCGACAACGCCTGGATCAGCGTCGGCTGGAACGCCGTCGGCTATCACGATCCGGACTTCGAGGCCGCCAGCTACAGCCGCAAGGGCTTCTACGTCACGGCGCGGATGAAGTTCGACCAGACCACCTTCGCGGGCCTCGGCGCCGCAGCCCGCCAGAGGCTGGGAGGCCGTCGATGATCGTCCTGCTGTTCCTGGCCTTGACCGCCAGCAACACTGTCGCCGTGGTCTCCGATCCCTACAGCGGCTCGGTGGCGCCCAAGGCCATCCCCGGCGCGAAGCTCGATTACACGATCACCGTCACCAACGGCACGCTGGTCGTGCTGGACCAGGACAAGACGGTCGTCACCGATCCCATCCCGACCAAGGTCAAGCTGTGCCTGGTGGATCTGGGCGCGCTCAACTCCGGACCGATCGCCTTCACCTCGGTGCTCAGCAACCTGACCTTCACCTACACGTCGCTGGCCAGCGCCACCGACGACGTCGAGTTCTCCAACAACAGCGGCTCGACCTATGTCTACACGCCCGTGGCCGACAGCGACGGCTGCGACGCGGCGGTGACCAACATCCGCATCAAGCCCAAGGGCAAGCTGGCCGTGGCAGGCGCGGCCTCGTTCCGCTTCCGCGTGATGGTCAAATGAACCTGCCTTCGATCGAACCCACCGCGAGGAGACGCCCATGCTGATGCTGTCGACGACTGACCACGAAGAGCTGCTGCGCCTGGCGGCGCTGGTGCGCACCGACGTGCTGGCCACGCCTCGCGATCCCGAGTTTGACCGCGTGGCCGAGGCCGCCAAGGCCCTGTTCGGCGCGCTGGCCGCCATGGTCACCTTCGTCGACGCCGATCGGCAGTGGTACAAGGGCCGGGCCGGCGTCGACATCTCCGACACCCCGCGCGATGTCTCGTTCTGCAGCCACTGCATCGCCTACCGCAACCTGCTTTGGATCGAGGACACGCTCGAGGATCCGCGCGTGGCCGACAATCCGTTCGTGGTCGGCGCGCCGAATATCCGCTTCTACGCCGGCGCGCCGGTGCGGGACGCCGACGGCTGGATGCTGGGCACGGTGTGCGTGGTCGACACCGCCCCGCGTCCGTTCGACCAGAGCCTGTCCGACGCCTTGGCGGCCCTGGCGGACGTCGTCTCCAGTCGGTTCTAAAGCGGCTTCAGCTCGCCCAGCATGGTCGGGATCAGCTCCGACACTGTCGGGTGGATGTGCACGGCGCGCTGGATCGTCGTGTAGGGGGCCTTGGCGTACATGATGTCGAGCATGCCGTGGATGGCCTCGTCGCCGTTCAGCCCCAGGATCGCCGCCCCGAGGATCAGCTTGGTCTCGGCGTCGACGAGCACCTTCATGAAGCCCTGGGTCTCGCCCTTCTCGACCGCTCGGCCGACGCGGGTCATCGACCGCTTGCCGACCAGAGCCGGACGCCCGGTAGCACGGACCTCGGCCTCGCTCATGCCCACCCGGCCCAACGGCGGGTCGATATAGAGGGCATAGGCGGTCAGGCGGTCGCTGACCTTGCGCGGATCGTCGTCCAGCAGGTTGGCGGCGATGATCTCGAAGTCGTTGTAGGCCGTGTGGGTGAAGGCGCTCTTGCCGTTGCAGTCGCCTATCGCCCAGACGCCCGGCACATTGGTGCGCAACTGGTCGTCGACGGTGATGTAGCCCCGCTTGTCGACCGCGACGCCTGCCGCCTCCAGGCCCAGGTCGTCGGTATTGGGCTTGCGGCCCACGGCCAGCAGAACGTGCGAGCCCACCACCTGCGGCGCGCCGGCCTCGCAGGTGACGTGGACGCAGACGCCCTCGTCACAAGGTTCAAAGCTAATGCACTCGGCGTTGAGGCGGACGGTGATCCCCTCGGCCTCGAGGATCTCCCGGACGGCGTCGCAGATTTCCGGGTCCTCGCGCTGGATCAGGCGCGGCCCCATCTCGACCACCGTCACCTCCGCGCCGAAGCGACGGTACATCTGGGCGAACTCCAGGCCGATATAGCTGCCGCCGACGATCACCAGATGCCTGGGCAGCTCGTCGATCTGCATCATGTCGGTGTTGGTCAGGTACTTGACCCGATCCACCCCCGGCATGTCGGGGATGTTGGCGCGGCCGCCGACGTTGACGAAGATCTTCGGAGCGCTCAGCACCGTGTCGCCGACCCGGACTGTCGTGGCCGACTCGAAACGGGCGTGGCCCTCGAAGACCGTGCAGCCCTTCATGCCCTTCAGCCAGGTCTCGACGCCGTTGCGGGCGTTGTGGACCACCGTCTGCTGGCGTTCCTTGACCCGCTTCATGTCAACCCCGACCGGGCCGTCGAAGGTGACGCCATAGTCCGCCGCGCGGCGGGCCAGGTGGGCGGCGTAGGCGCTGGCGACCAGGGTCTTGGTCGGCATGCAGCCCGTGTTGACACAGGTTCCACCGAACAGCTTGCGCTCGATGAGCGCCACCGTCTGGCCGGCCGCCGTCAATCGTCCGGCCAGGGACGGACCGGCCTGGCCGGCCCCGATGATGATCGCGTCGAAGGTCTTCACAGGGCCGCCCAGACGATGGCGATCCCGCCGAACACCGCCACGGCGTCCTCGATCAGGGCGGCGGGCAGGTCCTTGCCGAACGCCTTGGCCAGACGGGCCCGCGCTTCGGCCCCGCCCAGGGTGCCGATCACCGCTCCGACTACGCCGGCGGCCGCGCCGCCGATCCAGACGCCCGCGGTCATGCCGATCGCCGCGCCGCTGAGGCCGCCCATCACGACGCGGGTGATGAACTGCGGCGGCACCTTGCGGCTGGGAGTCTTGGGCAGTTGGTCGCTGACCAGTTCGGCCAGGGCCAGGGCCGAGAAGATCCAAGGCGTCGCCGTCGCGCCCATCCAGGCCAGCGGCGTGCCGGCCAGCGGCAGCCAGCCCAGATGCGCGGCCCAGGCGACGGCGGCTGGCGCGGTCACGGCCCTCAGGCCGGCGATCACGCCGATCAGCAGGGCGAACAGGTAGAGGGTCATCGAAGGCTCCGCTTCATCGGACGCCGATCTGGCGCGCGACGGAAGCAAACCGCAAGCGGCCGGTCCGATCTTGGACGTTCCTGTCGTCCTTGGCCTCGAACCGGCCGCGTCGCGTCAAAGCGTGCTCATGCCGCCGTCGATGATCAGTTCGGCGCCGACCGTGAAAGCCGCCTCGTCGCTGGCCAGGAACACCACGGCCTTGGCGATCTCGCTGGGTTCGCCGAAACGGCCGGCCGGGATCTGGGCGAGGATCGAGCCAGCCACGTCCTGCAACTGCGCCTCGGTGAAGCCCAGCTTGCCGTACAGCGGCGTCGAGACCGGCCCGGGGCTGATGGCGTTGACCCGCACGCCGCGCGAGATCAGCTCGCCCGACAGGGTCTTGGCCAAGGTCAGCAGCGCGGCCTTGCTGGCGGCGTAGACGCTGGAATTGGGCATGCCGATATGGGCGTTGATCGAGGTGTTGAGCACGATCGAGGTCGGGTTGGCCAGGATCGGCGTCAGCGCCTGGATCAGGAACAGCGGGCCCTTGACGTTGATGTCGAAAACGCGGTCGAAGCCTTCCTCGTCCCATTGGTCCAGCGGCTTCAGTTCAGCGACGCCGGCGTTGACGAACACCGCGTCGATCTGGCCGAAGGCGTCCTTCAGCTTGGCGGCCAGGGCCTTCTGGTCAGCGACGTCGCCGGCGTTGGAGCGCAGCACCAGGGCGTCGGGACCCAGGGCCAGGCGCGCTTCTTCCAAGGTGGCGGGATTCGTGCCGGTGACGGCGACACGAGCGCCTTCGGCGATGAACTGCTTGGCGGTTTCCAGGCCGATGCCGCTGGTGCCGCCGGTGATCAGGGCGCGCTTGCCGGTAAGACGGGTCATGGTTCTCTTCCTTACATTCGCGAGGCGGAGCGGGATGCGCCGTCCGATGCGAAGGAGATAGACCGTCGGGCCGCTTTCAACATTGGGACGAAACTGGTCTAATCGTTCCGCTTTCATGAATGATCGGAGCGTCCTTGGACCGGCTGCGCGCCTATGAGGTCTTCGTCACGGTGGTCGGCAAGGGCAGCTTCACCCGCGCCGCCGACGCGCTGGACACCTCGCCCGCCAATGTCACCCGCTATGTCAACGAGCTAGAGGCCCATCTGGGCGTGCGGCTGCTGAACCGCACCTCGCGCAAACTGTCCCTGACTCAAGGCGGCGAGGCGCTCTACGAGCGCTGCCGGGCGATCCTGGACGAGGTGGCCGAAGCCGAGGCGCAGGCGTCCTCGGTGTCGGTCGCGCCGCGCGGCCGGCTGCGGATCAATGCGCCGCTGAGCTTCGGCGTGCTGCACCTGGCTCCGCTATGGCCGGAGTTCGCGCGCCGCTATCCCGAGGTCGAGCTGGAAGTGGCGCTGATCGATCGCGTCGTCGACATCGTCGAGGAAGGCTATGACCTGGCGATCCGCATCTCGCGCGCCGGTTCGGCCAGCCATGTCGGGCGCAAGTTGGCGACGTCGCGCAACGTCGTCTGCGCCTCGCCGGGCTATGTGAAGGAACGCGGCGCGCCGGCCGCGCCGGGCGACCTGAAGGATCACGCCTGCATCGGCTACACCTACGCGGCCACGGCCGACGAGTGGCGCTTCGAAGATTCGGCCGGCAAGCCGCTGGCGGTGAAAATCTCGGCCGTCATGCACACCAACAACGGCGACACGGCGCGGGCCATGGCCCTGGCCGGGCGAGGCGTCACCTGGCAGCCGACCTTCCTGATCGGCGAGGACCTCAAGGCCGGCCGGCTGGTCCCGCTGATGCCGGACCACCGAATGGCCGACATAGACATCCTGGCCGTCTATCCCAGCCGCCGGCATCTCAGCGCCAAGGTGCGGGTGATGGTCGATTTCCTGGCGGAGGCCTTCAAGGGCGTCCCGACCTGGGATCGTTAGGCGGCCGCCGACTTGTCCTGCGCGACCATGCCCGCCGAAGGCTCCTTGGTCTGGACCAGACAGCCGTACCAGCCCAGGCCCTTGTAGGTCTCATAGCCGGGGGTCAGGGCGTAGCCGACCGTCATGTCGCCGTCGGCGTAGCTGCCCATCGGGCCTTCGGAGGTGTTGAGCGGGAACACCTCGGTCAGCACGCCGCGACCATCGGACGAGGCCAGCACGCGGCCTTTCTGATCCAGCAGCATGACCCGCGACCGGGTCCGCTCCTCGGTGGTCAGGCGCACGCCTTCGACCACGGCCTGGGCCTGAGGCTTCCAGTCGAAGTGGACGCCCATCACGCCCAGGATCTTGCCGTTGCTCTTGCCGCCCTCGCGGATGGCGGTGGCGTAGGTGGCGACCGGGGCGTCGTTCAGCGCCCTGGCCCGCTCGATGTCGCAGGCGATGAAGTCGTCGCCGCTGGAGGTCTTCATGGCCTCGCGGAACCAGGGCGCGTCGACGACCGAGGCGTTGCGGGCGGCGGGGTAGCGATCCGGACGGCCGGTGGCGATGACCTTGCCCTTGGTGTCGCAGATCCACAGGTCCAGATAGACGGTGTAGGCGTCCAGGATCACGCCCAGACGCTCGCTGGCGTAACGGGCCGCCTCGGGGGTCTGGCTGGACATGCAGTCGACGATGGCCGAGTCGGTGGCCCACCAGCGGACGTCGCAGGTCCGCTCATAGAGGTTGCGGTCGACGATCTCGATGGCGTTGAGGGCGAGGTCCGCCAGGCGCTGGCCGCGCATGTGGCCCAGGATCGCCCCGCCGATGGCCGTCAGTTCGTCGAGGTCGGCCCGCACCTGGCTCTCCAGGGCGGCGGCGACCGCGTCGATCTCGGTCGAGATCTTCTTGAACTCCTCGGCGACGATGGCGAAGCCCTTGCCGGCCTCGCCGGCCCGCGCCGCCACGATCAGGGCGTTAATCGAGAGCATCTTCGCGGCCCGGTTGACGCGCGCGATCTCGCCGATCTTCTCTCCGGCCACCGTGCTCAGGCGTTCGGAAAGGTCCAGGATCCGCTCTGGACGCAAACTGGCGTCTTGTTCCAACCTAGGCGAGCCCCACGCAATTACTCGTCGAATCACGGAAGGTTCGCGCAAGATGACGCCCGCGTCATCCGCGCAAGTTGTCACACGAAAGCTGCACAACTATTTTCACCGCCTGGCGGGTGAAAAATTCGCGTAACGCCAGTATTTTCGGCGGACGCCGCCCGATAAGGCGGCGCCCAATGTCGGCTACTAGACGTCAACCTCGGCGTCGAGGGCGTTGTCCTGGATGAATTCGCGGCGCGGTTCGACCAGATCGCCCATAAGTCGGCTGAACATGTCGTCGGCATCATCGGCGTGATTGACCTTGACCTGCAGCAGGGTGCGGGCCTCGACGTCCAGGGTGGTCTCCCACAGCTGGTCGGGGTTCATCTCGCCCAGGCCCTTGTAGCGCTGGATCGACAGGCCCTTGCGGCCGGCGTCCATCACCGCCGCGACGAGGTCCATCGGCCCCCGCACGGTGGTCGATTTGTCCTTGCGGCGGAACACGGCGCGGCCCGAGAAGATCTCGGCCAGGGCGCCGGCCCGCTCGGCCAGGCGGCGGGCGTCGGCGGCGTGCAGCAGACCATCGTCCAGCACCACGCTCTCGGTGACGCCCCGGCGGATGCGCTTGAACACATAGGCCGTGTCGCCGCGCTCGCCGCTCCACGGACCGTCGCCTTCCTCGGCATAGAGGTTCAGACGGGCCGCCGCAGCGGCGATGTCCGGAGCCTCACTGAGCAGGCCGGCCAGGGCCGACTGCTCGATGGCGAACGACGGCGCGCGGGCGGCCAGGCGGTCGATATTGCCCTTGGCCTGACGGCACAGTTGCACCAGGGCCAGCAGGTCCTGGCCGGTGCGGCGCTCGCCCGAGGGCAGGTCCAGCTCGGCCCCGTCGACGCCTTCGTCGATCAGGAAGGCGTCCATCTCGAAGTCGTCCTTCAGATAGCGCGACGACTTGCCCTTGGCGGCTTTGTAGAGCGGCGGCTGGGCGATGTAGATGTAGCCGCGCTCGATCAGCTCCGGCATCTGCCGGTAGAAGAAGGTCAGCAGCAGGGTGCGGATGTGGGCGCCGTCGACGTCGGCGTCGGTCATCAGCACGATCTTGTGGTAGCGCACCTTGTCGGCGTTGAAGTCGTCGCGGCCGATGCCGGCGCCCAGCGCCGTGATCAGCGTGCCGATCTGGTCGGACGACAGCATCTTGTCGAAGCGGGCCCGTTCCACGTTCAGAATCTTGCCGCGCAGGGGCAGCACCGCCTGGTTGTCGCGGTTGCGGGCCTGCTTGGCCGAGCCGCCGGCCGAGTCACCCTCGACGATGAAGATCTCGGACTTGGCGGGATCGCGTTCCGAGCAGTCGGCCAGCTTGCCGGGCAGGCTGGTGATGTCGAGCGCGCTCTTGCGGCGGGTCAGTTCGCGGGCCTTGCGGGCCGCTTCACGGGCGGCGGCGGCCTCGGCGATCTTCGAAACGATGGCCTTGGCTTCGTTCGGATGCTCCTCGAACCAGGTGGCCAGGCCTTCCTGCACCAGGTTTTCCACGGCCGGGCGCACCTCGGACGACACCAGCTTGTCCTTGGTCTGCGAGCTGAACTTGGGATCCGGCACCTTGACCGACAGCACGCAGGTCAGGCCTTCGCGGGCGTCCTCGCCCCCGACATTGACTTTTTCCTTCTTCGTGATGCCCGAGCTCTCGGCGTAGTTGGTGATGATGCGCGTCAAAGCGCCCCGGAAGGCCGACAGGTGAGTGCCGCCGTCCCGCTGCGGGATGTTGTTGGTGAAGCACAGCATGTGCTCGTGGTAGCTGTCGTTCCACCAGACCGCGAGGTCGACCTCGACCTTGTCCTTCTTGCCGCGAATGACGATCGGCGTCTTCAGCAGCGGGGTCTTGGCCTTGTCGAGGTGGCGCACGAAAGCTTCGATGCCGCCCTCGTAGTGCAGCTTCTCTTCCCACGGCTCGGCGTCGCGCAGGTCGCGGAAATAGATCGTCACGCCCGAGTTCAGGAACGCCAGCTCGCGCAGGCGATGCTCCAGCGTCTTGCGATCGAAATCGATGAACGCGAAGGTCTCCTTGGACGGAAAGAACGTCACCTCGGTGCCGGTCAGCACTTCGCCGGCCTTGGGGCCGTCGGCGCGGACGGGCGAGTCGCCGGTCTGGGCCAGGGAGGTCACCGCGTCGCCGCGTTCGAAGCGCATCTGGTGGCTGTGGCCGTTGCGGTGGATCTTCAGCTCAAGCCAGTCCGACAGAGCGTTGACGACCGAGACGCCCACGCCGTGCAGGCCGCCCGAGACCTTGTAGCTGTTCTGGTCGAACTTACCGCCGGCGTGCAGCTGGGTCATGATGACCTCGGCCGCCGAGACGCCTTCGCCTTCGTGGATGTCGACCGGGATGCCGCGACCGTCGTCGGTGACCGTCACCGAGCCGTCGGCGTTGAGGATGACTTCCACCTTGGTGGCGTGGCCGGCCAGGGCCTCGTCGATGGCGTTGTCGACCACCTCATAGACCATGTGGTGCAGGCCCGAGCCGTCATCGGTGTCGCCGATGTACATGCCGGGGCGCTTGCGCACCGCGTCCAGGCCCTTCAGCACCTTGATCGAGTCGGCGCTGTATTCGCCGCTCATCACTTCCGGCGCGGACATTTCCGAGCCTTCGGCGGTGGTCAGACGGTCGCCGGAATTGTCGTCGGCCGGGCCCTTGGTCTCTTCGGTCATACGTCTTCCAATGCGGTCAGGCCGAGTTCGCTGACGCGAACGCCGAGAGCCCGACCTTTCAGGTGGTCGAACAGCGACTCGTCCGTGCCGGTGAGGAAGGCCTGGAGCTTGAGCGCCGTGATTTCGTCGGCCAACGCGGCTCGCCGGGTAAGGTCGAGATGCGCGGCGACTTCGTCGAGCAATACTATAGGATTCGGCGCGGATTCCGCACGCGAAAGTCGCGCCGCCTGGGCCAAAACCAGGTTCAGAATCAGCGCTTTCTGCTCCCCGGTCGAGCATTCCGCCGCCGGACGGTCCTTCTCGACGTGAAGGATGGCCAGATCGCCCCGATGCGGACCCGTCAGGGCCCGCCCGGCGGCCCCGTCGCGGGGCCTCGCGGCGGCCAGGGCCGTGGCCAGACGAAGCTCGATCTCGGCGAAATCGACGCCCTCCAGGGCCAGCTTTTCCCATTCGCCGGTCAGGGAGAGGCGGGCCTGCGGGAAGGGACGGTCGCCGCGCCCGTCGATCTCGACCTGCAGGGCGATCAGCGTCCGGGCGCGGGCCTCGGCCATCAGGGCGCCGCTCTCGGCCAGGCGCGCCTCCAGCGCCGTCAGCCAAGCCTGGTCGGCCGGCGCGCCGCTCTCGAAGGCGTCGGTCAGCAGGCGCATCCGCTCGCGCTGGGCCTTGTCATAGGCGTTGGCGTGGCTGGCGTGGGCGGGCTCGGCGGCGAACACCAGTCGGTCAAAGAATTTGCGGCGCTCGGCGGCGGCTTCCAGGAAGAGGCGGTCCTGGGCGGGCGTCAGCCAGATGGGGCGAATGTGGTCGGTCAGCCGGCCGGGCGGCACGGTCTCGCCGTCGATCCGCACGATGCGACGGGTGGCCCCGCCGACCTCGACGCCGGCGCCCAGCTGGACCGGCTCATGCTCGCCGGCCTCGACCAGGGCCGCCACGGCCCACGGGCGGCCGGTGATCTCGCCGGGCATTCGCCGCCCGACCTCGGCCAGGCTGGACCCGCGCAGGCCCTTGCCGGGCGACAACAGGGAGATCGCCTCCAGCAGGTTGGTCTTGCCCGCGCCATTGGCCCCGAACAGATAGACGCTGCGCCCGCCGGTCTCCAGGCGGGCGCGTTCGTAGGACCGGAAGTCCGTCAGGGTCAGGGTGTTGATCGCGGCCGACGCCATGGGGGGTTCTTACGGTAGGTCGGGGTTGGCGTCTAACGTCGTGGAGGACCCCCTCCGACCCTCCGGGCCACCTCCCCCAAAGGGGGAGGATCTATGATCGCCGCGCCAAGCAAGATGCTCCCCCTTTGGGGGAGCTGTCGCGGAGCGACTGAGGGGGTCCTCACGTGCGTTTGCCGCCTCACGCTCTCGCTGTGAGTGGGTGGAAAGGGCTGCGGAGCGTCCGGACGACGTCCGGGAAGAGATAGACAAATACCGTTTCGACGAAGCCGTTCGCTCCGCGTGACCGTTATCCGGAAGCGCGCGGCGCTCGAGCCCTGTTAGAGCCTCGCCGCCTTGAAGCCTCCGACGGGCGGGCTGGTTAGCGTCCAACCCGGACCGCTGATCCTCCCGGACCAGCCTGCTGAACTTCCGACCCCCGTGCTCCTGTCGTTTCTGTGCTGCAAGGCCGACCGCCGCCAAGGAAACACACGAGGTTGATGGCTTTCACCCATCATCGATTGAGCTTCCCGCTCGATCACCCCCCGCCGCCGCAACGGTCGCTGGCCATGCGCCCTTTCCTCGCGACGAGTTGGGATAACTATACGGCTGGTTTGAACGCGGTCGCGAAGATCGCGGTTATCCCCGCGCCCCTGCCCTTCTCCCCTTGCGGGAGAAGGTGTCAGCCGGAGGCTGACGGATGAGGGGAGCGCACCGCCCTCAAAGCCTTACCTGGCAACGCTTCACGCCCATCCCGACAGACCCGCGCGCCCCCTCATCCGGCGCTGCGCGCCACCTTCTCCCGCAAGGGGAGAAGGCAGCCTCTATCGACCAATCGTCACGCTGCGTTTCCCCGCGCTCAGCCGAACTTGTACCCGCACAGCTTGTTGCCATCGAGGTCGCGGAAATACGCGAAATACACCCCCGGCATGCGTTCGCCGGGTTCGCCCTCGTCGGTCCCGCCCAGTTCCAGCGCCTTGGCGTGGAAGGCGTCGACCTGTTCGCGGGTCTCGAAATCGAAGCCGCCCATCATGCCGTTGCCGACGCAGGCGGGATTGCCGTCATAGGGGCCCAGCACCCCGAACAGCCCCGTGCCCTTGCCGCGATAAAGCCGGCCGCCGGACGCGTGCTCATGCACCCCCGTCATGCCGATCGTGCCCAGCAGGGCGTCGTAGAAGGCCTTGGCCTCTTCGAGCTTGTTCGACCCCACCGTCATGTAGCTGATCTTCGCCATGCGCAGTCCTCCCGTTTTCTTATGAAACGGACGTTAGCATGAGCGCCGAAGCGGACAAGACTGCCTTGGCGTCAGTCGAAATAGCCCTTGGCGATCTCGATATTGGCCTTCTGCCAGACCCCCGCCGCGCCCATCACCACGCGCATCATGTTGGCCTTGAAGGTCTCGCGCGCTTCGTCGCGATCGACCAGCTGGCGCAGCGGCCAGTCGAACCGGGCGTCCGCCGCGATCGACCGGTGGACGGCGTAGTTCATGATCATCAGGTCGATGCGATCCTCGACCGCGCCGAACATCGC
The DNA here is from genome assembly GCF_058809215.1 of Caulobacter sp. GW821-FHT10F06. NCBI lineage: Bacteria > Pseudomonadati > Pseudomonadota > Alphaproteobacteria > Caulobacterales > Caulobacteraceae > Caulobacter > Caulobacter sp. GW821-FHT10F06. The sequence continues at coordinate 88,956 of NZ_JBXASK010000006.1, read as the reverse complement.
CTCCACCCGTTGGGAGCGGTCGAACCAGGTCTGGCAGCCCTCGAAGTCCGTCGCCTCCCAGAGGACGAGCATGTTGTCGAACAGCTCGGCGAACAGATCCTCGCGCAACTGCATACGCGCTGGGGCTTAAACCCGCAGCGGCATCAGCACGTACTTCACGCCCGGGTCGGTCGGGTCGACAACCAGGGTCGGCGACGCCGGGTCGGCGAAGCGGAACTCGGCGATCGGGCCGCCGATCTGGCCGCAGACGTCCAGCAGATAGCGGGCGTTGAAGCCGATCTCGAAGGGCTCGCCGTCATAGTCGACCTCGACCTCTTCGACGGCCTGGCCGGCTTCCATGTTGCGGACGGTCAGGGTGACGCGGCCCGGCTCGACGGCCAGCTTCACCGAACGGCTCTTCTCGGCCGAGATGGTGGCCACCCGGTCGACGGCCTTGGCGAAGAGGTCGTTGTCCAGCGTCAGGATCTTGGCGTTGTCGCGCGGGATGACGCGCAGATAGTCGGGGAAGGCGCCGTCGATGACCTTGGAGGTCAGGGCCGCCGCGCCGAACTCGAAGCGCACCTTCTGAGCGCTGACCTGCAGGTCGACATGCTCGCCGGCCGATTCCATGAGGCGACGGGCCTCCTGGATGGTCTTGCGGGGCACGATGATGCCGGGCAGGCCGGCCGCGCCCTCGGGGGCGTCCATCTCGGCCAAGGCCAGACGGTGACCGTCGGTGGCCACGGCGCGCAGCTTGACCACGCCGCCCTCGTTGACGGTGTGGAGATAGAGGCCGTTCAGATAGTAACGGGTCTCTTCGGTGGAGATTGCGAAGCGGGTCTTGTCGATCAGCCGGATCAGCTCGTTTGTGTCGACGGCGATGCGGCCCGACAGGCCGTCGCTGCTCATCACTGGGAAGTCGCCGGCCGGCAGCACCGGCAGGTTGAAGCGCGAGCGGCCGGCCTGGATCACCAGGCGGGGATCGTCGCCGCTGAACGACAGCGAGACGTCCGAGCCGTCGGGCAGCTTGCGCACGATCTCATACAGGGTGTGGGCGGGCGCGGTGATCTGGCCGGGCACGTCGATCTGGGCCAGGCCCTCGTCGATGATCTCCATGTCCAGGTCGGTGGCCGAGAAGCTCAGCGTATCGCGATCGGCCGACAGCAGGATGTTCGACAGGATCGGGATGGTGTTGCGACGTTCGACGACGCTTTGCACGTGACCCAGCGCCTTCAGCAGCGCCGCCCGTTCGATCGTAAGCTTCATAAATCAGGTCCAGATCGCGCGGCCATGTCGATGCCTGAGTCGCACCACTGGGCCCCGTAGTGAATGGACGGACGACATTAGCGAAAACCGCGACCGGGGAAAGGGGGCGGGGCAGCTGGGCCGGTTGAAAAGCGCCATCGCCACAGGTACCGGCTCAGCTTTTTCCGTCGTCATCCCGGGCCTTGTGCCCGGGACCCCTGGTTCAGCTTACACGAGAGACGCCATGGCGCGCTGGCGCGCCACACACCCACCCTGCCGGCGGACAGAGGGGTCCCGGGCACGAGGCCCGGGATGACGGTGTTTAGGGGGTGTGCGACCTACGACTTGATGTCGACCGAGCCGCCCGAGCCGTCCGAATCGCTGGGCGCGGCGCCGTAGGGATTCGGGGCCGAAGAGGGTTCGGCCGAGCCGGGCGCCGTCGAGCCTTTGGCCGCCACGGCGACCATGGCCGGACGCACCAGGCGGCCCATCAGCTCATAGCCGGCCTGCAGAACCTGGATGACGCCGCCGGCGGCGACCTCGGTCGAGGGCTGCTCCATCACGGCCTGGTGCAGGTGGGGATCGAACTTTTCGCCCTTGGCTGGCTCGACCTTCTTGAGGCCGTTGCGTTCGAAGGCGCCCTGAAGTTCCTTCTCGGTCATCTCGACGCCGATGATGTAGTTGGTCACCGCCGGATCCTGGCTGTCGCGCGGGCTCATGGCCGTGGCGCGCGACAGGTTGTCGGCCGCGCCCAGCAGATCGCGGGCGAACTTCTGGATCGCGTAGGCGCGCGCGTCGTTGGCCTCGCGCTCGGCGCGACGCTTGGTGTTCTCGGCGTCGGCGGCGTAGCGGAGGGCCTGATCCTTCAGCGCCGCCACTTCCAGCTTCAGGGCCTCGATTTCCTGCGCCGCGTCGTCGGCGTCCAGGACGGTCTCTTCAGCCAGTTCTTGCTCGTCGCTCATCTCGTAGTCCCTATCCATCCATCATCCGGCCGAGCACGCGGGCGGTATAGTCCACCAGCGGGATCACCCGGGCATAGTTCAGGCGCGTGGGACCGATCACGCCGATCGCGCCCAGCACCTTGCGTTGGCCCGTCATATAGGGCGCCGCGATCACGGAGGAACCCGAAAGCGAAAAGAGTCGCGTTTCGGCCCCGATGAAAATGCGCACGCCCTGTGCTTCACGGACATCGTCGAGCAGGCCGATCAGCTGTCCCTTCTGCTCCAGGTCGTCGAACAGCATCCGAACCCGCTCCAGGTCCTCGCGGGCCCCGGCGGCGTCCAGCAGGTTGGCCTGGCCCCGCACGATCAGCGCCCGGGCGTCGCCCTCGCCGCCGCCCCAGGCGGCCAGACCGTCCTCGACCAAACGCGCCGTCGTCTCGTCCAGTTGCCGGCGGGCGGTCTCCAGCTCGGCCCGGACCTCGTCCTTGGCCTCGCTCAGCGTGCGGCCGCGCAGGCGGGCGTTGAGGAAATTCGACGCCTCCTGAAAGGCCGACGGCGTCATGCCCGGCGCGCGCTTCATCAGCCGGTTCTCGACCGAGCCGTCCTCGAAGACCATCACCGCCAGGGCCTGGTCGCCGCCCAGAGCCACGAACTCGACGTGTTTGACGCCGCCCTCGCGCACCGGCGTGACGACGATGCTGGCTCCGCCGGCCAGGCCCGACAGGATCGAACCGGCCTCCGCCAGCGCCTCCTCGAACGAGCGGCCGCGCGAGAACAGCCGGGCCTCGATGGCCTGGCGCTCGTCGGCGCCGACGTCGCCGACCTCCAGGAAGCCGTCAACGAACATCCGCAGGCCCGCGTGGGTGGGCATTCGCCCGGCGCTGGTGTGGGGCGAGTCGAGCAGGCCCAGCTGGGCCAGGTCCTGCATGGTGTTGCGGATCGAGGCCGGCGACAGCTGCATGCCGCCGCGCGACAGGGTGCGCGACCCCACCGGCTCGCCGGTCTCCAGATACGACTCCACCACGCGGCGGAAGATGTCGCGGGCCCGGGCGTCGAGGTCGGCCAGACCCGGCGTGCGGACGAAGGGACCCGGGAACAACTGCGTCATGGTGTGGTGTGAAGGACCGGCTGGCTGCGCAAACTTATCGGGCGCTCTTTCAAGTTCCCGTCTCAGATAGGATAAGCGGCCCCTTCTCGCATTCAAAGCCCTCGCCCCAATAACCCGGAGTTTCTCATGCGTCCGTCCGAACGCGCCCCCGACCAGCTGCGCGCCGTCACGCTGGAAACCGGCGTCAACCGCTACGCCGAAGGCTCGTGCCTGATCGGCTTTGGCCACACCAAGGTGCTGGTCACCGCCACCGTCGAGGAGAACGTCCCCGGCTGGATGCGCAACAAGGGCGCCGGCTGGGTCACCGCCGAGTACGGCATGCTGCCCCGCGCCACCCACACCCGCGGCCGCCGCGAAGCCGCCGCCGGCAAGCAGACCGGCCGCACGCAGGAAATCCAGCGCCTGATCGGCCGCTCCCTGCGGGCCGTGGTCGACATGAAGGCCCTGGGCGAGCGCCAGATCAGCCTGGACTGCGACGTCATCCAGGCCGACGGCGGCACGCGCACCGCCGCCATCACCGGCGCCTGGGTCGCCCTGCGCCTGGCCACCCGCTACCTGCTGGACGAGGGCGTCATCAAGATCGACCCGATCCTGGGCCAGGTGGCCGCCGTCTCGTGCGGCGTGTTCAAGGCCGTGCCGGTGCTCGACCTCGACTACGAGGAAGACAGCAACGCCGAGGCCGACAGCAACTTCGTGCTGACCAGCGAAGGCGAGATCGTCGAGATCCAGGCCACCGGCGAGAAACGCGGCTTCACGCGGGGCGAGTTCGACTCGCTGTTCGGCCTGGCCGAGAAGGGCATCAACGAGCTCTTCACGTTCCAGAAGTCCGCCATCGGCGCCTAAGCGCCGGGCATGACGGCCGGGTCCCGCCCACGCGGCGGGACCCGCGCCCGACCGCGACGTCGCGTCGCGAAAGAGCATCGGCCGTTAACCCTGTGCGGTTAAGCTGATCCCATGCCTTCCTACGATCGTTCCTTCTCCGAACAGCGCGCCCACCCCCGGCAGCCGACCTCGCGCCGGGCGTTCCTGGTCAGCGGCGACGCCGCGCACAAGTGCAAGCTGGTGGACCTGGCCCGGGGCGGCGCCCGCATCAAGCTGCTGGGCTCGGCCCTGCCGGCCGGCGATCTCTTCCTGGTCGACTCCCGCGGTCGCCGCATCCATCTGAGCCGCTCGGTCTGGCAGTCGGAGAGCGAGGCGGGCCTGCAGTTCATCAAGTCCGACGCCCTGCTCGACTCGGCCGGCACCGCCGAAAGCGCCACCGCCGCCGCCAACGCCTTCGCGCGACGGCTGGGCACGCTGGCGCCCCCGCCGCCGGTGAACGACGGCAACATGATCGGGTAGATCCTCCCCCAAAGGGGAGCATCCATGCCCTCTACTCGTCCCCGGAATCCGGCGGGCCGCTCTCGAACGTCAGGAGGTCGCCGGGCTGGCAGTCCAGTTCGCGGCACAGGGCGTCCAGGGTCGAGAAGCGCACCGCGCGGGCCTTGCCGGTCTTCAGGATCGACAGGTTGGCGATGGTGACGCCGACGCGGTCGGAGAGCTCGGTCAGGGACATGCGGCGTTCCAGCAGCACGCGGTCGAGGTTCACGCGGACGGGCATGGCAGGTTTCTCCGCGATCAGATGGTGAGTTCGGCTTCGCGGCGAAGGCGGGCGCCCTCGCGGAAGACCTCGGCCAGCACGAACACCACCAGCACCGAGAACCAGGCGGTGAGCGTGAACGAGTCGTCGATGACCTTGGAATGCGGGGCCAGCCAGCGGGCCATGCCCGAGAAGATGTAGCGCCCGACCTCGAGCCCGGCCAGGATCAGCCCCACCACCCGCAGGCGGCGGACATTGTCGGGATGGAACGGATCGCCGGCGGTCAGGGTGGCGAAGATCCGGCGCAGGCGCTCGACGATCACCATCCAGCCGCCCAGCAGCAGGGCCCAGGCGGCCAGGGCGCCGGCGAACAGCGGACCGTCCTTGGCGACCGCCTCGACGGCGTCGCTGATCGGTAGGATCTCGGCCAGCAGTTCGGGATTGAAGCTGAAGAGCAGCGCCACCAGGGTGAACAGCGAGAGCAGGCTGACGAAGATCCACAGGCCGACATAGATGACGTCGAGGATGATCTTCAGAAAGCTCGAAACCGAGCCCGGTCCCAGGGCGCGCATGCTGTTGTTCCCCCACGCCCTCCCCAGGGCGATCGCAAGATGCCCCGCGTCACGGCGGGGCGCCAAGCCAGCCCTTAGAGCGTCTGCACCACGAAGGTGATCGCCGAGACCGGAACGCCCACGATGAGGGCGACGGTGATGACAGTCATCATGACTTTTTCGGCGATGCGGAACAGGCGGGCGGCGTGCATTTCGGGTGGATCCTGAGGTGACCGGACGACCGCCAAGGCTCGGCGGCGTCCACGATCAACAGATAGGTTCCGATTTGGCTCCCGCCAATGCCGATTATCGACAAACGATATTAAACTTTAGCAATGATGATGCGCTTGCATCACGTTAGTTGCACAGAAGTCACAACCATCGAGTCCCGACGGGTGACGACCTCGAACCAGGCGGTCAGGGCGGGGCGTCCCGTACGCCAGTCCAGCACCTTGCGAACGTCCAGATAGGCCAGCTGCGCCGCCACCGCGATCTCGCCCAGGCCGAAGCGGTCGGCGGGCAGGTCCGCTGTTTCCAGGTGATCCAGCGCCGCGGCCAGCGACCGGCCCTGGCGTTCGAAGATGTCGGCGCGGTGATCGGTCTCGGGGCGCAGGCGCTCGCGGACGATGGCCAGGGCCGAGTCGCCCATGCCATCGGCCAGGGCCTGCAGGGTCAGGGCGCGGCGGCGCTCGGGCCCGGCGGCCGGGATCAGGCCGGCGCCGCCCACTGCGTCGAGGATCAGGGTGGGCACCTTGTTCAGCGGGTTGAAGGCCCGGACGGCCTCGTCGCTGTAGGGGCTGTGGGTCTCCAGGGTGATCGCGTCGGTCAGGCCGTTTTCGTGGGCGACGATGCGAACCTTGCGCGCAAACGGCGACAAGGCGGAGTAAAGGAGCCGCATTGGTGATTTCCCTGGAGGCCGATCATGGCGCTGAAACTCGAGCGTGGACTTAAGATCGTCGCGGCCACGCACAACCCCGGCAAGGTGCCGGAAATCGCCGCCCTGCTCGACGGCCGCTTCGAGATCGTCACCGCCGGCCAGCTGGGGCTGCCCGAGCCGGACGAGACCGAGAGCACCTTCGTCGGCAACGCCCTGCTGAAGGCCCGTCACGCCGCCGACCTGTCGGGCCTGATCGCGATCGCCGACGACTCGGGACTGTCGGTCGCGGCGCTGGACGGCTCGCCCGGGATCTATTCCGCCCGCTGGGCCGGTCCCGGCAAGGACTTCGCCATGGCGATGGCCAAGGTCGAGGAGCGGCTGGAGGAGAGCGGGTCGGACGACCGCAGCGCCTGGTTCACCTCGGCCTTGGCGGTGGCCTGGCCGAACGGTCCGGCCGTGGTGGTGCAGGGCGAGGTCCACGGAACCCTGACCTTCCCGCCGCGCGGGACGCGGGGTTTCGGCTACGATCCGATCTTCGTCCCCGAGGGCCACGAGACGACCTTCGGCGAGATGGAGCCGGCCGCCAAGGACGCCATGAGCCACCGCGCGCGGGCGTTCGAGACGTTGAAGGCGGCGTTGTTTGATTGAGGCTTCAAAAATCTTGTCATCCCGGAAGCGCGCAGCGCTGTCCGGGACCCAGGGGCCGGCGCACTGCAGCGGCCCCTGGGTCCCGGCTCTCCGCTTCGCTGCGGCCGGGATGACAGGAAATGGGAATGGGCGTTTCCGTGGCTGACCTCCCGCCCCTCGGCGTCTACGTCCACTGGCCCTACTGCGCCCGCATCTGCCCCTATTGCGACTTCAACGTCGTGCGTGACCGGGGCAAGACCGTCGAGCAGTCCGCCCTGACCGACGCCATCGTCGCCGACCTGGTCGCCCAGCGGGCGCTGACCGGGCCGCGCCGCCTGCTGTCGATCTTCTTCGGCGGCGGCACGCCCTCGCTGATGGACCCGGGCCAGGTGGCCCGCGTGATCGACACCGCCAAGGCGCTGTGGATCCCAGCCGACGACCTGGAGATCAGCCTGGAGGCCAACCCCACCGACGCCGAGGCCGGCCGCTTCGAGGCGCTGGCGACGGCGGGCGTGGCGCGCCTGTCCCTGGGCGTGCAATCGCTGCACGACGAGGCCCTGGCGCTGCTGGGCCGCAATCATGACGCCGGCTCGGCCCGGCGGGCCATCGCGGTCGCGGCCAGGACCTTCCCGCGCCTGTCGGTCGACCTGATCTACGCCCGGCCCGGTCAGTCGCCGCAAGCCTGGCGCGAGGAACTGGAGACGGTGCTGGCCATGGGGCCCGAGCACGTCTCGCCCTACCAGCTGACCATCGAGGCCGGCACCGCCTTCGACCGCGCCGTAGGCCGCGGCAAGCTGGTCGTGCCCGACGAGGACCTGGCGACGACGCTGTTCGAGACGACCCAGACCGTGCTCGAAGCGCACGGCTTCGACGCCTACGAAGTCTCCAACCACGCCAAGGGCGCGGACGCCCGCTCGCGGCACAATCTCGTCTACTGGCGCGGCCATGACTATGTCGGCGTCGGCCCCGGGGCCCATGGGCGGCTCGCGCTTGAGGGCGGCCGCGTCGCCACCACCGCCCACCGCAGGATCGCCGACTATGTCGCCGCCGTCGGCGAGACCGGCGTCGGTTTCGAGCGCGAAGATCTCACCCCTGTCGAGGCCGCCGAGGAGCGGCTGCTGCTGGGCCTGCGGATCGACGACGGCGTGACCTTCGACGAGGTCGCCGCGCTGGACCTTTCGCCCGACGTCGCCAAGGTCCGTCAGTTCGTCGAACTGGGGCTGCTGGCCGACGATCCGGCCCGCCTGCGCGCCACCCGCGAGGGACGCCTGGTGCTCGACCGGCTGACAGGCGCGCTCGCGACCTGATAGGACTGTCGCCGAACGCTTCGTCCCCCGCATCGTTCGGCGGGTCGCCGCGCAAGGATGTCCCGCTTGAGCCGCCTGCCCGATCCGCCCGCCCTGTCCGACGCGCCGCTGGCGCCGGGCCTCTATCTGGTGGCGACGCCGATCGGGAACCTGCGCGACATCACCCTGCGGGCGCTGGACACCCTGAACGGCTGCGACGTGCTGTTGGCCGAGGACACCCGGGTGTCGGGCAAGCTGCTGGCCGCCTACCAGATCTCCAAGCGCCTGGAGCGCTACGACGAACACGTCGCCGACCGGGTGACGCCGAAGATCCTGGAACGGCTGGCGGCCGGCGAACGCGTGGCCATGGTCTCGGACGCCGGCACGCCGATGGTCTCCGACCCCGGCTATCGCCTGGCCAAGGAAGCCATCGCGGCCGGCCACCCGGTGTTCCCGATCCCCGGCGCCTCGGCGGCCCTGGCGGCCCTGACCCTGGGCGGCCTGCCCACCGACCGCTTCCTGTTCGCCGGCTTTCCGCCGCCCAAGAGCGCCGCCCGCAAGACCTTCCTCGAAGAACTGGCCCCGGTCCGCGCCACCCTGATCTTCTACGAAGGCGCCTCGCGGGTCGCCGACAGCCTGGCCGACATGGCCGCCGTGTTCGGTCCGCGCGACGCCGCCGTGGCCCGCGAGCTGACCAAGCTCTACGAGACCTGCGTGCGCGGGACGCTGGACGAACTGGCCGTCGACCCCCGCTTCGAAAGTCCCAAGGGCGAGATCGTCATCCTGGTGGGTCCGGGCTCGGAAAAGCCGGTCCAGGCCGGCGACGCCGAGAGCGCCCTGCGCGAAGCCATGGCCCGCCTGCCGCTGGGCGAGGCCGCCTCCGAGGTGGCGAAGGCCCTGGGCCTGCCCCGCCGCGACCTCTATCGCCAGGCCCTGGCGCTGAAGGAAGCCGCCGGATGAGCGCGATCCGCCAGGCCCGGGGCGCCGCCGCGCGCCTGTCCGGACGCCGCGCCGAGGTGCTGGCGGCCGCCTGGCTGATGCTGAAGGGCTACCGTATCCTGGGCTTCCGCCTGCCCACGCCCCTGGGTGAGATCGACCTGCTGGCCCAGCGCGGCAAGGTGCTGGCCGTGGTCGAGGTCAAGCAGCGCACGACGCTGGACGCCGCCCTCGAGGCGGTGACCTGGGAACAGCGGGCCCGCCTGCGCCGCGCCGCCGCCCATATCGTCGCCAACCGCCGGGGGCTGGGGAACGCTATCGTGCGTCTGGACCTTATCGCCTTGGCGCCGGGCGCTCGCCCGCGCCATCTTCGCGACGCCTGGACGGAGGCGTAATGACCCGCGACGAAGCGGAAGAGATCCTGACCCGCGTGGGCGAGAGCCCCGACGACGGCTTCCCCTTGTTCGAGGCCGCCGTGGCCTGCGCCGTGCATGACGAACCCGACCGCGACACCGACGCCGCCTTCGCGCTCGCCCGGCAGGCCGGCGAGCGGCTGGCCGAGCGCATCAAGACCGAGTCGCCCGAGGAGGCCGTGGCCGAGGCTCTGTCGGGCGACCTGCACCTGACCGGCGACCTGATCACCTACGACCACCCCGACAACGCCGACGTCATCGCCGTCGCCGAGCGTCGCAAGGGCCTGCCCGTGGCCCTGGGGGTGTTCTACCTGCACGCGGCCCGCAGCGCCGGCATCGAGCTGCACGGCGTCGACTTCCCCGGCCACTTCCTGCTGCGCATCGAGACCGAGGAGGGCCCGCTGGCCCTCGACCCGTTCGGCGAAGGCCGGGTGGTGCTGCCGTCGGAGCTGTCGCGGCGGGCCCTGCGCACCGGCCTGATGCCCGACGTCGCCGCCAAGCTGGAGCTGCTGATGGCTCCGATCTCGGACCGGGCCGTGCTGATCCGCCTGCAGAACAACATCTTCGCCCGCGCCCAGCAGGCCCGCGACTGGCCGAGGGCCGAGCGCTCGGCCCTGCGCCGCGCCCTGCTCAATCCCGCCGACCACCGCCCCTGGCTCGACGTCGCCGCCGCCCGCGAGGGCCAGGGCGCCCTGGCCGGCGCCCTACAGGCCCTGACCCGCGCCCAGATCCTCGACGGCGGCGCCGCCATCGCCGCCCGCGCGGCGCGGGAGCGGGTGCGGTTGCGGCTGAACTAGGCCTCGACGAGTTCGATCGACTGATAGTCGGCGCGATGCTCGACCACGGCCTTGGAGAGGTCGTGCTGGGCTTGCAGATTCATCCAGAATTGGGCGTTCACGCCAAACACCCGCTCCAGGCGCATCGCCGTATCCGGCGTGACAGGCTGGGTCTCGCGGGTCAGACGCTCGATGCGCGTCCGGTCCTTCAGGCCCATGGCCCGCGCCAGCGCGCCGGCCGTCATACCGTGCGGAACCATAAAGTCCTCGCGCAGGATCTCGCCAGGATGGGGAAGCGGCGAGACGAAGTCGTAGTCCAGGAAAGTGGCCATCACTGTTTCTCCGTGCATGGGCCAAAGTGACAAACGCCGCGGCGCCTAGTGATAGTCCCCGAACCAGACCTCCTCGGGACCGTCGGATCCCCAGACGAAGACGAGGCGGTACTGATCGTTCACGCTCAGCGACCACCTGCCGGCCAGATCGCCCGTCAAGGCATGAAGACGATTGCCGGGCGGAAGGCGAAGCTGCTCGACGTCCGTGGCGGCGCTCATCTGCGCCAGCAGACGGCGAGTCTTTTTGACCAGCGCCGCTGGGAAACCCTTCGGCGTCTTGCCTTCAAAGACGGCCTTCAGGGCCTCGCTTTTCCAGCTTTGGATCATCCCCCACTAGCCTTCTTCGATAAGACGAACGTAGCGCAACACGCTACACACGTCAACTTCGTGTAGCACGATGCGCTACACACATCGCCGCGGAAGATCGATTCGGCCTACCCGCGTATTGAATGAAAGTCGCCCTCGCATTCCCCCCGTCGCCGCCCTAACTAGGCAGGCGCAGCGCGGGGCGTCATAAATCGCCGCGCGCACCCAACCCCGGAGTCGTCATGTCGCTGAGAGTCGCCGTCCAGATGGACCCCGTGCTGGGGATCAACATCGACACCGACACCACCTTCCTGATGATGATGGAAGCCCAGCTGCGCGGTCACAGGCTGTGGTTCTACACCCCCGACAAGCTGTCGATGGAGGACGGCCGGGTGTTCGCCCGCGCCCAGTCGCTGGCGCTGACCGCCACCAAGGGCGCCCATGCGACCCTGGGCGAGGTCGTGGTGCTCGACATGAAGGACGATGTCGACGTGGTGCTGATGCGCCAGGATCCGCCGTTCGACATGGCCTACATCACCGCCACCCACTTCCTGGAGAAGGTCCACCCCCACACCCTGGTAGTCAACAACCCGGCCGAGGTGCGCAACGCGCCCGAGAAGCTGTTCGTCACCGACTTCCCAGGCGTCCAGCCGCCGACGCTGATCACCTCGGATCACGAGGCGATCTACGATTTCCGCGCCCGTCACGGCGACATCGTCTTGAAGCCGCTCTACGGCGGCGGCGGCTCGGGCGTCGCGCGCCTCTTGGCCGACGACCCCAATCTCGACGCCCTGCTGGAACTGCACGCCATGATCGGCCGCGAGCAGGTCATCGCCCAGAAGTTCGTGCCGGCCGTCAGCAAGGGCGACAAGCGCGTGCTGCTGGTCGACGGCGAGCCGGTGGGCGCGATCAACCGCGTGCCCGCCGCCGGTCAGGTGCGCTCCAACCTCCGCGTCGGCGGCCGGGCCGAGGCCGTCGAGCTGACCGCCCGCGACCTGGAGCTATGCAAGATCATCGGCCCGGAACTGAAGCGTCGCGGCCTGCTGTTCGTCGGCATCGACGTGATCGGCGAGTACCTCACCGAGATCAACGTCACCTCGCCGACCGGCGCCCAACAACTGAAGCGATTCAGTGGGATCGACGCCGCGGCTGTGTTGTGGGACCGCATCGAGGCGATCCGCGCTGCGGCTTGATCGGTGGATGAAGCGGGGGCTGTAGCCCACTGATTTCCTGAAACGTTCGTTTTTTGTTCTTGATACGCTCTTCACGTCATGTTTCGCTTGTGGATAAGTTCAAACTCTCCACGGGGCGGATATGGCCGCGAAAGTCGTCACGGTGGCCTTCGAGGGCGTTGAGGCCCGGCGCGTCGATGTCGAGGTGCAGCTGACCTCCGGTCAGAGCGGCGCCTTCGTCATTGTGGGCCTGGCCGACAAGGGCGTCGCCGAGAGCCGTGAACGCGTGCGCGGGGCCTTCGCGGGCCTGGGCCTGTCGCTGCCGGGCAAGCGCATCGTCGCCAACCTGGCCCCGGCCGACATGCCCAAGGAGGGCGCCCATTTCGACCTGCCGATCGCCCTGGCGGTGATGGCGGCGCTGGGGGTCATCCCGCTGGACGCGCTCGACGGCTGGGCGGCGATGGGCGAGCTGTCGCTGGACGGCCGCATCGTCCCGGCCGCCGGGGCGCTCCCCGCCGCGATGGCGGCCGGGGCCTTGGGCCTGGGCCTGATCTGCCCCGAGGCGTCCGGACCCGAGGCGGCCTGGGCCGGCGGCACGCGCATCCTGGCCCCGCGCTCGCTGGTGGCGCTGATCAACCACTTCCGGGGCAGCCAGGTGCTGGGCGCGCCCGCGCCGGGCCCGGTGATCGAGGGCGAGCGGTCCAAGGACCTGCGGGACGTCAAGGGTCAGGAGCACGCCAAGCGCGCGCTGGAGATCGCTGCGGCCGGCGGCCACAACCTGCTGTTCGTCGGCCCGCCGGGCTCGGGCAAGTCGATGCTGGCCCAGCGCCTGCCGGGCCTGCTGCCGCCCCTGACCTCAAGCGAGCTCCTGGAGACCTCGATGGTCCATTCGGTGGCGGGACTGATCGCGCGCGGCGCCCTGACCAGGGCCAGACCGTTCCGCTCGCCCCACCACAGCGCCAGCATGGCCGCCCTGACCGGCGGCGGGCTGAAGGCCAAGCCCGGCGAGGTGTCGCTGGCCCACAACGGCGTGCTGTTCCTCGACGAATTGCCCGAGTTCGGCGTCCAGGCGCTGGACAGCCTGCGCGCCCCGCTGGAGACCGGCGAGGTGATGGTGGCCCGCGCCAACGCCCATGTGCGCTATCCCGCCAAGGTGCAACTGGTGGCGGCAATGAACCCCTGCCGATGCGGCCATGGCGGGGCCGGGCGAGGCGCGTGCGGCAAGGCGCCCCGCTGCCAGCGCGACTATCAGGGGCGGGTGTCGGGCCCGCTGATGGATCGGATCGACCTGGCCGTCGACATGCCCGCCGTCACCGCCGCCGACCTGGCCCTGCCGCCACCCTCGGAAGGCTCGGCCGAGGTCGCCGCCCGCGTGGCCCGGGCCCGCCAGCTGGCGATCGACCGCGCCGAGGAACATGGCGGCCCCGAGGCTCTGAACGGCCGGGCCGAGGGCGCCTTCCTGGAAAAGATCGTCGCCCTCGACGAAGCCGGCCGCGCCCTGCTGGCGCGCGCCGCCGAGGCCGGCCGGATCAGCGCCCGAGGCTGGACCCGCACCCTGCGCCTGGCCCGCACCATCGCCGACCTGGAAGGCGCCCCCACCGTCAAACGCGTCCACGTCGCCGAAGCCCTCGCCCACCGCCGCTCGACCGTCCCGAGCGAGGAACAGCCGGCGAGCGCGTTCAGGCAGGGGGTGTTCTAGGGGGCCGGTAGGCGGTGTCGGTGCGGGTGACATCTCTCCTTCTCCCCTTGCGGGAGGACGGCGCGGAGCGCCGGATGAGGGGGTTGAAAGCCCTTTCCGGAAAGGCTCGTGCCCCCCTTACCCGACCGCCCATGGCGGCTACCTTCTCCCGCGAGGGGAGAGGCTAACATGCGCTCGGGATCGACCACGGTCTCAAAAGCGCGCCAAGCCACGGGCTGACATTGATCCGGCCCCGGAAAGCGACGCGTCCGTCAGGCCAGACCAACCTCGCCCAAGCATTTCAACGACCTTTGGATCCGCCAAGCTTGATCGCCCCGTGGACCGCCACCACCTGCGCCTTACGAGTAACTGAAGGTGTTGCAATGCGTATCGGCACGATTGGCGCGGGGAATATCGGGCGGGCCTTTGCAGGTCTCGCCATCGGGGCCGGACACGAGGTTATGGTCAGCAACTCACGCGCCCCCAAGACGCTGGACTCGTTCGCGCGGGAGAGCGGCGCCCTGACTGGCTCCGCCAACGACGCCATCGCATTCGGGGATGTCGTCCTGATCGCCATTCCGCTCGTTCGCGTGCTCGAGCTTGAACAGGGCGCGTTGGCCGGCAAGATCGTCATCGACGCCAACAACTATTATCCGGAACGCGATGGGGCGATCCGCGACTTGGACGACAATGCGATCACGACGAGCGAACTCGTCGCCCGACGCCTTCCCGACGCCCGCTTGGTCAAGGCCTTCAACGCCATCTTGGCCCGCGACCTGAACTCCATGGGATCGCGGCTAAGCTCTGGAGCCCAGCGGGCCCTTCCGTTGGCCGGCGATGACGACGCGGCAAAGCGCGTCGTGTCCGATCTGATCGGTCAGTTCGGCTTCGAGCCGTTCGACGCCGGCGCGCTGGTCGAGAGCTGGAGGTTCGAGCGCGCTCGGCCGGCCTACTGCCTGCCCCTCGATAAGGCGGCGCTGCGCCGGGCCCTCGCGGACGCCGTTCGCGGCGAGCTGTTGCCTGAAGGCTCCTGGCGCTAACCGACCGGCAGGTCGCCCTCGACCTCCCTTTCGTTTTCGTTGGTCTCGGGCAGATCCGGCAGGGGCGTTGGCTGCACGATGCGGGCGCGGATCTCGGGGTCCTTCAGCAGGGCCACGCGCATCACCTCCCGGGCCCGGGGCGCGGCGGCGCTGGAGCCGAACTGGCCGCCGTGCTCGATGATCACCGACAGGGCGTAGCGGGGATCGTCATAGGGCGCGAAGGCGATGAACAGGTTGTGGTCCTTCAGCTTCCAGGCGACGCCCTGATTGCTGCGCGAGGCCCCGGCCGCGTACTGGCGCACCTGGGCGGTGCCGGTCTTGCCGGCCATCTTGACGTCGCCCAGGCCCAGCTGGCTCTGCTTGAACGCCCCGCCGGTCGGGTCGTTGGCCACCGCCGCCATGCCAGCTCGCACGATGTCCAGGTGCTCCTGGCTGAACGGCAGGTTGGGCACGGCGTCGCCATGCGGCTGCTCGACCCCGCCCACCGACTTGACCAGGCGCGGATTGAGCGCCTTGCGGCCATTGGCGAGCCGCGCCGTCATCACCGCCAGCTGCAGGGCGTTGACGTTAATATAGCCCTGGCCGATCCCGTAGGGCACGCTGTCGCCCGGATGCCAGGTTGGGTCGCGCTTGAAGGTCTTCTTCTTCCAGTCGCGCGAGCCGACCAGCCCCTTCTTCTGGCCCGGAATGCCGATGTCGAAGGTCCCGCCATAGCCGAAGGCCTTGGCCGCGGCGGCGATGGGCTCGGGCCCGATGCGCAGGGCCATCTGGTAGAAGTAGACATCGCAGCTGTTCTTGATGGCGTCGTGCATGTCCTGCATGCCGTGGCCACCCTTCTTGTGGCAGTGCCAGACCCGGCCGCCGAACGCCCAGCCGCCGGTGCACAGCACCCGCTCGGTGGGGTTCACGCCCGCCGTCAGCGCCGCCATGGCCACGGTGGGTTTGAAGGTCGAGCCGGGCGGATAGGTGCCGGTCATCACTTTGTCGAGCAGCGGCTTGCGCTCGTACTCGGCCAGCGCCCGATATTCCTGGCCCGACAGGCCCTTTACGAAGCGGTTGGCGTCGAAGCTGGGGGCCGAGGCCATGCACAGGATGTCGCCGTTGCGGCAGTCCATCACCACGATGGCCCCGCTCTCCTCGCCCATCACCTCCAGGGCGCGGTTCTGGATGTCGGCGTCCAGGGTCAGGCGGATGTCGGCGCCGGGCTTGGCCGGGATGTCGCCCTCGGGGTCGAGGCGCACCGTGCGCCCCTGGGCGTCCACCTCGGCCTTGGTCGCGCCGGCGTGGCCGCGCAACGGACCGTCGAAGGCCTTCTCGACCCCCAGCTTGCCGATCCGGAAGCCGGGATTGTGCAGCAGTTGCTGATCCTGGGTCGGGTCGGTTTTCGCCTTCTCCAGGTCGCGGTCCGACACCTTGGCCACGTAACCGATGACGTGGGCGAAGGCCCCGCCGAACGGATAGACCCGCACCTCGCCCATGTCGGCGGTGACCCCGGGCAGTTCGGGGGCGCGGATGTTGACGCGGGAGAACTCCTCCCAGGTCATGTCCTCCATCACCGCGACGGGCGCCTTCCTGGGCGCGCGGGCCAGATCCTTCAACAGGCGCGAGCGGCGGGCGGCGTCGATGGGGACCAGCTGGGCCAGCTCGTCCAGCGTGGCCTGGGCGTCGAAGCCGGTGTCCTTGGTCACCATCAGGCGGAAGTTGGGGCGGTTGGAAGCCAGGGACACGCCGTTGCGATCGTAGATCGCGCCGCGCGGCGGCGAGACCAGGCGGTAGTTGAACTGGTTGCCGGCCGAGAGCTTCTGGTAGCGCTGGGCCTCGACCAGCTGCAGCTGGGCCAGGCGCGCGCCGAGGGCCAGCAGGCCGCCGCCGGCCAGGCCGCCCATCAGGAACGCCCGGCGGTTGAACACCCCTTGCCGCTCGTTGACCTCGGAAAAGAAGATCGCCGGTTCGCTCATCGCGCCGCCTCTGCGACAGGCGCGACGAAGGGTGCGAGTGGCGTCGCGCGACGGCGCGACGACGTCGCGGCGGCCAGGGAGTTCATGAGGAGGAAATGGCCGCAGGCTAGGGTTGATCTGAGCGCCAGATTGAGCGCGCGCGGGCCGCCGTCAATGGCCCGGCGGGGCGCGGCGAAGAATATTTCCGCGAACGGCGCCTTGCGGCTTTTGACCGGCCGTTAAGCCGCCCGCGCTAAGCTCTCGGGCATGACCACTCCCCGCGCATCCGCCGGCGTCACGCCCGAGCAGCTGGCCACCCTGAGCCACGAGTTCCGCACCCCGCTGAACGGCGTGCTGGGCATGGCGCGACTGCTGGAGAACACGCGCCTGACCGCCGAGCAGCGCGACTATGTCGCCGCCCTGCGCCAGAGCGGCGACCACCTGCTGTCGCTGGTCAACGACGTACTGGACTTCGCGCGCCTGGGCGCCACGGCCATCGAGCTGACGTCCGCGCCAGTCGATGTCGAGGCCCTGCTGCGCCAGGTCACCGAGCTGATGAGCCCGCGCGCCCACGAGAAGAGCATCGAGATCGCCTGGGCCGTCACGCCCGGCCTGCCGACCATTCTGGCCGACGAGGGCCGGCTGCGGCAGATCCTGCTGAACTACGCCGGCAACGCCGTGAAGTTCACCGAAAAGGGCGGCGTGCTGCTGACCGCCAGCCTGGCGGACGGCCGCGTGCGGTTCTCGGTCAGCGACACGGGCCCCGGCATCGCGCCCGACGCCCGCGCCAAGATCTTCGAGGCCTTCGTCCAGACCGACGCCAGCCACAACACCCAGCTGGGCGGAGCCGGGCTGGGCCTGGCCATCGTCGCCCGCCTGGCTCGCGCCATGGACGGCGAGGTCGGGGTCGGCGGCGAGGTCGGCCAGGGCGCCGACTTCTGGTTCGAGGCCCCGTTCGCCGTCGCTTCACCGGCCAGGACCGAGCGGCCGCTGGCCCGCAAGGCCGTGGCCGTCGCTTCGCCCAACGCCATTGTCCGCATCGCCGCCGCGCGCCAGATCGAGGCCGCCGGTGGCCGAGCCTTCGTCGCCGCCGACGTCGCCTCGGCCATCGACGCCGCGCCCGCCGACGCGGTGCTTCTGGTCGACGCCGCCCTGGCTGGTCCGCGCGGGGCGTTGAAGCCGCCCGCCGGGCGCCGCGCCGTGGTGCTGCTGACGCCCGACCAGCGCGGCCGCATCGACAGGCTGAAGAAGGCCGGGTTTACCGGCTATCTGATCAAGCCCCTGCGCGCCGCCTCGATCGTCGCCCAGGTGCTGCAGGCCAATCTGCAGAGCCCCGCTCCCGCCGCCGAACCGGCCGCCGAGGACGACCGCATCGCCCTGGCCTCGTCGCCGGGCGTGCGCGTGCTGCTGGCCGAGGACAATCCGATCAACGCCTTGCTGGCCCGCACCCTGCTGGAGCGCGAGGGCTGCAAGGTCGACCGCGTGGCTGGCGGCGACCAGGCCGTCGCGGCCCTGTCCAGCGACAGCTTCGACCTGATCCTGATGGACCTGCGCATGCCGGGCCTGAACGGCGTGGACGCCACCCGCGCCATCCGCGCCCAGGGCGTCACCGTGCCGATCGTCGCCCTGACCGCCGACGCCTTCGACGAGGACCGCCGCGCCTGCCTGGCGGCCGGCATGAACGACTTCCTTGTGAAACCCCTGACCCACGCGGCCCTGCGCGACGTGCTGACCCGCTGGACCGGCCCCGCGGCCCCGGGCGTCTGGACGAAAACCGCGACACGGGCCAAGGTCGCCGGCTAAAGGGCGGGCTGTTCCCCGCCAGGGGGACGACCGCATGACCGACCAGCCGGAAACCGCGCAGAAGAAGACTCTGCTGCAGACCCTGGCGTTCTTCGGCGAGCGGCGCAGCCTAGTGATGCTGGGCCTGGGGTTCGCTTCGGGCCTGCCCTACATGCTGATTTTCGACACCCTGTCGCTATGGCTGCGCGACGCCGGCCTGTCGCTGGCGGTGATCGGTTTCTTCAGCCTAGCGACGCTGTCGTTCTCGTTCAAGTTCCTGTGGGCCCCGCTGATCGACCGCACCAAGATCCCGGTGCTGCACGGCTTGGTCGGCCATCGCCGCGCCTGGATGCTGGCCTGCCAGGCGGTGATCATCCTGGGCCTGCTGGCCATCTCGGGCGTCAATCCGGCGACGAACCTGCCGCTGATGGCCGCCATCGCCGTGATCGTCGGCTTCGCCACCGCCACCCAGGACATCGTCATCGACGCCTGGCGCATCGAGGTGGTCGACACCGAGCGCCAGGGCCAGATGGCCGTGGCCGTGCAGTGGGGCTATCGCGGCGCGATGATCATGGCCGGCGCCGTGCCGCTGCTGCTGGCCGAGCGCTTCGGCTGGAACATCTCGTACCTGGCCATGGCCGGCGCGATGCTGGTCGGCGTGATCTCGACCCTGGCGGCCCCGCGCGAGCAGGCCCACGTCATCCGCCCCATCCACACCGACGGCGTGACCCAGCCCAAGGCGCTGGAAGTCGTCGAGTGGCTGGTCCGCCTGGCCATCCTGCTGGTGGGCGCCCTGCTGGTCGGCTCGGGCCTGTCGGGCGACGCTGGCCTGCTGTCGAAGTTCGTCGGCGGCGAAGCCCTGGACGCGGCGTGGAAGGCCAAGCCCAACGGCGTCTGGCTGCAGCTGGCCGGGGTGCTGGCGGGCCTGGGCGTCATCGTCGTGGCCGCCTGGCCGATCCCCAAGGTTCCGACCAAGCCCGGCGTCTATCTGTCGACCGCGCTGGGTTCGCCGCTGAAGGAGTTTCTGACTCGGTTCGCGGGCGTGGCCGGCCTGATCCTGGCGACCATCTGCGTCTACCGGGTGTCGGACTTCGTGCTCAACATCATGAACCCGTTCTATCGCGACATGGGCTTCTCGCTCACCGAGATCGCCGAGATCCGCAAGGTGTTCGGCATCATCGCCTCGATGGCCGGCGTGTTCCTGGGCGGCGTGGTGGTGGCGCGCTTCGGCCTGATGAAGGCCCTGATCGTCGGGGCCTTCGCCCAGCCGATCAGCAACCTGATGTTCGCGCTGCTGGCCATGAGCGGCCACAGCACCGGCATGCTGTTCGTCTCGATCTGCGTCGACAACATCGCCGGCGGCGTCGCCGGCACGGCCCTGATCGCCTACATGTCCAGCCTGACCACGGCCGGCTTCACGGCCACCCAGTACGCTCTCTTCTCATCGCTCTACGCCCTGCCCGGCAAGCTGATCGCCTCGCAGTCGGGACGGATCGTCGAGGCCTCGGCCAAGGCGGCGGAGGCCGGCGGGCCGATCGGGGCGCTGAAGGGCCTGTTCACACGCCTGCCGCCCGAAAGCTTCACGGCCGCCGGCGCCAAGCTGGGCGTCAGCGCCCCGGCCATGGCGGCGGGCTATACGGCGTTCTTCATCTACACCGCGCTGATCGGCGTGGCCGCGATCGTGCTGTCGTTCCTGGTGGCGGCGCGGCAGGGGGATATCGGGAAGGTCCAGGCGGAAGAGACGGCGGCCTAACCAGGCCTGTCATCCCGGCCGCAGCGAAGCGGAGAGCCGGGACCACCGGAAACGCATGCGCTTGCCGCGGTCTCGGACAGCCTCTGCGAGGCTTCCGGGATGACAAGATTTAGCGAGCGGGGAGCCTAGACCCCCATGCACACCACCTGCGCCACGCGCAGGTCGCGGCGCAGGCCGTCGGCGACGCGGCCGTAGTTCTCGGTGGTGATGGCCTCGCCGACGGCGGTGTCGGCGCCGTGGCGGCGGCGGGAGCCCAGGATGGTCTTCAGGGTCTCGGGGGCCGTGGTGTAGATCCGGCCGCGACGCGGGCTCTCGGCCACCGTCACGCCGATCACCCGGCCAGCGCTGTCGAGCGCGGGGGAGCCGGACAACCCGGCCAGGGTGCCCTTCAGATTGTCGGTGCGACCCACCTCGGCCCAGACCAGCACCGGCTCGGTGCGGGCCCCGCGACCGTGGACGACCAGGTTCTCGCGACCCAGCAGGCGCGAGGCCGCCTCGCCCGGATGGCCTTGCGGAAAGCCCGGATGATAGGCGCGCGCGCCCCGGCGAAGCGGCTCGTCCAGGCCCAGCGGCACGGCCGGCGCGCCGCCCTCGGTGGTCAGGATGGCGGCGTCGGCGCGCGGATCGATGGTGATCCTGGCGGCCACGCCGCGTCCGTCGGCCACGACGATGGCGGCCGACTTGCAACCGTCGACCACGTGGCGGGCGGTCAGCCAGACGCCGTCGTCGCCGACCGAGAAGGCGGTGCCCGAGCCCGGCTCGGGCTTGGCCGGCACCTGCACAACGATGGACGGATCGAACGGCGAGGCCGGGCCCAGCGGCAGGCCCTCCTCGCCCGGCACCGGCGGCGGGGGGGTGGGCGCGTCGGAGCGCTCCTGCCGGCCGACCGCGACGATCAGCAGGGCGCTGACGGCGGCGGCGTAGACCAGCCAGTCGGGAAGCTTTGGGAAATGCACCGGACCGCGCCCTGGCCTGGCCCGATCAGCCAGCCACGGCGGCGGCGAGGATCAGGGCGGTGGCGATCTTGGCGCCCACCAGCAGGGCGGCGGCGGCGACCTCGCCCTCGTGGATCCGCTCGGGCAGGCCCTGCAGCACTATGTCGGTGACGCGGAAGACCAGCAGTTGGACGGCGATGGTCGCCGCGCCCCAGATGACGATCTCGATCACCGAGGTCGAGGCGGTCAGCGACACGGCCAGCGGAATGGCCAGGCCCACCATCACCCCGCCCAGCGACAGGGCGGCGGCGGAGTTGCCCTCGCGGATCAGCTTGATTTCCTTGTGCGGCGTCAGCAGCGCATACAGCGCCGTGCCCAGGATCAGCATGAACAGCGTCACGCCCGCATGCATCAGGGTGACGGGGAAGCCCGTGGCGAAGGCCTGGACCTCGGGCGACTGAAGCTGGGACGGCATGAACGCGGATTACCCCCGGAACTGATGGGTGATCACTACCACGGGTTTCAGGGGGTGCGTAGAGGGGGCTTGGCGTCCGCGCGGGCGGGCCTCGAAGGACGCGAGACTTAGCCTTCTACTTTCTTAGCCGCGCTACATGGCGAGTCCACAGCGCACCGATCACTGATATTGCGAGCCCAACAGGCGCGACCACGCCGATATAGAAGATCTCAGGATAGCTCTCGGAAGGCCGGCCTTCGAGAAGCCAAGCCCAATTCGTCAGCCCAAAGACCAATCCGGCCGCAAGGATCAGCAGGCCTAGGCCAAGCGGACCATACTGGACGAACCCGCGTTTCACGCCGCCTCGTCGTCCTCGTCGTCGAGCACGCCGGCCATGGCCGCCATCGACAGCTTGCGCATCGCCGAGGCGCGGACCTTCTCGCTCTCGCTCTTCAGCTGGCCGCAGGCGGCGAGGATGTCGCGGCCGCGCGGGGTGCGGATCGGCGAGGAATAGCCGGCCTTGTTGAGGATCGCGGCGAAGGCCTCGATCGCGGCCCAGTCCGAGCACTGATAGTCTGTGCCGGGCCACGGGTTGAACGGGATCAGGTTGATCTTGGCCGGGATGCCCTTGATCAGCTTGACCAGGGCGCGGGCCTCGTCGGGGCGGTCGTTGACCCCCTTCAGCATCACGTATTCGAACGTCACGCGACGGGCGTTGGACAGGCCCGGATAGGCGCGGATGCCGGCCATCAGCTCTTCGATCGGGTACTTCTTGTTCAGCGGCACCAGCACGTCGCGCAGCGGGTCGTTGGTGGCGTGCAGGCTGATGGCCAGCATGGCCTGGGTGGCCTCACCCAGCTTCTCCAGCATCGGCACGACGCCCGAGGTCGACACCGTGATCCGGCGACGCGAGATGCCGATGCCCTCGTTGTCGCTGATGATCTCGATGGCGTCCGACACCTGGCCCAGATTGTAGAGCGGCTCGCCCATGCCCATGAACACGATGTTCGACAGCAGACGGTCTTCCTTGTCCGACGGCCATTCGGCCAGGTCGTCCTTGGCGATCTGCACCTGGGCGACGATCTCGGCGGCCGTCAGGTTGCGCACCAGGGCCTGGGTTCCGGTGTGGCAGAAGCTGCAGTTCAGCGTGCAGCCGACCTGGCTGGAGACGCACAGGGCGCCGACCCGGCCCACGGACGGGATGTAGACGGTCTCGACCTCGATGCCCGGGGCCATCCGGATCAACCACTTGCGGGTGCCGTCGTTGGACACCTGGCGCTCGACCACCTCGGGCCGGGCGATGGTGAAGGCCTCGGCCAGGCGCGCGCGGGTTTCCTTGGCGACGTCGGTCATCAGGGCGAAGTCGGTGACGCCGCGATGGTGGATCCAGCGGAACACCTGGGTGGCCCGCATCTTGGCCTTGCCGTGCTCGGCCACGCCGGACTCGACCAGGGCGGCCATCAGCTGGGCGCGGGTCAGGCCCGACAGGTTCACCAACGGCTTGGCCGTCGGGGTGGCTTCGCTGGAGACGCGCGACAGATCGAGGGTGACGCTCAAGGGGCGGTCCGGGGTCGAGAGGATTTTCGGGTTCGAGGAGGGGATATAGCACTGGGACGGGGTTTTTCCAAAAGGACGGGGGAATGTGACGCACTTGCCCCCTCCGGGCCTGCGGCCCTCCTCCCCCATAGGGGGAAGATGAGTCTCGCAAGCTTCATCTGCCCCCTATGGGGGCGGACGACCGCGCAGCGGTCAGGTGGGGGCGAGTCTAGGCGGTCCAGACCTCTAGACACCCAGACCTCCAAGGGCCCATATCCGCCCCATGCGCACGCACGACGCCGATGTGATCATCGCCGGAGCCGGCATGGCCGGTTCGACCCTGGCTCTGGCCCTGGCTTCGGGCGGTCTCAAGCCCCTGCTCGTCGATCCGCAGCCGTTCGAGGCCCAGCTGGCGCCCACCTTCGACGGGCGCTCGTCGGCCATCGCCTATTCCAGCTTCCGCCAGTGGCGCACGATCGGCGCCGGCGAAGCGCTTGCCCCGCAAGCCCAGCGCATCGAGCAGATCCTGGTCACCGACGGCCGCACGCCCGGGGCCGCCGCACGCGGCGCCTCGCCGGCCTTTCTGCGGTTCGACTCGAGCGAGATCGCCGACCGCGCGGACGGCGAGCCCCTGGGCTATCTGATCGAGAACCGCCAGATCCGCGCGGCGCTGGCTCAAGCCGTGACCGACAAGGCCATACCGGTGATCGCGCCGATGGCCGCGACCAACCTGGAAGTCGACGCCGCCGGCGCCCGCCTGACGCTGGCCGACGGCCGGTTGCTGAGCGCCCCGCTGGCCGTCAGCGCCGAGGGCCGGGGCTCGACCCTGCGCCGCGCGGCGGGCGTCGGCGAGATCGGCTGGGGCTATGGCCAGAGCGGCGTGGTCGCCACCGTGAAGATGGAGCGCCCGCACGAGGGCGTGGCCCACGAATATTTCCTGCCCAGCGGCCCGTTCGCCATCCTGCCCCTGACCGGCAACCGCGCCAGCCTGGTCTGGACCGAGAGCACCGCCCGGGCCGAGGCCCTGCGCGGCGCGCGGCCGGAAGCCTTCCACGCCCACCTGATGCGGCGGTTCGGCGACTTCCTGGGCGAGGTCGAGATGGCGGGTCCCGTATTCGTCTATCCGCTGTCGCTGTCGCTGGCCGAACGCATGGTCGCCCCGCGCCTGGCCCTGATCGGCGACGCCGCCCATGGCGTGCATCCGATCGCCGGACAGGGCCTGAATCTCGGCCTGAAGGACGCGGCCGCCCTGGCCGAGGTGCTGGTCGAAGCCATGCGCGGCGGCGAGGACATCGGCTCGGACGTCGTGCTGGAGCGCTTCGCCCGCTGGCGGCGGTTCGACACCGTGACCAACGCCCTGGCCTTCGACGGCTTTGTGCGATTATTCTCCAACGACAACCCGATCCTGCGCGTGGCGCGGGGGATCGGCCTGGCGGCGGTCAATCGCATCGCGCCGGCCCGGCGGTTCTTCATGCACGAGGCCGGCGGAGCGGTGGGGGATCTGCCCAAGCTGCTGCGGGGGCAGGGTCTGTAGATCTCGCCGCTAAATTATCTCGTCATCCCGGCCGCAGCGAAGCGGAGAGCCGGGACCCAGGGGCAGCCGCGATGCATTGGCCCCTGGGTCCCGGATAGCGCTACGCGCTTCCGGGATGACAAACCATATTGGACTTGGATCAGACCTTCACGATCCAGGTCCTGCGCCGCATATACGCCACCACCGCCCAGACCAGCGCGATGAAGATCGCCACCGGGATCAGGGCCGCCATCTTCGTCCCGACCACCGGCGACAGCGCGTCGTACGGAATCCGCAGCATGTGCGCGGTCAGGATGATCGAGGCCAGTTCGTGCAGGACGTAGGCGAAGATCGCATTGACCCCGAAATCGGTCAGGAAGCTCCGGCCCGGAACCCGCCACAGCTTGACGTCCAGCATCTGGTGCAGACCGGCCAGCACCAGCAGGGCCAAGCCGCTGGAGACCAGGACATAGCTGCTGGTCCACAGGTCCTTCACGACCGGATAGACGAAACCCCAAGCGATCCCGACGACCAGCAATAGAGCCCCGGCAACGGCCAGGCCCTTCGCCCCGCGCCGGGCGGCCAGCCACTCGCCCGCGGCGACGCCGATCAGCGCCTGGGCGATGGCCGGGAAGGTTCCGAGCAGACCCTCGGGGTCGTAGCCGAGCGGGCCCTTCACATAGATGTGGGCGCCCAACACGGCGCGGTCGACCCAGGCGATGAGGCTGGCGCCGGGCTTCATCAGGTCGGCCGAGCCGCCGGGATAGGGTGACAGGCACAGCCCCCAGTAGCCCAGCAGGACCGCCACCGCGATCGTCAGCCGGGTCCGGGGTCCGGTGGTGCGAAACAATACAGCGGCGGCGAAGAAGGCCAGGGCGATGCGCTGCAGCACGCCCATGGGCCGGAACAGCACGCTCTCGGGCGTGGCCAGCCAGTAGATGTTGCTGACCAGCAGGCCCAGCAGGATCAGCCGCCCGGCCCGCACCGCCAGCCGGCGCAGGCCCGTGGCGTCCAGCGCGCGCTCGGCGACCGGCGTGGCCAGCGGGATCGAGACGCCGGTCATGACGATGAAGGCGGGAAACACCGCGTCGGCGACCGTGAAGCCGGCCCAGGACGAGTGCATCAGGATCGGAAAGACGTCGTAATGGCTGACGTAGTGAAGATAGGCGGCCGAATTGACCAGGATCATGCCGACGATGGTCAGGCCGCGCAGCACGTCCAGCGAGGCCAGGCGGGGCGGGCGGGCCAGCCCCGCGTCGAAGGCCATGGACCTATTCGCCGTCCTCGAGCGAGCGGGCCTCTTCCGGCAGCATGATCGGCACGCCGTCGCGGATCGGATAGGCCAGCTTGGCGGTGCGGCTGACCAGTTCGCCGCGGGCGCGGTTGTAGTCGAGCGGCGCGCGGGTCACGGGACAGACCAGCACCTCCAGCAGGCGCGGGTCGATGTCGGCGGGCGGCGGGGTCGGAGTCGCGGTCATGGAACTCTACTACTGTATCGAAGTGGGTTCGTCATCGTCGCCGCCGGCCGCGTCGATCTCCAGCAGGGCCACCAGGGTCGCACGGCGGTCGGCCATGGTCGGGGCTTCCAGCAGGGCCTGCTTTTCCATGGCGTCGAACGGCAGGGCCATGGCCAGGCTGTTGATCAGGGCGTCGGACGGGGCGTTCTCGGCGCTGGTCCAGTCGATGGCCAGGCCCCGATGGTCCAGGTAGCGGCGCAGGGCCGGCAGCAGAGCGTGCGGATCGGCGCCCTCGTAGGACGGCTCCTCGTCCTCGCGCAGGTCGGCCTCGAAGGCCGCGTAATCGGCGCGGACCTGGCGATAGGGCGTGCGCACGGGCAGCTCGTCGCCGGCCCGGAACCGGCAGACCCCGGTCAGGGTGATCAGGTAGCGGCCGTCGCTGGTCTCGGCGAAGCTGGTCACCCGGCCCGCGCAGCCGATCGGGGCCAGGGCCGGGTTCAGCGGATCGTCATGCCCGTTGCTGCGGGTCTGGATCATGCCGATCACCCGCTCGCCCGACATCACGTCGTCCAGCATGTTCAGGTAGCGGGGCTCGAAGATGTTCAGCGGCAGCTGCCCGCCGGGCAACAGCAGCACCCCGTCCAACGGGAACACCGGGATCACCAGCGGCAGGTCGCTGATCCTTCGAAAGGCTCCCGGCATCGGAACTCCCTTTAGCTGAACAGGATGGAAGACAGGCGCTTGCGGCCGGCCTTGGCGACTTCCGACATCGCGCCGGCCGCCTCGAACACCGTCAGCAGTTGCTTGCGCGCCGCCTCGTCATTCCAGGCGCGGTCGCGGGCGATGATGGTCAGCAGGTGGTCGGAGGCCTCCTGCAGATGGCCGGCGCCGGCGAGGGCCTTGGCCAGCTCGAAGCGCGCCTCGTGGTCGTCGGGATCGGCGGCCAGGCGCTGTTCGAACGGGGCGGTCTCGGACGGCGCGGCTTCGGCCAGGGCCAGGGCGGCGCGGACGCTTTCCAGGTCCGGGTCCTTGGCGTTGGCCGGGGCCATGCCGGCCACCTCGGCCGCGCGCTCCAGATCGCCGCCCAGCAGGTAGCAGCGGGCCAGGCCGCCCAGCGCCTTGACGTTCTCCGGGTCCATCTGCAGAGCCTGGGCGTAGGCCTGGGCCGCGCCGCCGATGTCGTCGACGTCCAGCGACTCCTTGGCCAGGGCCAGGACGGCGTCCATGTCACTCTCGGCCGGAGGACCCGACAGGCGGTCGATGAACTGCTTGATCTGGCTCTCCGGCACCGCGCCCTGGAAGCCGTCGACCGGCTGGCCGTTGACGAAGGCGTAGACGGTCGGGATCGACTGCACGCGCAGTTGGCCCGAATAGCCGGGGTTCTTGTCGACGTCGATCTTGACCAGCTTGACCGCCCCCTTGGCGGCGGTGACGGCCTTTTCCAGCGCCGGGGTCAGCTGGCGGCACGGGCCGCACCAGGTGGCCCAGAAGTCGACGATCACCGGCTGGGTCTTCGACGCCTCGATGACGTCGGCCATGAAGCTGGCGTCCGTGCCGTCCTTGATATGCTCGCTCTTTCCACCACCGGCTTGGATGGGTGCGGGCTTTTCGCCGATCAGGCTCATCGGAAGTCTCTCATAGAGGCAGGAACGCAGTGAGGGGCAAGATGGTCCCTCCAAACGACAACCGCAATCGGGAGGTCGGCTATTGGACCACGGCCATGGCGTCGAAATCGACGATCATCGGCGTGATCCCCAGCGCGGCCAGGAACTTGCGGAAATCGGCCTGGCTCACCGCCGTGGTGGCGTCGTTGCCCAGAGGGTGGAAATTGACCGGATCGGCCTTGGCCAGAGCCGCGTCGAGCACGAAGCGCACGCGGCGGTCCGTATCGTTGATCAGGCCAAAGGCGGTCACCGAACCCGGCGTCACGCCCAGGGTCTCGACCATCATCGCCTCGGGCCCGAACGACAGCCGGCCCGAGCCGATCACCGTGTGCAGGCGCTTGAGATCTATCGTCGTCTCGCCCAGGGCCGAGATCAGCCACAGCTGACCCTTGGCATCCTTCAGGAACAGGTTCTTGGTGTGGCCGCCCGGCAGGGCCGCCTTGATCTCCAGCCCTTCCTCGACGCGGAACACCGGCGGGTGCTCAAGGGTGGCGTGTGCGACGCCGTGCGCGTCGAAAAAGGCGAAGAGGTCGGCTCGGGTCTTCATGCGGGCTCTCTAGACGGGCTTGCCTAAGCAGGGCTAGAGCAGAAGCCAGGGACCAAGGAAAGAGACGAGCGCGGCATGGAACTGGAGTGCTATCCCACCGAGAACCGCCCGCCCGAGATCGTTCCCGGTCGCCCGCAACGGGCCTGGA
This sequence comes from Caulobacter sp. GW821-FHT10F06, assembly GCF_058809215.1. Taxonomy (NCBI): domain Bacteria; kingdom Pseudomonadati; phylum Pseudomonadota; class Alphaproteobacteria; order Caulobacterales; family Caulobacteraceae; genus Caulobacter; species Caulobacter sp. GW821-FHT10F06. The sequence goes on along the minus strand of NZ_JBXASK010000006.1, from coordinate 60,384 downwards.
TGGATCACTTCGCCGATCGCCACCCCTATCGCTGCCTGCCCCTGTCGATGGCCAACACCTCGGGCTGGGAGATCCTGTGCCCGGTCGGCTTCTCGATGACCTGGGACGGCGGCGCCCACCAGCACTGCATCAAGTTCCAGCCCGACCATCCCTATCCGGGCTTCAACGACTTCGTGAAGTCGCACTTCTCGCGCGGCACGGTGACCTTCCACACGGGCTATCTGTTCCGCACGCCGCCCGGCTGGTCGATCCTGACCATGGGTCCGCCCAACCACATCAAGGACGGCATCCAGCCCCTGGCCGGCCTGGTCGAGACCGACTGGCTGCCCTTCCCCTTCACGATGAACTGGCTGTTCACGCGCCCCGGCACGGTGCGGTTCGAGAAGGGCGAGCCGTTCTGCTTCATCATGCTGATGCAGGACAAGGTGATGGACAACGTCCAGCCGGTGATCCGCTCGATGAACTCCAACACCGATCTGCGCCGCCAGTACGACGTCTGGGCCGAGAAGCGCACCGAGTTCAACAGCCTGATCTTCAAGCGCGACCCGGAGGCCACCAAGGAGGCCTGGCAGCGCTTCTACTTCAAGGGTGAATATCCCGAGGAAGTGAAGGCCGAGGCCCCCTCGCACCACGTCAACAAGCGCCGTCTGAAGGCGCCCAAGATCGGCTAGTCGCGGGTCACCCGCCAGGCCGCGTCGACGCCGCTGAACACCTTGGCGTTGCGGATCGCCGCGAAGGCGTGGTCACGCATCAGCCGCTCGGCGCTCGCCGCATCGCCGGCCCGGATCGCCGCATAGACCGCGTGGTGCTGGCCATGGGCGGCGCGCAGGTGCTCGAACTCGGTCTCGGGGTCGGCCCAGTCCAGCGCCAGGGCGTCTGCCGAGGCGAACGGCAGGCCGTTGTTGCGCGCCAGGGCCTTGGCCAGCGCCTTGCCGCCGGCCGCCTGCACCAGGGTGGCGTGAAAGCGAAGGTTGAGGGCGTGGTAGCGATCCAGGTCCCCGTCCTCCAGCCGCGCCTTGGCGAAGAGGGCGTCGCCGTCCGCCAGGCAGGCGACCAGCGCCTTATCCTGATCCGGCGTCAGTCCGCGCGCGGCGGCCCGGCGGGCGGCGAGGCCTTCCAGCACCCCGCGCACCTCGATCGCGTCGGTGACGTCGTCGGATGACACCCCGGCGGCCGTGTAGCCGCGCGCGCCCAGCTTGACGACCAGGCCCTCGTGCTCGAGCGCCCGCAAGGCCGTTCGCACGGGCATGCGCGAGACGCCCAGGGCCTCGGCGGTGGCGATTTCGGCGATCCGCTCGCCCGGTTTCAGCTGGCCGGCGGCGATCATCTTGCGCAGGGCGACGACCACCCGCTGGCCCGGTTTCATCGGCTGATCCGTCCCGTCTCGCGCTTGACAGGACCACCCGTCGCCGCGCCTATTGGATCCAATAGGCCGCAGAGCCTGGTCCGCCGCAAGGGAAATCACATGGCCTCGCGCCCCGCCGCCGACACCCCGCCCTGGCCCCAAAACGCCTGGTATGTCGCCTGCACCCCGGACGAGATCGCGGCCAAGCCCCTGGGCCGGACGATCTGCGGCAAGCCGATGGCGCTGTTTCGCGGCAAGGACGACAAGGTCGCGGCGGTCGAGGACTTCTGCCCCCATCGCGGCGCGCCGCTGTCCCTGGGCTTCGTCCGCGACGGCGACCTGGTCTGCGGCTATCACGGCCTGGCCATGGGCTGCGACGGCAAGGCGGCGAGCATGCCAGGCCAGCAGGTCGGCCGTTTTCCGACGATTGAGACCTATCCAGTGCTGGAGCGCTACGGCTTCATCTGGGTGTGGCCCGGCGACGCCGACCAGGCCGATCCAGCCAGGCTGCACCCCCTGCCCTGGGCCGAGAGCCCCGACTGGGCCTATGGCGGCGGCCTCTATCACATCGCCTGCGACTACCGGCTGATGGTCGACAACCTGATGGACCTGACCCACGAGACTTATGTGCACGCCGGCAGCATCGGTCAGAAGGAGATCGACGAGGCCCCGGTCGCCACGACGGTCGAGGGCGACGAGGTCGTCACCAGCCGCTTCATGGAGAAGATCTCGGCCCCGCCGTTCTGGCGGATGGCGTTGAAGGGCGCCGGGCTGGATCCGGAAGCGATCGTCGATCGCTGGCAGATCTGCCGCTTCTCCCTGCCCAGCCACGTGATGATCGAGGTCGGCGTCGCCCTGGCCGGCCACGGCGGCTATCACGCCGACAAGAGCGTGCAGGCCTCCAGCATCGTCGTCGACTTCATCACGCCCGAGACCGAGACGTCGCACTGGTACTTCTGGGGCATGGCCCGCAACTTCGCAGCCGACGACGCGGCTCTGACCGACAGCATCCGCGAGGGCCAGGGCGTGATCTTCGGCGAGGACCTGGAGATCCTGGAACGCCAGCAGCGGAACCTGTCGCGCTCGCCCGGCCGGCGGCTGCTGAAGCTGAACATCGACGCGGGGGGCGTCCATTCGCGCCGGATGATCGACACCGCCATCGCCGCCGAGACCTCGGCCAGCGCCTGATCTCGCCCTACCGCGGGTCGGGACGCCAGCCGTTCTCCAGCAGGTCCAGCGCCAGCAGGTGGGCGACCTCCAGGGTGACGCCCTCCAGCGCGTCCAGCAGCTCCATCCGGCGGCTCTGCGCGGGCGTGTGGGCGTAGAGGGCGCAGATGGCGTGCAGCCGAGCGCGGATATTCGGCGGCTCGAAGCCGGACGCGAGCAGGGAGAACTCGCGTTCCGCGGGCGCGAAGGCCGCGATGCTGGGTGCGAAGGCGTTCATCGGAGATAATCCTTTCTGGATCGGGGTCTTCTGGGAATCAGGCGACCAGGGCGGCGTCCTTGCAGCGCAGGCCGTTCATCTGGACGTCGGCCTCGCCCAGGCGCACGCCGAGCAGGCCGGTCAGGCTGTTGAGCACGTCGTCCAGCGGCGCGGCGGCGGCGCCGAGGATCGAACCGAGCGTCGCGGTCAGCGGCCCCTGGCCCAGGCCCAGTCCGAGGCCCAGCAGCTGTACGTTCAGGGACAGGTCGCCGATCAGCGAGGAGACGGTGGCCTTGGCCACGTCGGTGGTCGACACGGTCTTGACCGTCCCGGCCCGCGCCTCGCTCTGCGAGAACCTCACCGGCTTCCAGGCCAGGCCGCCGATCTTGACCTCGGACTTGCCGGTGGCCGTCAGCACGGCTGACTTGGCGATCGTGGCGTTGGACACCGTCAGGGGGGTCTTGAAGTCGTCCAGCTTGTCGCGGTCGATCTCGCCGATCGCCAGCGTCCCCAGGCCGGGGCGGACGTCCAGGGTGGCGGTCCCGCCCTGGCAGTCCAGGGTGTTGAGCTTGGCCTCGCCCGAGGCGGCCTCCAGATAGAGCGGCGCCTTGATCTCGGCGGCGTTCAGCAGGCCCGAGCCGCCGAGCTTGGCCTCCAGATAGATCCGGGCCTGGGCGGTGCGGACCACCACCGTCTTGCTGCTGGTGATGGTCATCCACGGCGCGCTGTCGGCCGGTTCGCCGACCGCCAGCCAGGCGTCGACATCGGCCAGGCCGGGCACGCCCGCGCCGAGGTCCAGCTGGACCTGGCGCTCGCCCGACGACAGCCGCAGCACCGCCGAGGTCAGGTCCATGGCCGCCAGGCTGACCGCCGCCGCGCTGCCGCCGGCCACATGGCCCTGCTGGCCGTAGGGACCTACGTCGAACAGCACCTTCAAGCTGGTCTTGGTCTTGTTGCCTGCCGACACGGCGACGGCGCGGACGGCGGCTGAGGCGCGGATGTCGCCGGTCTTGTTCAGCAGGCTCGACAGGGCCGACAGCGCCTGGCCGGTGGTCAGCTTGGTCGACAGCAGCTGATCATAGGAAACGCCGGTCAGCTTCAGCTCGGTCGCCACCGCGTCGAGATAGCTGAACAGGTCGACATCGGCGTCGACCAGCGCCTTGTAGTCCATCACCGACAGGTTGACCTGCGAGCCGGTCAGGCTGGACAGCAGGCTGTTGGCGACGCCGCCGTTCAGCGACGCCAGGCGCGTGCCGATCGAGAAGCTGGCCAGGTCGGCGCGAGCGGCCGTGGCCTCGCGGGTGATGGTCCAGGTCGGACGGCCGGTCAGGATCTGGCCGAAGAACAGGTCGGCCTCGCCGGCCAGCTTGACCCGTGCGGCGTCGGCCTGGGCCTCGCCGCTCTGGAAGCGCGCGGCCGGCGGCACGTCGGCGGCCTGGGCGTAGCGGCCCTTGGTAACCGCCACCGTCAGCGGCGCGCCCCAGCCGTTGGCCTGGGCCGTGGCCGCGGCGGCGGCCTGGGCGTTGTCCAGGTCCCGCGCCGCGGCCATCGCCGCTAGATCCGCCGCGCCCTGCAGGCGGCGGCTTTGCAGGAACACCGAGCCCAGGTCGACGGCCATGGCCGAAAAGCCGATCACCATCATCAGGCCGCCGGCCGCCAGCACCGAGACGCCGCCGCGCTCGTCGCCGAGCAGATCACGTCGAAGAGTCCGGGTCGCCATGGCTCAATACCCTCCCATCCGGACGGTGGCCTGGCGCTTGATCACGGGCGAGGGCATCGGCACCAGCTTGGCGAACGCCCAGAAGGGCGAGCCCGAGGCGTCGTAGGCGATCGTCACGGTGACGCGGCTGGCGACGTCCTGGATCTGCAGGCTGGCCGCCTGGGGCGTCAGGTTGGCGTAGTCGCCGATCTCGTCGGCCAAGACGCCGGCCGCCAGGCTCTTGCGCTCGGTCGGGTCGATGCCGGCGAGCGCGGCGCGGGCCGCATCGTTGGCGACCTGCTGCACCGCGTGCGACAGCCAGAAATAGTTTCCCCAGGCCATCACGCCCAGCAGCATGACCAGGAACAACGGGCCGACGATCGCGAATTCCACCGCCGCGGCCCCGCTTTCGCTGGCCCCGATCTGCGCGATCTTGCGTCCGCGTCCGGCTCTGCCTCCGGTCAGTGCGGAAAGGCTCATGACGCTCCTCCTGAACAACCTTGGAGATCAGGATGGCGCGAGGACGCCTTTTGGTTCGTATCGACCGGAATCTTGAAAATTACGGACTGGTTGCGTCCGAGTGTCGCACCCGGTGCGACGAGAAGGCCCGTTGTTGCGCGGGCTCAGCAACGTTAGCGTGAAAATATCTGATCCGCGCACCGATAGCGCGCATTTACCAAGTGTGGATCATTCTTCGTAATCTACAGAATATCCGAGCCACTTGATGACCACGGCCCTGAACGACCCGATTTCGGTGACCGCCGGCGAGATCAGCCGCAACTTCGGCCAATGGCAGGACCGCGCCCTGCACGCGCCGGTGATCGTGACCAATCACGGCCGCCCGCGCGTGGTGGTGATCTCGGCCGAGCTCTACGCGTCGCTCAGCGCCGGCGAGGGCGACCGCGACATCGATCCCAGCTGCGACATCGGCCGTTCGGCGATCCTGTTCAACTCCACCGAAGGCTTCTTGGCCCTGGACAACGACCTGCGCGTCGTCGAGGTCAATGGCGCCTTCGAGGCCCTGCTGGGCCTTAACGCCGAACGCCTGAAGGGGCAGTACTGGGATCAGGTGTTCCCGGGCGCGGCCCAGTCGATCATCGGCGAGCAGTTCAAGCGCGTGCTGCGGGCCGGCGACATGGTCGAGTTCGAGGCCAGCGCCACGCCCAACGGCGCGCGCCGCTGCACGATGCGAGCCTTTCCCTATCCCGGCGGCCTGGCCGTGATCATCGTCAACCGCACCGAGGAACGCGACCTCAAGCGCCGGCTGGACGAGACCCTGGCCTTCCAGAAGGCGCTGACCAGCCTGCACGACGTGGCCACGGCGCGGCTCAACGTGCGCGGCGTGATCGTCGAGGTCGACAGCCACTTCGCGGCCCTCACCGGCTTCAAGAGCAACGAACTGCTCGACGTGCGGCTGACCGACGTGGCCCGCCCCAGCGAGCGCCGCGCCCTGGGCGACGCCATTGAGCAGGTGCTGCAGGGCGCCCCGCCCCGGGTCCTGCCGGCCACCCTGCTGGTCAAGAACGGCCATGAAAGGTCCATCGAGCTGGGCGTGGCGGCGATCATCCGCGACGGCGTGCCCGAAGGCCTGGTGGCGGCCGTGCAGCCTCGCGCCGCCTGAAGGCGCTCGCTATCGGCTGAAGCCGGCGTATTTCGTCCCGCGCCCCTCTCGACATGACAACGCTATCAGGGTTTTCTGCGCGCCAGTAACGACGACCGCGACAACGCGGCGGCGATCTTAGGGGGACGACCATGACGCCCGCGCAGCTCAGCGTGACCTTTTTCCTGCAGATGTTCGTCATCATCGCCGCGTGCCGCGCGGCGGGCTGGCTGGTGAAGCGCTATATGGGCCAGCCCCAGGTGGTGGGCGAGATGATCGCCGGCGTGATCCTGGGCCCGTCGCTGCTGGGCCTGCTGGCCCCCGACCTGCAGCACCTGCTGTTCCCCAAGGAGTCCAAGACCATCCTCTATGTCGGCGCCCAGCTGGGCATCGGCCTCTACATGTTCCTGGTCGGGCTGGGCTTCAGTGGCGAGCATTTCAAGACCAACGCCAAGAGCGCGGTGGCCGTGTCTGTGTCGGGCATGATCGTGCCGTTCATGGCCGCTGTGGCCCTGACCCCGTGGCTGCTGGGCCTGAACCTGTTCGGCAAGGGCGTGACCCTGTTGCAGTCGACCCTGTTCATGGGCGCGGCGATCTCGATCACCGCCTTCCCGGTGCTGGCCCGCATCATCCAGGAACGCGGCCTGGCCAAGACCCAGCTGGGGACCATGACCCTGGCGGCCGGCGCCATCGACGACGCCGCCGCCTGGAGCGTGCTGGCCATCGTGCTGGCCAGCTTCGGCGACGGCCCGATCGTGGCGGTCAAGGCCATCGCCGGCGGCGGGGCCTTCGTGCTGTTCATGCTGCTGGCCGGCCCCAGGCTGCTGGCCCCGCTGGCCCGCATCGCCGAGCGCGAGGGCAAGGTCACTCCGGGCCTGCTGGGCGTGATCATCATGCTGTTCATGCTCAGCGCCTGGGCCATGGACGCGGCCGGCCTACACGCGGTGTTCGGCGGCTTCATCTTCGGCACGGTGCTGCCGCGCGGCGTGCTGACCCGCGAGTTGAAGCGCCAGCTTCAGCCCTTCGCGATCATCGTGCTGGTGCCGATGTTCTTCACCTTCTCGGGCCTGAACACCCAGCTGGGCATGGTCAACAGCGTCGCCCTGATCGGCGTGGCCGTGGTGATCCTGGCGGCCTCGATCCTGGCCAAGGGCGGGGCCTGCTGGGCCGCCGCCCGCATGACCGGCCAGGACAACCCGACCGCCCTGGGCATCGCCTCGCTGATGAACGCTCGCGGCCTGATGGAGCTGATCATCCTCAACATCGGCCTGCAGCGCGGGATCATCGGCCCGGCCCTGTTCTCGATCATGGTGCTGATGGCCATCGTCACCACCCTGATGGCCTCGCCCAGATTCGAGTTCGTTTATGGCAAGGCCGCCCGGGCGCGCGGCGAGCTGGGCGCGCTCAGCGAGATCGAGGAAGACGACGACCACCCGGTCGCCGCCGGCGCGTCGGCCCGACCCTGACGAGACGGGCGGCCGGCGGGTGTCCCGCGCCGGCCGCCCTCCTGCCCTATCGGCCCAGCATGTTGCCGTAGCCGATCACCACGGTGGCGCCGACCAGCAGGGCGACGCCGGCCCAGACCATGTTGCGCACGGCCGGACGAGCGTCCTTCCACTCCTTGAAGGCGAAGCCCCACAGGGTGCCGAAGATGATGATGCTGGCCATGTGCAGGGTCCAGCTGGAGAAGCCGAACTTGCCCATCTGGCTCTCGCCCATCGTGTAGAAGAAGAACTGGAAGTACCAGGCGGTGCCGGCCAGGGCGCACAGCAGGTAGTTGGCCAGCAGCGGCGCCTTCGGCGCGCCCGCCTCGGCCTTGACCTTCCCCAGCCACTCGCCGCCGCTGCGGTTCTTGATGATCAGCCAGGCGCACCAGACGCCGTTGGTGATCAGACCGCCGAACATCACCAGGCAAAGGGCCGGAAGGCCGGTCCACAGCGGGCCGGTGCCGGCCGCCGCCGACAGGGCCTTGATCGGCTCGCCCGCCGCCAGGCCGAAGGCGAAGCAGGCCGACATGATCCCCGAGAAGATCGCCACGGCGACGCCCTTCTTGAAGTCGAACTCGGCGACGGCTTCCAGCTTCTGCTCGTCCGACAGGTCCTCGTCCTTCCTGGCCCCGGCCAGGGCCACCACGACGATGCCGGCCAGGGTCAGCAGCAGGCCCAGCAGGATGATCCGGCCCGAGGTCGTGCTCAGCAGGTCATGGGCGAAGGTGCCGCGCACCAGCGGCGGGATCAGGGTGCCGAACACCGTGCACAGACCCAGCACCACCGCCATGCCCAGCGACAAGCCCAGATACCGCATGGTCAGGCCGTAGGTCAGGCCGCCGAAGCCCCACAGCACGCCGAACAGCACGCACAGCCCCACCACGTTGTGCGGGACCTGGGCCATGACGCCCATCAGGTCGTTGGTGCGGATCGAAGCGAACAGCCACGGCGCGATCAGCCACGAGAACAGGCCGCCGGTCAGCCAGTAGATCTCCCACGACCACCGCTTCACGACGCGATAGGGCACGTAGAAGCTGGCCGAGGCGAGACCGCCCAGCCAGTGGAAGAGGACGCCGAGCAAGGGGTTGCCGATCACGAGGCCGCCCCCGTTTTCAAGTTCTGGCCCATGGCTTCTCTCCCGGCTTATAGTCTCGCAATATGAGACGATTATCTATATAATGGAGGCTTTTGGAGAGAAGGCTAGAGCTTATCGCGGGCCCTGTGCCGCGTGTTCAAACACCCACCCATCAGCTCCCGTCAGTCCCGCCCTGATGGCGGGGACGGACCGGCACGGCAACGCCCTATTCCCCCATAGGAAGCGGACATGTTGATCGTCTGGAAGGGCGGGAAGCGATCGTTGGCTGGGTCCTTCGAAACGAGACAACCTCATCATCGCGTCAGTCGCCGCTCTGAAGCCATTCCTTCACCGCCGTCATCGCCGGCGTTTCGGGGCGTGATTTCAGCCGCGTGAGCCAATAGCGGCCGGCGTCGACGCAAAGACTGAAGGGCTGAGCCAGTCGGCCGCTCGCAAGGTCCTGCTCAAACAATCGGGCGGGCAGCAGGGCGACGCCCAGGCCGCTTGCCGCCGCTGCCGCCAGGCTGGACGAGGCGTCGAATACCGGGCCGCAGATCGCCGGCATGGTCAGGCCGGCGGCGCCGAACCAGACTTTCCATTCGTCGCGACGGTAGGACCGCAGCAAGATCTCTCTTTGCAGGTCGGCCGGCGTTTGCAACCGCCGCGCAAGACTCGGTGAGCAAAGCGGGGTCAGCGGCGCTTCCAGGATCGGGACGGCGTCGGTTCCGTGCCAGGCCCCGTCGCCGTAGCGGATCGCCAGGTCCAGCCCTTCGCCCGCGAGGTCCACCCGATTGTTGTTGGTTGTGATCCGAAGGTCGACGCCGGGGTGGAGCGCAGTGAAGTCGGGCAGGCGCGGAAGCAACCATCCAGTGGCGAAGGTTGCGACGACGCCGATGCTGACGATCTCCTGAAAGCGTCCGCCAGCGAACCGGTCGAGGGTGGCGGCCAAGCGATCGAGGGTGTCGCTGACGATTGGCGCGAGGGCGGCGCCTTCGTCGGTCAGGGCAAGGCCCCTAGGCAGCCGGCGGAACAGGAGCGCGCCGAGCTGATCTTCCAGCAGCTTGATATGGTGGCTGACGGCGGCCTGGGTGACGCGCAGCTCGAGCGCGGCGCGCGTGACATTGAGGTGCCGCGCGGCCGCTTCGAAGGCGCGCAGGGCATTGAGGGGCAGTCGCGATCTTTCCATGAGAAGGCATTAATTCATTTTATGACTCTCGCCAATTTTGATCGTTTGTGACGTAGGCGAGGCGCGGCGAACCTCCAAATTGTCGCTGTGACATGAGAGAAAACGATGTGTAGCGCACATGGGTCACGCCTTGGGGAGGGTCGAACATCATGAAGCTTGTTTGCATCGTGGCATGGGCCGCACTGCTCCTCGCCCCGGCGTCGCAGGCGGCGACGCCGGGCGCCGCGCCGGCCGGTTGGCAGCCGTCTCCCGGTCACAGCCAGATGCCGATCTGGCCGGGAGTGGCCCCAGATACGCCGCCCGTCCCTGGGCCGGAGACCGCGAAGGGTGGGAACGTGACCAACGTCACCCGGCCGACGATGACGGTCTATTCGCCCAAGGGGAGGAACAGCGGCGTCGCGGTCATCGTCATCCCGGGAGGCGGCTTTCAGATTCTGGCCATGGATCTCGAAGGCGTCGAGATCTGCGACTGGCTGACCTCCAGGGGCGTCACCTGCGTGCTGCTGAAATACCGCGTGCCGAGCATCCCCTACCGCTGGCAATGCGATTGCCGCCCGCAGAATAAGGAGATTTCGACACCGTCCCTGCAGGACGCGCTGCGGACCGTGCGGCTGACGCGGGCTCGGGCCGCCGAATGGCGGATCGATCCGCGCAAGATTGGGGTGATCGGCTTTTCCGCCGGCGGGTATCTGGTCGCCGAGGCCAGCACCCACTTCGACGATCGCCTCTATGCGCCTGTGGACACGGCCGACCGGCAAAGCGCTCGCCCGGACTTCGCCATCGCCGTCTATCCAGGGCACCTGGCTATGGCCAACAACAGCATCGCGCTCAATCCTAATATCGAGAAGGCCATCACGCGCCGCACGCCGCCGACCTTTCTATTGCAGAACGAGGACGACTCTGTGGACAGGGTCGAGGACGCGCTGAGCTACTACATGGGCCTGAAGAAGGCGGGCGTCGCCGTGGAACTGCACTCATACGCCCAGGGCGGCCATGCCTTCGGTCTGCGGGAGAAGAAGCTTCCGGTGTCCGGGTGGCCCAGGCTGGTGGAGACATGGCTGCGGACGATCGGGATGCTTTCGGAGTGAGCGGCGCGGACATTGCGGATCGCGCCGTGTGGGACGAGGTTTTTAAATGGGCGGACCCCACCAGCACCGACACTTCGAATGACTCCTATGGGTCGGTTTGGGAGGTTCTCCGCACTTCAAATAAACCTCCGTCATTCCGGGCCTTGTGCCCGGAACCCCTAGTTCAGCTTGCACGTGAAGCGCCAGCGGCGTGCTGAGCACGCCGCCCCTCCCGCACCTACGGTGGACAGAGGGGTCCCGGGCACAAGGCCCGGGATGACGTGTGTTTTTAGCGAAGGCTCAAACGCCAAACGTCCGCTCAGGGTCGTCAGCAGACATCAGCCTGGACGCGGCATCCGGACAGTCAGATTGCCAATGCCAGGAATGGCGGCCTTGGGCGGCTCCGCCACAAGGGCGAGAACGCGGTGAAAAGAGGCCGCCCTTAAGGGGATAGCCCCTAGACCGCCTTCACGGCCGAGACGATCGACTTGACGACCTTCTTGACCAGGGCCGGATCGTCGCCCTCGGCCATGATGCGGATCAGGGGTTCGGTGCCCGAAGGGCGCACGACGATGCGGCCCGAGCCGTTCAGCTGGGCCTCGCCGTCGGCAATGGCTTCCTTGACGGTCTTGGCCTCCAGCGGCTTGCCGCCGGCGAAGCGGACGTTTTCCAGCAGCTGCGGCACCGGCTCGAACTGGCGGCCCAGGGCGCTCATCGGCTTGCCGGTCTGGATCATCACCGCCAGCACCTGCAGGGCGGCGATCAGACCATCGCCCGTGGTCGAGAAATCCGACAGGATTACGTGGCCCGACTGCTCGCCGCCCACATTGAAGCCGCCCTCGCGCATGCGGGCCATCACGTAGCGGTCGCCCACGCCGGTGCGCTCCAGGGTCAGGCCCTCCGCCTTCAGCGCCCGCTCGAGGCCGAGATTGGACATCACCGTGGCCACCACGCCGCCGGCGTTCAGCTTGCCGGCCTTGGCGAAGGCGATGGCGACGATGGCCATGATCTGGTCGCCGTCGACAACCACGCCCTTCTCGTCGCAGATCACCAGGCGGTCGGCGTCGCCGTCCAGCGCGATGCCGATGTCGGCGCGGTACTCGCGCACCAGCTTGGCCATGGCCTCGGGATGGGTCGAGCCGCAGTCGGCGTTGATATTGGTCCCGTCCGGCGTGACCCCGATCTCGATAACCTCGGCGCCCAGCTCGTAGAGGGCGGTAGGGGCCACCTTGTAGGCCGCGCCATTGGCGCAATCGATGACGATGCGCAGGCCTGCCAGGCTCATCTGGCGCGGGAAGGTGGCCTTGACGATCTCGACATAGCGGGCCTGGGCGTCGTCGATGCGCTTGACGCGTCCGAGACCGCGCGGCGGCGCAAGGCCCTCCTGCAGGCCCTCGTCCATCAGGGCCTCGATCTTCAGCTCCTGCTCGTCCGACAACTTGTAGCCGTCGGGGCCGAACAGCTTGATGCCGTTGTCGGCGAAATCGTTGTGGCTGGCGCTGATCATCACACCCAGGTCGGCGCGCATCGAGCGGGTCATCATCGCCACGGCCGGGGTCGGCAGCGGGCCGAACAGCCGCACGTCCATGCCGACGGAGGCGAAGCCGGCGACCAGGGCCGGCTCAATCATGTAGCCCGACAGGCGGGTGTCCTTGCCGATCACCACCAGGTGGCGGCGGTCGTCCTGCGAGCGGAACAGCTTGCCGGCCGCCAGGCCGACGCGCAGGGCGACCTCGGCGGTCATCGGATGCTTGTTGGCCTGGCCGCGGATGCCGTCGGTGCCGAAATAGGCGCGCTTGCTCATGGTCGTCTTCTGGTCTCGTTTAGGCCGTACTCGAACCGCGAAACGATCCGAAATGCAGATTTATGAGAGGGCGGCTCTAGCGAATGCTAAAGGCCGACCTCGAAATATCCCGCGTCGGTAGCAATAGTCCCGTCGGCGCGTTCTACAAAGGATCATGGCCCATGTGCGGCATCATCGGCATCGTCGGAACAAAGCCCGTCGCGGAGCGCCTGGTCGAGAGCCTCAAGCGGCTTGAATACCGCGGCTACGATTCGGCCGGCATCGCCGCCCAGGTGGACGGCGTGCTGCAGCGCCGTCGCGCGCCGGGCAAGCTGCGCGAGCTGGAGAGCGTGCTAGCCCACGAGCCGCTGGTCGCCACCACCGGCATCGGCCACACCCGCTGGGCCACCCACGGCGCCCCGACCCTGCGCAACGCCCACCCGCATATCGTCGGCCGCGTGGCTGTGGTCCACAACGGCATCATCGAGAACTTCGCCGAACTGAAGGCCGAGCTGATCGCCGCCGGCCGCGAGTTCCAGAGCGACACCGACACCGAGGTCGTCGCCCACCTGCTGGACGCCGAGCTGGCCACGGGCCTGGCGCCGCTGGAAGCCTTCCAGGCCACGCTGAAGCGCCTGCGCGGGGCGTTCGCCCTGTGCATCCTGGTCGGCGGCGAGGCCGAGACGATTCTGGCGGCCCGCAACGGCCCGCCCCTGGCCGTGGGCTTCGGCGACGGCGAGATGTTCGTCGGCTCCGACGGCCTGGCCCTGGGTCCGTTCACCAACCGCATCGCCTATCTGCACGACGGCGACCACGCGATCGTCGACCACGCCGGCGCGCGGATCTTCGACCAGACCGGCGCCCCCGCCGACCGTCCGATCAAGGTGGTGCCCGCCTCGGCCGTGCTGATGGAGAAGGGCAACTACCGGCACTTCATGGAGAAGGAGATCCATGACCAGCCGGAGGGCTGCCAGCGCACCATCGCCGCCTATGTGGACACCATCGGCAACCGCACCGCCCTGCCAGAGGGCCTGGGCCTGGCCGAGCTGGAGCGCATCCAGATCGTCGCCTGCGGCACCTCCTATATCGCCGGCGTCATCGGCAAGTACCTGATCGAGCAGCTGGCAGACCTGCCGGTGGACGTCGAGATCGCCTCGGAGTTCCGCTATCGCCAGCCGGCCCTGCGCCCGGGCTCGCTGGTCATCGCCATGTCGCAGTCGGGCGAGACCGCCGACACCCTGGCCGCCCTGCGCTACTGCCAGGCCAAGGGCATGCGCAGCGCCGTGGTGGTCAACGCCACGGAATCGACCATGGCCCGCGAGGTCGACGTCGTCCTGCCGATCCACTGCGGTCCCGAGATCGGCGTGGCCTCGACCAAGGCCTTCACCGCCCAGGTCAGCGTGATGATCGCCCTGGCGGTCGCCGCCGCCAAGGCGCGCGGCCATATCGACGACGCCGAGGAGCAACGCCTGGTCAAGGTGATGCTGGAGGCGCCGCGCCTGATCGCCGAGGCCATCGGCCTGGAAAGCGCCATCAAGGACATCGCCGCCGAGATCGCCAAGGCGCGCGACGTGCTGTTCCTGGGTCGCGGCCCGATGTCGGCCCTGGCCCTGGAAGGCGCGCTGAAGCTCAAGGAGATCAGCTACATCCACGCCGAGGGCTACGCCGCCGGCGAGCTGAAGCACGGCCCGATCGCCCTGGTCGACGACCAGACCCCGATCATCATCCTGGCTCCCTTCGACAGCTGGTTCGAGAAGTCGGCCTCGAACATGAGCGAGGTCATGGCGCGCGGCGGCCAGGTGGTGTTCATCACCGACCCCGAAGGCGCCAAGCACGCCCCGGCCGGCGCGCGGGTGGTGGTCACGGCCCCCGCCAGCGACCCGCTGGTCTCGGCCCTGGTGATGTCGGCCCCCATCCAGCTGCTGGCCTACCACGTGGCCGTGGTGAAGGGGGCGGACGTGGACCAGCCGCGGAACTTGGCCAAGTCGGTGACGGTGGAATAGGCTGAGATAGGTAGATGCTCCCCCTTCGGGGGAGCTGTCGCGGAGCGACTGAGGGGGTCCTCAACTGAGTAGGCCGGAGAGGACCCCCTCCGGCCCTCTGGGCCACCTCCCCAAAGGGGGAGGATCTTACGCGTTCAGCCGCGAATGCCGCCGCGAATACCCGAAGTACACCGCGCTGGCCGCCGCCACCCAGACCCCGAACAGCACCCACGTATCCAGCGGCAGCCCCACGATTAGGTAGCCGCAGAACGCCACGCTGAGCACCGGCACAACCGGATACAGCGGCACGCGGTAGCCGCGCGGCAGATCAGGCTGGGTGCGGCGCAGGATGATCACCCCCAGCGAGACGATGGCGAAGGCGATCAGCGTGCCCATGCTGGTCAGGTTCACCAGCACGTCCAGCGGCACGAAGGCGGCCAGCACGGCGATGAAGGCCGCGACGATATAGGTGTTGAGGTCGGGGCTACGGGTCTTGGGGTGCAGGCGCTGGAAGACCTTCGGCAGCAGGCCGTCGCGGCTCATGGCGTAGAGGATCCGCGTCTGGCCGTACATGACGACGAGCGTGATCGAGAAGATCGAGACGATCGCCCCGACGCACAGGATCAGCGAGGTCCAGCTGGCGCCCGTCAGGTTACGCAGGATCACCGCCAGGCCGGCTTCCTGGCCCGCGAAGGCCGTCCAGGGCTGGGCGCCGACGGCGGCCAAGGCCACCAGGATGTAGATCGCCGTGACGATCAGCAGGCTGAGCACGATGCCCAGCGGCAGGGTGCGGCGCGGGTCCTTGACCTCCTCGCCGGCCGTCGAGACCGCGTCGATGCCGATATAGGAGAAGAAGATCGACGAGGCCGCCGCCCCGATCCCGGCCACGCCCATCGGCGCGAACGGCGTGAGGTTCTCGGCGCGGAAGCCGCTGAAGGCGATGACCACGAAGAACAGCAGCACCAGCAGCTTCAGCACCACCAGCACGGCGTTGACCGTGGTCGACTCCTTCGCCCCGCGCAGCAGCAGCACCATGCAGGCGCCGACCAGCACGACGGCCGGCAGGTTGAACACCCCGCCCGCGCCGGGGGCCTTGGCGATGACGTCGGGCATCTTCCAGCCGACGAGGTCGACCAGCATTTCGTTCAGGTACTGGCCCCAGCCGACCGCGATGGCCGAGGCCGAGACGGCGTATTCCAGCAGCAGGCATGCCCCGACGATGAAGGCGACGAACTCGCCGAGCGTGGCGTAGGCGTATGAGTACGACGAGCCCGACACCGGGATGGTCGAGGCCAGCTCCGCATAGCACAGGGCCGTCAGGGCGGCCGTGATCCCGGCCAGCACGAACGAGACGATCACTGCCGGGCCGGCGGCCGGCACGGCGGTGGTCAGGGCCACGAAGATGCCGGTGCCGATGGTGGCGCCGACACCCAGCATGGTCAGCTGGAAGAGGCCGATCGAGCGGGGAAGACTTTCGGGCGGATGCTCGCCCTCGACCTGGGCGACGGGCTTGCGACGAAAGAGGTCGGCCGCGCGGAACTGGCCCATGGGCATCCTTGGTGCGTGAGATTAGGCGGCGCTATAGCCCCATCGACGGCCTTCGATCAATCCAGCCCTGGGCGCTCAAGGAAACCCACCTCGTCATCCCGGCCGCAGCGAAGCGGAGAGCCGGGACCCAGGGGCAACCGCACCGCATCGGCCCCTGGGTCCCGGACAGCCTCTACGCGGCTTCCGGGATGACGAGGCGGGGAGCGCTTCAGTTTGCCGGAGCCGCCATGTAGTCCCGCGTCAGCGGCGCGCCATCGCGCTTCTTGGCCAGCTGGATCTGGAAGACCATGTGCCCGCCGTGGCGGAAGCCCATCTCGGCGCCGGCCAGGTAGAACTCCCACAGTCGCCGGAAGCGGGCGTCGAACATGGCCGGGATCTCCGGATCGGCCATGAACCGCAGCCGCCAGTGCTTCAGCGTCTCGGCGTAGTGCAGGCGCAGGATCTCGATGTCGGTGATCCACAGTCCCGCGTCCTCGATCGCCTTGACGATCTCCGACAGGCCCGGGATGTAGCCGCCCGGGAAGATGTACTTGTTGGTGAAGGCGTTGGTCGCGCCCGGGCCGGACGCCCGGCCGATCGAGTGGATCATCGCCACGCCGTCGTCGTTCAGCAGCCGCTTGATCGTCTGGAAATAGGTGGCGAACTGCGGCGCGCCGACGTGCTCGAGCATGCCCACCGAGACGATGCGGTCGAAGGTCTCATCAAGGTCGCGATAGTCGGTGAGGCGGAACTCGACCTGATCCTGCAGCCCCGCCTCGGCGACGCGCTCTCGGGCCAGGGACAGCTGCTCGGTCGACAGGGTCACACCCGTCATCTTGGCTCCGAAGTCCTTGGCCAGGGTCATCGACAGACCGCCCCAGCCCGAACCGATGTCCAGGGTCTTCATACCCGGCTGGATCAGCAGCTTCTTGCCGATATGGGCCTTCTTGGCGACCTGGGCCTCTTCCAGCGTCATGTCCGGCCGCTCGAAATAGGCGCAGCTGTACTGCATGTCCATGTCGAGGAAGCGCTTATAGAGGGCGTTGGAGACGTCGTAGTGATGGGCGACGTTGCGGCGCGAGGCGACGCGATCGTTCATCTGCTGGACGCGGCGCTTGATCGCCTTGCGCACCCGGCTGGTCCACGAGCCCCGTCCCTTCAGGCCGCGCGAGCCGCCCTTGCCGACGATCTCCAGGAGGTCCCACATCGTGCCCTGCTCCAGCACGATGTCGCCGTCCATATAGCCTTCGCCGAGACCCAGGCCGGGATTGGACACCAGCTTGCGCAGGCCCTTGGCGTTGAGCCGCATCACCACGGGCGGCCCCGTGCCATCCCCCGCCTTCAGAACGCGACCACCGGGCAGATGCGCGGTGAGGTCGCCGGTCTTGATCATCTTACGCAGCAAAGCTTCAAGCATGACCGAGAGTATGGGTATCTTCCGCGCCAAGAAAAGGCGGGAGGAAGCCATGACCATCACGATGACGCCGATTGGCCGGGTGCAGGGCGGCCGCGACGTCCCCGAGGACGACGACTGGGGCGGCACCCGGGCGCGGATCGTTCTGGACCCAGAGCAGTTCGACGCCGAAGCGCTGGCGGGCCTGGAGGCCTTCAGTCACGCCGAGGTGGTCTATGTCTTCGACAAGGTCACGCCCGAGCAGATCGTCACCGGCGCCCGCCATCCGCGCGGCAACAAGGACTGGCCCAAGGTCGGCATCTTCGCCCAGCGCGGCAAGAACCGGCCCAACCGCATCGGGGTGACGGTCTGCTCCATCGTGGCGGTCGATGGCCTGTCCCTGGAGGTCCAAGGCCTGGACGCCATCAACGGCACGCCGGTGCTGGACATCAAGCCGGTGATGAGCGGCTTCGCCCCGCGCGGCGACCACCGCGAGCCCGACTGGGCGCGGGAGATCATGGAGAAGTACTGGTAGCGGGCCGCCCCTAGTCGTCGGACTTGGGGTCCTTGGCCTTGATGGCGTCGAGCACCTCGCGAGGGTCGGCGGGCTTGCGCATGGCGTCGGTCTCGCTGTCGACCCGGTCGCGGATCGACGGTGCGTCGCGGCGCAGGTCCTCCAGCAGCTCGATGACCTTGGCGGTCTTCTTGTCAGCCAGGATGGCCATTTCCAGGGTCAGTTGCGCGCGCCGGTCCGACAGCTGGTTCTCCCGCCGCTGGGTGACCAGGATCAGCACCGCGATGAACAGGGCCGCCAGGGTGGCGC
Source organism: Caulobacter sp. GW821-FHT10F06 (assembly GCF_058809215.1). Lineage (NCBI taxonomy): Bacteria > Pseudomonadati > Pseudomonadota > Alphaproteobacteria > Caulobacterales > Caulobacteraceae > Caulobacter > Caulobacter sp. GW821-FHT10F06. The sequence continues at coordinate 41,994 of NZ_JBXASK010000006.1, read as the reverse complement.
CCAGCTCCAGCCAGAAGAAGGCGGGGCCCTCGACGCCGCCGCCCGATCGAATGGCCAGGACGATCCACAGCGCCGCTGCGACCGCCAGGGCCAGGGCGGAAGCCGGCCGGCCCAGCAGGTCGGTGACCCCGTCGATGGCGTTCTGCAGGCCGGACGATCCGGCATGATGTTCGCGGTGCAGCTCGGCCAGCGACTCCACGGAGTCCGCGACATGGCCGTCCAGCGCCTCGTCGTTGGTGCTGTCGGGGTGATCGGGGCTGGCCTGGTTCATGAGTCAGACAACGCCGGTCCCGCGGCGACGATCCGCTAGGCCCCCAGCATGCCCCAGCAGATGCCGACCTGGCCGCCCCAATAGAGAAACCACACCGCCCAGGCGGTCAGGCGCGGCGAGCCCGCCAGCTTGACCTGCTTGAAGAGATCGAACGACAGGATGGCGTCGGACGCCATGAACGCCACGGCCCCCGTCGTCGCCGGCCAGAAGCGCGGCGGCAGCAACAGGCCGCTGGTGACCATGCAGACGATGGCGACCACATAGGCGATCACCGGCAGGCGCAGCGCCCCCAGCGACGACCACAGCTGGCGCAGCATCCAGCCCGCCGCGACCAGCACCGCCAGCAGGCAGATCCAGAAGCGGGTGTCGGGCGAGGCACCGTGCTGGCCCATCAGCGGGACATAGACGACATGGCCCGCCAGAAAGGCCGCCAGGCCCAGCGGCAGCCAGCGCTTAGGATCGCCGGCCAGGAAGGCGTCGCCGACCGTGCATAGGGCGAGAGCGATGGCCAGCAGCACGCTGCCGCCGTCCAGATAGGCGATGACCGCCAGGGCTCCGACGGCGCAGCACTTGATCAGGGTCCGCAGGGCCGAGGGCGGCCGGGCGCTGAACACCAGGCCATAGGCCAGGGCCGTGGCGCCCGACAGGCCCCACAGCCAGGGTTCAGTCATCGGCGGAGAGCTTGGCCAGGAACGCCTGGGCCGCTTCCTTGTGGCGCGGCTTGAGGCTGCGGCCGACGATGGCGATGACGGCGGCGATCACCGCGGCGTCGTCGGTCAGGCCCAGGGCCGGCAGGATGTCGGGAATGACGTCCGTAGGCAGGACGAAATAGGCCAGGGCCGCCATCATCATGCCCTTGGCGGCGGGCGGCGTGGTGGGGTCTCTCGCGCACCACCACACCGACAGGACGTCGTCGGCGAACGGGATCTTGGCGGCGACCTTGCGGATCTTGGGCAGGAACCCCCGCGCCACCCGCTCCTCGTTCAACTTGACCGTCGCCGGAACCAGGGCCTTGGACGGATCCAGGATCTGGTTGACGTCGGGGGACGGTTTGGCGTCGGCGCTCATCGGTTTACACCCTGTTCAACAGCGAACTTAAACGCATACCGTGAGGGAACGTCCATGAAACTCGACAACTCAGTCGCCGCCGTCGTCACCGGGGGCGCTTCGGGCCTCGGCGAGGCCACCGCCCGCGCCCTGGCGGCGCAAGGCGTCAAGGTCGCCCTGTTCGACATGAACGAGGCGCGCGGCGAAGAGGTCGCCAAGGAGATTGGCGGCGTGTTCTGCAAGGTCAACGTGACGTCCGACGCCGATGTCGACGCCGGCTTCGAGAAGGCCCGCGCCGCCCACGGCCAGGAGCGCATCCTGGTCAACTGCGCCGGCACCGGCAACGCGGCCAAGACCGCCGGCCGCGACAAGGCCACCGGCGAGACCAAGCACTTCCCGCTCGACGCCTTCGACCGCATCATCCAGATCAACCTGGTCGGCACGTTCCGCTGCATCGCCAAGTCGGCCAAGGGCATGCTGGACCTGGAGCCGCTGGAAGACGGCCTGCGCGGCGCGATCGTCAACACCGCCTCGGTGGCGGCGGAAGACGGCCAGATGGGCCAGGCGGCCTATTCGGCGTCCAAGGGCGGCGTCGTGGGCATGACTCTGCCGATCGCCCGCGACCTGATGAGCGAAGGCATCCGCGTCAACTGCATCCTGCCGGGCATCTTCAACACCCCGCTGATGAACGGCGCGCCCGAGGCGGTGAAAGCCGGCCTGGCCGCGTCCGTGCCGTTCCCCAAGCGCCTGGGCAACCCGGAAGAATACGCGCACCTGGCCCTGACGATGATCACCAACGACTATTTCAACGGCGAGGATGTGCGCCTCGACGGCGGCATCCGCATGGCGCCGCGCTAGGCATAAAAAAGCCCTCCCCCTCGATGGGGGAGGGTTGGGTGGGGTGACCTCGGCCGTGCAGCTGAACCGCCGCATCACCCCCATCCCCGACCCTTCCCTCATCAAGGGGGAAGGGCGATATTTCTACTTCTTCGGCGCCGGCAGAACGATGCTGGAGGCCAGGTTGGCCATGATCTCGCGGGCGTCGTAGGCGCGGGGGTCGCCTTCGGGCTTCTTGCCCTTGTGCAGGACGATCTCGGCGCCGGCCTCGAAGCGCTCGATGGTCCGCACCTGGGCGCGGTCGGTGAAGAAGGGGTCACCCCAGAAGGGGTCCCAGCTGCGCCAGCCATAGCCCGGGCCGGCATAGCGCCAGGACGGACGCCAGTAGCCATAGGGATAGCCGTAGCCGAAGCCCGGACGCGCGAACGGATCGGCGTCGACCACGGTGCGGGCCGTGCGGTCGGTGCGGCGGTCGGCGGTCTCGAACCAGTCGTAACCCTGCTGGGTGGTCAGCTCGGCGGCCCGGTACAGCAGATAGCGCTCGACGGTCTCGCGCGAGGTCAGGCTGTTGCCGTTGAAGGCGACCCGATAGCGGTCGGCTTCCAGGCGCTGTTCGGAGAAGCCGCCGGTGGTCGAGCCGGACACGGCCTTGGGCTGATAGGGCGTGGGGGTGGCGCAGGCCGAAAGGCCGGCGGTCAGGGCCAGGGCCCCGACGAGGGCAAGCTTTTTAAGGGACATCATGGCGCTCCTCGGCGCGGAGTCGTGGTCTTTAGGATCTAACTCTGGCGAGGGTTTGTGGTTTCGCCAAGGCTCGTTCGATTGCGGCGCTGAAATCAACGCCGCCGTCACCCCCTAGATACGATCAGGATCGCCGCGGAGATGAGAAGGATTCCGACGAGGAAGGCGAAGCCGCGCCGAAACGCCGGTTCGTTCATCCGCGTCGACAGGGCCGCCCCGCCCAGGCCGTAGGCGCTCATGCTGATCAGGTCCATGCCGATGGTGGCGCAGGCGAACATGATCAGCTGCGGGACCAGGGGCCGCTGGACGTCGATGAACGGCGGCAGCACCGCGCCGAAGAACAGCAGGATCTTGGGATTGGCGATCTGCACCATGAAGCCGTCGACGAAGGCCGAACGGCCGCCGCGCACGGTGGCCGTCGCGTGGCTCTCGGCGTTCTTGATTCCGGCCCAGATCGACTTGCCGCCCAGCCAGACCAGATAGGCCGCCCCCGCCAGGGCCAGCAGGTGAAAGGCGGCCGGGAAGGCCAGGATCAGCGCGCCCAGCCCCAGGGCCGACGCGCCGAACCACAGCAAGGTGCCGCTGTTCATGCCGAGCACGCCGAGCAGGGCCGCGCCCTTGCCCTTCTCCATGCCGGTGGCGATGGCGAACAGGTTGGCGGGCCCCGGGGTGATGGCCATCACGAACATGGCGACCAAGAAGGCGCCGTAGCGGGCGGGATCGACGGGCAGGATCATAGCCAAGCTGTTTAGGTCACGTCCCGCCCGTCGAAAAGCGCCGGATCAGGCCCCGACGACCACCAGCATCCAGATGACCCGTCCCAGGGCGCCCAGCAGCAGGATCACGGTCGCCACGAACTGGATCATGAAGCCGATCGAGCGCTTGTTGGCGGCGGCGGCGTAGCCCAGGGCGTAGATGATCCGCCCGACGATCCAGACCGCGCCCAGGATGGCGGCGACCATGTCATTCCAGTAGATCGCGAACAGCCATAGCGACGGCAGGAAGATCGGCAGGCTTTCCAGCGTGTTGGCGTGGACGCGGATATGGCGCTCCAGCTCCGGATCGCCGGTCATGGCCGGAGCGGCGATGCCGCTCTTGCCCCGCGCGGCGCCGACCCGGAACATCATCCAGATATAGACCAGCAAGGCGACCAGCGTGACGATCGCGACCCAGGAATGCGGATGCATGTGTGTCTCCCCTTCGACCCGTTCCGCGGGTCTTGAAGCGGCCGAGCTTAGACGGGTTCAGGGGATTCGCATCCCACCGCCGAACATCGTTCTGGAACCGACATCGTCCGTGGACGCTAGTTCCGGTAACGATCCTCATCCCCGCGGAGCCCAGGCCCATGCGAGTGAACTCAACGGCGATCGCCGAGATCGACTACAATCCCGAACACGGCAAGCTTTTCGTCACGTTCAACGACGGCGACGAATACGTCTATGTCGGCGTGCCCGAGCGGCTCAGCAACGCCTTCCTGCGCTCGGCCTCCAAGGGCCGGTTCTTCCAGCGCATGATCCGGGATCGCTATCCGTACAACCGGATCTAGCAGGCGAACACGCCACTAGAAAATCGCGTGCGCGATGTCATGGCTCATAGATTTCGACGTGCTGCAGGTGCACGTCTCCGAGCTCTGAAATTGTGAAGGTGACGATGAGCGGCGGAATGTGGGGTTCGGCCCACGTAACTGCACGCGTTATGGCATACCGAAAGGACGTAAATTGGTTCTCGTGCAAAGCGTAACCATACGGGTTCCGCATGAGCCCGTGGATGATAGAATTTAGCGCCAAGTCGACAAGTTGAGCGCCGCCAACTAGCACTACAGCGTCTTGGAAACTGTCTTCCTCAATAATATTTCGCATTAAGCGCTTTGCCAGCGCCGCTGCTGCCCGAGGATTTCTAGACGACGAAGCTGCTCATCTGCCGGCTCTTGATCTGTAAGTAAGGCGAGCTCGTAAGGCAGCGCCTGCCTATCACCGTGAGTTTTCCAGATGACGCCATGGGACTCATCGCTAGTCTCTCGAGCAGTCTTATCCCAGTAGTGAAATATTGCGGCGTCGAGATAAAACAAGTCGGCGTCAGACAAGAGCGTCTGAATAGGCTTATAGTAAGGAACGACCCGCTCTTCAGTGAAACCATTTCCCAAATCAGATACACTGTGATGGATCAAGCCTGCGGCAATCATATCAGCTTGAACTGGCACCATCTCATGGAGACAAGGGCCTTGAGGTAGCCTTTGATATTTTCGCCCGGTGACAGGAACGCCCCGTGCGGCAAAAGCCTGGAAGTCAGCTCGCCACAGAATTTTGTGGAGCTTAGTCTGACCAAATCGCGTGGCGTTTTTGCATTCCCAAGCAACATAGAGAATGGCTTCCCGAACGCGATCTTGACCGCCGGGTAGTGCAATCTTTTCTCTGAGTTCGCGTGCCACGGTATAGCGCTCCGATCACCCACCTATACTACGTATGGACAGAGAACGCACCAACAACCGATAGGTGAGCCCCGACCTTGCCATCTGGGCAGGCCGGGGCGGCAGTTCGTCCGCCTAGCCGCGCTTGTCGCGCTTGGCCAGGACGCGCAGGCGCAGGGCGTTGAGCTTGATGAAGCCGCCGGCGTCGCGGTGGTCGTAGGCGACCTTGCCTTCCTCGAACGTCACCAGGTCCTGGTCGTAGAGGCTGTATTGGCTGGTGCGGCCGATGATCGAGACATTGCCCTTGTAGAGCTTGACGCGAACCTGGCCGGTCACCTTGGTCTGGCTGTAGTCGATCGCCGCCTGCAGCATCTCGCGCTCGGGCGAGAACCAGAAACCGTTGTAGACCAGCGATGCGTACTTCGGCATCAGCTCGTCCTTCAGGTGCATGGCGCCGCGATCCAGCGTGATGCTCTCGATGCCGCGGTGGGCGGCCAGCAGGATGGTGCCGCCCGGGGTCTCGTACACGCCGCGCGACTTCATGCCGACGAAGCGGTTCTCGACCAGGTCCAGGCGACCCACGCCGTTGTCGCGGCCCAGCTCGTTGAGCTTGGTCAGCAGGGCGGCGGGCGACAGGGCCACGCCGTCGATGGCGACCGGGTCGCCCTTCTCGAAGTCGATCGTGAAGACGTGCGGCTTATCGGGCGCGTCTTCGGGCGCGATAGTGCGCATGTGCACGAACTCGGGGGCCTCGACCGCCGGGTCTTCCAGCACCTTACCCTCGGACGAGGAGTGCAGCAGGTTGGCGTCGACGCTGAACGGCGCCTCGCCGCGCTTGTCCTTGGTGATCTGGATCTGGTGCTTCTCGGCGAAGTCCAGCAGGGCCTCGCGGGACTTGAAGTCCCACTCGCGCCAGGGCGCGATCACGGTGATGTCGGGCTCGAGGCCGTAATAGCCGAGCTCGAAGCGGACCTGGTCGTTGCCCTTGCCGGTCGCGCCGTGGCTGACGGCGTCGGCGCCCATCTTGCGGGCGATCTCGATCTGCTTCTTGGCGATCAGCGGACGCGCGATCGAGGTGCCCAGCAGGTACTGGCCCTCATAGACCGTGTTGGCGCGGAACATCGGGAAGACATAGTCGCGCACGAACTCCTCGCGCACATCCTCGATGAAGATGTTCTCGGGCTTCACGCCGGCCGCCAGGGCCTTGGCGCGGGCCGGCTCGATCTCTTCGCCCTGGCCCAGGTCGGCCGTGAAGGTGATGACTTCCGCGCCGTACTCGGTCTGAAGCCACTTGAGGATGATCGAGGTGTCGAGACCGCCCGAATAGGCGAGAACGACCTTCTTCACGGACTTGTCGGCCATGAGCGGGGGGTCCTTGTAGAGAAACACGAGAGTCGGCGCGTTCAACGGCGCCCGGGGCGGCGGGTCAAGTCTTAATGGGACCAGACGCTTTAGAGCCTGCCTTCGTCCTGCAACGTCCGTATGGCGAAGCGCAGGTGCATCAGCTGGGCCAGGGCCAGGACGGCGGCCAGCGTGGCGCGCACGCACAGCACCATCATCGCCTCCAGACCCTCGACCCGGAAGGTCGCGCCCGACAGGGTGAAGCTGAAGATCACCAGGATCGAGACCACCGGGATCAGCAACAGGCCCAGGGTGCGCGGCGCGCGCCAGGTGGCCTTGCCGTCGAAGCCCCACTGCATCGGCACGGTCACGCCCTTGGGGATGCGCTTGAACGCGCCCATGGCCGTCGAGGCGATGATGGCCAGGGCGGCGATCGACAGGCCGTCGCCGATGACCCGGAGGGCGGTGCTCATGAGGTTCTTTCCTTACGGCAGCGCCGCAGCTTGCGTCCGATCGACCAGCTCATCCAGGTGACCACGCCCATCCAGACGATCACGAACCCGACGAACACCGGCGGCGGATGGGCGACATGGAACACGACGCCCCTCAGCATCCCTACGCCGAGGAAGCCCAGCAGCCCGGCGGGCGCCCAGACCATGGCGCGCGGCCGCTCGAAGTCCGAGCCGAACGGGTTGTACGCTCGGAAGGTGTCGAACGGTCTGCTGTGACGCCAGGCCGCTCCGGCGAACCAGAGGCTGGCCCCGACCGCCAGCAGCCAGGCGACGACCAGAACCGCCTTCATGACCCTAGACCGTCACCTGCGCGCCCAGCTCGACCACGCGGCCGGGCGGGATCTTGAAGAAGTCGGTCGGATTGGCGGCGTTGCGCATCAGGAAGATGTACAGCCGGTCCTGCCACAGCGGCATGCCGCTGTTGGCCGACGGGATGATCGAGCGGCGGCCCAGGAAGAAGCTGGTGGCCATGATGTCGAACTTCAGGCCCTGCTTGCGGCAGACGGCCAGGGCCTTGGGAAGGTTGGGGCTCTCCATGAAGCCGTAGGTGATGACCACCTTCTTGAAGTCGTCGTTGACCTTCTCGATCTTGACCCGGTCGTCGTCGTTGATGCGCGGCGTGTCGCCGGTGCGCACGGTCAGGATGACGTTGCGCTCGTGCAGAACCTTGTTGTGCTTGAGGTTGTGCATCAGGGCCACGGGCGTCATGTCCGGGTCCGAGGTCAGGAAGATCGCCGTGCCGGGCGCGCGGTGCGGCGCGCGGGCCCGCAGGATCTCCATCAGGTCGACCAGGGGCACGCTGTCGCGACGGGTCTTGGCCGACAGGATCTGCGAGCCGCGCACCCAGGTGGCCATGATCAGGAACAGGGCCGCGCCGATCAGCACGGGCAGCCAGCCGCCGGTGAAGAAGCGCAGGGCGTTGGCGCTGAGGAAGGTCAGGTCCAGCGTCATGAACGGCACCAGGAAGCACAGGGCCACCGGCAGACTCCAGTTCCACAGCCGGCGCATGACGATGAACGACATGCAGGTGGTCACGCACATGGTGCCGGTCACCGCCAGGCCGTAGGCGTGGGCCAGGGCCGACGAGGTCTGGAAGGTGAACATGATCGCCATGACGCCGACCAGCAGCATGGTGTTCAGCTGCGGCACGAAGATCTGGCCCGACTGGGTCTCGGACGTGCGGCGAATGTCCAGGCGGGGCAGCAGGCCCAGCTGGATCGCCTGCTGAGTCAGCGAGAAGGCGCCGGTGATCACCGCCTGGCTGGCGATGACCGTGGCCGCGCCCGCCAGCAGCACCAGCGGCAAACGCAGGGCGCCGGGGGCCATCTCGAAGAACCAGTTGAGCTCGGGGAACGGCACGCCGGCCTTTGCGGCCGCGTCGAAGGTGGCCAGCGCGAAGGCGCCCTGACCCAGATAGTTCAGGACCAGGCAGGGCAGCACGAAGAACAGCCAGGCCGCCTGGATCGGCCAGCGACCGAAGTGGCCCATGTCGGCCGACAGGGCCTCGGCCCCCGTGACGGTCAGGAACACCGCGCCCAGCACGATGAAGCCGGTGAAACCGTGATGCATCAGGAAGGTCACCGCATAGTGCGGGCTGATCGACATCAGGATCTCGGGATTCTTGACCAGGTGCAGGGCGCCCAGGGCCGCCATCACGCCGAACCACAGGGCGCAGACGGGGCCGAACAGCTTGCCGACCGTGGCCGTGCCGCGGCTCTGGATGAAGAACAGACCCAGCAGCATGATCGTGGCGATGACCAGCACCACCTGGTTGGTGACGCCGTGCTCCAGGGCGGGAATGGTCCGCAGACCCTCGACCGCCGACAGCACCGACATCGCCGGGGTGATCACCGCATCGCCGTAGAACAGCGCCGCGCCGGCCACGCCCAGGGCGAACAGCAGCATGGTCCGCTTGCCCATCGCGTGCTGCGCCAGGGCCATCAGCGACAGCACGCCGCCTTCGCCCTTGTTGTCGGCGCGCATGATGAAGAACACGTACTTGATCGTGACGACCAGGATCAGCGCCCACAGGGCCAGCGACACCACGCCGAAGATTTCGGGACGCACGACCCCGTCATGCGAGGCGGCGGCCAGGGCCTCCTTGAACGCATAGAGAGGGCTGGTGCCAATGTCGCCGAACACGATTCCGACCGAGCCGAGCGCGAGCGCGAACACGCCGTGCCCCTTGGGGCCATGACCATGCTGCTGGGGAATGTCGGAAGAGGCGGGGGCGCAATCCGGGGTGGTCACGCCTGAGGCTTCGGAAGCCATTCAATGTCTCCGGGCGTCCCCACTCGCAAAATGCGCTCGGCGGGCCCATATCGATCAAGCGCGGCGCGATACACCCAATCTGGTCCGGGTTCAATCGTCACGCTACGTCGGCGTTACGAAGCATTTCAGTGAACGACGAGTTTTTGATTGAACGCGCCCATATCGCCCTTAGGTTCCTGAAGAGATGTCCGACAGCCAAAAGTTTCCCGTGGCGGCCCACGCCCTCGCCTATCTGGCGCATAAGGAGGCGTTTTCCGCCGACCGCGCCGTGGCGAGCGCCGAGCTGGCCGCCTCCGTGCCGACCAATCCGGTCGTGGTGCGGCGGGTGACCGCCATGCTGGGGAAGGCCGGCCTGATCGGCGCGCGCGCGGGAGCCAATGGCGGCGCCTGGCTGCTGAAGCCCGCCCGCGAGATCACCCTGGATGTCGTGCTGCGGGCCGTGAACGGCTGCGCTCACCTCGGCGTCGCCCCGCCCGGGGTCAAGGGCTGCCCGGTCGGCGAGAAAATCCCCGACGCCGTCCGCGCCGCGATCACCGCCGCCGACGCCGCGGCCCATGCGCGGCTGGGCCAGATCACCGTCGCCGACCTGCTGAACGGCGCGCACGAGGCGGCCGCCTAGACCTACTCCGCCGGAGCCAGGCTGGGGCGCCGGGCGTCGAGCGCCGCCACCACCCAGATCGCGAAGCCGCCCAGGGCCAGGGCCGCGCCGACATAGCCCGTCGAGGCCCAGCCATAGCCCGCCGCGATGGCCAGGCCGCCGAGCCAGGGTCCCAGCGCGTTGGCGGTGTTGAAGGCCGAGTGGTTCAGGGCCGCCGCCAGGGTCTGGGCGTCGCCGGCCACGTCCATCAGCCGGGTCTGCAGCACCGCGCCCAGTCCGCCGCCGCAGCCGATCAGGAAGATCACCGGAAACAGGCTCCACAGGTGGGTCACGGCGACCGGATAGAGGGCCAGGGCGGCGGCGCTCCACAACAGCACCGCGCCGATGGCCGGGATCTGGGCGCGGTCGGCGGCCCAGGCGCAGACCAGGGTCCCGATCGTCATGCCCGCGCCGAACACCGCCAGCATCACCGGCAGCATGGCCGGCGAGGCGTGGGTGACCTCGCGCATGGCCGAGGCCAGGTAGGTGTAGACGCAGAACATGCCGCCAAAGCCGATCGCGCCGATGGCCAGGGTCAGCCAGACGCGGCCGCGACCCAGGGCGCCCAGCTCGCGCATCGGACTGGCGTCGGCGTGGGCCGGATCGCGCGGCGCGAACAGCCAGACGCCGACGGCGGTGAGGGCGGCCAGGGCCGCGACGATCACGAAGCCCGAGCGCCAGCCGATCCACTGGCCCACCGCATTGGCCAGCGGCACGCCGACGATGGTCGCCACCGTCAGGCCGATCATCACCATGGCCACCGACTGGGCGCGCTTCTCGGGCGGCGAGACGCTGGCGGCGACCAGGGCCGCGACGCCGAAATAGGCCCCGTGCGGCAGGCCGCTGAAGAACCGGAAGGCCAGCATCCAGCCGAAGCTGGGCGCCAGGGCGCTGAGCAGGTTGCCCAGGGCGAAGACGGCCATCAGCGCCACCAGGATCGTCCTTCGCGGCAGGCGCGCGGCGGCCACCGCGATCACCGGCGCGCCCACCACCACGCCCAGGGCGTAGGCGCTGATCGCATGACCCGCCGTCGGCGCGTCGACGCCCAGGCCGGCGGCGAAGTCGGGCAGCAGACTCATCGAGGCGAACTCGGTGGTGCCGATCGCGAAGCCGCCCAGGGCCAGGGCCGCCAGCACCAGGCCGGGCGCATGAACCTTATGCGGCGCGTTGGAGGTCTGGTCCTGGGTCATGTCGCCGCCTTTCACGCAGGCGCGCCGCGAGCCGGGCGCACGCATCCGGGGACGGCGCGCGGTGTTCATGCTGCGGTGCGAGAGCCCTCCAGATAGAACGCAGACAACGTTGTCACAAGCGCTCGCCGCATATTTCACGGTTCGCTGAAAGCCGCGCTGAAACCGGCCCCAGAATAACTGCACCAGACTTTGTTGCCGATCCCCTGGCGAACCCGAAACGACCCATTACGTAATCGCTACCGTTTCAGTTTCTAATCGAGAGACACCGTCATGACCACCAAGGTCGCCATCATCTACCACTCGGGCTACGGCCACACCGCCGTGCTCGCCGACAAGGTCGCGCAGGGCGTCAAGGACGCCGGCCAGACCCCGATCCTGCTGAAGATCGAAAGCGCGTCGCAGGATTTCGCCCCGATCATCGAGGAAGCCGGCAAGGCCGACGCCATCGTGTTCGGCGCGCCCACCTACATGGGCGACGTCTCGGGCGTGTTCAAAGTGTTCGCCGACGCCACCGCCGGCGTCTTCTTCACCGGCGCCTGGAAGGACAAGCTGGCCGCGGGCTTCACCAACTCGCACAGCTTCGCCGGCGACAAGGGCCACGCCCTGGAGAGCCTGACCATCCTGGCCGCCCAGCACGGCATGAACTGGATAAACCTCGGCCTCGCCCCGCCCAGCGTGACGGCGGCCGAACGCGGTCCCGACACCCTCAACCGCGTGGGCTCCTTCCTCGGCGTCGCCGCCCAGAGCGACAACGCCTCGCCCGAGATCACCCCGCCGGAAGGCGACCGCGAGACCGCCCGCCTGCTGGGCGAACGCGTCGCCAAGGCCGCCCTGCGCTGGGCCAACGGCGCCGACGCGGTGCTTGAGAAAGCGGCCTAAATCATTGTCATCCCGGCCAAGCGCGAAGCGCGCCGAGCCGGGACCGCCGGAAGCACGTGAGCTTGCCGAGGTCCCGGGTCTGCGCTGCACTCCGCCCGGGATGATAGCATTGACGAAATCTGGCTCGTCGCCTTCCCTCCCCGACGAGCGAGCCGTCACGCAGCGCTTCGCGCCGTGACCCGAAGGGGCGCCGATCCCCCGGCGCCCCTTCCCCCATTCTGGTTCCTTGAACCAAATCGGCCGTCGTGCTGGTCTGCAGCGAAGTTTCGCTTCGTACTGGATCTCCTGAGCATGGCCCGCCGTCTCGCCCTGGTCACCGGCGCCTCCGCCGGCATCGGGGCCGCCTTCGCCCGCATCCTGGCCAGCCATGGCTATGACGTCGCCCTGACCGCGCGCCGCGCCGACCGCCTGGAAGCCCTGGCCGCCGAAATCCGCCTGCGCTACGGCGTCGAGGCCTATGTCATCCCCGCCGACCTGGCCGATCCGGCCGGCGTCGAGGCGGTGCTGGCCGGGGTCGAGGCCCAGGGCCGCGTCGTCGACGCCCTGGTCAACAACGCCGGCTACGGCCTGCCCGGGACCTTTGCCACCACCGCCTGGAGCGACCAGGGCAAGTTCCTGCAGGTGATGCTGACCGCCGTCTGCGAGCTGACCCACAAGGTGCTGCCGGGCATGGTCGAGCGCCGCTTCGGCCGCATCGTCAACGTCGCCTCGTTGGCGGGCCTGGTCCCCGGCGCGGCCGGTCACACCCTCTATGCGGCCACCAAGGGCTTCCTGGTGAAGTTCTCCCAGAGCCTGCACCTGGAGAACCTGTCGACCGGCGTCCACGTCTCGGCCCTGTGCCCGGGCTTCACCTATTCGGAATTCCACGACGTCAACGGCACCCGCGCCCAGGTCAGCCAGTCCCTGCCCGAGTGGCTGTGGATGGGCGCCGACGAGGTGGCCGCCACCGGCTACGAGGCCGTCGAGGCCAACCGCCCGGTCTGCGTCCCCGGCGCGCCCAACAAGACCATCGCCGCGATCGCCAAGGTGCTGCCCGACGACTGGGCCCTGGCGCTGATGGCCAACCAGGGAAACCGGTTCAGGAAGGTCTAGAACCTCCCATCTGTCATCCCGGACAAGCGCACAGCGCGCGGATCCGGGACCGCCGGAAGCGCTGAGCCTGTTGCGGTCCCGGGTCTGCGCTGCGCTCCGCCCGGGATGACAATCCTATAGTCAGTCGCGCGGCTTGCTGCCCACCAACCAGCACGACACCGCCCAGGCCGAACCGGCGGTCCAGCCGCCCAGCACGTCGTTGGTCCAGTGGACGCCGAGATAGACGCGGCTGAAGCCGACCGTGGCCGCGCCCGCCGCCGCGCAGGCCAGGGCGTAGGCGCGGAGCGCCGTGCCGCTGGCGGCGTTGGCGACGATCAGGCCCAGCGACAGGAAGGTCGCCGCCGACAACAGGGCGTGGCCGCTGGGAAAGCTTTCATTGACCGCCTCGGCGGCGCGATATTCGGCCGGTGGGCGGCCGCGCTTGAAGACGTTCTTGAGGCCCTCGCTCAGCGCCAGGGCGCCGGCGAAGGTGGCGGCCAGGATCGCCGCCTCGCGCCGCTTGCCTGCGATCAGCAGTCCGCCCGACACCGCCGCCGTCGCGCCGGCCAGCACCGCGACGCCGCCAAGGGCGCTGGCCTCGGTCAGGCTTTCCTTGACCCAGGCGGGGCCCAGAGGCCGCCTTGGATCGCCGCCCGTGCGCAGGGCCTTCAGGATCTTCCAGTCGGAGGCCTGGCCGTCGGGCTCGTTCTGGTCGTCGGCGACGTCCTGGAACGCCACCAGCGCCAGGCCAAGCCCCAGCATAGCGGCCAGGGCGAAGCCCTCGGTGCGCGGATTGATCAGGTGACGGGCCTTGGGCATCGCCTTGCGGATCAGGCCGCGACGCGGGCCGACGCCAACGGCGTGTAGCGCTCGCCCGACCAGACGCCGACCAGATCGCCGCCGGCGTCCAGCACATGGATCTCGGTGTCCAGGCCGCGCACGTCCTGGCGGATCGCCAGGAAGCGCGCCCGGCGCTCGGCCAGGTCCAGGGACGGGAAGTTCAGGGGCGCGGCCTCTTCCTCAAGGCGCAGCCACCAGGAACCCGCATTGGGATAGACAAGATAAACGACAGGCATTCGCCCCTCCGACCCGCTTTGGGAAGTCAGAACGCCAGGCGAAGCTTGTCGTTCCGCCCTACCGGCTTTCGGCGTACGGCGCCTTGGCGTCCTGGCGCACCAGACCGCGCGTGGCGTCGCCCACGCCGATCAGCACGAACTGCACCGCCAGGGCGCAGAGGATCAGGCCCAGCACCCGCACCACAATGCTCATGCCGATCCGGCCCAGCACTCGGCTGATCAAAGGCGAGGCCCAGAACACCGCCACCAGCACCACCGACACCGCCGAGATCACCGCCACGCCCAGGCCCAGGCCCGCCCAGCCGAACGGCTTGGCCTCGGCGGCGTAGATGATCACGGTCGAGATCGCGCCGGGCCCGATCAGCAGCGGCATGGCGAACGGCACGATCAGGCGCTCGAAGCGCTGCTTGGCGTAGACCCGCGCTGACTGGCCCTCGACGCCCTCGGCCGCGTCGGCGAACATGGTGGTGAAGTCGTCGCGCACCATGTCCAGGCCGAGGATGAACAGGATGATGCCGCCGGCGATGCGGAAGGCCGGCATCGAGATGCCGAAGAAGGCCAGCAGGCTGACGCCGGTGAAATAGAAGAAGATCAGGAAGGCCGCGACGAACAGGCCGATATAGACCGCCACCATCCGACGCCCGGCGGCGGCGGCGCCCAGCGTGGCGGCGGCGAACAGCGGCACGTTGCCGATCGGGTCGATCAGGGCGAACAGCGCGACGAAGAAGTTGACGGCGAGTTTGGCCTCGGTCATTCGACGTCCTTACCTTTATCAAAGCGCCCGTTCCCGCCCTTCCTAGGGTGAACGCTGGCGCGCGCCAACCCCTGGGGGCCCTTCGCCATGACCGCCGACCCGCGCCTGATCGTCCCGCTGGACCTGCCCACCGTCGATGAAGCCCGCGACATGGTCGAGCGGCTGGGGGACAGCGTCAGCTTCTACAAGATCGGCCTGGAGCTCCTGGCCACCGGCGGCATGGGCCTGGCCGGCGAGCTGAAGAAGAACGGTAAGCAAGTCTTCCTCGACTGGAAACTGCACGACATCGGCGCGACGGTGGAGCGCTCGGCCCGGGTGCTGGCGCAGGCCGGCTGCGACCTGCTGACCGTCCACGCCGAACCGCAGGTGATGCGCTCGGCTGTGCTGGCGCGCGGGTCCTCGGACCTGAAGATCCTGGCGGTGACCGTGCTGACCAGCCTGACCGACGCCGATCTCAACGAGATGGGCTACGCCTTCGGGGCCCGCGACCTGGTCGAGCGGCGCATCCGCCAGGCCATCAACTGCGGCGTCGACGGCATCGTTTCCTCGCCCCATGAAGCGGCCCTGGCCCGCGAGATCGCCGGCCCGGACTTTCTGGTGGTGACGCCGGGCGTGCGTCCCTTCTGGTCGGCCAAGAACGACCAGGCCCGCGCCGCCACGCCCGAAGCCGCCCTCCGCGCCGGCGCCAGCCACCTGGTCTGCGGTCGCCCGATCACGGCGGCCAACGACCCGCGCGAGGCGGCGCTGAAGGTGGTGGCGGAGATGGCGGGGGTTTGAGACGGGCGCTTAGATCCTCCCCCTTTGGGGGAGGTGGCCCAGAGGGCCGGAGGGGGTCCTCTCCGGTCTATGCCGTTGAAGACCCCCTCAGTCGCTCCGCGACAGCTCCCCCGGAGGGGGAGCATCTATTTTCCCGACTTCACCACCACCGCCACGCCGCGCGCTCGCGGGTCGGCCGCCGGAACCGGCGTCTTGCCGACCACCTGGATGGCCTCGATATCCCCGTTGTAGTCCTGGTCTTCCAGAACATAGCCCATCGCCTCCAAGCCCTTGCGCAGCTCGGCCGAGGCCGGCGCATAGGGCTCGAAGAAGATCGTGTCCTTGGGCAGCAGCTGGTGGTGGAAGCGCAGCTGCTTCTGGGCCTGCGCCAGCGACAGGCCGTGGTCGTAGACGTCGGCCAGCACCTGGAACACCGAGGTGAAGATCCGCGAGCCGCCCGGCGTGCCGATCACCATGGCGACCTTGCCGTCCTTCGTCAGGATGGTCGGGGTCATCGACGACAACGGCCGCTTGCCCGGCGCGATGGCGTTGGCCGAACCGCCCACCACGCCGAACATGTTGGGCGCGCCGGGCTTGGCCGAGAAGTCGTCCATCTCGTTGTTGAGCAGGAAGCCTGCGCCCTCGACCACCACGCCCGACCCGAACCAGCCGTTGATCGTATAGGTGTTGGAGACGGCGTTGCCCCACTTGTCGACGATCGAGAAGTGGGTGGTCTGCGGCCGCTCCAGGCCCGGCTTCACCGACGGCGTCGGCGAGGGCTTGGCCGGATCGATCTGCTCCGTGCGGCGGGCGACATAGGCGCGGTCGATCAGGTTCGAGACCGGGACCTTCACGAAATCCGGATCGCCCAGATATTCGGCCCGGTCGGCGAAGACCCGCTTCTCGATCTCCGAGACCAGGTGGACATATTGCGGGCTATTGAGCGGCACGCCCGCGAACAGCTTGGCCGCGTCCTGCTTCATCAGCAACAGCTGCATCAGCGCGATGCCGCCCGAGCTGGGCGGCGGGGCGGTGATCACCTGATAGCCGCGCCAGCTCGCCCGCAGCGGCTCACGCCACACGGCCTTGTAGGCGGCCAGATCGGCCTTGGTGATCAGACCCTTGGTCGGGCCGCGATCCATCTGGGCGACGATCAGCTCGGCGGTCCGGCCTTCATAGAAACCCTTGTCACCATCCTTGGAGATACGAGCCAGGGTGTCGGCCAGGGCCGGCTGGCGGAATATCTGGCCGGCCTTCAGCCCGCCGAAATTCGCCTCGAAATTGGTCTTGGCCAGGGGCGCCCGGCTGCCGTCCAGAATGCCGATCAGCTGCGGCGTCACCAGAAAGCCGTCGCGAGCATAGCGGACAGCCGGCGCCAGCACCTTGGCCCAGGGCAGCTTGCCGAACCGCTTGTGGGCCATGGCCATGCCGCGCACCGTGCCCGGCGTGCCGACCGCCAGGTTGCCGTACTGGCTGAGATCGGCGACGGGCTCGCCGTCCGGCCCCAGGAACATGTCGGCCTTGGCGGCGGCGGGCGCGGTCTCGCGGTAGTCGAGGAAGTAGGGCTTGCCGTCGATCACCAGGGTCATGAACCCGCCGCCGCCCAGGTTGCCGGCCTCGGGATAGGTGACCGCCAGGGCGAAGGCCGTGGCCACCGCCGCGTCGACCGCGTTGCCCCCGGCCTTCAGGACCTCTTCGGCCGCCAGCGCGCCGTAGCGGTCGGGCGAGGCGACAGCGCCGGCGGTCAGAGTGGGGGCGGGCTTGGCCAGGGCCGGCGTGGCGGCGAGGACGAGAAGGGCGGCGAGGACCGCTCGGAACTGGGCGAACAGGCGCAAGGCGACGACCTCCTTCGGATCTGGAGACGCGACGTTAGTCGATCCTATGAGGAACGTGAGGAGAATGTCGTCTAACGGCCGGCGCCGGACGCCCCCTCCGTCACGATGCGTATTCGCATCGCGCCACCTCCCCCGCACGCTTCGCTACGGGGCAGGAGGGTGATGCTGCTCTTCTCCTGCCCCGTAAAACGGGGGAGGTGGCGCGGCGCCGATAGGCGACGTGCCGGAGTGGGCGCTGCTGAACCGAACGTCGCAAGGGGTCCCGCGACTAGCCCTCAGAAATCCACCGCCACGCCCCGACGCTCCCAGTCGCCGAACCGCGTCGGTTCGGGGCCGTCGCGGCCGCCTTTTTCCTCGGCCATGGCCACCGCTTCGGCGGCGGCGCGGCGGGCGGCGGCTTCCTCCAACGCGCGGCGGGCGGCGGGGGACAGTTCCTTGTCGGGGGCGGCGCCCAGCTCGGGCGGCAGGTCGGAAAGATCAGACATGACGAAGGTTTAACATCATCGCACTTGATCGCGCCAGCTTGGCGGTGTTCAACCCCCGGCTTCAAATAACCACGTTCAGATACCGGGGGAATCCGACATGAACACCAATCGTTGGCCTCACGCCTTCTTCGCCGCCGCCGCCCTCTACGGGATGATCGGCCTGGGCTGGGGCCTGACCATGGCCATTACCGAGAACCACGCCACCTATTCTGCCCACGCCCACCTGAACCTGCTGGGCTGGATCACCATGGCGCTGATGGGGACCTTCTACGCCCTGCTGGGCCAGGCCGTTCCCAACTGGATCAAGATCGTCAACTTCACCCTGTCGAACGTCGGGGTGGTCTGCATGATCAGCGGCCTCTACCTCTATCTGGGCCAGGCCGGTCCCAAGGCGGTCTATGCGCCGCTGCTGGCCGTGGGCGGCCTGTCGGTGGTCGGCGGCTTCCTGGTGTTCGGCCTGACCGTGGTCACCAGCGCCTTCCGCAAGCCCGCGATCGCTTAGGCGCGGCCTGATTTTTCGTTCAAATCGCTTGCGCTCGCCGTCGCCTCGGGGCACGGCGAGGCGGTGACTCAAGAACTCAATGACGGCCTCCCCGCCCGGGAAGCCGCGCTTAACCTCATCGACGCGGCCCTGTCGCGTCGCGGCGGCATCGACGAAGCCGCTTCCGCCAACGGTTTCCGGTTCCTGGAGCCCCGCGAGCGAGCCTTCGCGCGCGCCCTGGCCATGGCCGCCCTGCGCCGCCTGGGACCGATCGACCGCGCCCTGTCGGCCAAGCTTCAGAAGGAGCCGCCGCCGCGCGTGCGCAACCTGCTGCGCCTGGGCGCGGTGCAGGCCTTCTATCTGGAGGTCCCCGCCTTCGCCGCCGTCGCCACCAGCGTCGAGCTGGCCGGAGCCAACAAGGCCAGCCGGCCGTTCAAGGGCCTGGTCAACGCCGTGCTGCGCGGCCTGCTGCGCGACGGTCCGCCGTCCGACGATCCCGAACACCTGGCCCCGCCGTGGCTGATCTCGCGCTGGACCAGCGCCTGGGGCGTCGACACCGCCCGCGCCGTCGCCAGCGAGATCGCCAAGGAGCCGGCCACCGATCTCTCCCTGAAGGACCCCGCCCTGGCCGCGTCCTGGGCCGAGCGCCTGGAAGGCGAAGTGCTGCCCGGCGGCACCCTGCGCCTGGCCCGCAAGGGCGACGTCGCCGCCTGGCCGGGCTTCGAGGACGGCGGCTGGTGGGTGCAGGACGCCGCCGCCGCCATCCCCGCCCGCCTGCTGAACATCAAGGCCGGCGAGACCGCCGTCGACCTGTGCGCCGCGCCTGGCGGCAAGAGCCTGCAACTGGCCGCCTTCGGCGCCACGGTCACCGCCGTCGACCGCTCGGCCGCCCGGCTGGAGCGCCTGACCGACAACTTCAAGCGCATGAACCTCACCGCCGAGGTCGTGGCCGCCGACGCCGGGGCCTGGGACGACGCGCGGACCTTCGACGCCGTGCTGCTGGACGCCCCCTGCTCGGCCACCGGCACCTTCCGCCGTCACCCCGACGTGCTGTGGGCCGCGCGGCCCGGCGACGTCGCCAGCCTGGCCGGCGTCCAGTCCCGCCTGCTCGACGCCGCCGCCGACAAGACCAAGCCCGGCGGCCGCCTAGTCTATTGCGTCTGCTCGCTGGAGCCCGAGGAGGGCGAGGCCCAGGTCGAGGCCTTCCTCGCCCGTCGCCCCGACATGCGCCTGGACCCGATCGCCTCGGGCGAGGCCGGCGCGCCGGCCGCCAGCCTGACCGAGCGCGGCACGCTGCGCCTGCTGCCGCATCACCTCGAAGGCGGCCAGGACGGTTTCTTCGCGGCGCGGTTCGTTCGCCTTTAAATCTGTCATCCCGGCCAAGCGAAGCGCAGAGCCGGGACCGCCGGAAGCGCTGAGCCTGTTGCGGTCCCGGCTCGGCGCGCTTCGCACTTGGCCGGGATGACAGCTCTTGAAGCCCCGCCTTGTCCGAGGCCGCGACCCCGTTTAAGCCAAGGGCATGACCGCCGCACCGCTCATCGCCCCGTCGATCCTGGCCTCCGACTTCGCCAAGCTCGGACAGGAAGTCGCCGCCATCGAGGCGGCCGGCGCCGACTGGGTGCATGTCGACGTGATGGACGGCCACTTCGTGCCCAACATCACGCTGGGTCCCGACATCGTCAAAGCGATCCGGCCGCACGCCAGGATTCCGTTCGACGTCCACCTGATGATCAGCCCGGCCGACCCCTATCTGGAGGCCTTCCGCGCCGCCGGGGCCGACCTGATCAGCATCCACCCGGAAGCCGGGCCTCACCTGCATCGCTCGCTCAAGCGCATCCGCGAGCTGGGGGCGAAGGCGGGCGTGGTGTTCAATCCCTCGACCAGCATCGACCACGTCGAGTGGATTCTGGAAGACGTCGACCTGCTGCTGGTGATGTCGGTCAATCCGGGCTTCGGCGGCCAGAGCTTCATTCCCGGCCAGCTGCGCAAGGTGGAGGCCCTTCGCAGGATGGTCGACAAGGCCGGGCTCGACATCATCATCGAGGTCGACGGCGGCGTCACCCCGGCCACCGCCCCGCAATGCGTCGCCGCCGGGGCCACCGCCCTGGTCGCCGGCTCGGCGGTGTTCAAGGGCGGACCCGACGCCTACGCCGCCAACATCCGCGCGCTCAAGGGCGGCTGACCGGCGCGATGGTGTTGGAACGCTTCGCCCGCGGCCTTCCGAGACTCCCCGCCCTCCCGCGCGGCGGGATCCTGACGCGAGCGATCGGCGCCAACATCCAGGCCCATGTCGAGCGCGAGTGGTTCGGCTCGCCGCCGCACCGCATGCTGATCTCGCTGCCACGGCCCAAGGGCCTGGCGGCCCATCCCCACGATCCCCGTCCCGTCGACGCCGAGCACGGCCGCAAGATCGTCGGCGGCGTGATGAACCTGTCGGGCGGGGCCTTGAGGATCGGCGAGGCCGGCGATCCGTTCGACACCCCCAGCCCGACCCGCCGCTTCGCCATCAACCTGCACCGCTTCGACTGGTTGCCCGACCTGATGGCCGCCGGCCCCGACGGCGCGCGCCGGGCCCTGCGGCTGATCGACGACTGGCGCCGGGTGTTCGGCCGCTGGAACGCGTTTTCCTGGAGCGGCGAGTGCCTGGAGCGACGGGTGTTCCACCTGGCCTGCGCCGCCCGCGCCCTGGCCGCCGAGGGCTCCGACGCCGAGGTCGCCGATCTTTCCATGGATCTGGCCCGTCAGGCCCGCCAGCTGCTGAAGGCCTCCGACCAGCCCGATCGCCTGCTGGAGCGCGCCGTAGCCGCCGCCATCGCCGGCTGCGTGCTGGCCGAAGGCCCCGGCGACAAGCTGATCGACAAGGCGATGAAGATCGTCGCGGCCCAGATCGACCTGATCGTGCTGGGCGACGGCGGCCACGCCAGCCGCTCGCCCGAGGCCGGACTGGAGCTGCTCTTCGACCTGCTGACCCTCGACGACGCCCTGGGCCAGCGCGGCCGCCCTTCGCCCGAGACGGTGTCGCGGGCCATCGACCGCCTGGCTTCGGCCGCGCGGTTCTTCACGTTGGCCGACGGCCAGCTGGCGGCCTTCCACGGCGGCGAGGCCGTCTCCAGCCGCCGCATCGCCGCGGCTCTCGCCCATGACGACGCCGGCCCGCGCCCGCCCGACAGCGCCCCGCATGTCGGCTTCCAGCGGATGCAGGGCGCCAGCATCCAGGTGATGGCCGACACCGGTCCGCCGCCCACCGGTCCCTTGAGCCGCGCCGCCTGCGCCCAGCCCGCCGCCGTCGAGATCGTCTGCGGCAAGGACCGGTTGATCACCAGTTGCGGCTGGAGCCCGGAGGCCACCGGCGCCAACGCTTTCCGCCTGTCGGACGCCGCCTCGACCATCTCGGTCGGCGACGGCTCGGCCGGCCGGCCCTTGTCGGGCTTCCGCGCCCACGCCCTGGGCCCCTGGCTGATCGACGGCGCGACCGACGTGCAGGTCAAGCGCCACGACGGCGACAACGGCGTCTGGCTCGACATCGTCCACGACGGCTGGCGGCGCCTGGGCCTGAACCACGCCCGCCGCCTGTTCCTCGACACGGGCAGCGACGAGCTGCGCGGCGAGGACAGCCTGATCCCCCTGACGCCGGGCGACGCCGCCGGCCCGCGCCGCTACCTGCCCTTCGCCGCCCGCTTCCACCTGCACCCCGACGCCCGCGCCTCGATCGCCCGCGACGGCAAGAGCGTGCTGATCCGAGGACCGTCCAACATCGGCTGGTGGCTGAGGAACGACGCCGTCGACGTCGAGATCGCCGCCTCGGCCCACTTCGATCACGGCCAGGCCCGCAAGGCCGGCCAGATCGTGCTCAAGAGCCAGGTCCGCCCCGAGGTCGGCGCCAAGATCCGCTGGAAGCTGACCCGGGCCGAGGGCTAGGCATGGGCTTCGCGCGCAGACCGCCGCTGGATCCCGGCCGCTCGCGGCACGTCCCGGAGTTCACGGACGACGAGGTGGCGGAGGTCTGCGCCGCCCTGGCGGCCGACGTCCCGGAGCTGCTGGCCATGCTCCAGCGCGAAGCCGACCAGCCGGGCAGCGTGCCGCTGGCGGACTATGACGACACCTATGACCGCCTGCTAACCTGGCTGTTCGAGCGGCAGTACGTCTACACGCACATCGAGATGGCCATGCTGTTCAAGGCCGTGAGGGCGCGGTTGGCGAAGGGCTGAGGCGGGCCCGCCCGTAAGAGGCTCCCCCTCTGACGCAGGATCTTCGACATCGCATTGACTCCCCGGCCCTCGCCCGTATTTTCCGCCCCGTTCGAGTGACTGGCGTTGAAGGTGGGCGACCACCGGGGAGCTCGCAACGCATAAGCCGCGCGCCTGGGCTCCCTTACCGTCTTCCACCAGACCCGGAGTCCCGCCGTGCCCGCCGCCCCCGACTATCCGTCCGCCCCCAATCTCGTTTCGCCCAAGCGCGCCCTGCTGTCGGTCTCCGACAAGACCGGCCTGGTCGAGGCGGCCAAGGTCCTGCACGAGGCGGGCGTCGAGCTGGTCTCGACCGGCGGCACCAAGGCGGCGATCGCCGCGGCCGGCCTGCCGGTCAAGGACGTGTCGGACCTGACCGGTTTCCCTGAGATGATGGACGGCCGGGTCAAGACCCTGCACCCCATCGTCCACGGCGGCCTGCTGGGCGTGCGCGACGCCCCCGAGCACGCTCAGGCCATGGCCGACCACGGCATCGGCGGCATCGATATCCTGTACGTGAACCTCTATCCGTTCGAGGCCACGGTGGCGAAGGGCGGAAGCTACGCCGAGTGCGTCGAGAACATCGACATCGGCGGCCCGGCGATGATCCGCTCGGCGGCCAAGAACCACGGCTATGTCGCTGTCTGCACCGATCCCTCGGATCTGGCCGAAGTGCTGGCAGCCCTGAAGGCCGGCGGGACCACCCTGGCTCTGCGTCAGACCCTGGCGGCCCGCGCCTATGCCCGCACGGCGGCCTATGACGCGGCGATCTCGGCCTGGTTCGCCCAGGCCCTGGGCCAGGACTTCCCGGCTCGCAAGGCCATCGCCGGCGAGCTGCGCCAGACCATGCGTTATGGCGAGAACCCGCACCAGAAGGCGGCCTTCTACGCCTTCCCCAACCCGCGCGTCGGGGTCGCCACGGCGACCCAGCTGCAGGGCAAGGAACTGAGCTACAACAACATCAACGACACCGACGCGGCCTTCGAGCTGATCGCCGAGTTCGATCCCGCCGACGGCCCGGCCGTGGCGATCATCAAGCACGCCAACCCCTGCGGCGTGGCCGTGGGCGGCAGCCAGCGCGAGGCCTATGAGCGGGCGCTGGCCTGCGACCCGACCTCGGCCTTCGGCGGCATCGTCGCCGTCAATTCGCGCCTGACCCGCGAGGCGGCGCTGCAGATGGTCGAGATCTTCACCGAGGTGGTGATCGCCCCGGAAGCCGACGACGACGCCATCGAGGTCTTCGCCGCCAAGAAGAACCTGCGCCTGCTGGTCACCGGCGGCCTGCCCGACGCGCTGTCGACCGGCGACACCTTCAAGAGCGTGGCCGGCGGCTTCCTGGTTCAGTCGCGCGACGACGCGCGGATCAAGGCCTCTGACCTGAAGATCGTCACGAAGCGTCAGCCGACCGACGAGGAGGTGCGCGACATGCTGTTCGCCTTCACCGTGGGCAAGCACGTCAAGTCCAACGCCATCGTCTATGCCCGCGCCGGCCAGACCCTGGGCGTGGGCGCCGGCCAGATGAACCGCAAGGACAGCGCCCGCATCGCGGCGCTGCGCGCGGCCGATTTCGGGCTCGACCTCCAGGGCTGCGCCTGCGCCTCGGAAGCCTTCTTCCCATTCGCCGACGGTCTCATCCAGGCCGCCGAAGCCGGCGCCACGGCGATCATCCAGCCGGGCGGCTCGATGCGCGATCCGGAGGTCATCGAGGCGGCCGACAAGCTTGGCCTCACAATGGCCTTCACCGGCGTGCGAGTGTTCCGTCACTAGGTCTTGGTGCGTGACCCTCGTCCTTCGACAAGCTCAGGATGAGGGTCTCTAATGCGCCGCCACAGCCATCGTCCTCATCCTGAGCCTGTCGAAGGACGAGGACGACGCAGGGAGTAGAACGGCCATGCACAGCGCCGCCTGGGGAGCCAGGGTCGTCCAGCACTCGAAGGTGTTCAAGCCTCCGGGTAACGGCCCCTTCCCGGTGGCGCTGATCCTGCATGGCTGCGGCGGCAAGACGCCGTTCCTGGAGACCTATGCGCAGACCGCCGTGGCGGCCGGCTACGCGGCCATTGTGGTCGACTCGCTGAAGCCGCGCGGCATGTCGACCCTGGACGGCAAGCTGTTCGTCTGCACCGGGACCACCTTGCAGGGCCTCAAGCGCTCGGCCGACGTCTTCGCCATGCTGGCCTGGCTCGAGGAGCAGGCCTGGGCCGACCATGAGCGCGTCTTCCTGGCCGGCTGGAGCCATGGCGGCTGGACGATCATGGACGGCTACGCGATCGGCGTGAACGCGGCCCGGGCCACGGGCCTGCCGGACGCCGATCCGTTGCGGCTGCGGGCCCAGGTCAAGGGCGCACTGCTGGTCTATCCCTATGCCAGCTACCCCTCGCTGACCAGCAGCCGGGGCTGGGGCCAGTACGGACCGCGCGTCTGGTCGGTGCTGGGCGGCAAGGACCAGGTGGTCGGCTGGAAGCATCCGAAGAAGGCGCTGGAGCGCCTGTCCCGCGACGGGCTCAGCGTCGACACCGTGTTCCTCGCCGACGCCACCCACGCCTTCGACGACGACCAGGCCAACGACCCGCGCGCCAAATACCGTCCCGACCTGTTCGGCCAGACACGGGACTATTTCACGCTGGCCCTGACTGAGGCGCTGAAGACCTAGGCGGCCGCCGTCCGTCGGATCGGCGTCGGGCCGCGATAGAGCCGGCGCCACACCCACTCCAGCGGACCCATGCTGAAGCGGTCCATCCACCAGCGCGACCACAGGATCTGGACGATCCAGGTCACGACGACCAGCAGGGCCAGGACCGGACGATCCAGCTTGCCGTGCAGGCCAAGGCCCCGGCCGCCGTAGAAGATCGTGGTCATGATCAGCGACTGGCTCAGATAGTTGGTGAAGGCCATCTGGCCGACCGGGGCCAGGACGGCCGGGATCGCCTTCCAGAACCCGGTCGAGCGCGAGGCGAAGACCATCAGGCTGACATAGCTCAGCGTGGTCAGCGGCGCGGTGGCGATCTGGAACCAGCCCGCGCCCTGGATCAGCGGCTTGGGCAGGCCCGTCAGGGCGGCGGTGATGAACAGCGCGCCGGTCACGGCCAGGGCCAGCAGCCCGATGACCGTGAGGGTCGCATAGGTCTTCTTGGAGGCCTCGCCGGTGAAGACGCCGGCCTTGAAGCAGCCCAGGCCCAGCATCATCAGGCCGCAGGTCATCACGAAGATGATCGGCTCGCCCATCAGGAATTGCGCCCGGTCCTTGGCGTTCTGGACCAGCGACTGGACGAAGGTCCCGGCGTACTGGGCCGCGGCGGCGCTGTTCTCGGCGGCGTCCTTGGCGGTTTCGAGCGCCTCCTTGGCCGGATCAGGGGGGCCGAAATTCATCATCACCAGCCCGATCACGAAGGCTAGCGACAGGCCCGCCCAGATCCCCGCGCCGGTGCGGATCAGCCGCCTGGGCGTCCAGGACCGGGCCAGCATCACCGCGAAGCCGGCCAAGGCGTAACTCAGCAGCACGTCGCCGTACCAGAGAGCGAAGCCGTGCAGCAGGCCAAACACCACCATCCACATCAGCCGCTTGCGCAGGATCGCGCCGCGCTCGGTTTCGGACCGCTCGCCGCCGACCAGGAAGATCGAGATCCCGAACAGCATCGAGAACAGGGTGACGAACTTGCGCTGGAACAGCCATTGGGTGATCACCCAGACTGAGACCGTGTCGGCCCCCGTCCCGTGCGGCCAGTTCTTCACCGACTCGGCCACGCCCGGGGCGACGGCGAAGTCGGGAATGTTGCAGAGCAGGATGCCCAGCACCCCGAGCCCCCGCAGGGAATCGAGCAGGACGATGCGGTCTTTGGTCATGGGCCCCCACGGCGTTTCAACGCCAGCCTAATCCGGTCACCCGGACTTCCACAACCGGTCTCAGGCGACGGGCGTCGCTTCGGTGTCAGGCGCCTGTTCCGGCACCCGCAGCAGCACCACGGCGCCGCCGATCATGAACAGGGCCGAGACCGCCACCGCGATGCGCTGGTCGCCGACGGCGCGGGTGCCGACCGCGATCACCAGCGGGGCCATGAAGGCCGTGGCCTTGCCCGACAGCGCGTAGAGCCCGAACCACCGCCCGGTCTCGCCGGCCGGCGCCAGCTGCGCCATCCAGGCCCGCAAGCTGGCCTGGGCCGGTCCGAAGGTCAGACCCACGAACAGGCTGAAGGCCAGGAACATCCGCTCCGGCGTGCTGGAGAACAGCGCCCCACCCGGCATGGCCGGCGCGACGGGAATGGCGAAGAACAGCGTGTCCTTGCCCACGCAGCCGACCCCGGCCGCGCCGAACAGCACCACCGCCACGGCGATCAGCACGGTGGCCTTGGAGCCCAGCTTCTGGTCGACCCGACCGCCGATGAAAGTGCCGATCCCGGCCATCACCGACAGGGCGATGGCGTAGAGACCCAGCTGCGTCGTCGTCCAGCCGAACAGGCCGGCGGCCAGCACGCCGCCGAAGGCGATGAAGCTGGAGATGCCGTCGCCCAGCAGCATGCGGCCGACCAGGAACTTCAACATGTGCGGCTTGGCCGGCAGGCTGCGGATTGTCTCCCACAGCTCGGCGAGCGGCCTGGCCCCGCTGGCCGGCGGCGGCTGGGGCGCGCTGATCATCAGCGGCCAGCTGAACATCAGGAACCACACGGCGACCATCGGGCCGACGATGCGGTCGGGCTCATGCAGGGCCTTGCTCAGGCCCAGCAACGGCGTCTCCGGCAGGGAAAAGCCCAGCAGCACGATGAACAGCGAGATCAGCGCCCCGACATAGGCCAGGGCCCAGGCGGTGCCCGACAGCCGCCCGACCTGACCCGGCTTGGCGACGATCGGCAGCAGGGCGTTCATCACCGATCCGCCCAGCTCGGCCGTGACCCCGGCCACGACCAGGCAGACCAGGATCGGCAGGATGCGAGACGCGTCGCCCGGTGTCGCCAGCCACAGGGCGCTGCTGGCGATCACGAACGGAACCGCCAGGCCGATCAACCAGGCGCGCGGATTGCGCCGCGCATCGACGGCCGCCCCGACCAGCGGGCTGAAGATCGCGATGGCCAGGCCCGAGACGGCGCCGGCATAGCCCAGCAGGCTCTGGCCGCGCGCCGCGTCGCCGACGAAGCCGGCCGCGAAATAGGGCGTGAAGATGAAGGTCGCGATCAGCGCCCAATAGGGCTGCTGGGCCCACTCGTAAGCCGCCCAGGCGACGCGCTTGCGATCACCGTCGTCCATCTGCTTCCCCGCCATTGTCTCCCTCTCCTAGGGGAGAGGGAGACGGGGAGCCAGCCCTATCCCGCCGTCGCCAGCTCGCGCAGGGCGGCGTTGGCGATGGTCAGCTTGGCGAAGGTCCAGCCGCCGCCGGCGTTCTCGATGTCCTCGACCGTGCGCTTGACCGAGCGGACCCGGTCCATGCGCAGGGCGGCCCACGAGGTGACCGCCGCCTTGGCCGAGACCTCGTCTTCGCCGGCCTGGGCGCTGGCCGAGAACTTCAGCACCGCCTGGGTGATCGCGGTCTGCTCGCTCAGCAGGTCCTCGATCAGGCGCCGCACCGCTAGACGCTCGAAGGCGTCGCCGCCGACGAACGAACCGGACGCGCCGCGCAGGCGGTCGAAGCCGAAGGCCGCGCCGACTTGGTGATAGAGGCGAGCGACGTTCTTCACCGTCCAGCTGGAGGCGTTGGCCAGGTCGACCAGATCGGCCGCCGTGGTCAGCGGCTGCAAGGCCGCGACGGCCTGGGCCAGGGTTTCCGGCGCGCCGTCGGCGACATAGGCCTTCACCCGCTTGGCGACGACCTTCTGCTCGTAGCCCGACAGGACGGCCGGCGTCAGGGCGCGCAGCTCGGCGACCGACGGGCCGTAGCTGTCGACCAGGGTCTTGACCGCGGCCTTGTCGCGGAACGCCCGGCGGGCCAGCCAGAAGGTCTGGCTGCGCAGGGCGTAGGCCAGGGCCTTGTAGAGCGCGGTCTGGCCAGCGGCCGAGGCCTTGCCGTCCAACGCCGAGACCTGGTCCCACAGCGCGTCGACGCCGAGGATCTCGCGGGCGGCGGCGAAGCCGGTGACCAGGGCGTCGGTGTCGCAACCGGCGGCGGCCTTCAGACGTCCCGGAAAGGTCGGGCCACACATGTTGACCATCTGGTTGCCGACCACCGTGGCGATGATCTCGCGCTTCAGGCGGTGCTTCTGCATCTGGTCGGCATAGCGATCCATGGCCGGCGGGAAGTAGCCGCGCAGGGTGGCTTCGAACCAGGGATCATCCGGCGCGTCGGAGGCGACGATCTCGTCGAACAGATCCAGCTTGCCATAGGCCAGCAGCACCGCCAGCTCGGGCCGGGTCAGGCCCTTGCCGGACTGGCCGCGTTCCAGCAGCACGGTGTTGCCGGGCAGGCCCTCGACCTTGCGGTCCAGGCGACCCCGGCCCTCCAGGTCGGCCATGAAGCGGGCGTGCGATTCGACCTCCGAGACCGCGTCGCTTTCCATCAGCGTCAGGGCCAGGGTCTGGTCGTAATTGTCGGCCAGCACGTGGCTGGCGACATCGTTTGTCATGGTCGGCAGCAGGGTGTTTCGGCCTTCGCGCGACAGCTGTTGCGAGCGCTCCAGCAGACCGGTGAGGATCTTGATATTGACCTCGTGGTCGGAGCTGTCGACCCCGGCCGAGTTGTCGATGGCGTCGGTGTTGATGTGCCCGCCAGCCCCTCCAGCGCCAGATTGGGCGAACTCGACGCGGCCAGCCTGGGTCAGGCCAAGATTGGCGCCCTCGCCCACCACCTTGACCCGCAGGTCCGAGCCGTTGACGCGGATGGCGTCATTGGCCTTGTCGCCGGCGTCGGCGTTGCTCTCGCCCTTGGCCTTCACATAGGTGCCGATGCCGCCGAGATAGAGCAGCTCGGCCTTCGACTTCAGGATCGCGGTCATCAGTTCGGCGGGCGAGACGGACTCGGCCTTGATCTCGAACAGGGCCCGAACCTCGGCAGACAGCGGGATGGTCTTCAGGCTGCGGGCGAAGACGCCGCCGCCCTTGGAGATCTTGGCCTTGTCGTAGTCGTCCCACGACGAGCGCGGCAGCTTGAACATCCGGTCGCGCTCGGCCCAGGAGGCGGCGACGTCCGGATCCGGGTCCAGGAAGATGTGGCGGTGATCGAAGGCGGCCAAGAGCTTGGTCTGCTTGGACAGCAGCATGCCGTTGCCGAACACGTCGCCGCTCATGTCGCCGACGCCGACCACGGTGAAGGGTTCGGTCTGGATGTCCTTGCCCAGCTCGCGGAAGTGGCGCTTGACCGCTTCCCAGGCGCCGCGGGCGGTGATGCCCATGACCTTGTGATCGTAGCCGACCGAACCGCCCGACGCGAAGGCGTCGCCCAGCCAGAAGCCGTAGTCCTCGGCCACGCCGTTGGCGATGTCGGAGAAGGTCGCCGTGCCCTTGTCGGCGGCGACGACCAGATAGGGATCCTCGCCGTCATGGACGAGCACCGACGGCGGCGGGACCACCTTGTTGTCGGGATCGATATTGTCGGTCAGGTCCAGCAGGCCCGACAGGAAGGTCTTGTAGGCGCGGATCGCCTCGGCCTGGATGGCGTCGCGATCGCCGCCGCGCGGCAGCTGCTTGGGATAGAAGCCGCCCTTCGACCCGACCGGCACGATGACGGCGTTCTTGACCTGCTGGGCTTTCACCAGACCCAGCACCTCTGTGCGGAAGTCGTCGCGGCGATCCGACCAGCGCAGGCCGCCGCGGGCGACCGGGCCGAAGCGCAGGTGGACGCCCTCGACGTGCGGGGCCGAGATGAAGATCTCGCGATAGGGCTTGGGCGCCGGCAGGTCTTCCAGCTCGCGGGAGGCGATCTTGAAGCTGATATAGGGCTTGGGCTGACCGTCGGCGGCCGGCTGATAGAAGTTGGTCCGCTGGATGGCGCCGACCAGGGCGGCGATGCGGCGCAGGACGCGGTCGGCGTCCAGGCTTTCGACCGCCTGCAACGCCTCGGCGATCTTGGCCTCGACGGCCTTGGCCTGCTCCTTGCGGCTGGCCAGATCGGCGACCACCGCCGGGTCGAACTTGGTCTGGAAGAGATCCAGCACCAGGCGGGCGACGCCGGGGTGATCGGCCAGGGCCTGCTCCTGCACGCCTTGGCTTGGGTCCAGGCCCGACTGCTGGCGATAGCGGGCGAGAGCCCGGATCAGGGCGGCCTCGCGCCAGCCGATGCCGAGTTCCAGCACCAGTCGGTTGAAGCCGTCGCTCTCGGCGCGGCCGGTCCAGATGGCGACGAAGGCGGCCTCGAAGGCCAGCTTGATGTCGGCGAAGGTCAGGTGCTCGCCCTGCTCGTCGCGCAGTACGAATTCATGCACCCACACAGGAGCGCGCTCGCCGTCGGCGCCGGTGGGCGAGACCTTGAAACCGTCCTCGATCAGGGCCTTCAGGCCCATGTGCTCCAGGATCGGCAGCACGTCGGCCAGGGGCGCGGCGGCGCCCGGGCGATACAGCTTGAAGCGGAAGGTCACCGCGCTGTCGTCGGCGTGGCGGAAGGCGCGCACGCGCACGGCCTCGTCGGCGCCCAGGGCGTCGATGACCTCGATGTCGGCCAGAGCCTCGGCGGCGTCGTACTGGTCGCGATAGCCGGGCGGGAAGGCGCCGGCGTAACGGGCCAGGGTCGGGGCGACGGTTCCGGGCGCACCGCCGTCACGGATCGCCGCCTCGAAGCGGTCGTCCCAGGTGCGGGCGGTCTCGGCGATCGCCGCTTCCAGGGCCACGAGGTCGGGCTCGCGATGATCCCCCGGCGTGACGCCGAGGATGAAGTGGACCCGCGCCAGCGGGGCGTCGGAGAAGCTGGGGTAATAGGCCGACACCCGGCCGCCGAACGCCTCGGCCAGCAGGTTACCGGCCCGCTCGCGGACGCCGGAGTCATAGCGCTCGCGCGGCACGAACAGCAGGGCCGAGATGAAGCGGTCGAACGGATCGCGGCGGGTGAACAGCTTCACGCGCGGCCGGTCGTAGAGATGCAGCACGCCCAGCGCCATCGACAGCAGCTGGTCCTCGTCGGTCTGGAACAGCTCGTCGCGGGGCCAGGTCTCCAGGATGTTGCGCAGGCGCTTGCCGTTGTGGCTGTCAGGATCCTTGCCGGCGCTGACCAGCACATGGGCCACCTTGCGACGGATCAGCGGCACGTCGTGGGCCGGGGTCTCATAGGCCTCGGCGGTGAACAGGCCCACGAAGCGGACCTCGCCCGATGGCTTGCCGTCCGCGCCGTAACGGCGGACGCCGACATAGTCCATGTAGCCGCGGCGGTGGACGCGCGAGCGCAGGTTCGACTTGGCCACCACGATCGGATCGCCGACCTCGATGTGGTTGCGGACCTGACGCGACAGGATCGCCGGCTCACTGCCCCGGCGCAGCACGGTGCGGGCCTGGTCGCGCAGCACGCCCAGGCTGCCCTCGGGCTGATAGAGCGGCTCCTCGGCCGCGTAGCCGCCGTCGGCGGTGCGGGGATACTCGTAGACACGGGCGCCCAGGAACACGAAGTGGTCGGAGGCCAGCCAGTCGAGGAAGTCCATGTCCTCGGCCCGGGCCTCGGCGGGAATGGCAACCTTGGTGTCGCGCAGCTCGACGATCGTGCGGCGCATCAGGGCGCGCATGGCCTCGAAGTCCTGCACGGCCAGGCGGACGTCGGAGAGCGCCTCGGTCACGGCGGCGATCAGGGCCGCCTCGCGGTCCTCGCCCACCGGGGCCAGATAGATCTGGATCATCGAGCGACGCTGGCCGCCCGCCTCGACCACGGGGTGGAACATGGCGCGGACCTGGAAGCCGGCCTCGGCCACCGCGCCCATGATGCTGTCGACCAGGAAGGGCCGGTCCAACTGGACGATCTCGAGCAGGTCACCGCGCAGGTCGGTCCCGTCGGGCTTGCGCGCGCGGCGCAGGCGGATGGCGGGCTCGGTGACGTCGGTGGCGGTCAGGCCGAAGCGCCAGAAATCGGCGAGGGCGAAGGCGGTGTCGCCGGCGTCGAAGCCGGGCAGCTCGTCGGCCGACCAGTCGTCCTGGGCCTGGGCGACGAAATGCCGAGGCTCGGCCTCCAGGGTGTTGACCGACTTCCCCAGCGCCTGCGCGAACGCCGTCAGGAGCGGGCCGCCAGCGGCCTCCGAACCTTGGAGGTCATTTTTTGCAGCAGCCATGGGATTTCCTCGCGAATTTTTGGCGACAACCTAGCCTTTTCGGGCCGGGGTTCAACCAGGTCGTCCGAATTACGCAAAAAGTCTTGCAGATTTGGAACGCGCCGTCGGCGGCAGGGCCGATCAGGCCCGGGAAAACGGAAGCGCCGCCGGTGGGGGGGAGACCGGCGGCGCCGACCCGCCGGGGGGAAGGCGGGCGTTTTCCGCTTTCGACGCGCCAGGAAAGCCGGCCGCGTCTCGCGGGGTCCGGCTGGGGGGAACCGGACAAGACAGAGATAGGCGCAGCTTTCAGGATTTTAAGTCCCCCTTCGCGACTTTCCGTCGAACAGGCGACTTTGCGGTTTGCGAGGGCTTCTCCGCCGCGGACTTGTGGCCGCCAGGCGCGACACCGGGACCTTGCGGGTCGCCGTCCTCCGACAGCAGGATCGCGATCCAGCGCGTCCCGTCGAACTGGGCCAGGATCACCATGCAGGCCACGGTCAGCGGCGTGGACAGGAACATGCCCGCCACGCCCCAGAGCGCGCCCCACACCGCCAGCGACAGCAGCACGACGGTCGGATCCATGTTCAGGCTGTCGCCCTGCATGCGCGGCAGGATGATGTTGCCGACCACGAAGAAGATGCCCTGCAGCGCCGCGAACAGGATGATCGCCGGCGCGAAGCTGTCGGGGAACTGCACCAGGGCGAACAGCGGCGGCAGGAAGCAACCGATCGCGCCGCCCAGGATGGGGATGTAGGCGGCCAGGAAGATCAGGAAGGCCCAGAAGAAGGCGTTGTCGAGCCGCAGGATGGCCATCACCACCCAGGCGCCGACGGCGATCATCAGGCCCGTGACCGTCTGGATCCACAGATACTGCTCGACGCCGTCGCGGATGCGATGGAACAGCACCATCGCCTTCTCGCGCTCGCCATGCTGCGGGAACATGGCGACGATCTTGCGACCGAACCCCCGGCGCGAGGCGACGATGAAGCCCAGATAGATCAGCACCAGCACCGCGCTGGTGCCGACGCTCTGCAGGCTCTGGGCGACCGTGCCGATATAGCGC
The DNA here is from genome assembly GCF_058809215.1 of Caulobacter sp. GW821-FHT10F06. Classification (NCBI taxonomy): domain Bacteria; kingdom Pseudomonadati; phylum Pseudomonadota; class Alphaproteobacteria; order Caulobacterales; family Caulobacteraceae; genus Caulobacter; species Caulobacter sp. GW821-FHT10F06. The sequence continues at coordinate 7,978 of NZ_JBXASK010000006.1, read as the reverse complement.
GACAGATTGAGCTGCTTGATCAGGCCGTCAAGCGTCGGCTCCACCTTCAGCCCGACCCGACCGCCCAGGCCCGCGATATCGGCGATGAGCTCGTTCAGCCTCGGCGTATAGCCCTTCATCTGGGCCGCGAAGCCGGCGCTGTTGTTGGCCACCATCCACACCGACAGGCCAAACAGCACGATCGACAGCACGATGGCGGTCGGCAGGGCCAGGGGCCTGGGAAAGCGCGGGACGCGGGCCACCAGCACGCGGGCGAAGCTGTCGATCATCACCGCCAGGAACACCGCCAGGGCCAGCGGCGTGAGGATGTCGCGCGCCCAGTACAGCGTCGCGCCTCCCGCGATCACCGCCAGGAACACCACGGCGTTGCGAGCGGCGGCGGACGGCGGGATGGTCATTCGGTTCTCCTGGGGAAACGTAACACTTTGAGCGCCGCGATTGGCGCGAAGCAAGGCCGGGGTTAGGGTCAGCGCTCAAGTTCAAGGGACGTTGCGCATGACTCTGTCGATTGGTGAAGGCGAGATCCTGGTCGGGCTCGGCGAAGGTCCGGTGACCCAGCGGCTCGATCGCTCCAATCGCCATGGCGTGGTCGCCGGCGCCACGGGGACGGGCAAGACCGTGACCCTGCAGGTCATCGCCCAGGCCTTCTCCGACGCCGGGGTGCCGGTGTTTGCCGCCGACGTGAAGGGCGACCTTTCGGGCATCGCCATGCCGGGCGCGCCCAACGAGAAGATGCTGGCCCGCGCCGCCTCGATGGACCTCACCCTGACTCCCGCCGCGCCGCCGACGGTGTTCTGGGACCTGTTCGGCCAGAAGGGTCATCCGATCCGCACCACCATCTCGGAGATGGGTCCGGTGCTGCTGTCGCGGCTGCTGGAGCTGAACGACGTTCAGGAAGGCGTGCTGACGATTGTCTTCCACGTCGCCGACAAGGACGGCCTGTTGCTGCTGGACCTCAAGGACCTGCAGGCCTGCCTGAAATATGTCGCCGACCACGCCTCGGAGATCGGCACGCTCTACGGCAACGTCTCGCCGGCCACGGTGGGTTCGATCCAGCGCAAGCTGCTGACCCTGCAGACGCAAGGCGCCGACAACTTCTTCGGCGAGCCGGCGCTGAAGCTGGCCGACATCATGCGCACCGACGTCGCCGGGCGCGGCTATGTGAACCTGCTGGCCGCCGACAAGCTGATCCAGTCGCCCAAGCTCTATTCGACCTTCCTGCTGTGGCTGCTGTCGGAGCTGTTCGAGGAGCTGCCCGAAGTGGGCGATCCGGAAAAGCCCAAGCTCGTCTTCTTCTTCGACGAGGCGCACCTGCTGTTCAACGACGCGCCCAAGCCGCTGCTGGAAAAGATCGAGCAGGTGGTGCGCCTGATCCGCTCCAAGGGCGTGGGCATCTATTTCGTCACCCAGAACCCGGCCGACATTCCCGACGCGGTGCTGGGACAGCTGGGCGCTCGCGTGCAGCACGCCCTGCGCGCCTACACCCCCGCCGACCAGAAGGGCCTGAAGGCCGCCGCCCAGTCCTTCCGGATCAATCCGAACTTCGACACCGCCGAGACCATCCAAGGCCTGGGCGTGGGCGAGGCCCTGGTCTCGACCCTCGACGCCAAGGGCGCGCCGAACGTCGTGCAGAAGACCCTGATCCGTCCGCCCGCCTCGCGCCTGGGCCCGCTGACGCCGGAAGAGCGCAACGCCCTGATCGCCAAGAGCCCGGTCGCCGGCCTCTACGACGTCGCCCAGGACCGGGCCTCGGCCTATGAAATCCTGCAAGGCCGCGCCCAGGAGGCCCAGCACCAGGCCGAGGTCGCCCAGGACGCCGCCGAGGCCGAGAAGCAACGGGCGGCCGAGGAGAAGGTCCGCGCTCGCGAGGAAGCCCGCGAATCGCGGGCCGCGCCGCGGCCCCGCGCCGCGTCCAGCCGCCAGGGCATGGCCGAGACTTTCGCCAAGTCGCTGCTGCGCACCGTGGCCAGTCAGGCCGGACGCGAGATCATGCGCGGCTTGCTGGGCAGTTTGAAGAAAAGCATGCGCTAGGACGCGCGGTCAGGCGTCGAGATCGAGCTTGACCGGCCGCCGCTCCAGTAAGGCGGCGAGGGCCTCGGCCAGTTGTTCGACGCGGAACGGCTTGCGCAGCAGGGGCCAGGGCAGGTCGGCCGGCGCCATGGCCAGCTTCTCGCCCGCATAGCCGGTGGTCAGCAGGATGGCCATGGCCGGGTCGCGCGCCGCGGCGGCGTGAGCCAGGTCCACGCCGCTGATCCCGCCGGGCATGATGATGTCTGACATCAGCAGGTCGAACGCCGCCTCGCGCTCGAGCAGCGCCAGTCCGTGGACGCCGTCGGTGGCGGTGACCACCACGCAGCCGAAATCCAACAAGGCCCCCTCGGCGATGGCGCGCACGGCCGGATCGTCCTCGACCAGCAGCACCCGCGTTCCGGCCAGGTCCGCCCGGACGGCGACCGGCGCAGCCTGTTCGGCGGGGGGCTCGACCACTGTCCCGACGGCGGCCGGCAGATAGAGCGCCACGGTCGAGCCGCGCCCCTCGACGCTGTCGATGCTGACCCCGCCGCCGCTCTGGCGCAGGAAGCCATAGACCTGGGCCAGTCCAAGACCGGTCCCCTTGCCGACATCCTTGGTGGTGAAGAACGGCTCGAACACCCGGGTCAGGACTTCCGGCGGCATGCCCGTGCCGGTGTCGCTGACCGCCACACGCACATAGTCGCCGGCGCGCGTATCGGCGATCTGGCCGTCGGACAGGCGCACCGCCGTCACCTCGACGGTGATCTCGCCGTCGTCGGGCGTGGCGTCCACAGCGTTGACCACCAGATTGAGCAGTGCGGCCTCGAACTGCGCGGCGTCCACCCGGCTGACGCCGGCGTTTGCATCACACCGGATGGTCAGCCGAGTGTTCTCGGCGACGGCGCGGACCAGCAGCGGCTCGACCTGGGCGACCAGGGCCGGGATATCGACGACCTCGAGCTTGAGCTCCTGGTTGCGCGAGAAGGCCAGCAGCTGGCGCGTGAGGCGCTCGCCGCGTTGGCCCGCCGATAGCGCGGCCTCGGCCAGGCGGCGCACCCGCGCCTCGTCGCCGGGCTGGCGCAGGATCATGTCCAGACCACCGACGATCACGGTCAGCAGGTTGTTGAAGTCGTGGGCGACGCCGCCGGTCAGCCGCCCGACCGTCTCCAGGCGCTGAGCCTGGGCGAGGGCCGCCTCGGCCTTGGTCGTCTCGGCGATGCTGGCTTCGAGGGCCGCCGTGCGCTCGGCGACCCGGGTCTCCAGATCGCGTCGCGCCTCGACCGCCTCGGTCACGTCGCGAAACGTCACCGCCAAGTCGTGACCCAGCTTGACGCCGCTCGAGCGAATCCAGCGGTCCTTGCCGTTGATCACCCGGTGGACGTCGATGTCGTCAGGACCGCCGTCCTCGAACAACCGGTTCAAACGGTCGGCCATGTCATGGTTGGTCGGGTGGTTGAAGGCCTCGCGCACCCGGCGACCGACCAGGGTCGAGGCGCCCGTGGGCCGCATCGCCTCGGCGGCCGGGTTGGCGTAGGTCCAGCGGAAATCGACGATCCGGCCGCCCTCGCGCACCGGCTCCAGGATCACGAAGGCGTCGAGCGAGGCTTCCTGCGCGGCCCGGAAACGCTCCTCGGCCGCCAGCCCCGTCCGCACGGCCCGGCGGAGGATCTCCATGAACAGCACCATCAGGCCGCCGCAGATCCAGAACATGATGATCTGGACGGCTTCCTTGGCGTGCAGAACTCCGCCCGCGGCCGGACCCAGCCAGAGATGCCAGACGACCGCCGTGCCGGCCGCCAGCGTCGCCAGGCCGGCGCCCACGCCGCCGAACATGGCGGCCACCAGGACGGCGACATAGAAGGTCGGGAAATTGGTGGGGGTGTCGGTGGCCAGGGCCGCGACCATGCGCGCGAGGAAGGCCGCGAGCACCGTCGCCCCGGCGATGGCGTATCGCACAAGGGGTCGGTCGTTCCCCGTCACGAACCTGATGGCCGTCCGCCCCAGCACTCGGCGCGCCCCCCTAGACCACCGTCCCTGGGCTTTCCAGGCGACCGGCTTGCCCGCAACGTCCAACGCCGGAACTGGTTCCCGGCGCGCCTGTGCGCGAACGGACGATCATTTCAGTTCGCGCGCGCCGGATGGCAAGTCTTCGTCAGGCCGCAGAACGCTTGGCGCGCTTGGTAGGGGTGAGTTGCGGCGCGATCGCGCTGGCCATGGTCCAGGCCGTCAGCGAGTCGACCGGCGCGGGACGCCCGATCGCATAGCCCTGCAGTTCGGCGCAGGCCTCGCCGCGCAGGAACACGATCTGCTCCTCGGTCTCCACGCCCTCGGCGACGACCGGGATCTCCAGGCTGCGGCCCAGGCCCAGCACGGCGCGCACGATGACGGTGGCGCGGTCGTGGCGGTGGATGTTCTCCACGAAGCTCTTGTCGATCTTGATCTTGTCGAACGGGAACGACTGCAAGGTCGACAGCGACGAGAAGCCGGTGCCAAAGTCGTCCATGGCGATGCGCACGCCCAGAGCCTTCAGGCGGCGCAGATTGTCCAGCGCGCGCTGATAGTCCTTGAACAGGGCGCTCTCGGTGATCTCCAGCTCCAGGCGGGCCGGCGACAGGCCGGTCTGGATCAGCACCTCGTGCACCAGGGTCGGCAGGGCCGGATTGTTCAGCTGCAGCGGCGACAGGTTGACCGCGATGCGCAGCGGCTTGTCCCAGGAGGCGGCGTCGGCGCAGGCGCGGCGCAGCACCCACTCGCCTAGCGGGGCGATCAGGCCGTTCTCCTCGGCCACTGGAATGAAGTCGAGCGGCGGGATCATGCCGCGGGTCGGGTGCTTCCAGCGGACCAGGGCCTCGAAGCCACAGACCTCGCCGTCGGCGGCGCGCGCCAGCGGCTGGTAGTGGACGATCAGCTCCTCGTCGATGATGCCCTGCTTCAGGTCGCGGGCCAGGGCCCGGCGCTCGCGGATCGACTCGTCCATCTCGCGCTTGAAGAAGCGATAGACGCCACGACCGCTTTCCTTGGCGCGATACAGCGCCATGTCGGCGTTGGCCATCAGGGACTCGGTGGTGCGGCCGTCGTCGGGATAGAGGCTGACGCCCAGGCTCGCGCCCATGGTCAGGTCCTGGCCCTCGAACATCACCGGCGCGGACAGCGTCTCGAGCAGACGGCCCGATAGTTCTGCGGCGGCGCCGGGCTGGTCGCCCCCCGCCACCTGCACGACGATGAACTCGTCGCCGCCCAGACGCGCGGCGAAGGACGGCGCGCTGACGGAGTCCTGCAGACGCCGCGCGGTCTCGACCAGCAGGGAGTCCCCCGCCAGGTGACCGTGCTGGTCGTTGGCTTCCTTGAAGTGGTCCAGGTCGATGCAGATCACCGACAGGCTCTCGCCGGAGGCCTCGACGCGGTCGATGGCGGCGCTCAGGCGCGCCTGCAGCGAGTTGCGATTGGGCAGGCCGGTCAGGCCGTCGTGCTCGGCCAGATAGCGGATCTTCTCCTCGGCCGAGCGGCGCTCGCGCAGGTCGCGCACGGCCAGGACGGTGAGGCCCGAGGTCTCGGTTCGGGCGCCGTCGTCCATCAGGCGCGAGAACACCTCGACGGGGATCTCGCGACCGCCGGCGATCGGCTGCAGCACGCCCTCGCGGCGCACGCCTTCGCGCGTCGCCTCGGCGCCGTTGTAGGTCAGGATCGCGCCGAACAGCGGCTGGCCCTGCAGCTCTTCCAGGGGCGCGCCGACCAGTTCGCAGAAGGCGGCGTTGGCGTCGTTGATGCGGCCGTCCTGAACGACCACGATGCCTTCATAGGCGGCGTTGGCCAGGCGGCGGATGCGCTCGAGGGCCGAGCGGGTGGTCTGGGATTCGATGGCCACGGCGCCGAGGCCGCCCAGGATGATCAGGCCGGTGATGCAGGTGACCGCCAGGGTCAGGACGCCGCCCGACAGCAACTGGTCGGGGACCATGGCCGCAGCGTCGGGGACGATGGTGATCGCGCCCATGCCGGTGAAATGAAGCGAACAGACGGCCAGCGTCAGGATGCCGCCGCCGATCAATTGCTTGGACATGCTGCGGGCGCGGCCCGCGACGACCAGGGCGATGGTGCAGCCCACCACGCCCAAAAGGACCGAGGCGCCGACCGTCGCGTGTTCCCAGACGACTTCGCCCTGGGTCACGAACGCGGTCATGCCGGTGTAGTGCATTGCCGCGACGCCCATGCCCAGGACCAGGCCGCCGGCCACGTCGTTGGTGCGCGAGCGCTGGGCCGAGGCCACGACGAAGCCGGTGCCCATGAACAGCACGGCGATCATCAGGGACAGCAGGGTGCCGGTCGGGCTGTAGCCGGTCTTCAGACCGGGATTGTAGGCGACCATGCCGATGAAGTGCGTGGCCCAGACGCCCGAGCCCGAGACCAGGCCGGTGAGCAGCAGCCACGCGGCCCGAACTAGGCCCTTCGCGCCGCGCATCCGCGAGTAAAGCCTGAACGCCGTGAAGCAAGCCGCGAAACAAACGACCGCCGCCACGCCGACCAACCGATAGTCATGCTCGGTCGTCAGACAGGTCAAAACCTTCAACACGCGCGGTCCCCCAGCGTCACAACCCTCAAACGATACCTGGGGAGTTACAAATAAACCGTTTCACCGCAGGGTCGTGCGACAAACGGTCTGAGATGAGCCGCCTGGAGGGTCGGATCATCCCTCGCGCCGGCTATCGGCCGGCCGCGGCCTGAGCCTGATGCCAGCGCCAGGCCGAGGACAGGATGGCATCGAGGTCGCGGGACGGCGTCCAGCCCAGCTCCGCCTTGGCTTTTGCGTTGTCGGCGACCAGGACCGGCGCGTCCCCTGGCCGGCGCGCGGCGACCTGCACCGCCAGCGGCTTGCCGACCGCGCGCTCGACGCCGGAGATCAGTTCCTTGACGCTTGTGCCTCGTCCGGTGCCGAGATTGTAGCTGGCGCTCGGCGCGCCCTCGATCAGGCGGTTGAGGGCGCTGACATGGGCGGCGGCCAGGTCCAGCACATGGACGTAGTCCCGCACCGCCGTGCCATCGCGCGTGTCGTAGTCATCGCCGAAGATCGTGAAGTGCGACCGTTGCCCCAGGGCGACTTGGATGACCAACGGAATGGCGTGGGTCTCGGGCTCGTGCCACTCGCCGATACGCCCCTCGGGCTCGGCGCCGGCGGCGTTGAAATAGCGCAGCACGATGCTGCGGAAGCCGACATAGCGATCGTAATCGGCTAGGGCCTGCTCGACCATCAGCTTGGTGCGCCCATAGGGATTGAGCGGATTTTGCGGATGAGCTTCGTCCATCGGCAGACGCACGGGATCGCCGAATGTGGCGCAGGTCGAGGAAAACACCATGGCGTCGACACCGGCCCGGCGTGCGGCCTCGATCAGGCTGATGCTGCCCGAGACGTTGTTGTCGAAGAAGGCGCCAGGATCGGCGACCGAGGCCCCGACCTCGATGCGCGCCGCCAGATGTATGACCGCGACCGGAGCATGGGCGGCGAAGACCGCGTCGAGTCTGGCGGCGTCTCGGATGTCGCCGATCTCCAGCGGTCCCCACAGGACATGCTCGCGATGACCGTTGGACAGATCATCCAGGACCACAGGGGTAAACCCTGCGGCCGCCAACGCCAGGCAGGTGTGGGAGCCGACATAGCCAGCGCCTCCGGCCACCAGGACGTTCCGCATCGACATCTTCCAAAAACAGGATCTGACGACCGCTGCTATAGGGTTTGGCCTCCGCACGAAAGGCGTTGCGATGGCCGGGCGTCCAAACGGCGTATAAAAGGCGTCGGAATAGCGCGCGGCGGTCCGCCAGGAGCCTTGCCTCTGCGCCCTGATTGCTGGATTAGGCGGATCGCCGCGACGCGGTCCCGGCGGGTTTGAGCAGGAAGCATCCATGCGCGTAGCGATGATTGGCACGGGTTATGTGGGCCTGGTGTCTGGGGCGTGCTTCGCCGATTTCGGTCACG